>DATLLJ010000070.1:0-117619 GCA_035537875.1 Vicinamibacterales bacterium | reverse complement strand
CACAGAATCATGATGAGCGATCCTTGCAGGAGAATTCCCATGCCCTCCGCGCGCAACGTGAACACGAACGGCACCAGGAACGCCGGTAGCGTGTACTTCCACGTGACCATCATCGTCCGGAACGGGTTGCCTCCAGTGAGCGCAGCCGCCGCGAACGGCGAAAGCGCCGTAGGAGGACTGACCTCCGAGAGCACCGCGTAGTAGAAAATGAACATGTGCGCCGCGGCAGGGGCGACGCCGACCTGCGTGAGCGCCGGAGCCACCATCACCGCCGCGATGATGTACGAGGCCGTGACCGGCACCGCCAGTCCGAGCAGCCAGACGGCCAGCGCGGCATAGACGACCGTCAACGGCAGCGACCCGCCTGCGAGCGCCACGATGATGCCCGCGATTTTCAGGCCGAGCCCAGTGAGGGTGACGATGCCGACGATGATGCCGGCCGTCGCGGTGGTCGCGGCTACGGGAAGGACGCCTTGCCCGCCTGCCTCAAGGGCCCGCACGAGCCTGGCGGGCCTGAGAGCGGTTTCCCGGCGCAGAAAGCTCAAGGCGACGGCGAGGCCGGTGGCCCAGAACACCGCCGTAAACGCGGTCATGCCGATGACCATGAAAACCGCGATCGCGACGAGCGAACTGAAGTTGTAGCCGTACTTCCACGTCAGCTCGGCGAGCGACGCCGTGTGCGTGTTCACGTGCCTGGTTCCCAGCCTGCGCGAATCGGCTTCGATCATCAGGAAGATGGAAAGGTAGTACAGCAAGGTCGGCACGGTCGCCATGACGAGCACCTGCAGGTACGAAATCCGCAGGAACTCGGCGATGAGGAAGGCGGCGGCGCCGAGCGTCGGAGGTGACAGGATGGCGCCGATCCCGCTCGCCGACAGAATCGCGCCGCCGACCTCCGCAGGATATCCGGCGCTGCGCAGCATCGGCCACGCCACCGAGCCCAACATGACCGTGGTCGCGACACCGCTGCCCGAAACGGTTCCCAGAAGAAATCCGGCAATCGTGACCGTCCGGCCGGGCCCGGCGCCGCTCTGCGAGCGACTGCTCAGGGCCATCGCCCAGTCGAGAAAGAAACGCCCAGCACCCGAGAATTGCAGCACGGCCCCGTAGATGGTGAACAAGACGATGTACGTGGCAGCCACGTCGAGCGGCACTCCGAATATGCCCTCGAGGCTCATGTAGAGCGAACCAACGAGCCGATCGAGCGGATAGCCACGATGCGCGAAGAGCCCGAGCCCCACCGAGTCGAACAGCGGGCCGAAGCGCGCGTACAGCAGGAAGCCGACGGCTGACACGGGGAGAATCCAGCCAACGGTGCGGCGCGTCGCCTCCAGCACGAGCACAATCGTCAGCGTTCCGCACACCAGGTCGAGCGTCGTCGGTTCAGCGGCGCGGTAGACAAATCGATCGAAATCGATGAGCGGCCAGATCAGCGCTCCGACAGTGAGCCCGATCAGGCCCCAGTCAGCCAGCGTGACGCCTCCGCGGCGCCCCTTCACGGCCGGGTAAAGCATGAAGGACAGCACCAGCGCCAACAGCAGGAAGCTCACCCGGTAGATTTGCGGCTGGATGACGACCACGACCCAGTACAGGGCGTACGCCGAGAGCGCCACCGTCAGCAGCGTTGCAAGCGCGCGGGGCGCACCGGAGAGCCGGCGCGCCGGCGCTTCAGGTTCAAGTGCGTCGCCGAGCTGGTCCGAGGGCGCTACGGTTGCATTCAACGTGGCCAGGCGTTCTGCGCGACGTAGAAGCGGATGGCGCCTTCATGGAAGGGCGCGGGCGACCCCTGGGTCGCGGTTTCGAGCGAGAGGTTCTTCGCCTCAGGGTGAATGGCGGCCAGCTCTGTCTGATGCTCGAACAGGGTTCTCGTCAGGTCGTACGCGAGCTGCTCCGGCATGCTCTCGTTCACGGCGAGGACGATTGTCACGGAGATGACGGGCACGTCGCCTTCGAGACCGGGGTATGTGTCCATAGGGACGTTCCGGATGAAGTACAAGGACGTTCCATAGGATCGCTGCAGCGCGGGCAGCACGGCGTCGTTGGACAGCATCCGGATGGTCATGCCTGGCGTATGAGCCAGATCGAGAATGGCTGCAGTCGGCAGTCCGCCGCTCCAGAAGAACGCGTCAATCTTGCCGTCCTTTAGGGCTTCGACGGCCTGAGCGACGCCGAGCCCCTGTTTCTGGATATCGGTCGCGGGATTGATGCCGACGGATTCGAGAACTCGAAATGCCGTCACCTCGCCGCCGCTGCCGGGAGAACCGGTCGAAACCACCTTGCCCTTCAGGTCGCCCAACGTACGTATGGGCCTCGACGCCAGCGTCACCACGTGCGTGTAGTTGACATAGAGCACCGCAAGCGTCCGGAGCGGTACTTTCGCACCTTTGAACGGACCGGTGCCGTTGACCGCGTCGGCCAGCATGTCGCCCGTCGTGAATGCCAGGTCCGCTTTCTGATCGCGAAGAAACTTCAGATTGTCGACCGACGCCGCCGTCACCTCAGCGGTTGCCTCTACGTTCGGGACGTACTCGGTGATGACTTTGGCAATGCCCCCCCCGTAGGGATAGAACACCCCTCCCGTGCCTCCGGTGGCGATCGAGAGGCGTTGCTTGCCGGCCCCGTCCGAAGCACAGGCGCCGGCGAACCATATGGCCAGACAGACCGCTCCGAGCGTCATTCGGAAGAATCGCGGTGTTCCAGGCGGCGGGGCAGGGGTCATGGCTGGGTGACTATACCAATCTAGCGATCTCAAGCTCCAGACGATATGATCCGTTCGATATGAAACGAGCTGAACGACATCATCTGAAAGAGAACGAGCTCTCAGTCTGGGCGCGGCAGGCGCGCGGGGCAGTCGAGGCTCGCAGGCGTGAAACGACGTTCACCATCGCCGCCGTCGTCATCGTCGGCGCCGCCGTGCTCGGCTACGTGGCCTGGCGCGACCGCGTCGATTCGCGCGCCGAAGCACTGCTCGCGGAAGCGTCGGCCGTGGCGGCGACGCGCATCGGTCCTCCCGTCGCACCCGGCACCCCGGGGGCCGGCCCCAGCTTCGCGACCGAACGCGCCCGCGGCGAAGCCGCCGTCGTCAAGTTCAAGGCCGCAGCTGATGCCTACCCGGGCAACGACGCCGGTATTTTCGCCAGATACCAGGAGGGAACGCTGCAGATCGCGCTCGGCAACGAGGCGGAGGCGATTGCAGCGTATCAGCAGGTCATCGATCGCGCCGGGGCCGATCATATTTACGGACGCATGGCACGCATCGCGATCGCTGAGGCTCAGGCGAAGAGTGGGCAGTACGAGCCGGCGATCAACACTTTCCGGGAGCTTGCACAGCTCACCGATGGCCCCCTCCCGGTTGACGGCATCCTCATGCAGCTCGGGATGGCCTATCGCGACGCGGGCAAGACAGCAGACGCTCAGCAGACCTTCGACCGAATCGTGAAGGAATTCCCTGACTCGCCGTTCAACGCCGAGGCCAAGAAGGCACTGGACAACCTGAAGAAGACGTAGTCGCTAAGGGGTGGCCGGAAAGCGTGCGATTCGGTCGCCTCTGAACGAACCCACCCAGATTTCGTTGCCGACCTGCACAGCGACCGTACCCGCGCCGAACTCAGGGCTGTTCGGATGACGTATGACTTCGGTCACTCTCAGCGTGATCGGATCGATTTTCACCACATTAGATGTCTGCTCGGGCGCTGTCCCGCCTTGCCCCGCCACGAAGAGCGACCCGTCAGGCGCCCACCGGACGTTGTCTGCGCGGAATCCCAGCGGCACCGAGTCTCTTTTGGCAGGCGTCTGTCCCCGTGAGAGGCGGAAGAACGACTGGCTCCCCCAGGCCGCGACGTAGAACCATTGTCCGTCCGGCGATATTTCCAGGCCGTTGGCGCCCGAGGCTTCGCTGCCCGGAATCATTTTCCATCCCGTGCCCGGCTGCCATTCCCACAGGGCACCGTTGGCTTCTCCCGCCAGCATTCTTCCGCGGGCGGCCGCGTCGATCCCCCGAGCCAGGAAATCGGTCGCCACGAATCCGCCGTCGGGCAACGCCACGACCTCGTTGAGCCCGACGGGATCGGGGGCGACGGCGCATCCGATCCACGTCAGTGTCGGCGGTTTGGCGCGCGCATCGAGCTCGAAGACCTCGATCGACTCCCTCGTGCCGTGATGGACGACGTACAGCGTATGGACGGAGTTTTTCGCCGGACGAAGCGCAAGACCGTGAGTCCGAAAACTGCCTTTCTGTTCAGCGCCAGGGGGACCTGGACAGGTCTTGTAGGTCACGGCGTCGAACCGCTCTCTCGAATCTGCGGTCGGATACGCATTCGTGGTCGATCTGTTCTGCGTGTCGATCAGACGGATACCGCCTTTCGGCGAGAAAACCGAAGCGACCAGCCACTGCGATCCCGGGATGAGCACCAGATCCTCAGGGGCATCCTGACCGCAGACGAACTGGACCTTCCCGGCCGGCCGGCAGGGTTCCGCGTCCTGGCCGGCGCGGACCTGGGCCAACGAGATGACGAACAGACCGACGACGATGGTCAACAGAGCTCTCATTGCGTCACCTCGGTAGAACGGGGCTCACGGCCGTTTTCTGTTGGCGACCTCGCTGCCGAACCGATACGAGAGAATCTTGTAGATCAGCTTGGCGCAGAGAAAATTCGGCGCGACGTTGCCGGGCAAGGGACAGAGCTCGACGAGGTCGCAGCCGACGACGCGCCGCGACTCGATGACCCGGCGGAGCAGCGTCAGCGATTCGTACCAGGTCAGGCCACCGGGTTCTGGCGTCCCAACCGCCGGCATGATAGCCGGATCGAAGCCGTCGCAGTCGATGGTGATGTAGACGGTCTCGCTCAACGAGTCGACGATGCGGTCGATCCAGTCGTCGTGCCGCCGCATGTTGTAGTCGTAGAAGACTTCGGTGGGAAGCGTTGGCACCGCCGCCGCTTCCTCGGTGGAGAGACTCCGTATCCCGACCTGCGTCGCGCGTGCGTACTCCAGAACGCGGCGCATGGCGCAGGCGTGATTGTGCGGCGAACCCATGAATGTCTCGCGCAGGTCGGCGTGGGCGTCGATTTGGAGCACCGAGAGGCCGGGGTGTTTGGCTGCGACGGCGGCCACGACCGGGGCGGTGATCGAATGCTCGCCGCCGAGGATCACCGGGAACTTCTCCCGCGACACGAGCTCGGTTGCCACGCGGCGGATTTCCTCGACGACCTCGTCCATCGTCGCCAAGGGGAACTCCATCTCGGGAAGGGTGAAGATGCCGATGCTGTGCACGTCGGTCTCGGTTTCTTCGTCCCAGAGCTCCATGTGCGACGAGGCCACCAGGATTTCGTGCGGACCGTTGCGCGTGCCCGCCACGTACGACGTCGTCCGATCGAGCGGGATGGGGAGAATGGCGACGCGGGCGTGTTCGAAGTCTGTCGTGGTGGGTGTGGTTCCGCCGAACTCGCCTGAAGCGAGCCGGTCGTACTCAAACGGTAGGCTCATTCGCTTCCTCGAAGCGGTCATGGGGGGCAGTTAGGCCGTCAATGGTCATGAGGCGGGATCCGAGGGCGAAGGCCGGCGGTCGGCGCGCGAGCGGCGCCGGGGCCGTCGCGGCCAGAGCGCTGGCCAGGAGCGGCAGGGCGATGGTGGCATCCGCCTGCACCGACACCTGCGCGGCGTCGGTCGCAAGCTTGCCCCAGCTCCGGGCCTCTTCGAGCGTCGATCCCGACGCGCCGCCGAAATGCGGGACGTCGGTCACGATCTGCAGTGCGTAGCGGTGCCCGCTGACCCGGGAACTGTAGAACTCGGCTTGAACGCTCGCCTGGTTGATGAAGTTCTTCGGCGTGCCGCCGCCGAGCACGACGGAGGCCGTTCGTGGCCGGCGAATGACCAGGTTTGCCGACTCCACGATGTCGCCGATGACGTCGATGTGGCCGGCGCCCGGCTTCACCTGACGGGCCTGCGACAGGCCCATGCCTATCGAGGAGTCGGCGATCGCAGGGCAGAAGATAGGAACGTTTGCGCGGTAGGCCGCCGTCAGGATGCCGTTCCCGCCGGTCGTCTTCCACAGATGTCCGCCGAGCAGATAAAGAAACTCCCGCGACGTGTATGGTCGCGGTTCGAGGGTGGCGGCGTAGGCGGCGATCCAGTTGTCGTTCTCGATGAATTCTTCCTCGCTCGCGTACGTGTCGTACACACGATCGATTTGGTCGTCGGCCAGGGCCGCGTCGTCGGCTAGCGGCGACCCGACGTAGTGCCGCTGTCCACGGCTTTCGTGCAGATCGTGGTACAGGTTGGCGCCGGTCGAGACGAGACAATCGACGTATCGGTTTTCGATCAGGTGCGCGACGATCAGGCGAAGGCCTCCCGCCGAGAGCGCGCCGGCCATGCCCAGGAAGATCGTGACGTCATCTTCCAGCATCTTCTGCCAGATCCGGTGTGCGGTCGCAAGGTTTCGGCCCTGGAAGGAGATGCGCTCCATCCTGGCAAGAACCTGATCGGCCGTGAGTCCTGCTTCGACAACGAACGGTTCGATCGGAGTCTGGAGGAAGCGCGACGGCTTCTTCGCCATTCGCCGCACATTAAATCACAAAAGTGCGGGGCAACGCTCCGACCTCTACTCGTGGGCGCGCCTGACGTCCTTCAGAAATGTGAAGTCGCCGAGCGTGGACACGTGCACGCCTTCGAGCGAGGGCTGGGCGACGACGAAGTTGGTCTTGTTCCAGAGGCTGATGTACGGAACGTCGCGTGCGATCAGACGCTGGCTCTCTTGAAAGAGCTCCAGCCGGCGAGGTTCGTCGCTCGACGCGCTGGCTTCGTCGAGCAACCGGTCGACTTCAGGGTTGCGGTAGTGCCCGCGGTTGAACCCGACGGGCGGCACCTGGGCCGAATGAAACACGCGCCTGAGTATGTCGGGGTCTGCCAGCGAGCCAGCCGTCCACTGCAGGGTGTACATCTGAAAATTGCCGGCCAGCACGTCGGAAAACAGCGTGGCGAACTCGAACGTGCGCACGTCGAGATCCACGCCCACGTCCCGAAGATTCTGCTGAATCACGGCGGCCTGCAGACGATTGAACTCCACGGCATTGGAGATCTTCAATCCGAGACGAAAGCGCGGTGAAGGACCATCGCCGTCCGGGTCGCGGTAGCCGGCCTGGTCGAGAAGAGCGCGGGCGCGAGCGGGATCGTACGGGTAGGCGTCGAGGCCGGAGGCCGCAGCCCATGACTGCTGCGGCAGCAGCCCGGCCGCCGGTCGCGCCAGGCCTCGGCGCAGATACTGGATGATGGACCGGCTGTCGATGGCGTGTGCGAGCGCCTGGCGGACCTGGACGTCTTTGAGCACGGGATCCGACAGGTTAAGCCCGACGTACTGGTAATCGACGCCGGGAGCTTCAGTCATCGCGAGCTGGTGGTTTCTCTCGAGCTGAAAGGCGATGTCCGGCGTCAGGTCGTTCACCACCAGATCGGTCGTGCCCTTGCGCAGCTCGAGGCCGCGCATGATGTCGTCGGGGACAACTTTGAGAATCAGCCCATCGTTTCTCGGCGCCCCGCCATGGTAGTCGGCAAACGGCGCGAGCTCGACGAAGTCGTCCACGGCGTAGCGGACGAACCGGTAGGGGCCGGTGCCGACCGGTTTCCTCGCGAGCTCCGCGCCGGCGCCGTCGGGGACGATCGGCATGATCAAGTTGATGGGGAATGACGTGAAGGGGCGAACGAGCGTGAAGAGCACAGAATACCGGTCGAGCGGCTCGACCGAATGCAGTTCGCGGTAGCCACCCTTCCGGGACGAGACGAAGTCGGGATCGAGGAAGCTGCCGAACGTGTAAACGACGTCTGCGGAAGTGAGCTCGTGTCCGTCGTGGAAACGCACGCCCTGTTTGAGCGTCACGACGTAGGTGGTCACGGTCGGGTGATCGAGCCGTTCCGCGAGCTTGGGCGAGACGCGCAGCCGGTCGTCCAGCTCGAACAGGCTGTCGAAAATCAGGTCTCCAATCTTCTGCGAGGTGTCGTCGAGGCCGACGCGAGGGTCGAGGTTGTTCGGCCCCGTCGCTAGGGCGACGACGAGGACATCAGGGTTCGGCCTGGGCCGATCGTGGCACGCGGCGCATATGAACACGAGTGCTGCCCACGGGACCCATCCTCTCATCCGAGGGCCTCCCTCTTGAGATCGGCCAGCAAGGCGAGCGCCTCCATCGGCGTCATCCGATCGACATCGAGTTCGGACAGGCGTTCACGAAGCCGGTCGTCCAGCGGGTGGCTCTGAAACAGTCCCAGCTGCTGTTGCGGATCGGTTGCCGTTCCGCTGACCGAAGGACGACCGCCCCGTGTCAGCTCGTCGCGCTCGAGCGCCCCGAGAATCGCACGGGCTCGGTCGATCACGACGGAGGGCAGCCCGGCCAGTCGCGCGACCTGAATCCCGTAGCTCCTGTCGGACCGGCCGGGAACGATTTTTCTGAGGAAGACAATCTCTTCCTTCCACTCGCGCGCAGCGACGTGGAAGTTGACCACGCCCGGCGTGGC
Organism: Vicinamibacterales bacterium; assembly: GCA_035537875.1. Taxonomy (GTDB): domain Bacteria; phylum Acidobacteriota; class Vicinamibacteria; order Vicinamibacterales; family CAVVIG01; genus DATLLJ01. The sequence continues at coordinate 109,117 of DATLLJ010000070.1, read as the reverse complement.
CTCTCCGAGATCGGTCAGCTCATGGTAATGCGTGGCGAACAACGTCTTGGGGCGCGCCCTTGGGTTCGTCGCCAGGTATTCAGCGACCGCCCAGGCGATGCTCAGGCCGTCGAACGTCGCCGTGCCCCGGCCGATTTCGTCGAGCACCACGAGGCTGCGTGACGTCGCATGGTGCAGGATGTTGGCGGTTTCCTGCATCTCGACCATGAACGTGGAGTGTCCTCGCGCGATGTTGTCGGAAGCGCCCACCCGCGCGAAGATCCGATCCACCAGTGACAGCTTGGCCTCCCGCGCGGGCACGAACGAGCCGGCTTGCGCCATCACGACCAGCAGGGCCGTCTGACGGAGATAGGTCGACTTGCCCCCCATGTTCGGACCGGTGAGGATGACGAGCTGCGAGGTGCTGGCGTTCAGGTGGAGGTCGTTGGGCACGAACGAATCGCCGGCCGATGCGACCCGTCGCTCGACGACCGGATGCCTGCCGTCGACCACCACGAGATCGTCTCCGTCGTGGACGTGCGGCTTCGTGTAGTTGTTGATGGCGGCTGTTTCGGCAAGCGCCGACAGGGTGTCGAGCGCGGCCAGCGCCCGGGACGTCGACTGGATCCGCACCGCTTCGGCCGCCACGGCGCACCTGAGCTTCTCGAAAATCTCGAGCTCCCGTTCGAGGATGCGCTCGTCGGCCCCGACGACCTTGTCTTCGTACTCCTTCAGCGCGGGCGTCACGAATCGTTCGCCGCCCGCGATGGTCTGTTTGCGGTGGTAATCGGAGGGCACCGCGCCAAGGTTGGCGTTCGAGATCTCGATGTAGTAGCCGAACACCCGGTTGTAGCGGACCTTGAGCGATCCGATGCCCGTCCGCTCCCGCTCGCGCGCCTCCATCTCGGCGATCACCTGTTTGCCCGATCGGCTGATCGTGCGGAGCTCGTCGAGCTCGCCGTCGATACCGTCGCGGATCACCCCCCCATCCCGCGCCTGCGCAGGCGCGGCATCGAGAATCGTTCGCTCGATGCTGTCGCGGACGTCCGCCAGATCGTCGAGCTCGGCCACCAGGGACTGGAGCAGCGGTGCGTGAAGGTCGGCGAGCAGCGTCCGGACGCGCGGAACCACGGTCAGTGAGTTCTTGAGGCCGAGGAAGTCGCGCGGTCCGGCTGTTCCCAGGGCGGCGCGTGCGACCAGCCGATCCAGGTCCTGGACGGCTTTCAGGGCGTCGCGGAACTTGCCGCGCTCGGTCGTCCGGAATGCCAGCTCCTCGACGGCGTCCAGGCGGTCGCGAATCGGCTCGAGGGCGACGAGCGGGCGAAGCAGCCACGATCTCAGCAGGCGGCTGCCAATGGACGTGACGGTCCTGTCGATCTCGTCCAGCAGCGACCCGCTGCGGCTGCCATCGGAGCCCTCCACAACCTCGAGGTGTCGCAGCGTCGTCGAGTCGATGAGCAGTGAGTCGGCGCGTTCGCGATAGCGGATCGCCCGCACATGCGCCAGATCGAGCTTCTGCTTGCCACGCAGGTGCTGCACGAGCGCGCCGGCGGCGCCGACCGCGGCGCCATGCGACTCGAGACCGAAGCCTTCCAGGCCGCCGACGCGGAGCTGATCGAGGAGCGCGCGGCGCGCTGACTCGCCGTCGAAGATCCACGCGTCGATGGGGGTGACGGGAAGCGGCGAGCCGGCGATGCCGGGGAGCCGGGTCGCCAGGTCTACGCCATCGGGGACGATGATTTCGCGGGGTCGAAGCAGCGCAATCTCGTCAGCCAGAGTCGTCGCGCCGTCGAGGCCGCCGTACTCGGTCGCCGTGAACTCACCGGTTGAAAGATCGAGCAGCGCGACGCCAATAGGTCCCTGGCGCCCGGGCGCCACCGCCATCAGGAACAGCGGCTCTCGGGCATCGAGATACGCCGCATCGGTCAGGGTGCCCGGCGAGACGACCCGAACGACTTCACGCCTGACCAGCCCTTTGGCCTTTCTGGCATCCTCGACTTGTTCGCAGATGGCGACCCGAAAGCCCTTCTTGACCAGCCGCGCGATGTAGCTGTCGGCGGCATGAAAGGGGACGCCGCACATGGGGATGGCCCCGCCGTCGGCGTCCTTGGATCGTGAGGTCAGCGTCAACTCGAGCGCGCGCGCTGCGACGAGAGCGTCCTGGTAGAACATCTCGTAGAAGTCGCCCATCCGGAAGAACACGATGGCGTCGCGATGCTGCTGTTTGGCGTCCAGATACTGGCGCATCGCCCCCGTTGGCGACGTTGACATATTCTTAGTCTACCCGACGCGTTTGGGACGGACGGCGTGCGGATTCGGGTTCCGTGAGCCACGGATGCCCCGCGACGTGATTGCCATGTATGTGCTCGCGCTCGACACGACGACACGTGATGGAAGCGTAGCGCTCGTCGATGACCATCGTGTCATCGACGAGCGCCGCGGCGACGGTTCGCGCGGGCATGCCGAGCGGCTGCCCCATGAGCTCACGACGCTGGCGGCGGCGCACGGGCTGGCTGTCCGCGCCGTCGATCTGTTCGCCGTGGCCTCTGGGCCGGGCTCGTTCACGGGCCTGCGGATCGGCATCGCCACAATCCAGGGTCTGGCGGTGGCTACCGGCCGCCGAATCGTTGCCGTGTCGGCGCTCGAGGCGCTTGCGTACAGCGCGGAGGCCCAGCCGGGGAGCTTCGTGGCTGCCTGGATGGACGCCCGCCGGCGGGATGTCTTCACTGGACTCTACCGCGTCCTCGAGGCCCCGGTTCATTCACCGGGTCGCCTCGTGGAAGTGGAAGGGCCGAGCGTGGGCCATCCAGACGCGACGCTCATGAGGTGGAGCCCGCAGATCTCCGACGCGCCAGTGACCTTTGTCGGCGACGGAGCGGCCATCTACGCCGACACGATCGGGCGACCAGGCCGTGCCGCATGGACGGTCGTGACCCCGACGCCGCTTCTGGCGGGGACGATCGGCCGAATGGCCGTCGTGCGCGCCGGGCGGGGCGACACCATCGATCCGGCCGCGGTGCACCCGTTGTACGTGCGGCGCCCTGATGCCGAGGTCGACAGGGACAGACGCGCCGGCAGCGGCGAGAACACCTTCCTGGAACGTCCCGACGGTTTGACGTGATGAGCGACTGGATCATCGAACCGTTGACATCGGTCTCCGAGATCGACGAAGTCGTGGCGATTGAAGAGACATCGTTCACCAATCCGTGGACGCGTGAGATGTACGTGGCGGAGCTCGATAAACCGGACGTCTCATACTGTTATCTGGCGCGGACACTCGACCGCCACGCCATCGGGTTCTGTTCGTTCTGGCACGTGGTCGACGAATTGCACATCAACAACCTGGCGGTGCTGCCGGGGTATCGGCGCCGGGGCGTCGCGACGGCGCTCCTCGATCATGTGCTCGGCCAGGGCGTCCGCCTCGGCGCGGTGCGGGCCACGCTGGAAGTGCGGCGTTCGAATGACGCCGCGCGCCTGTTGTACGAACGGCTGGGATTCGCGGTGGCCGGCGTCAGGCACGCGTACTACACGAAGCCGGTGGAGGATGCGATTATCCTGTGGCGCGAGGGCCTTCGTGAGCGGCCTCGCGACGGCTGATCTTGAAACGCCCCAAACGTTGTGTTAGCTTTCGGCCAGAACGACGGCACCGGTCAAGGAGGCGAGCATGAATGGGTCGCAGGACTTGAAGGATCAGTTGCTGCAGACGGACGAAGAATTCCACAACCTCTTTGCGAAACACCACGAACTCGAAGATCGGCTGAGCGAACTCACCTCCAAACATTACCTCTCACAGCCCGAGCAACTCGAAGAAGCCACACTGAAGAAGCGCAAGCTGCAAATCAAGGACCGCATGGAGGACATTCTCCGGCGGCATCGACAGCGCTAAAGCTCTTACATCGTTGCACGGTTTGGCGAGGTTCTGAGGGTTGCCCAGGGGTCTCCGTCGTTAGAGCCCCAGAACCTCACCAAACACGTCCAGACCCTGCGCAGTCGTCAGAACCCATAGAATATTTCCGTGCGCCTCGATCCTGCGGTGCTGCCGTTCCTCGGCGGCGCGCTCGCTTTCGCGCTGATCTCGGCCCTGACTGGGTTTCCGCTGGTTGCCGTCGTGTTCGTCGGATTGGGCGGATTCTTTGTGTATTTCTTCAGGGACCCGGAGCGGCACGCGCCGTCAGGGGCTCACGTCGTGCTCTCGCCTGCCGATGGCCGCGTGCTCGTCGCGGGACCTGCTGTCGCCGTGGTCGCGCCGCCTGGCGCCTGGCAGCAGATCAGCGTGTTTCTGTCGCCGATGGACGTGCACGTCAACCGGATTCCCGCGTCCGGGCGCGTCACCCAGGTGACGTTCAAGCGCGGACGGTTTCTGCCGGCCTACCGGCACGACGCCGGCGCCGCCAATGAACGCAGCGAGATCTGGATTGAGCACTGTGGACAGCCGATCGTTGCACGTCAGATCGTCGGCATCCTCGCGCGCCGCGTCGTCTGCCGCGTCGAGCCCGGCGCCGAAGTGCGCGCCGGCGAGCGGTTCGGTATCATGAAGTTCGGCTCGCGAATGGATGTGTTCGTTCCGCTCGATGCCACGCTGGCCGTGTCAGTGGGCGACGCCGTGCGGGGCGGCGAAACCGTCATCGCGATGCTACACTGCGAAGAGGGTCCCCGGGGGTAGGCTTCACAGATTTTCCAAGGGCCGACATTCCATCCATGCTGACTCACCAGGAAGGGCGTCTAAGATTTCTGCGGCGAGCGGCCGATCGGCCGCGGCGCCGTTTCCGCCGCGGGGTTTACATCCTGCCCACGCTGTTCACCCTCGGTAACATGTTTTGCGGCTACGCCTGTATCGTCTACGCGATGCGCGGCGAGTTCGAGACGGCCGCGCCCTTCATCGGTTTCGCGATCGTGCTCGACATGCTCGACGGCCGCATCGCCCGGATGACCGGCTCGGCGAGCGATTTCGGCGTCGAGTTCGACTCGCTCGCCGACGTGATCTCGTTTGGCATGGCTCCCGCCATCCTGTCGTTCTCGTGGGGGCTGCAGCCGCTCGGGCGCCTCGGCTGGCTGGCTGGCTTCCTCTTCCTGACGGCCGCCGCCATGCGGCTGGCGCGGTTCAACATCCAGGCCGGCATGGGCGGAGACAAACGGTACTTCGTCGGGATGCCGAGTCCAGCTGCCGCGGCTGTGCCGGCCGCGACGGTGTTCGCCTATCCCTGGGGACTGACAGACTATCGCGCCGCTCTGCCCGCGCTCGCGATGGTGCTCGTGCCGGCCGCGCTCATGGTCAGCACGATCCGGTTCCGGAGCTTCAAGACCTTCGACCTGCAGAGTCCACGGTCCTACACCGTCGTGCTGCTCATCGCCGCGGGAATTGCGCTCATCGCGACGCATCCCCGCGTGGTGCTCGTCGTGCTGGCGTACTCTTACCTCGCGTCCGCGTTCGTGGGCATGGCGATCGCGCGGATCCGCCACCGGGGAGATCGACCCGATCAGGACAAGTCTCCGCACGCGGTCACGATCGATCCGCCCGCGCACGACGTCTCGGCGCGTTGAGCGCTGAGGCCGCTCGAGGTCACTCCACAGGCAATGTGATTGTCACCGTCGTTCCCACACCCCGTGCGCTCTTGACGTCGATCGTGCCGCGGTTCAACTCGACATTTCGCTTCGCGATCGTCAGACCCAGTCCCGTTCCCGTCGCCTTGGTCGAAAAATACGGTTGAAAAATCCTGGCGAGGGCCTCGTCGTCCATGCCCACGCCCGTGTCTGTGACTTCGATATCGACGGTCCGTTCGAGTGGGGCAGCGTCAGCACCAACCGCGGGTGGGCGGCCCGGACCCGGCCGAACGATAATCGTCAGCCTGCCCTGGCCTGGCATCGCATGGAGCGCGTTTTCGAGGATGTTCGTGAGCGCGCGCGCGAACAGCGTGCGATCGATGGCCACCCGCGGCACGTCGGCGGGGGCGTCGACGACGATGGCGATTCGATCGGCGAGTCCAGCCCGGTAGGGCTCGACGACTTCGTCGATCAGAGCGGGGAGCACGGTGGGCTCTGGGCTCGGCGTGGGAGAAGACGCGAAGCTCGAGAACTCTGCGGCGATCTGCCGCAGCAGCCGGACCTGACCCAGAATCGCCGTCACACATTCGTCGAGCACCGGTGAGAGGGGGCGGCCGTGATCGATGTTGACGCGACGAGCGTGCTCGGCTGAAAGCTGGATAGGGGTCAGCGGATTCTTGATGTCGTGAGCGACCTGCCGCGCCATGTCGGCCCACGCCTCCAAGCGTTGCGTGCGTTCGAGCTCGCTGCGCTGCCGCCGGAGGTCGGCGGCCATCTGATTGAAGTCTGCGACGAGGCGGCCGAGCTCGTCGGCCGAGGTCGTGGCGATGCGCGCATTCAGATCGCCGCTGGCAATGCGGCGGGTGGCGCGGGTGAGCCTGTTGACAGGATCGGCGATGCGTTCGGCCATCCAGAAGCCGGCACCCAGCCCGAGCAGGCTGAAGAACACAGCGGCAAACAAGACGCGCCGGTCGAGCTCGTCTCGCTGCCGCTCGAGCTCCATGGGACGCAGCGTGATCGGGACCGTCACGATGCCTTCGCCGAGCACCGGCGCGGCGGCCACGAGGTACCTCACCGTGCCGACGTCCTGTTCGCCGACATAGGTGGGGGCGCGCTCGAGGACGAGCCGGCGATAGACCTCCGCCGGTGTACGCCTGGAGAGGAGCTGCGACGCGTACAAGTCGAGGGCGCTCGTCGCCTGAAGGCTTGCGCCGTCAAACAGGTTCACGTCCTCGTCAATGGCGCGACTGACGAGCCGCATGATGTCGTCGTCGAGCGTGTCGAGCCCGCCGGCCCCGCGCTGTTGCAGCGCGGCGTAATCCTCGACGAGGCGTTGGGCGACTGTTGCCGTGCGCGCCGCCGCTTCCTCGATGCCAGCGGTGAGCTCGGTCGCGAAGTACGCGCGGGTGGCCAGCGCCAGCACGATCACGGGGAGGACGAATGCCGCCCAGAACGCCAGCCGGAGCTTGCGGTAGAAGCTGGATCTGATCTCGCGCAGCAGGGCGCGCCCGGTCGTCGGCGTCCTCGAGAAGAAGCTGTTGAAGATCGTCGCGGCCGCGAGCAGGAGGACGAACAGAACGAGAACCAGCGTGACGAGCTCGGCGAGGTTGATCAGATGGCCGAATACCGTGAGCACCGGGTAGCCCAGCGCGTAGATGCCGCCCCGGTCGTTCATCAGGTGCACGCGGAAAACGGCGTCGCCACGATCGATGGACGACCAGAACGGCGTCCGCGAATCGACCATCGCCTGAAAGTCATCGTCCGCGAGAGTCCAGACGCTGGTGCCCGACGCGAAAAGCGGGGCGCGGCTCCAACCGTAGAACACGAACTCGACGTCCCGTCCCGAGACGCCCTCGGCGCGCTGCACCCGCTCGGGTCTCAGTGACTCGAGATAAGGACTGCGCGAGGAGATGAAGGGCAGGGTCCGATAGTCCAGCATCGCGCGGACGATGATGCCGCCCACCAGCCGGCCGCCGACGCAGATGCCCCGGCTGGCGCGCAACACGTGCGATTCGCTCGCCCCAATCGGAGACACGTCGTCGGAAACATCCCAGCCGCAGCTGACGGCGCGAAAGGGCGTCGTACCGTATTCTGGAAGGAACAGGGCGAACCGGCTGACACGCTGTCCCTCCCTGCTGTAGAGCTCAACGGCCGATGTCAACCGAAAGCGCTCGAGTTCGGTCTGCGACCAGATAGTGAAAGCCAGATTGGCCTCCTGATCGTCGCCGCGCGCGGCCACGAGTTGCGGGAGGGCGGGCAGGTCATCCACCTGCTCGAGGGCTTGTGCCAGCCGCTGCTGGAGATCCTCGCGAAGCTTCACGACCTGGGGTCCGTACTCACTGGCGATGAGTTCTTCCTTGGCTCGGATCGCGGACGCCGACAGAGACGGATACATCGCGATGGAGGGGACGACGAGTACCAGAAACAGCCCGGCGAGCCGCATCGACTGCGAGACCCGCCGGGCTCGAATGCGAAGTCCACCCAACGACAGGGCGCAGGCTGCCACCGCGGCGAGCGCAATCGCCTGCGGGACCCACGCCACAGCACCCGCCGCCGCGACTCCGACCGAGGCTCCGGCTAGCCAGCCGATCGCCGCGGGGTGGGGCAGTCGTCGACGTGGCAGCCGCCACCACAGGCGCGGCAGGCGAATGACCGCGGCGGCGGCCCAGATGACCGACGCATGAAGCATGATGAGGGCGAAGGCGAGCCCCAGCCTCGTGATGTCAACTGGATGCAGGGAGAAATGAAGCAGGTCGACGGGCGTCCGGAAGACGACCGACTCGAGAAAGCGGCTGTACACGGCGATTAGGACGGCGTCGACCAGACCGGCGATGGCATAGACGAGCGCGACACGACCGCCGGCGCTCGATGGGAGCAGCCGGGCGCGAGGCCGTGTGAGACGGCGGCCCTCGATCAGATCGATCAAGAGCCACACAAGGGCCCCGGTGACGAGCGACGTCAACAGCAGGCCAAGCGGATCCTCGTAGGCCATCGTCGAATCAATTTGCGTCGCGGCGGATCCCAGAACGCCTCTCGAGATGACGAGAGCGCCTGCAACACCCCCGGCAATCAGGAGGTTGTTGCGCCACGTCCCGGGTCGACGACGGAGATGCACGAGCCAGCCGGCACACCCCAACAGCGTCATCCCCAGAATGGCGAGGACACCGGCCGCTGTGCCGCGCCGCCATCGAAGACGCGCCTCAGCGATATCGCGAGGCGACACCTCGGCGTCAACCAGTGTTCCACCCGCTCGCGACACGACGTGGAACACCGAGGATGCCGACGTCGGGGTGAGAGCCCCGACGCGAAGGGTAACGGGCGCAATCGACGTGCTGAGGACGAAGCGGTCGCTGAGCGAGGGAGAGGGACGAACGGGCTCGAGGACCTGCTCGACAACCAGAGTGCCGACCCGGCTGGAGGGGGGAATGGTGACAGGTTCCACGTACACGAGGCGCGGTCCCAGCGCGCCGACAGCGAGAACGAACGGGACTCGCTCGTCGAGTGCGCTGGGCGTCTCCGTCACGTGCCCCACCCACGCGAGCGGCGTCAGTCCGGGGCCGTAGATGGTGACGCCCGTATGGGTCTGGTCGTCCGGCAGCGAGGCGGCCAGAATGTCAAAGAGCTTGTCGGCGGCCGCCGCGTCGCGTGCGGCGCCACGAATCAGCTCCGGTTGACCGGCGGCGCGCCTCGAAATCGCCGTGAGGTTGTCCGCGCTCGCGTCGAATCGCTCCTGGATTTCGGCTGCCACGCGCGCAATCGCCGCCGTATCAGAGGTGCCGAACCTGATCTGCTCGAGCGTCGAGCCGCCGACGAGTACCGCCAGGGCCGCGACGAACCCGGCGCCGACGATCCGGCGGAGGGCGGACGATTTCCACACGATGAGAACAGCATACAATGTGGCAGCTCCGGCCTGGGCCGACCATGCACCTCAAGCTGCTGTTGAAGCGCGGCGCGCTGCTCACGGCCGCCAACTGGCCGGCCGTCGCGATCCAGTTCGTTGCCGGCACGACCTTTCAAGCCCTTCTGGCTGTTCCCGTGCTCGGCGCCGCGGTTCTCGTTGCCGTTTTGCTCGGGGCCGATCTCGCCGACCTGCTACAGGGCTCGCTTCGCGACGTCCTGACGACGCTTGCCGCCGTCCTGATGTCCGAGCCGGCGGCGCTCGTGTCGTTCGCCGCGGCATTTGCGGTCGTCTTGGTGGGCGGATCGGTTCTGATGTTTCTGGTCAAAGGTGGAACGGTGGATGTGCTCGTGGCCGCGCATCGGGACGCCGGACCGATTGAACACGAACCGATCACGCTGGAGATGTTCCGTGGCGCATCCCGCTTCACGCTGGACCGATTCATCAACGGCTCCGGTCGTCTGTTTCGCCGCTATCTGAAAGTCGGGCTGGTGCTGATCGTGGTCTACGGGCTATCCGCTGCCGCCTACATCGGCTTCGTCGTCTACGGCTACCGCGCCGCCACGGATCGCTTCCTGGTGCTCGGGTGGACGTTCGTCGCGGCCCTGGCGGCCGGCCTGCTGGTGGCCTGGATCACGCTGGTGAACCTGCTGTATTTGCTGACGCAGATTGCCCTCGCCGTCGACGGCGGAGGGGTGATCGAAGCGGTCGGTTCGGTGGCCGGATTCATCCGTGCAGAATTCCGCGAACTCGCCCGGGTGTTCGCGGTCGTGCTGATCCTGGTCGTGGCGGCCACACTGGCTTCGGCACTCGCGTGGTCTGGAGTTGGCCTCATCGCGTTCGTCCCGCTCGTCGGCCTCGCCGTATTTCCGCTGCAACTGGCGGCGCTCCTCATCCGCGGGCTCGTGTTCGAGTATCTCGGGCTGACCGCACTCACCACCTATGCCGGTTTGTACGTCGACCACGCCGCCCGGCGGTCCGAGGCACGCGAACGGTCACGAATGGCTACTCGGCTGGAACGCCCAGCGGTGGGGTGACCTCGATCGCCCCGGGAGGAGGAACGAACGGGGAGAGCGGTGGATCGAGCTGCCGCGCGAAAAGGGTTGCAGTGGCGCCTCGAGCGAGATCGCGGGTCACCACGAGCACCTGAGGCAATCCCAAGGGTGAATTCCGGACCACGGCGGGTGCCGCAGCGAGCTCGCCCGCCGCTGGTAATTCCCCGGCCGGCGAGCCGTCGCTCATGTTGTAGGCGGGAAGCGACTGGGCGATGCCGCTCACGACCAGGGTGCGCCCGATGGCCAACGGCCCCCGCGTCGGCCTGAGCGACAACAACCGCACCCACTGCTGCACGCCGCTCCGTCGAGACAAAGCCCGCAGGACGTTGTCCATCGACACGAAGTACACGTTTCGATCATCGACGACCGGGAGACCGACGACGTCGGCCCCGGTGCGCCAGCGCCACGCGATGGTGCCGTCCTCCTCGCGGATCGCATAGAAGAAGTTGTCGCGCGATCCCGCGAACAGGCGGTCGGTGTCGGCGAGCAGCGCCGTGGCCGGCTCGGGCAAACGGCCTGCCCACAGCGAAGCGCCCGTCTCCACGCTCACCGCCACGATCCGCCCATCGTCCAGCGGGACGTAGGCGCGATTCGCCGCCAGCGCCGGCGGGGCGTGTGCGCGCGAACCGAGGTTCTGACGCCAGACAAGCTGTCCATCGAGCGCGCGCAAGACGAGGACCTCGCCGCTCGCAGTGCACAAGATCAGCCGACCGTCGCCCCAGACTGGCGCAACCGCAAGCTGGGGCAGATCGGAGATCTCCCAGGCAGTACTGCCGTCGTTGATGCGAATCGCCTTCACCGTGCCCGCCTCGTGAACGAACAAGAGGCCGTCGCCTTCGACGGGCTCGAGCATCGGACGGACCGACGCGATCCACGTCTGGCGTCCGTGCTCCAGCTCGTACGCGACCAGCCGATTCCCTTCGATGGGGAAGAAGACATGTGACGGGGAATATCCAGGCGGCGCGACGAGCGCGTTGTCGAGCGCGAGTGTCCAGACCGCACGGACGGGAAAGAGCGAGAGTGAGGCGCCGACCGACGGCCCGTGCTGCGCCATTCCGGACCGCGACGTGAGCATCGAGAGCACGAAGATGAGGGCAGTTGCACTACAACATCTTGTGGTCGGATATGCGCTCACACGGTTATCATAGCGTCTTATACGAAGGGTCAGGATTTCCTGGCCCTTTCGTGCTTGTCCTGCCGCCGGATTCGCCCCGCTGTCGCCCTGGGGCTTTCTCCTTTGCAGTGACGCTGGCTGATGAGACCGGTCCTAGTCGACGTGTTTGTGAGCGATCCCCTCTGTAGGCAAGTCCGGCTTGAACTCCTTGTGGCACGACTCGCAGGATTCAACGAGTGCATCGTTCGCCTTGATGAGAGCATCGACGTTCTTGCTCTGCGCGGCCTTCATCGCGGCCACGCCGGCATCCGACATTCGCTGCGCGTAGTTGTGCCATGCCGGCGACTTTATCCAGACCGCATCGCTCGGGCCCGTGCCTCCAACCGTAATTGCAGGTCCCGCTGCAGCAATCTGCACGGCGTGTTCGACCACGATCTCCCAGTCCGCATCAGTTTTGGGCGCCTTGCCTTCCTGTTCGACGTTCCACAGGTTGTGTGCTGCGTGATCGACGAACTCGACCATCACCGCATTGATGCTGACTTCCGGCTTCGCCGTCATCGGCGCTGCCTGGTCTGCGGCAGGGGACGGCGGGGCCGACTGCTGCGGAGCAGGACTACTGCATGCGGACACAAACAGCCCGCAGAGGGCGAGTGTGCCAAGTGCGTGGAGAACGGCGGTCTTCATAGCGTGTGCCTCCTTGCTCATTGAGCGTGGCATCGAATCGTCATCGAGCCAAAACCATCGGCACGATACCACCGATTCAGTCGGTTCGTGCGAGTTTCCATTTCGGCATTACGGCGCGTCCGGTCCCGTCGAAGCGACGCGATTCTTGGTCCCGACGGGCGTCAGGCGGCCTTCGTGGCGCAGAACGCGTCGGGAGGTACGCTGATCTGGGTACGGTCGCTGGATACTCTGGCGGCGAAGGGGCTAGCGGGGACCGAAGGGGCGGTCTCACCAGTCAGGTCGCCCGACAGTCGCTCGGTCGCGTTCTTTGCTGACGGCTAGCTGAAGAAGATGGACAGCGCCGGCGGTCCACCGCTGACGCTATGCATTCAGCATATCGAGCTTCCGACGAATCACGGGCCAGGGCGGACGGCATCGCGTGCGCGAGTGCTGCGTGTGAGATGCGCGTGCTCTTTCGCGAAGACCAGCAGGACGCCGCCGCTCGACTCGGGGCGGTGCTGCATGGAGAAAGCGAGGAGGCCGCTAACCGATGGCTAACGGATGATCACAAACGAGTCGCCATGAACCGCAACGAGCCGCAATGACGACGACGTGGATCGTGCAACTGACCTAATGAACTCACGAGACCGGGTACGAACCGATACAACCCATCACAAATAGTCTAAGATAGCGTCTATTCCCGTTCTCATCGCTCCTCAGACACGCTCAGGTTCCCAGGCGGGCCGCTTCGTGAGCCATCAGACGATCATCGTTCTGGACTTCGGATCGCAGTACACGCAGCTCATCGCCCGGCGCCTCCGGGAGCTTTCGGTATATTCGGAAATCTGGCCGCCCGAGACACCGGCGGACAAGATCGCCGCTCGGGCGCCGGTCGGGATCATCCTGTCCGGTGGGCCCAAGAGCGTATCCGACGCGGGCGCTCCGCACTGTGATCCAGCGCTGTTCGAGATGGGAAGCCCGGTGCTCGGCATCTGCTACGGCATGCAGTTGATGGCTCACACGCTGGGCGGACGTGTCGCCCCGGCGCCGCAGCGCGAATTCGGACACGCCACCGTGAGCGTCGCTGAGCCGACGGCACTGTTTGTCGGCATTCCACCGGAGATTCGCGTCTGGGCGAGCCACGGCGATTTCGTGGCCGCGGCGCCCGGCGGCTTCGCGGTGACCGCAACCAGCGCCAACGCGCCGGTTGCCGCCATGGCGGACGCCGGCCGACGACTCTACGCGCTGTTGTTCCACCCGGAAGTCGCTCATACCGAGCAGGGTCTCGCGATCCTGCGCAACTTCGCGTACGGCGTCTGCGGCTGCACCGGCGACTGGACGATGGCCTCCTTCGTGGAGGAGACGACGAGGCGCGTGCGGGCACAGGTCGGGCAGGGGCGGGTCGTGTGCGGCCTCAGTGGCGGCGTGGATTCGACGGTGGCCGCGCTGCTGATGCATCGAGCCGTCGGCGACGCCCTGACCTGCATTTTCGTCGACAACGGCGTGCTGCGGCAGAACGAGGCGTCGCAGATTCGCAAGCGCTTCGAGCGGCTCAACCTGCCGCTGGTGTTTGCCGATGCCTCGGCGCTGTTTCTCGAGCGCCTCAAAGGCGTGGTCGATCCGGAACAGAAGCGGAAGATCATCGGCGCCACGTTCATCGACGTGTTCGAGGCCGAGGCGGCCAAGCTCGGACACGTCGAGTTTCTGGGACAAGGCACGCTGTATCCGGACGTCATCGAGTCGGTGGCGATTGTCGGGCAGTCCTCGCTCATCAAGAGCCACCATAACGTCGGCGGGCTGCCGGCACGCATGCGCATGTCGCTCGTCGAGCCGCTGCGCGAGCTCTTCAAAGACGAAGTGCGTGAGGTCGGGCGCCAGCTGGGCCTCGACGAGGAATTCGTCGTGCGCCAGCCGTTCCCCGGGCCTGGCCTGGCGGTGAGAATTCTGGGCGAAGTCACGCCAGCACGGCTAGACCTGCTCCGCCGCGCCGACGCGATTGTGGCCGAGGAGGTCAGAAGAGCCGGGTGGTACGCGCGTCTCTGGCAGAGCTTCGCCGTCCTGCTGCCGGTTCAAAGTGTCGGCGTCATGGGCGACGAGCGGACCTACGAATACACGGTCGCGATTCGAGCCGTGGAGAGCCGGGACGGGATGACCGCGGACTGGGCGCGCCTCCCCCACGAGCTGCTCGGCTGCATCTCCTCGCGTATCGTCAACGAGGTGCGGGGGATCAACCGCGTGGTGTACGACATCAGTTCGAAGCCTCCTTCGACGATCGAGTGGGAGTGACAGGGTTAGAGGCTAGAGGCTAGGGGTTAGGGGTTAGGGGTTAGAGGCTAGGGGTCCGGGGTTAGGGGTTACAGAGTGGCCGACTTCGTCCATCTTCACCTGCATACCGAGTTCTCGTTGCTCGACGGCGCGTGCCGCATCGACGAGCTGCTGGATCAGGCCGAGAAGCTGAAGATGCCGGCTCTCGCCGTGACCGAGCACGGCAACATGTTCTCGTCGGTGATCTTCCACGATCACGCACGGCAGAGAGGGGTGAAGCCAATCCTCGGCTGCGAAGTTTACGTGGCCCCGGGCGATCGGCGGACGAAGAGCGGCAACCCGGGGGAAACTGCCAATCACCTGGTCCTGCTCGCAGAGACGAGCGAGGGCTATCACAACCTGATCAAGCTGGTGTCGGCGGGATACACGGAGGGTTTCTATTACAAGCCTCGCATCGACAAGGCGCTGCTGGCCGCGCACTCCGCCGGTCTGATCGGGTTGAGCAGTTGCCTCAAGGGCGAGGTGGCCGAAGGGCTCTCGCACCAGCACGAACGGAAGGCCGTCGAAGCCGCGGCCGCGTACCGGGACATCCTCGGCCGGGAGAATTTTTTTCTCGAGCTCCAGTGGCACGGCATCGACGATCAACGGGTGGTCAACGCGGGTCTGCCGGCCATCGCGCGCGACCTCGGGCTGTCGCTGGTGTGCACGAACGACGTGCACTACGTGCGCGAAACCGACGCGCACCCCCATGACATCCTGCTCTGCATCGGCACCGGCAAGGCCTTCAGCGATCCCAAGCGGATGCGGTACGAAAGCCGCAACTTCTTTCTGAAGACCGCCGAGCAGATGGCGGAGGCGTTCAAGGACTTCCCCGAGGCCCTGGCGAACTCGGTTCGTATCGCGGATCGCTGCGACGTCCGGCTGGGCGAGGGCGAGAACTATCTCCCGAACTTCGACGTACCTGCGCCTTACTCGCTCGACGAGTACTTCGAACTGGTGGTCCGAGAGGGATTCAAGGACAGGCTCGAGCGTCTGCGCCAACTGGCGGGTGCCGGCGCCCTGAGGCACACGATCGACGAGTACGAGCGACGTCTCTCGTACGAGATCGAGATGATCAAGCAGATGAAGTACCCGGGGTACTTCCTGATCGTGTGGGACTTCATCCGCTACGCCCGCGAACAGGGGATTCCGGTCGGGCCGGGTCGCGGGTCGGCCGCCGGCAGCCTGGTCGCGTACTGCCTCCGCATCACGGACATCGATCCGCTGCATTTCGATCTCATCTTCGAACGGTTCCTCAACCCCGAACGGGTGTCGTTGCCCGACATCGACATGGACTTCTGCGAGCGCCGACGCGGAGAGGTCATCGAATACGTCACCCGCAAGTACGGCCGCGAGAACGTGGCTCAAATCATCACCTTCGGCACGATGAAGGCCAAGGCGGTCATACGCGATGTGGGCCGGGTGCTCGAGATGCCCTTCGCGGATGTGGACAAGGTGGCCAAGCAGATCCCTGCCGCCCTGGATATGACGCTCGACAAAGCCCTCGAGGAAAATCCGGCGTTGAGGGAGATGGAGCAGACCGATCCGCGGGTGAAAGAGCTGCTCGCCGTTGCCAGACGGCTCGAAGGGATGACGAGGCATGCCTCGGTGCACGCGGCCGGCGTCGTGATCGCCCCCCGGCCGATTACGGAATACGCGCCCGTCTACAAGGGTGCGCGCGACGAAATCACGACCCAATGGTCGATGAAGGAGATCGAGCGCATCGGTCTTCTGAAGATGGATTTCCTGGGCCTCAGCACGTTGACGCTGATTGACGATGCGGTCGTCGAGATCGAGCGGACCACGGGCGAGAAACTGGACATCGGGAGCATCCCGCTCGACGATCCCAAGACGTATCAGATCTTCCAGGACGGTCAGGCCTACGGCATCTTTCAGTTCGAGAGCAGCGGCATGCGCGACATCCTGCGCAAGGCCAAGCCTCAACGCCTCGACGATCTCATCGCGCTGAACGCGCTCTATCGGCCGGGTCCGCTTCGGAGCGGGATGGTCGACGACTTCATCGCCCGAAAGCACGGAAAGACCGAAGTCACATACGAGCTGCCGCAGCTCGAGCCGATTCTCTCGGAAACCTACGGCGTCATCGCGTATCAGGAACAGGTGATGCGCATCGCCCGGGAGCTCGCCGGATTCACGCTCGGCGAAGCCGACATTCTCCGCAAGGCGATGGGGAAGAAGAAGGCCGACGTCATGCAGGCGCAGCGCGCCAAGTTCGTCGGCGGCGCCCAGCGACACGGCGTGAGCGCCAAGCGGGCCGGGACCATCTTCGATTTGATGGAGCATTTCGCCGGGTATGGTTTCCCCAAGGCGCACGCGACCGCCTACGCGCTGCTGGCGTACCAGACGGCCTACCTCAAGGCCAACTACCCGTGGCACTTCGCTGCCGCGCTGCTGACGATCGAGGCTCAGAATACCGACAAGCTCGCCGTGTACCTGACCGAGTGCCGCGAACGGGGGATCCCGGTGCTGCCTCCGGACATCAACGAGAGCCAGCTGCGGTTCACGGTCGAGCCCGGCCAGGGGGTGCGTTTCGGTCTGGCCGCCATCAAGAACGTCGGC
Source organism: Vicinamibacterales bacterium (assembly GCA_035537875.1). Lineage (GTDB taxonomy): Bacteria > Acidobacteriota > Vicinamibacteria > Vicinamibacterales > CAVVIG01 > DATLLJ01. Next base: position 91,986 of record DATLLJ010000070.1, on the reverse strand, counting down.
GAAGGAGCCGTGGCGTCGTTGCTGGAGGTTCGCAGCAAGCAGGGTCGCATTACGTCGCTCGCCGCGCTCTGTGAGGAGCTCGACCTGCGCCTCGTGAACAAGCGCGTGTTCGAGAGCCTGGCCAAAGCGGGTGCCTTCGATTCGATCGTGCGCGGGCAGGCTGACTACGATTCGTTGCCGATCTCCGCGTTGCGTCCGCGGCTGCTCGCGGCCGTCGATGCGGCGTGTGAGCATGGCGCGCGGGTGCAGCGAGACCGGAGCGAGGGCCAGGCGCAGCTGTTCGCGGCGCCCGTCGCCGAGGGCTCGGCGGACCAGGGTCTTCACCCCATGGCGCTGCCTGACGCCCGGCCCTGGACCGAGACCGAACAGCTCACTTTCGAGAAGGAGACCCTCGGCCTATTTTGGAGCGGTCACCCCGTCGATCGCTACGCAGCGGCTCTGAAGGAATTCGGTGCCAGGGCCACGACCGAGCTCGCGGACGCCCCCGCAAACGGGTCGCGCTCGGACTCATGGAGCGCGGGCGGTCCGAAACCGATCGAGCCTGACACCAGCATCGGGGGGATCATCGCCGCGTGCCGGCTGTTGAAGACGCGAAAGGGCGACCGCATGGCCGTGTTCACCGTCGAAGACGCACAGGGGAGCGTCGAGGTCATCGCCTTTCCCGAGGCGTTTCAGCGAAGCGCGACGCTGATCGAAGCCGGAACGCTCGTGCTGGTTCGCGGGAAGCTGGAACGCGACGAGGAGTCGGTACGGATTCTGGCATCGGAGATCGTGCCGCTCGAGAGCGTCAGGGAGCGGCTGACGCGAGAGGTCGCGATTTGTGTCCGGCAACCAGCCGATCGCGGGCTGTTCGAGACCTTGGAAGAAATCTTCTCCCGGCATCGGGGGGATCGCCGCGTGTCCTTCGTCATCGAGTTGCCGGCGGCCCCGAAACAGCTGCGGGTCCGCGCCGACGTGTCGGCCCAGATTCGCGTCCGTCCGTCCCCATCGTTGATTGCGGAGGTGGAGCAGGTGGTCGGTGTCGGGTCGGTGGAGCTCCGGTGATGGATCGGCGATGGCGCTAGAGACGCTGGACTTCGAGGAGCCGATCGGCGCGGTCCTGAAGGAACTCGAGGCGCTGAGCGCTCTCCCGCGCACGGATGCGCGCGAGCGGGAAATCGAGCTGATGAAGCGGCGCCTCGAGATAATTCGGCGCGACCTGTATCGGGACCTCACGCCCTGGCAGCGTGTGCTGGTGGCACGGCACCCCAACCGTCCGGGACTCGAAGACATCATCCCGCAGCTGTTCAGCGGGTTTGTCGAAATCCACGGCGACCGCCGTTTTGCAGACGATCACGCCATCATGACGGGGTTCGCGGACTACAAGAATCAGCCGGTTCTCGTCGTCGGCCACGTCAAGGGCCGGGACACCAAGGACAAGATTTTCAGGAACTTCGGCTATGCGCGCCCGGAGGGGTACCGCAAGGCGCTGCGCGCCATGCGGCTGGCTGAAAAGTTCAGCCGGCCGGTGATTGTGTTCGTCGACACGCCAGCTGCCTACCCCGGCATCGAATCCGAAGAGCGCGGCGTGGCCGAAGCCATCGCGGTGAATCTGCGCGACATGATGCTGCTCGATACACCCATCATCGTGATCGTCAGCGGCGAGGGAGGCAGTGGCGGCGCGCTGGGCATCGCGGTCGGCGACCGGGTCCTGATGCTCGAATTCGCGATCTACAGCGTGATTCCGCCCGAAGGGTGCGCGGCCATCCTCTGGCGCAGTCCGGCGAAAAAGGTCGATGCAGCCGAAGCGCTGAAGCTGACGGCGCCCGATTTGCTGAAGGCCGCGATTATCGACGAGATTGTGCCCGAACCGATCGGCGGCGCGCACACCGATCCCGCGGCGTCGGTGCGGATCATCGACGGGGTGCTGGAACGCGTTCTTGCGGAGGTGAGCGCCCTGGATCGCGACGTGCGGCTGTCGCGTCGATACGACAAGTTCCGCAACATGGGGCGGCTGGGCGTCGAATTCGTGGACGAGGGTAGTTAGTGCACGACGCGGGAACGGCACGGTCGCTCGGACAACGGCTCGGTCGCACGACCGAGAGCGCCGGCGCCCGTGCGCGCTGAAGATCGACCGACCATTCGTTGACGACGATCGCGCAAAACCGGTGAAAACAAGTGACGCAACCTGACCATCTCTGTGCGAGCCGCGCATGATTTCGGCACGCTGGGATCCCCAGCCGTGTGACACCGCCGCGTCGATAGCGCTGGCGTCTGCTTTGCAAATCGACCCGACTGTGGCGCGGTTGCTGTGTCAGCGTGGTTTGGGGGATGCCGAACAGGCGCAGAAATTCCTGAGCCCCTCGCTCGACCACCTTCACGACCCCATGGCGCTGACCGACATGCGGGTCGCGGTCGATCGCATCCTCGGCGCGATCGCGCGTCGCGAGCGGATCGCGGTTCACGGCGACTACGATGTCGACGGCGTGACGTCGACGGTGATCGTGCGGCGCGTTCTGGAGCTGCTGGGCGCCGATGTCGTGCACTTCATCCCCGAGCGGTTGCGCGACGGATACGGCCTGCAGCCCGCCTCCATCGATCGATTGCACGCCGGCGGCGTCGCCGTGGTCGTCTCGGTCGATTGCGGGATCCGCGGCGCTGACGCCGCCCGGCGCGCACGCGAGCTCGGGATCGATCTCATCGTCACCGATCATCACGAGCCGGACGTCGAGCTGCCGCCCGCGTTCGCGGTCATCAATCCCAAACGCCACGATTGCCGCTATCCGGACAAGCACCTGGCGGGTGTGGGCGTCGCTCTGAAGCTCGTTCAGGCGCTCTGCCGGGAGGCTGGACGCGGGACCTGGCTGCCCGGATTCGTCAAGGTCGCGGCCATCGGGACGCTGGCGGACGTCGTGCCGCTCGTCGGCGAAAACCGCGTGATCGCGAAAATTGGGCTCGATCTGCTGTCCCGCGGTCCGCACAAGATAGGGTTGCGCGCATTGCTCGATGTGGCCGGCCTCAGCGGCAAGGCCATTGACGGATATCACGTGTCCTTCATGCTGGCGCCCCGACTGAACGCCGCCGGTCGGATGAGCACGCCGGATTTGGCTACGCGCCTGCTGCTGGCCGGTGACGACGCGATGGCCGACGAGGCGCGCGCCCTGGCCGTTCAGCTCGACGGCGAAAATGTGAGGCGGCAGCTCGAGGAAGCGACCATCCTGGCCGCTGCCAGGAAAATCGTGCAATCCGATCCCGACGTCGGCGCGCGCTCCGTCCTCGTGGTGGCAGGCGAGTCGTGGCATCGCGGCGTCATTGGCATCGTCGCCTCGAAGCTCGTCGAGGCGTTTCATCGTCCGGCCATCGTGCTGTCGGTCGAGGACGGGATCGCACAAGGGTCGTGCCGGAGCATCACCGCGTTCGACATGCTCGGGGCGCTGGAGCGCACCGCGCATCTGCTGGTGCGATTCGGCGGTCACCGCCAGGCCGCGGGCCTTGCTCTTGATGCCGATCGCATCCGCGAATTCCGGTCGGCCATCAACGACGTGGCAGATGAGACCCTGACGCCGCAGGACCTGATGCCGCGGCTACGGATTGATGGGGATTTGACGTTCCGGGGCATCACGTCCGGCGTGGCGTCGGGTGTTGCCTCGCTTGCGCCGTTTGGCGCCGGCAACCCGCGTCCCGTGTTCGCGGCTCGCCGGGTGGAAATCGTGGATGGTCCCCGCAAGCTCAAGGAGCGTCACCTGAAGATGGCATTGAAGCAGGAAGGCCGCATTTTTCGCGCCATTGCCTGGCGGGCGGCCGAGCGCCACGACCACCTCACCGGGCACCGCGGCGCGCTCGACGTGGCATTCTCGTTGGAGCAGAATCAGTACAACGGGGAGACGTACACGGAACTGAGCATTGCAGATTTCAGATTGCAGATGGCGGATTGACGGTCGAACCGCAGGATTCCCGTTCGAATGGCCGCTCGCCGCTCGGAATGCGGTGGGATTTCAAGGTCGCTGATTCAAAGGCGGAGATTGGGTAAGGAGTCCATTCCCGAACCATGAGCCGATGGCAAAAGCGCGCCCGGCTGGCGATCGCGATTTCGGCGTTGGGATTCGCCGTGGTCGTGGTGTTCGCGCTGAAGAAGCGGGATGCGCAGCCGTCACCGGGCGCGGCTGTCCGAACCGACCCGTCGGCAATTGTCGAGGTCACGGGCGGGCGGGTGGAGCGGTTCAGGCTGTCTCGCGAGGACGTGCGGGTCGCCTACGAACGACAGTTGACCTACGCTGACGGCGCCACGAAATTGATCGGCGTCACGATTAACGCCGACGAGCGCGCCGGGGGGCGGACCTTTACCGTCACGGCTCGCGAGGGCAGCGTCGGTCAGAACGAATCCCTTCTTCAACTGAACGGTGACGTGCGGCTGACGGCGTCGGATGGCCTGACCGTGCGCACCGATCATGCGAACTATTCCGATAGGGACGGAGCGGTGCGCGCCACGGGCCCGGTCGAATTTTCCCGAGGCCGGCTGACTGGTTCGGGTGTCGGACTGTCTTACAACACGGTCCGCGATGTGCTGGTGATTGCCAATCAGGCAGTCGTGCACGTCGCTCCCGATGAGCGCGGGATGGGTTCGGTCGAGATCGCTTCGGGGTCGGCGACCTTCTCGCGCGGATCCGCGGCTGAACAGGGCGGTCAGGGGCCCGAGGGGGAGCAGCGAACCATCCGTTTCGATCGCGACGTCACGCTGCAGCGCGACGGCCAGAACATGGAGGCCGACCTGGCTGTGGCGCACCTGACGCCGGACGAGACACAGATTCGGTTGATGGAGCTGCGGGGACGCTCACGGATCGCGATCGACAACGCGGTCAGCGGCGGCTTGAAGGAGTTGACGGGCCGCGATATCGACCTCACGTACGGCGCCGACGGCCACTCGATCGAGCGGGCAGTCCTGAACGGCGAGAGCGCGATCGTCCTGGCGGGCGCCGCCGAGAACGCAGGCCGACGCATCACAGCAAACAGCATTCACGTCACATTCGCCCCCGACGGACTGACCCCAATCGAGATGAGCGCGCGGGAATCGGTCGTCTTGACGTTGCCCGCGGAGAGTGCCGTGCCGGCCCGGACCATTGAAGCCGACGTCATGGATTCCACCGGCGAGGCGCCTCGAGGGTTGACTCAGGCGCGGTTCACGGGCGACGTCGAATACCGTGAGGCGGGCCCGTCAATCAACCGTGAGGCCAGTGCCGCGATCCTGGATGTCGCGCTCGAGCCCGGCATGGCCGGCTTTCGTGAGGCGAGATTCTCGCGACGGGTTCATTTCGTGGACGGGGAGATGACCAGCGATGCGGCCGAAGGACGATACGACCTGGCGAAGGGGATTCTGGAGCTGACCGGGTCCGAGCCCGGCCTGCTCCGGCCACGAGTGGTGAACGCGCGGCTGACGATCGATGCCACGCGGGTCGATGTCACGCTGGCTGGTCCCCATCTCAGTGCCTCGGGGGACGTGAAGAGCGTCGTCCAGCCGACCACAAAAGCCGACGCAGCTCAACCGGCTCGACTGCCATCGATGTTCAAGCCGGACCGGCCGATCAATGTCACCGCCGAAGCGCTCGACTATGACGGCGCCGCCCACAAAGCCACCTACCGGGGAAACGCACAGCTCTGGCAGGACGACCAGTCGCTGAAGGGGGGGACCATCGTCCTTGATGACGCAAAGGGGGACTTGACGGCCGAGAACGAGGTGACCACGGTGAACGTGCGTAACGTGACAGGCGCCAGCAAGAAGCCCGAGCGGAAACGGTCGATCTCCACCGCGTCGAGTTTCCGCTACGAAGAAGCCGATCGGCGGGCCACCTACACGGGCAATGCGCACATGAACAGCACCGACGGGGACATCACGGCGGCGAGGATTGAGTTGTACCTCAAGCCCTCGAGTTCCTCACGCCAGGAAGGCGCGGCTGGCTCGGCCGGGGACGACCTCGAGCGGGCCGAAGCGTTCGAAGGCGTGACGCTCAGGGATCGGAACCGCACGACCACCGGCAACCACCTGGTTTACACGACCGCCGATGAGCGGTACGTCGTCACCGGAACACCCGTCAAAGTGGTTGACGAATGCCGCCGTGAGACGATCGGCCGGACGCTCACCTACTTGAAGTCCGCGGAGACCATCACCATCGACGGGAACGAGCAGACGCGGACGCAGACGAAGGGGAGCGCGCAGTGTCCGTGACTGCAGGTGTGACATCCCCGCGGGAACGGCGCCGAGACGGCAGCGCTGACGAGCGTCGACATGGACAAACCCGGCGTTGATGGCGACGCTTCGCACGCAGGAGCTCACGAAGTCCTATGGCGGCCGCACGGTAGTGCGGGGCGTCAACCTCGATGTCGGATCGGGGGAAATCGTCGGGCTTCTCGGGCCAAATGGCGCCGGCAAGACGACGACTTTTTATATGGTCGTCGGGTTGACGGCGCCAGACTCGGGCCGCGTCCTGCTCGACGGGCAGGACCTGACCGACGACCCGATGTATGTCCGCGCGCGGAAGGGGATTGGTTACCTCCCGCAGGAGCCTTCCATCTTCCGCGGCCTGACCGTGGAACAGAACATTCTGGCGATTCTCGAAACGATGGACGTCGACGCCTCGTCCCGGCGCGCCCGTTTGGGTCAGCTGCTCGCCGAGCTGAACCTGACCCCGCTCGCCCATGCCGCGGCCCATACCCTGTCGGGCGGGGAACGGCGCCGAGCGGAAATCACCCGGGCCCTGGTCGTCTCGCCGAAGTTCATCCTGCTCGACGAGCCTTTTGCCGGGATCGACCCGATCGCCGTTTCGGACATTCAGAAGATCATCTTCCACCTCCGAGACCGTGGCATCGGCGTCCTCATTACGGATCACAACGTGCGGGAAACGCTGCGGATTACAGATCGGGCGTATATAGTCCACGGTGGCGTGATCTTCAAGAGCGGAACCCCCGAGACCCTGGCCGCCGATGACGAGGTCCGCAGGATTTATCTGGGGACGGAGTTCCGTTTAGACTAAAATAGGCGTGGGAATTGCATTGAGCCCTTGGACCTCACGCACAGCACCAGGTGCCTCGGGCTTGGCTTAGAGTTGTAAGTGCCAAGATGAAAAGGACTTAGCGCAGACGCACCTCGGTCTATGGGTATCCAGCAGAAACTTCATACCAAGCTCGTACAAAAGCTGATCCTGACGCCGTCGCTCCAGCAGGCGATCAAGCTCCTTCCGATGTCGACGCTCGAACTGTCAGACCTCTTGAACCAGGAGATGGTCGAAAACCCCATGCTCGAGGAGGTTCCGACCGAGGAGTTGCAGCCGGCGGAGGCCTCGACCGCCCCCGAGAAGTCAGACGCGGAAGAAAAAGTCAACAAGACGGATACCTGGGACGACCAGGACTACGAGTACTTCTTTGGAGACTACCTGGACGATGGCTACCGCCCGCGGGCTCCCCAGGAGATCAAAGAGCTCCCGCCGATTGAGAACACCCTCTCGACGGCCAGCTCGCTGGCCGATCACCTGATGTGGCAGCTCTCGATGCAGACCGACGACCCGCTCATGCGGGAGATTGGGTCGGCCATTATCGGCAACCTCGACGACGACGGGTATCTCGTGGCGTCCTTCGAGGAGCTGGCGGGAATGGGGCCGTGGCCCGTTCCGGAAGTCGAGCGCGCGCTCCGTCTGGTGCAAGGCTTCGACCCGGTGGGCGTCGCCTCACGAGACCTCCAGGAATGTCTGCTGCTGCAGCTGCGTCATCTGGGTCTGGAAGGGACGCCCACGGAAAAGGTGGTGACCGACCACCTGCGGCTCCTCCAGAACCACCAGGTTCCCGAGATTGCTCGCAAGCTGGGTCTGACGATCGACGATCTCAAGGAACACATCGAAATCATCCGGCACCTCGATCCGAAGCCTGGAAGCCGGTACAACCCGACGCAATCGCAGTACGTGATTCCCGATGTGTACGTGGTGAAGGTTGAGGACCAGTACGTGGCCGTGCTGAACGAGGACGGGCTGCCCCAGATGCGCATCAGTCCGGTCTACCGGAGACTTCTCGACAAGGGCGCGGACAACAGCGACGAAACGCGGGCGTACGTCAAGGACAAGTTCCGCTCGGCCCTCTGGCTCATCAAGTCGGTCGAGCAGCGCCAGAAAACGATTCACAAGGTCGCGAACAGCATCATCAACTTTCAGCGCGATTTCCTGGACCACGGCATCGAGCACCTGCGGCCCCTTGTTCTGCGGGACGTCGCCAACGACATCGGCATGCACGAATCGACCGTCAGCCGCGTGGTGACGAACAAGTACATGCACACGCCACAGGGTGTGTTCGAGATGAAGTACTTCTTCCACAGCGGCATCAGCAGCTCGTACGGGGAAAGCGTCTCGTCGGTGACGATCAAGCAGCGGATCAGGAAGATCATCGAGAACGAGGACCCTCGGAAGCCTCTGAGTGATTCGAAGATTGTCAGCATCCTTCAGCGTGAAGGGCTCGTGCTCGCGCGCCGCACGATTGCGAAGTACCGGGAGGAGCTGAAGATTTCGACGTCCAACCAGCGCAAAGTGTTGTATTGATGCAGCTTGAGCTCACCGGCCGGCACCTCGACATCACTCCGGCGTTGCGGCGGCTGGTCACCAGGAAAGTTTCCAAGCTGGAGCGGGTGCTGAACGACAGCGCGGTGTCGACGCATGTCGTTTTGTCGCGGGAGAAGCACCGCCACCTGGCAGAGATCAATCTCCATGCGCGCGGGGAGAAATTTCTGCACGCCGTAGCGGGTGGTACCAGCTGGGAAATGTCGCTCGGCGGCGCGTGCGAAAAGCTGGAGCAGCAGGCGCTCAAGATCAAAGGCAAGCGGCAGCGGTGGAAGGGACGCCGCGCCGCGGCGTCGGCCACTCCAAACGAGGGGCTCGAGGCGCTCGAACGCTCCGAGGCAGCTCAAGGCCCGTCGGCCTCGCGGCCGCCCACGCGTCCCCGGATGCCGCGCATTCTCCGCGCCTCACGTCAGGCAGTCAAAGAAATGTCGGTGGCCGATGCCGTTCGGGCGGTGGACCACAACCGTGACGGTCTCGTCGTGTTTCTCGATCGCGAGACGTCGGCTGTCAGCGTGATGTACCGCCGGAACAACGGCGAGCTCACGCTGGTCGAAGTCGAACTTTAGAGGCGGCTCTCGAGCAGCGCCCTGTGAGACTCATTCCCGTCTAGAATCCCCGGAGATGGCGCCCGTCCCTGGCGTGAGCGTTGGCGTGCTCCTCCGCAGCCGGACCGAGACGTTCGGTCTGCCGCTCGAGCTCCTCGCCGGAGCCGACGGCTTGACGCGTTCCATCACGAGCCCGCACATCCAGAAAACCGGCCTCGCGTTAGCCGGGTTTCATGAGTACCTGAAGGCGGGCCGTGTGTTGATTCTCGGCGAAAGCGAGGTCGGGTATCTCGACAGCCTCGCCCCCGCGGCTCGAACTGCGGTTCTGCGGCTGGCGCTGACCACCGATCTGCCCTGCGTCGTGATTACCAGCGGGTCTGCGCCGCCCGCCGAACTGCTCGTCGAAGCCGAGCGGGCCGGCCTGCCGCTGCTGAGGACCGCGGTCGCCACGCCGACGGCAATCGCCAAACTGACCTCGATCCTGGAAGACTCCCTCGCCGATCGGACGATCATGCATGCCGTCCTGATGGACATTCTGGGCCTGGGCGTCCTCATCGTGGGCGAGAGCGGGATCGGCAAGAGCGAGTGCGCGCTCGATCTGATCGTGCGCGCTCACCGCCTGGTCGCCGACGATACGGTGGAAATTCGCCGCCGCGCCGAAACCATCCTGATCGGCACCTGTCCGGAGATGACGAGGCATCATATGGAGCTGCGCGGCCTCGGCGTCATCAACGTGAAGGATCTCTTCGGGATCGCATCGACGCGGTTGTCGAAACGGGTCGAGCTGGTGGTGCAGCTCGAGCGCTGGGAGCCTGGTCGCGAGTACGAGCGGCTCGGACTCGACGACGAGTTCTATGAGATTCTCGGCCTCAAGGTGCCGCTGATCCGCATGCCGGTCGCGCCAGGTCGAAGCGTCGCCATCCTCGTCGAGGTAGCCGCCCGCAACCAATTGCTTCGGTCCCGCGGGCATCACGCGGCGCGTGCTCTTGCCGAGCGACTCGAGCGGACGCTCCGGCCGTCTGCGTTTCCTTCCGACGATGAAGAAGACGAAGAAGTCGAGCCGGGAGGGGGGCGGTGAAAGGCGGCGTCGCAAGGGCTGTTGGCGCCGCCCGCAGGTCGGGTTTGACGGGTCGCGAACTCCGGGCGGAGCGGGCGGGAGGACCGCAACGGGAGGCCAGGGCTGGGAAGCGGGTGCTCGGGAGAGGGGAGCGGCGCACCGGTGCAGGCCAGCCATTTATCGTGCTCACGGGGCTGTCGGGGTCGGGCAAGTCGCAGGCGATTCGGGCGCTCGAGGATTTGGGCTACTTCTGCGTCGACAATCTGCCCACCACGCTCATTCCCACGCTGGCCAATCTTTCGCTGCGTGGTGGCCGCGGCATCGAGAAAGTCGCCATCGTCGTCGACGTCCGCGAACGAAACTTCCTCTCGTCGTTCCCCAAGATCTTTCGCAAGCTGCGAAAGATGCCGCGGCTCAACCCGATGCTCATCTTCCTCGAGGCGAGCCATACCGCCCTGGTTCGGCGGTTCAGCGAGACCCGCCGGCCCCATCCGCTGGCGCCCGGCCGGTCGGCAAGCGAGGGCATCGTGGCCGAACGGTCGCAGTTGAATGCCATTCGCGGCATGGCGGATGAGATCATCGATACGTCGGACATGACGGTGCACGAGCTGCGTCAGTTCTTCATGGGCCTGTCGCGCGGCAAGCCGGGGAGCGGTCTGGTGATTACGCTTCTCAGCTTCGGATACAAGCACGGCGTTCCGGTTGACGCCGACCTCATGTTCGACGTGCGGTGTCTGCCGAACCCCCATTTCGTCCCCACGCTGCGATCCCGGACCGGCCGTGATCGCGCGGTCGCGAAATTCATGGAAAAGGACGGCCCGACGCGCGAGTTCATGGACCGACTGGAGCAGTACGTCCGGTACGTCGTGCCCCACTACGTTGCGGAAGGCAAGAGCTATCTCACCATTGCCATCGGCTGCACGGGCGGCCGCCACCGGTCGGTGATGATTGCCGAGCGACTGCGTCGCGCGTTGTCGGACACGGCAGGCGCTCGAGTCCGCGTGCGACATCGGGACATCGCGCAGGCCCCCTTATGATTGGCGTGGTCGTCATCACGCACGGGCAGCTCGCCAACGAGCTCCTCAACGCGGCAGAGATGATCGTCGGCGATCTCCCGCAGTTCACTGCCGTGTCCATCGGATGGCACGACGATGTGAACGAGGCGCGAGAGGAGATCGTGCAGGCCATCGAGCGTGTCCGAGGGGACCAGGGGGTGCTCCTTCTCACAGACATGTTCGGCGGGACGCCGTCGAATCTTGGCATGACCTTTCTCGAAAAAGACAAGGTCGAAGTGATCACCGGTGTGAACCTCCCGATTCTCATCAAGCTGGCCGGCCTCCGGCAGTCGCAGGATCTGCTGGCGGTTGCCAGGCAGATGCGCGACGATGGGAGGAATGCCATCTGGGTCGCCTCCGATCTCCTGCGCGGGGAAGCAAGAGGTGATTGACATCAACCGCGCGCGCGCGATCGCCTGCAGACGGTGCGCGTCATGACCACGCGTTCGGTCACCGTCGTGAACCAGTTGGGAATGCACGCGCGGGCGGCGGCGAAGTTCGTGCACCTCGCGACGAAGTATCGGGCCCGCGTTCGAGTCGGGCGGGACGGGCGGGAGATGGACGGCAAGAGCATCATGGGCATCCTGCTGCTCGCTGCGGCGTGTGGCACGACGATTACGATTAGCGCCGAGGGCGCTGACGAGGGTGACGCCATCGAGGCGCTCGCGGCGCTCGTCGCGTCCGGGTTTGGTGAAGACCAATGCAACGCCTGAGCGGAATAGGGGTTTCTCCGGGGATTGTCTCCGGCCGAGCGGTCCTTCTGATCCAGCGAGGACACGTGCTCCGTTACCACGTCGGAGAAGGGCGGGTCGCGCACGAGCTCGAGCGCTTCAGGACCAGCTGCGCGCGGTCGCGACAGCAGCTGCTGGACATCCGCGCGCGAGTGGCGGCCCGCCGCCCCGAACTCGCCTCGCTCTTCGATGCCCAGCTGCTTATGCTGGACGATCCGATGCTGGTCTCGCGCGTCGGCGATATCGTCCGCGGGCAGCGGGTCAACGTGGAGTGGGCGGTGCAACAGGTCTTTCACGAGTTCAGCGCCGTGTTCGACGATGCGGCCGACCTGTACCTGCGAGAACGGAAAGGCGAGGTCTCGGACCTGTCCGGCCGAATCAAGATGAACCTCCTCCAGGGCGCCTCGACGCCGCGCGATCTGCTGCGTGATCTGGACGAGTCGTCGGTGATCATCGCCGACGAGCTGACGCCTTCACTGGTAGCTCAGGTGGACTGGACGAAAGTCCGGGGCTTTGCGACCGACGCGGGCAGCCGGACGTCGCATACGGCCATCCTCGCGCGCTCGCTGGAAGTGCCGGCAGTCGTCGGCCTGCATAACGCGAGCGACATCGTGCAGCCGGGCGAGCTCGTCGTGATCGATGGAACCTCCGGCGAGATCCTCGTCGATCCGTCGGCGGATGATCTCGCACGGGCGGCCCGTGCCGAAGATCGTTCACCGGCTGTTGACGGCGAGGCGGAGCGGCGGCGGCCGGCGGCAACCGCGGACGGTCTGCGGATTCGGCTCGAGGCGAACATCGAATTTCCCGACGATCTGGCGGGCGCCCGTTATGCCGGTGCCGAGGGCGTCGGCCTGTATCGGTCGGAGTTTCTGCTTACGAGCGCCGCCGGCGTGGAATTGAGCGAGGACGAGCAGTTCGAGATCTACCGGGGGATGCTCGAGGGGATGGCGCCCGATCCGGTGACCGTGCGCACCTTCGATGTCGACGAGGATCAGCTGGCCTCGCGGCTGGGGCACCGACCGCGGACGGACGGATGGGCAGCCGAGGAGGAACGCGCCAGCCGGCAAGGGCTTCGCGGGATCCGGCTCGGCCTGACGCGGCCCGAGCCGTTCCAGCTACAGCTACGTGCCCTGCTGCGTGCGGCCCGTCATGTGCCACACGGTCAGCTGCGGATCATGTTTCCCTTTGTGTCGAGCGTCGAGCAGCTGCGGGAAGCGCGGCGCCTCGTAAAGGATGCGGCGGCGGCGCTGGCCCGCCGGGGCGAGGCGGTGCCGGCCGTGCCAATCGGGGCCGTGATTGAGATTCCGGCCGCGGCCTACACGGCGGACCTGCTCGCGCGTGAGGTCGACTTCTTCACGATCGGCACGAACGATCTGATTCAGTACTGTCTGGCGGTGGACCGTGCCGACGAACGGGTGTCGCAGCTCTACGAGCCGTTGCATCCGGCGATCCTGCGGGTCATCGTCATGGTGCGCCGGGCGGCGACACGGAACCGGATTCCGGTCTCGCTCTGCGGAGAGATGGCATCGGACCCGGCGCTGTTGCCGTTGCTGGTGGGGCTGGGACTGACGGAATTCAGCATGACGCCGGCGGCCATTCCGGTGGCCAAGCAGGTCCTGGCCGAAGTGCGCGCCGGGGAGTTACGGGCGCTGGCGCGACGCGTTCTGCGTCTGCCAACGGTCGAGGACATCGAACGCGAGCTGATGGCGGCCTTGGGAGGGGCCTCCCTTGAACGATGACATCACGCGCGTGGAGAAGCCGTGGGGCTACGAGCTGCACTGGGCGAAAACCGATCGGTACGTCGGAAAACTCATTCACGTGAACGCCGGGCATGCGCTGAGCCTGCAGTACCACAACCTGAAGGACGAGACCATCTACCTTCATGCGGGCCTGCTGCTGTTCGAGATTCAGGAGGGCGACCGCCTCGTCAAACGCGAGATGCGGCCGGGTGAGCGGGTGCACATCACGCCCAAGACGGTCCACCGCATGACGGCGATCGAGGACAGCGACATCTTCGAGGTGTCGACTCCGGAATTGCACGACGTGGTCAGGCTGGAGGACCGGTATGGGAGAGAGGACCGGACATAGAGATGGTGAATTGGGTAATTGGGTAATCTGGTAATTGGGTAATTGATTGGGGGATTGGCCCAATGCCGCAATCAATTACCCGATTACCAAATTATTCGATTATCCAATTCACATAGCTAGAACGGAATGTCGTCGTCTGTCAGCGGGTCTGGCGACTCGGGACCGGGCGACGCGGTGTGACCGCCGGCATCACCACCCCGATCCGTAGCAGCAGCGCCGCGTCCGCCTCCGCCGCCGAGCAGCACGACCTTGTCGCCGCGAATCTCGGTCGTGTACCGCTTGTTCCCGTCCTTGTCATCCCACTGCCGCGTCTGCAGGCGTCCTTCGACGTAAATCTGTTTGCCCTTGGTGAGGTACTCGGTCAACGACTCGGCCGGTTTACCCCAGAGCACGACCCGGTGCCATTCGGTCTTCTCCTGTCGCTGCCCGTTCTTGTCGTTCCAGACTTCGGTCGTGGCCATGTTGAGGGTGGCGACGGCCGCGCCGGCTGGCGTGTACCGCAGCTCGGCGTCGCGCCCGAGATTGCCGACCAGAATCACTTTGTTCACGCTTCCCATAGGAGTCCTTCGTGCATCGGGCATTAGCTGCGGAGGGGCAGAAGTCGGGCGCCATTCTACAACACGTGCATCGGGTCATTCGGACATCTGGTCATCTGGTCATTGATCGTTGAATTCACAAATCAATGTCCAGACGTCCAGATGACCAGATGTCCCAATTCCAGGATTCCCCTACGGTTTGGGTTGCGCAATTTGCTGACGGGCGAGAAGCGCGGCGGTGCTCTCCGGATAGGTTTTCACGACGTACTCGAACGAGGCGCGCGCCGCATCGAGCTGCTTCAGGCTCTTGAGTGCGAGCCCCCTTCTGTAGTACGCGTCAGGCAGGGCCGGCGATCCGGGATAATTCGCAATCGCCGCGTCGTAGGCTTCGACCGCCTTCTCGTTGTTTCCCGCCTGCAGGTACGAATGTCCAATGTGCACCTGCGCATCGGCCGCGCGCTCGGCCCTGGGGAAATACATGATGACGGCCTGAAATCCCGAGATCGCGAGATCCCATTGGCCCAGCGTGTAGTCGGCGTAGGCAACATCCCAGAGCTTCTGGGGCGACGTGCCCACCGGCGCGGCGGGCGGAGGCGTCGAGGGCGGCGGGAGCGCGGGCGCGGCCGCTGATGGGACTGTGCCAGTCGCCGTGGGGGTGTCACCCGCGGCTGCAGCCGCGGGCGGTGGCCCCGGCGGCACGAGTGCGCCGGCCGGGCCGGGCGCTCCGGTCTCCGGCGCCAGCGGGCTCGGGGCGGAGAAGGCCGGCAGCGCGCTGAGCTGCTGGAGCCCTTGCCGCACCGCGTCGACCTCCTCGCTCAAGGAGCCGAGCCGCACCGTGTTGTCATCGAGCTTCTCGCGCACTTCTCGCACGCTGTTCGTGATGTTGGTCACGATCAGCTTCTGATCGGCGAACGCCCTCCCCGTGATGCCGGCTTGCTCGTCGATCCGGGCGTTGACGGTCTTGATGGCGTCCGCCAGCGAGTTCAGCAGGTTCTGCAGCGTCTGATTCTGCTCCTGCAGGATCCGGACATCGGCCATCAGCTGCCGTTGCTCTCGGCTCTGCGCCGCGGCGGGCGTGACGAAAGCGAAAGCCAGGGTCACCACTGAGAGCACGCGAAACGGCGATGGTCTGCTGAGGCTCATAACGTCTTCTTTCACTTGGCCGTGATAACGAAGTGGGCGCGGCGGTTCTTGCCGTACGCCGCCTCGTCGTGACCTGGATCGAACGGGAACTCCTTGCCGTAGCTGACCGTGCGCAGCTTATCGGCCGGGATGCCGAGCGACACGAGGTACGCACGCGCCGCGACCGCGCGGCGCTCGCCCAATGCCAGATTGTACTCGGGTGTCCCACGCTCGTCGCAGTGTCCCTCGATCGTGATCGTCCACGTCGGATAGCGCTTGAGCGCGACCGCATTCTCGTTGAGCGCCGTCTGCGCCACCTGGCTCAGCTCGCTGCTGTCGTAGTCGAAGAACACCGGCTTCAGCGGCGAGTTGCGGTTCAGATCGTCGAGCGATGCCGACGAAATCGAATCCACGGGCAGCGGTTCCGGTGGCACGACGATCGGCTCGGCTGCAGGCTCCGGGGGAGCAGGGGGACGCGTGCCGGCGTCGGCCACGGGTGGCGGCGGAGGCAGCGGTCTGGCTACGGGAGGCGTCTTGTTGCCGCACGCAGTGATGAACCCCAACACGAAGAGAAGCGGCATTACCCTGCGAGTCTTCATCGTCTGCTCCTGGCGGACCCCCAGAGGGCCCGTCTTGTCTCGATCAGCCGGGATGGAGAGGTGTGCGCGGTTCGACGACCTCGTCAATTGGACCAGTCCGGCTGGTAGTTGTTGCCGGTTCGCGTCAGTTGCCTCAGGTTCTTGCCGTCGCGGGCGACCGTGAAGATCTGCGTCTTGCCCGAGCGCGTGGAGGTAAAAGCGAGATGGCGCCCGTTGGGCGCCCACGACGGGCTCTCGTTCGTGCCCTCGCCAAATGTGATCTGTCGGACCTCGCGTGTCGCCAGCACCATGATCTTGATATCGTTGCCGGGGCCAGTGCGCGCCGTATACGCGACCTCGTTGAACGGCGCGGGCGACCATGTCGCGCGATCGGCATAGGGTTCCGACGTCAGTCGCTGGAGCCCGAGGCCGTCGGCGCCCACGATGTAGATCTGTGGCGTGCCGCTGCGGTCCGACGTGAAGGCGATTTGCGTCCCCGAGGGCGACCAGGTCGGCGTGATGTCGCTGGCGGGATGATTGGTCAACCGGCGGACGTTGGACCCGTCGCGGTTCATCACGTAGATTTCCATGTTGCCGTCGCGGGTGGACGCGAAAGCCAGGCGTGTGCCGTCCGGGGACCAGGACGGCGTGAAGTTGTTGCCCCGCTCCTTCGTCAGCTCTTCGAGCGTCCCCTGATAGATGTGGGAAACGAAGATGTTCGGGAGCCCGCGTCGGTACGACGAATAGGCAATTGAGCGTGCATCGGGCGCCCAGGTCGACGTGATGTTGAGGGAGCGGCCGACCGTCACACGCTTCTGGGATTCGCCGTCGTAGTCGGCGATGTAGATCTCCTTCACCGAACGATTCTCGACGGTCCCGGTCATCCGTTCACCGTCCCGGTCGGAATTGAATGTCAGTTTCGTGCGCGCGATGCCTCGCAGCCCCCGCTGCGTCTGGTGCAATTCGTCGGCGATGGTATGCGCGTAGGCCCGCGGGTTCGCCGTCGATCCGCTGTACTCCTTACCGAACGCGGACGGCGGAATCGGCTGCCGCCCGTGCAGATCGAACAGGCGCACCTCGATCCGGATGCCGGTCGCCGTCTTCTGAACCGTCCCGATGACGAGGCCGTCGGCGTTGAGCTCGCGCCAGCGGTCGAATGGCACGTCGGCAAAACCAGTTGCAGGTTGGATGGTCGCGTACACGTCGCGAGGGATCAGCGCGAACTCACGCTCGAACGCCAAATCGTCGAACAGCACCGTGCTGATCGTACGAGCGACCGCCTGGGATTCGGCATCCGGCGAGAGCGCGATGAACGCCGGGAGGGCGAGTCGCGGAGGCAACCCCCCTTCACCGGCGATCGTCGTCGTGATTTCCGAGGGTTGCTGCGAGGCCGGTGGACCGGCCGGCGCGGGCGGTGCCTCTTGCGCGCGCGCGCCGAGCGCGAGACAAGCCGCCACGACGGCGGCCACGAGCAGCGGTTTGGGTTGTACGGTCAGAGACATCCTGATCACCGTTGATATTGGAAGTGGAGGTGAACCGTCAGGCTCGGATTGGAATACGCGGCCGGAAGCGGCGGTAGTTGGCCGGTAACGATGACGGCCCGCTGCGCCGCAAGGTCGGCGACAGTGAATCCGCTCGACCGCTCCAACTCGATATCCTGCAGCTTGCCGTCGCCGGCAATTGTGAATTTGATGGTTGTCAGTCCGGTGACGTTCTGATCCTGACGCCAGTTGCCCTTGATCCGCGTGATCATGGTCACCATGTAGTCCGGGCAGCAGAAATCGCCGACGTCCAGGTTCGCTCCGACCCCTGGTCCGCCGCCGCTCGAAAGACCGAAGCCCTGACCACGAGCGCCGGTGACCGCGACGGCGCTGCCCGCCTCCGTCTGAGCGCCGCGCGTCGGAGTTCGTCCACGGGCCTCGTCAGGCGCCTGTTTGACGGCGCTCGAGGACGGCCGCGCGGGCTTTGCCGTGGGTGATGGCACCGTCATTTCGGGAGCCGCAGCCGCAGGCGCCCGCACCGCCTCGCGAGGCGCATCGGGTTGCGCCTGCGCCTGGACCGGACGCCCGCCCATCGAGGTCATGCCGCCGCTCTGCGGACCGTCGCCACCACCGCCGAGCGTAATGGTCATCACCGCCGCGGGATCGACGGCTGAGCGCGATGCGAACCAGCCCGCCGGCGCGAAGACGAAGATGGCGAACAGCACGACATGCGCGGCCAGAGAAATGGTGGCCATGCGATTGAGCCCTGTCGGCTCGTGCATGCGATCCCGAAGGATGTCGGTAACGTCCATCAACCTCTTCTTACTTCTTCGGCGTGGCGGCGACGATGCCGATCGTCTGGACGCCGGCAGCCTTGAGCCGATCGATCACGTCCATCTGATCCTGCACCTGAAGCGTCCCCTCGATGCGCAGGTAAACCTGCTTCTCACTCTGATTCTCCATCTTTTGGCGCATCCGTTCCTGAAGAATCTCGAGCTTGATCGGTTCGTTCGCCATGTAGACGACGCGATCCTGCCGGTAGGCGAGCGGGACGTCGATGAAGATGCGCTCGCCCTGAATGGCCGTCGCGCGGACTGCCGTCGGCAGCTTGACGTCAATCCCACGCTGCAGGAGCGGCGCCGTCACCATGAAGATGATGAGGAGCACCAGCATGACGTCCACGAGCGGGACGACGTTGATTTCGGCCAGCGACGTCGAGACGCGATGACCTCGTGCGCCGCGCCCCGAGCTGTGACTACTGGCGGCCTGGACTTTGGGCATCAGGTGAAATTCCGTTCCGCGATGTTCAGAAACTCCATCGAGAAATCGTCCATTTCCGAGGCGAACAGCTTCACCCGGTTCGAGAAATGGTTGTACGCGACCAGCGCGGGAATCGCAGCAGCGAGACCGAACGCGGTCGCGATCAGCGCTTCAGCAATTGGCACGCCGACCACTTCGAGGCTGGTCGATCCGGTTTCGCCGATGCTGAGAAAGGCCATCATGATGCCCCACACCGTACCGAACAATCCGATGAAGGGCGCCACGCTCGCCGTCGTCGCCAGCAGCGGGATGCGCCGCTCGAGCTTGTTGAGCTCGACAACAGACGCCCGGGTGAGCGAGCGATCTACCGCGGTCAGGCTCTTGAGAGTTGGACGATTGGCGGCTGGCTGTGGATTGCCGCTGGCCTCGGCTGTGCTGCCGCTCTGACGCAGCTGCGCCGTCAGCTCCGCGTAACCCGACTGGAAGAGCCCTACGAGCGGACTCTCGCCGAGCGACTTGCAGACGGCCTGCACCTCCGAGAACTTGTTGCTGCGACGAAACACGTCCAGGAACTGACCGGTCTGACGCTCCGCCTGCCGGAACATCCAGACCTTGTAGAGAATGACTGCCCAGGATGCAATTGAGAACAGCGCGAGGATTACCAGGACGACTCGGGAAACATAAGTCGTGTTGGCGAGCAGATCGACGAGCTGCGAACTCGAAGTCCCAGATACAGCGCTGCCTTCACCCTCGACCTGCAGGGCGAACAACAGGCCTCCAAGCGTGCGCAAACGGCCCTCCGCAACATAGCTGTGCGCCGCTGGGACAGCGCCCTCCGGGGCAGGAGCCCCGAATTAGATAGGCCAACTGTAGCATGCGGCTGAACGACTGTCAAACCTATGTTAGGATTGGAGTTCCATCCATTTTTCATGCTTCGTTTTCTTCGCGTAACTCACCTTGCCGTTATCGATTCCGTCGAGGTGGAATTCGAGGCCGGGCTCAATGTCCTGACGGGCGAGACCGGGGCGGGCAAGTCGATTCTCGTGGGGGCGGTGGGCCTCCTGCTCGGCGGTCGCGCCTCTGGAGACCTCGTCAGGACAGGCGAAGAGATGGCAACCATCGAAGCCATCTTCGAGAGCGGTGGTCGCGAGATCCTGGTGCGGCGCGAGGTGACTGCTCAAGGTAGGAGCAGAGCGTTCATCGACGGCGCGCTGGCGACGGCAGGCAGCCTCAAAGAGCTCTCGACTCATCTGATCGAGCTGCACGGCCAGCACGAGCACCAGACGCTGCTGGATCCGGGCACACATCAGCGGGTGCTCGACGCGTATGGCCAACTCGAGCCGCTGATGCGCCCCGTACGTGATCGCTTCGATGCAGTTCGGACATCGGCCGAGGCGTTGTCGCAATTCCGCCGCGCGCTCGCAGATCGCGTCGCACGCATCGACCTGCTGACCTTTCAGCTGAACGAGCTCGACAAGGCGACGCTCAGTTCGCCCCGCGCAGGCGAGCCAAACGAGGAAACCGAGCTCGGCGCGCTCCGCCAGGTTCTCGCCAACGCCGAGCGGGTCGGCCGCCTCTGTGAGGAAAGCTACGCCGCGTTGTACGACGATGACTCGGCTGTCCTCACCGGTCTTGGACATGTGTGGCGGCGCGTTTCCGAACTGGCGAAACTGGATTCGAGATTTCAGCCGTACGTGGATGCCCGCGAAGGCATCAAGTCGCAGCTGGAGGACCTGGCAGGTTTTATCAGGCGCTACGCCGACACGATCGATGCGTCGCCGTCAAGGTTGCAATACGTCGAGGAGCGCCTCGCTCTGCTCGACCGTCTGAAGCGCAAGTATGGCCCGTCACTGACTGACGTCATTGCTTATCGCGATTCGTGCCGCGCGGAACTTCGTGAACTGCAACAGGGCGACGATCGGCTCGCGGAGCTGGAGAGACAGCACAGCGCGGCGCGCGAGCAGTATCTGGCGGCGGCCCAGGCCCTGAGCCAGGCCCGTCGAAGGGCCGCTGCGAAATTCGCCAGCGAACTGCAGCTGAGCCTGGCCGATCTGGCCCTCGAGCGGACACAGTTCGACGCGCGGTTTTCCCCCGCCGCCCCCGCCGCCCCGGGTGATGGATTGGAATCCTCCTGGACGGCGGAGGGCACAGACGTCGTCGAGTTCTACGTGTCGACGAACCCGGGCGAGGAGTTGAGGCCGTTGGCTCGTGTGGTTTCTGGAGGAGAGCTTTCGCGCATCATGCTCGCCATCAAGACGCTGATGTTCCGCGCGAGGCTCGAGGCCCAGGACATCGCCGGACAGCCTGGCCAGGGCGCTCCCGGGCTCGTTTTCGACGAGGTCGATGCGGGCATCGGCGGGCGTGTGGCGGACGTCGTCGGGCGCAAACTGCAGGCGCTCGCCTCCGCGTTCCAGGTCCTGTGCATTACGCACCTGCCCCAGATCGCCGCGTACGCGGACGCGCACGTCCAGATCGAAAAGCGTGTGGCTGACGGCCGAACCACTACGACCGTCCGACGGCTCGATCACGACGGTCGCGTCGCCGAGTTGGCCAGGATGTTGGGGGGCGCGTCAATTAGTGAGGGGTTGCGAGCCTCGGCTCGTGAGATGCTTGCAGGACGAGCCCGCGGAACGCGGTCGGGCATCGACGCAACTGGCGCAACGGCGGGCGAAGCAAAAGAAAAGGGCGAAAGCGAAAGGGCGAAAGCGAAAGGCCCGTCGCCACGAACGAAACGGCGGACAGCGGGCACAAGGGCATCTTGAGATGGCGCGCAAGTACTTGATAGAAACGTTCGGGTGCCAGATGAACGTGCACGACTCAGAGCGCATGGCCGGACTGCTCGAGCAGGCGGGCTTTGAAGCGACGGGCGACGCCGCGGACGCCGACGTTGTCGTGATCAATACCTGCAGCGTGCGGGAGCGCGCAGAAGAGAAGCTTTACACGAGGCTCGGCGAGCTCCGCGAGCTGGCGTCAGAAAGCGGGCACGATCGCATTGTGGCCGTGGCCGGCTGCGTCGCACAGCAGGAAGGCGAGTCGATCCTGCGTCGCGCGCCGGGCGTGGCGAACGTGATCATCGGGACGCAGGCGTTGCGCCGCCTGCCGATTCTGGTGGCGCAGGCGGCCGAGAAGACGGGCGCTGGGGCGATTCTGGACCTCGACCCGTATGAGGACGTGACGTTTCCGCTCGGCGTGACGCGACGAAGCGATCCAGTCAAAGCCTACGTGACGATCATCGAAGGGTGCAACGAATTCTGCAGCTTCTGCGTCGTGCCGTATACCCGCGGACACGAGAGGATGCGGCCGAAAGCCGACATCCTCGCCGAGGTTCGGGAAGCCGCGGCTGGCGGCCGACGCGAAGTGCAGTTGCTCGGGCAGATCGTGAATCATTACGTCGCGCCCGACGATCCGCGGTGTGACTTTCCCGCTTTGATCGAAGCCATTCATGACATCGAGGGGGTCGATCGCATCCGGTTCGCGAGCCCGCATCCGCGGCACGTGACTCGACGATTTCTCGACTGCATGGCTCGCTTGCCGAAACTGTGTCGGCATCTGCATCTGCCCGTCCAATCCGGGTCCACACGGATCCTCGAGGCGATGCGGCGCCGGCACACGCGCGAAGACTATCTGGACCTCGTGAACGGCATCCGCGAGCGACTGCCGGACGTGGCGCTGTCTACCGACATGATCGTTGGGTTTCCGGGTGAGTCGGAGGCGGACTTCGAAGATACGCTCTCGTTGACGACGACCGTGGGTTACCACAGCATGTTCTCGTTCAAATATTCGCCGCGGCCGAACACCCTGGCGGATCAGCGCCTGTCAGACGATGTTCCGGAAGAGGTCAAGACCAGGCGTATCATGACACTGCAGGCGTTGCAGCGTGAGATCCAGAGCCGGCTGAACGCCGAGATGATCGGACGAGAGGTCGAGGTGCTGGTCGACGCGGCGAGTCGCCGCCGGGTGACGGAGCTTTCGGGCCGGACGAGCACGAACGTGGTCGTGAACCTTCCGGGTCCGCCGGAGTGGATCGGGCGAACGTTGCCGGTTCGCGTCGAGCGCGCTGGGCCGCACAGCGTATGGGGGCAGCCATGCAGATAGAGATGACGATTAAAGGATTGATGGTCGATCCGGTGACCAACGTGCCTATCGTCATCCTGCGCGACAAGGAGGGGCAGCGCGTGTTGCCCATCTGGGTCGGGATCTTCGAAGCCAACGCGATCGCGCTCCAGATCGAGAACATCGCGACGCCTCGTCCGATGACTCACGATCTGCTGCGAAACGTCATCCAGGATCTGAAGGCGTCGGTGCAGAAGATCGTGGTGTGCGACCTGCAGGAGAACACGTTCTACGCGCTGATCTACCTGTCGCTCAATGGCGATACGGTCGCCATCGATGCGCGACCGAGCGATGCGATTGCGCTCGCGCTTCGCGCCCGGGCACCGATCTTCGTCGAGGACGTGGTGATCGACAATGCGAAGCCGGTGGACTTTTCCACCGAGAAGGCCGATCCCGATCGGCTGCATCGGTGGCTGGAGAGCCTGGATCCGGAAGACCTCGGGAAGTACAAGATGTAGCGCCATGAGATTGGGTAATCGGGTAATTGGGTAATCGATTGGGAATTGGGTATCTGGCATCCACCCAATTTTCGCTTCGCTGTATTATCCGCGCTCTGCGGACTCCCATTCACGGTTACAATCCTTTCACCCTGTATCCCGTCCGATGATCGTCGCTATCGCCAACCAGAAGGGCGGCGTCGGTAAGACCACGACCGCCATCAATTTGGCTGCTGCGCTTGCCTTGCGCGGCAAGCGCACTCTTCTTGTCGATCTCGACCCGCAAGCCAACAGCACGATGTCGTTTCTCGACCTGCCGCAGGTATCGAAAAGCGTTTACGACGCGATCGTCGATCCGGCGGTGGGGATGAAAGACGTCATCATGCCGACGCCGATTGAGAATCTGTCGATCGCCCCGTCGCGGATTGCGCTGGCCAAGCTCGAGGCGAAATTGGTGGGGGAGCTGGACGCGCACTTCCGCCTCAAGGACAAACTCGAGCCCATCCGAAAGGATTACCCGCACATCGTCATCGATTGCGCACCGACGCTCGGGCTCCTGACCGTGAACGCGCTGGTGGCGGCGACCCATCTGTTGATCCCGATTCAGTCGTCCTACTTCGCCCTCGAGGGGACCGACGACTTGCTCGAGACGATCGAGAAGGTCCGCGCGCGTCCGAACCCGGCGCTCAGGATTCTCGGCGTGGTCATTACGATGCATGACAAGCGGACGGCGCTGGCGCGGGACATCCGGACGCAGATCCGAAAGGTCTTCGGCGGGAAGGTCTTCAAGACTGTGATCACCAAGAGTGTGCGGCTCGAGGAAAGCCCCGCCTACAAGGAATCGATCTTCACGTTCGCTCCCGATTCGACGGGGGCGACCGAGTATTACAGCCTGTGCGAGGAGGTTATCGACCGTGCCTAGACGAGGGCTTCCGAGCTCCATGGCGATGCGCCATGACGCGCACTACGTGGAGGCGTTGGCGGCGTCGGCAGGTGCACCGATTGGCCGTCTGGTTCCCATCGAGCAAGTCGATCCCAACCCCAATCAGCCGCGTCAGGTGATGGGTGATCTGTCCGAGCTCATTGCCTCGATCGCGGAAAAGGGGATTCTCGAGCCGCTGGTCGTCCGGCCTCGCGGCGATCGCTTTCAAATCGTGGCGGGGGAGCGGCGCTATCAGGCGGCGGTGCAGGTCGGCCTGCGCGACATCCCCGTCGTCGTGCGGGAAGTCGATGATACCGAGGTCATCGAGCTCGCCCTCATCGAGAACCTGCAGCGGAAGGACCTGACTCCTTTCGAAGAAGCCGAGGCGCTCGACGGTCTGGCGAGAGAATGCGGGTACACGCACGAGGATCTGGCGCGCCGGCTAGGGAAGTCGCGCACGTCGATTACCGAATCGCTCTCCCTGACGGCGATGCCGGAAGAGGTGCGCAATCTATGTCGGCTGGCCGACATTTCGGCTAAGTCGCTGCTGTTGCAGGTGGTTAGGCAGGAAACCCCTGAGAAAATGACGCGGCTCGTCGAGAAGATCGCCAGCCAGGGCGGCGGCGTCACTCGTCAGCAGTTGCGGGAGGCGGTCGCGACGCCGAAAGCCGGTCGTCCCAAACAGTACGTGTTCGCTTATCGCCCTCCGACGAAGGCCTTCAACCTGAAGTTGCGATTCGCCAAGAGTCGCGTCACCCGGGAGGAAGTCATCGAGGCGCTCCAGGCGATCATTCAGGAACTGCGAAGCGAGTAGACCGCTCGGCGCTCGAGAGACTGTCTAGTGGCCCGTCCACGTTGATCAGGGACCACCTCGCGGGCGGCGCCATCCCGTCTGGCGGCGTTGCTCCTCCCTCAAATACTCCCGGCATTCCCTGTCGTCGCGCCTTGCCAGTCGGGCGCCGCGCTCCGCGATCTCGTCCTCGTTCGACGTGGACGGGCCACTTTATTAACCGTTCCACAACGTCAGGTGTCCGCGGCGTCGATCACATTCCCGCTGCACCACTGCGCCTCGCCCGACCGTCGGCGCCTTTCCTGTATTGGCGCGGCCCGGACGGCGTGCGCCGAGTCTTGGTCGCAACGTTGCCGCGTGTCTCGCATTGATCAAATCGATCCCAACTCCAGTCAGCCGGGCCAAAGTGATAGGCGATCTGTCCGAGCTCATCGCCTCGATCGCGATGAGGCCGAGGCGTTGGACGACGGTCTGGCGAGAGAATGGCGGGGCACGTGGACCGAGGGTCTGGCCCGCCGGCGGGAGACCCTTCGCAAGAGCGACGAAGTGCGACGAGCGAGACCGGTAACCAAACGCCTGGTAACGATCGGCTCCATCCCACATTGATGGCGGCCACGGCACCGATTGGGGAGTCCGATCGAGAGGTGGCGGCGGGGGAGTCCGACGTCTTCGACGACGCCGGGGCGTGTCGGCGACGCTCCGCGAACGGCTGTGCCAACGAGCGCTGACCGGGCAGCTGGGGACGTCGCCTACGTTTCACCCGAGGTCTCACGGCCCGGGGCCAGCCGCGTCAGACAACGGCGTCAGACAAGACGGCGTCAGACAAGACGGCGTCAGTCATTGTCGGCTGGCCGACATTTCAGCTAAGTCACTGCTGTCATAGGTAGATCAGCAGAGAGAATTCCGTTGGAAGTGTCGAAGATTGGCGAGGAACGGAAGCAGCCACGAAAGCGGGAATTCACGAAAACAAAAGCGTCCCAACGCGTCGCCTCCTTCAGGCCGCCGGCCTCTTGAGATCGCCTCTCGAACACACATCGCAAGCGAATCCAGAGTGGATCTGTTGACCGGCTTGTGTTTCGCACCGTGGTCCGAGGGCGCGCCGCAAAGGGGGCCGTTGCGACCTTCCGGTTTCGTGTTTCGAGCGTTCGTGGCGGTATTGACTCTGT
Source organism: Vicinamibacterales bacterium (assembly GCA_035537875.1). Taxonomy (GTDB): domain Bacteria; phylum Acidobacteriota; class Vicinamibacteria; order Vicinamibacterales; family CAVVIG01; genus DATLLJ01. The sequence goes on along the minus strand of DATLLJ010000070.1, from coordinate 65,535 downwards.
CGGCCCTCTAAGGTCATCTCCCTGCAAGCCTGCCGGATGGCTTGCGCGGTGGGCCCTCGAGGAGGGTCCAGACTGGCTGGCCACCCCGGAACTCCGCTTGACCACCGACGTGTCCGGCCGCAAGCTGGCCGCCTCCGCGAACCGGGTTCGACGGCGCGGGAACCCGCGTCGCCGGCGGACATGTCGGCAGCACGCCGGCAGGTCCGTGACCTGCGCGGATTTCCGGCGCCTGCGACGCGAGTTCCCGTCTGACGCGTGCGCCGCGCCGCTCCAACAGCCCGCAGCCGCAGCCAGTTTTCGGCCGATCCCGTGCACGAAACGTCAAAGTCATACCAGAAGGCCATCGGCTTTGCGGCGGCTGAGTCTGCACCCACCAGGTTCGCGAGAAACCCCGGCCCCCGCACAGGGTCCGGTCTTGCGCCGCCCATTCAGACGATGGCCACAGAAGACCGCTCGCAGGCGCAACAGTTTGTGATTGCCACGCCGGAGGCTCGCTTCACTCTATTGGCGCCTAGGAATTCAGAATGGATTGCTGGCCAAATAACCCCGAACCGCGGCTGCGGCACGCCAGGCTGGAAAACGGCATTTTGCGTGACGACGGGACCTGTCCCCAGGGGTGAAAGACACGCAGGTTAACATAACACCCATTATCAGACTCTGCGAATATCGAGAAAACAGCGCCTTCGCCTGTCGTTCAATCAGGCACTCCAATGCTGCGCCTCAAACAGGTCGTCAGGCACCCTCACCTCAATCGGATGATGGGCCGGATGGCTTTCCAGTTCCGACCCGTCTGCGCCGGAGACCGCCGCGAAGAACGCCACCTGCTCCAGGCGTGACGCGCAAAGCGCGGTCAACGGGATGGCCAGCTCGAGGACGCTGCCGACGGCCACATCGGCCCCCGCCGCGCCTCGTTTCGTCCACGCGGCGCCGCTCGGCCCCCGCACCCAGAAACTGGCCTCCGTCTGACCGGCATTGGAGCTGATGACGAAGCGGACGCCGGGCGGCATGAGGAATTTCAACGTCATCGAATGCCCGTCGGCCAGCAGATCGGCGACAGGCCGATCGCTGTCCAGCCGGACGCAGAGCCGGTCGCGCGTTGCGGCGAACCCAAACTGCACCAGCGTCAGGATGGAGCCGCGGCGCGAGGTCTGGTGCATGGCGCCGCCGACATCGCGGACCTCGAGCGCACCAGCGCCGAGCCACTCGAAGTAACTCGTTTCCTCCCCGTCGAGCGTCGGTGCCAAGAGTGCCGTCGGCGCTGTCTGCGCGGGGGGCGTTCCCAGGCCCGAGATGTTGCTCACGAACAACTCGTCGGGAACCGGCTTCCGCAGCAGCTGGTACACGTTGCGAAGGTGGCGCCGGAACAGATCGTCGAAGTCCAAATCGTGGCTGGAGGATCGATCGTCGCCGTACCACCAGAACCAGTCGCTGCCTTCGGCGATCAACACCTCTTCGCGGGCGCTGGCGAGCGCCGCAGGGTCGATCGATGTCTCCCCTGATGCCTGCTCGATCGTATCGCGCGCATCGGCCAGCTGACTCCACGCGCGACGATCGTCGGCGTGGCCGATCCAGACGTAGAAGTTCGCGTCAATCCAGGAACCGGGAAAAATGCCCGTCAGCTGGCGTCGCGGACCCGCGCACCCCTCGGTCATCGTCACCGTTCGCAGCTCGGGGTGCTGCGACAGGCGTCGATACAGCGCTCGCAGAAAGGGCCGTCCGCCTCCTTCGAAATGCTCCCAGGCGTTCTCGCCGTCGAGGATGATAGGCAGCAGGGCCTCTTCCCCGCCGCTCCGCTCGCGGTAGCGCCGGCCCGCCTCGGAAAGCCGGTTGACGAAGTCCTCGGCCGCTGCTTCGGCCTCCCAGCCGGCGTACGAGAACCCGATCAGATCGGAGAGCGCATGATCGCGGAAGACACATGCGATGGTGGCGCTGCCGGCGGTCACGTCGTAGGGCGTATACAGGCGTTCAGGGTGTTCGAGCTGCCCGTGATGATCGCGCGCCAGCACGACCCCGAGCGTGCGCGCCAAAATCAGCTCGTCGGTGGCCATCCAGGTGAAACCAGCCCGAGTCGCCAGCGGAATCATGGCATCCGAGACCGAACCCTCTGACGGCCACAGGCCGCTCGTTCGGCGGCCGAACAAACGTTCGTGACAGCGGGCCGCGCGCTCCATCTGTTCGCGCGCGTCTTCAGGGTGCACGAACCGCTCGCGGGGCATCGGCGAATCCGGATGGGTCCTCAGGTAGACGTTCGTGTCGCACAGGAGCGGCAGGATGGGATGGTAGAAGGGGGACGTCGAGATTTCGATCTGGCCACGGTCCGCCGCCGCGCGATACTCGGGGATGACGCGGTTCAGCAGTTCCAGTTCGATGCGTCCCAGCATCGCCTTGTCGTCTTCGGTGTAGCCGCTTCCCTTCTCCACCAGATGCCGAACGCGAGAATCGCCCTCGAGGTACGACGGATCGATCCAGGCCAGCTTGTGCCAGACCTGGAGATCGAGAAGATCGTCGGTGGTGAACCGGCGTGCAGCGGACCGCTTGTCTGCCTCGGTCGGCAGCGATCCGCCCCGCCGCGCCAGCAGTTCGCCGTAGCGCGGGTAGATGTCGATCATCCGCTGACGTTGCGCGTGGAAGAAGTTGTCCAGGATGAAGTCGATGTCGGACTCTGTGAGCTCGGCTGCCGGCTTCAGGCTCAACTCCAGGTGTCGATCGCTGGCACGACCGGCCGCGAACGCCTCGAGCTGGACGAGCAATGACGGCACGAGGTTGAACGTCATCTTGATGTCGGGGAACTCCCTGAGCAGCGCCACCATGCCGAAATAGTCCTTGAGTGCGTGCAGCCGGACCCACGGCAGGATATGTTCCCGGGTGGCCAGGTCCTCGTAGAAGGGCTGGTGCATGTGCCACAGGATCGCGACCCGGGTCATCGGTGGTACCCTGTTGGCTGAACGGGCCGAGTGAGCGCCCGGCATCTCATGTTCCGCATCATCGATCGGTACATCATCCGCGAGGTCCTGGCACCGATGGGCCTCTCGCTGCTGCTGCTGACGTTCATCCTCTCCGTGCCGCCTATTCTGCGGCAGGCCGAGGAGTTGATCGTCAAGGGCATCGCCTGGACGACGTTTCTCCACGCGCTGATTCTGCTGCTGCCCTCATCGCTCAGCCTGACCATTCCGATGTCGGTGCTGCTCGGCATCCTGATTGGTTTCGGCAAGCTGTCCGCCGATCGAGAGTTCGTGGCCATGCAGGCGTGCGGCGTCAGCCCGTTCCGACTGATTCGTCCGGTCGCGTGCATCGCCCTGGTGGGCGCCCTGGCTACCGCGCACCAGATCATAGTCGCTCTGCCCGACGCGAATCAGACGTACCGCGAGATCGTCTTCAACGTCATCGCCAACCGGGCGGAAAGCAACGTCAAACCCCGCATCTTCTATACCGAGTTCCCGAGCCGGACCATCTACGCCCGCGAGGTGACGTCGAGTGGTTGGAAAGAGGTGTTCCTGGCCGACACCTACGAGGAGGGCCGGACGACGCTTTACCTTGCGCAGACCGGGCGCCTGCTCGTCGATCGGGCGAAGCGGACCGTGTCGCTGGAACTCACCGACGGGACGCGACATACGACCTCGGCGGCGAAGCCTGACGAATACGAAGGCGCCGACTACGACAGGGTCCTGATCCATCTCGACCCGAACACCGTCTTCTCGAGCATCACCCCGACGAAGACGCCGACGGAGATGAGCATCGCGGAGTTGCGCGAAAGTATCGCCGCGGCCGCCAAGAACGGCGATTCGGCGAACGCTCAGCGCTACACGATTCAGCTGAAGTTCGCCATTCCCACGGCGGCCCTGGTTCTCGCGCTGATTGGTCTGGGGCTCGGCGTCAGTCATCGCAAGGACGGACGCCTGGCGAGCTTCGTCCTCGGCTTCGGCGTCATCTTCGCCTATTACGTCGTGCTGTGGACTTTCCGCGCGGCCGGCCACACCGGGCGCGTTCCGCCTGGACTGGCGCCCTGGGTGCCGAACGTGATTTTCGGAGCGGCTGGAATCGCGTTGGTGTTCTGGCGCGCGGGATCGGCCGACCGGCCGATTCGCATCGGCATTCCGACGTTCTGGCGGCACCATTCCACCACCACGACTGTCGCGGGGACAGGAGACACCCCGCGGCGAAATCGGGTTGTGCTGGTGATTCGTGTCCCGCACCTGAACCTTCCCCGCCCTGCCCTGCTCGACTTGTACGTCTCGAGCCAGTACCTGCGGATCTTCTTTCTGGGCCTCGTTTCCCTTCTGGGCGTGTTCTACATCTCGACGTTCATGGATCTGGCCGACAAGCTCTTTCGGGGCACGGCCACAACGAGCCTGATCCTGCAGTACTTCTTCTACCAGACGCCGCAGTACGTCGTATACGTCATCCCGATAGCGGCCCTCGTCGCGACGCTCGTGACGATCGGCCTGCTGACGAAATCGAGCGAGCTCGTCGTCATGCGCGCATGCGGCATCAGCCTCTACCGGACCGCCGCCCCGCTGCTCCTGTTCGGGGCGGCGGCGAGCGCCGTGCTCTTCGGACTGCAGGAGCAGGTCATTGCCTACTCCAACCGCGAGGCCGATCGTCTCAATCGCCTCATTCGCGGCTATCCGCCGGCGAGCTTCGGGGCGCTGGACCGCCGGTGGATGATTGGAGAAAACGGGAACGTCTATCACTACGATCTCTTCGACTCCGCGAAGAACGAGTTTCATCAGTTCACCGTCTATCAAGTCGACCCTGCGCGATGGGACTTGCGCGCGGTGACTCGCGCGACGCGTGTCGCGCTGACGCCATCGGACGGGACCGATGGACAACGCACCTGGGGTTGGGTCGCAACAGACGGGTGGTCCCGCGACATCTTGCGCACGACCAAGAACGACGTCACCAAGACGGTCGTCAGCTATTCGCCGTTTTCCAACCGGCCGCTGTCCCTCGAGCCGCCCAGCTATTTCAAGAACGACCAGCCGATCGCCGACCTGATGACATACAGCCAGCTCAAGCGTTATGTGGCGCAGTTACAGGTCGGTGGATACGACGTCATGCGCTACATGGTGGAACTGCAGCGCAAGATTGCGTTTCCCTTCGTGACGATCGTGCTGACCCTGCTGGCGGTTCCTTTCGCCGTCACCACCGGTAGCCGGGGGGCTCTCTACGGCGTCGGCGCCGCCATCATCCTTGCCATCGTCTATTGGCTGCTCGTGAGCGTGTGTGCCGCATTGGGGGCGGGCGGCCTGCTGCCGCCGATGCTGGCGGCGTGGACACCCAATATCCTGTTCACCGCCGCCGCGGCGTACCTGATCCTCACCGTCCGGACGTGACTGCGTTCGGTCCTGCTATCGCTCGAAGGCCGCGCGCCTGATCCAGAAACGGCCGGAGGATCCCGGCAGGTTGTTTCTCGTATCGACGACGAACAGAACCTGACTGATTTGGTCGAGGGGCGGCGTCGATTCGCCGGTGCCGGCGCTCGGCACGACGTCGCTGAAGGCGACAGTCCGTTCCTGATCCGCCGGATCGAGATAGACGGACCGCTGCCAACGTCGAAGCGTTTCTCCGCCGTTTCCCGTCCGCAGCTGCACCGAGATGCGCATTGGACGATCGGCCCGGCCGGTGAACACCAGCCGGTGGAAGTTCGCGACGTTCGTAGGAGGATGACCGATCGGCGTGCCCCAAACGAGGGCCGCCCATTGCGCCCCGGATGATTCGCCTGACAGCCCATATCGCACCCGCAGCTCCGCGCCGTCCGCTGTCTTCGCGACGTCGACTGCCGCGAGCGAACTGGGGTCGGTTTCGAGATGCCAGCCGCTGTCTGTTTTGCCGTCGAACAGTTGGAGCGCAGCGGCGACGGTCTGCGGCGCGGCTGTCAGAGGCGCCGCTGGCGCGCGTAAGTAGATCGCGTTGCTGAGCAGCCAGGTTTGCGGTCGCTGACGATCGCCCGTGCGTATCTCTGCCCGATACACCGCAGGCTCCTCCCCCGCACTGATCGACAACTCGTTCTGCTGCTCGGCTGCCAGCATTTCGCTGCCGCGCCAGATGATGGTCGTGAACCCGGGCGGCGCGTTGCTCCGGGCACTGAGAGACACCGGCCCGCCCACGACGAGTTCCTCGCCTTGTCCGGCGCGGCCGCGTGCGTTGACGGCCGTGAACTCGAACTCGGGCGGTGCGGCAAGACCCGTAACAGCCAAATAGAGATGTCCCGAACGAATGGCGCGCATCAGGATGGCTGCGTCGGTGGTCGCGTTTCCGGACAGTGGCTGTTCGGGCGTGACGTGCACCGAGAGCATGCGGAACGAGGCGTCGTAGCTGGGAAGGGGGAGCGAGAAGCGGGTATCCACCGGATCGGAGTTCAGGAGCGCCAGGTTCGCATGCGCGTCGGCGCCGGCGAGGCCGACGACGGGCCGTCGGGCGGCGATGGTATTCCAGCGGGAAATCGCCTCGTCCGCATCCGTCAACAGGCCCGCGAGCGTTTCGGCAGGCCTGAATGGGTAATGCAGCAGCGCTTCGATGAGCCGGAAGCGCGAGCCCCAGCCGTTGGCGGCCAGAACCCGCCAGCTCGTATCGGGATTGACCCACTCGATCGCGTCGAAGGGCGCCTCCCAGGCGTTCCACCGGAGCTCGGACTTGGGGGAATCGGGATGCGCCGCCACGCCGAATCCCCCGAGGCGGCGCACGTCCTCGACGACATCGCGCGCTTCGCCGGCCAGCGGATAAGGTGAGGCCGGCATGTCCAGCGCGATGTAATGCCCGTTTGCCGTGCTGATTTCAAAACCGTCCAGACAGAGCACTCCCGACCGATACGTCGGCGGATCAGGGGTCCTCATGGCGTCGCCGTGGTCGGTGAACACCAGGAACTTGATCCCGGCCTGGGCGGCAATCGCGGCGACCTGCTCGGGCGCGTACCGCCCGTCGGAGCGGTTCGTGTGGACGTGAAGGATACCGGGGAGCGACCCTTCGGAGGCGGGGGCAAGCGTGAGACGCGCGGGCGGCAGCGTGACAGCCGTCCATGCGCCGAGCAGCGCCACGCCGGCTGCGGCGAGGACGGCTGCGCGGGCGGCGCGTTTCATGTCAACGAAGAAGTGCGCGTACGTGCGAATGCATCCGCGTCATGCGAGGCTCGGCGCATTCCTGCCGTCGTGCATGCTTGCATGTTAGTTAGAGTCCGGCGTCCGCGCGCAGCTTCGAGGCTTTGTCGGTTCGCTCCCAGGTGAACTCGGGCTCGCTGCGGCCAAAGTGTCCGAAGGCGGCTGTCTTCTTGTAGATCGGGCGGCGCAGATCGAGCTCCTCCATGATGCCGCGCGGCGTCAACTTGAAGTTCGCGCGAACGATGTCGGTGATCTGTTCTTCGGCAATCTTGCCCGTGTCTTCCGTGTGGACCATGACGGACACCGGTTCCGCGACGCCGATGGCGTAGGCGAGCTGCACCAGTGCCCGCTCCGCGATACCGGCGGCGACGACGTTCTTGGCGATGTAGCGGGCCATGTAGCAGGCCGAGCGGTCGACCTTCGTCGGATCCTTACCGGAGAACGCGCCGCCGCCATGAGGCGCTGCGCCGCCGTAGGTGTCGACGATAATCTTGCGCCCCGTGACGCCGGCGTCTCCGTGGGGACCGCCCACGACGAAGCGGCCGGTCGGGTTCACGTAGATCTTCGTCTTGGCGTCCATCATCTCCGCGGGAATCACCCGCTTGATGATCTGCTCGGTGATGTCCTCCCGCATGGTCTCGTTGGTCACGAGCGGGCTGTGCTGGCTCGAGACGACGACCGCGTCGACTCGCACCGGCCGGGCGTTGTCGTACTCGATGGTCACCTGTGATTTGCCGTCCGGCCGCAGGTAGTCGAGCGTGCCGTCGCGGCGCAGGCAGGACAGTCCCTTCACGAGCTTGTGGGCGAGCATGATCGGCATCGGCATCAGCTCGTCCGTCTCCCGGCACGCATAGCCGAACATCAGCCCCTGGTCTCCCGCGCCTCCTGTATCGACACCCATGGCGATGTCGGGGGACTGGCTGTGAATCGTCGAGAGCACGCCGCACGTCTCGGCGTCGAAGCCGAATTTCCCGCGCGTGTATCCGACGTCGGCAATCGTGCTGCGCACGACCTGCTGAAAATCGAGCACGGCGGTCGTCGTGATTTCCCCGGCGACGATCGCGAGGCCCGTCGTGACGAGCGTTTCGCACGCGACCCGGCTGACCGGATCCTGCGCGAGAATCGCGTCGAGGATGGAGTCCGAGATCTGGTCGGCGATCTTGTCGGGATGCCCCTCGGTGACCGACTCAGACGTGAAGAGATACCGTCCCTTACGGCTCATGCCGCTGCTCCTTCAGCGAGTCCGGATGCCGCCGGACTCCCACATCTTGTTCTTGTCGTCGGGGACCGGCCGGCCCCCCCTTTGCCGCATCTCAGACTTGACGGCACAAACGGCTAAGTCTAGCAGAATCAAGGCCGCGGGTGAAAACGATCGTAGACGCTTCGCAGCCTGGCCTCGAGCACGTGCGTGTAGATTTGTGTGGTCGACAGGTCCGCGTGCCCCAGCATCATCTGGATCGCGCGCAGATCGGCGCCACGCTCGAGAAGATGCGTGGCGAAGGAATGCCGCACCACGTGCGGGCTGAGCGTACGCGGCAGGTTCGCGTCGCGCCCGTGCCGTTTCAGAATCTTCCAGAACCCGACGCGACTGATGGGGCCGCCCCGCGCATTCAAGAACAGGCGCGGCGACGAGCGTCCCTTGAGAAGCGCGGGCCGCGCCGACCGCTGGTACCGCTCGATCCACGCGGCAGCCTCTTCGCCCATCGGCACCAGACGCTCCTTGTTGCCCTTGCCGACACACGTCAGATAGTGCTCCGCCAGATGGAGGTCGGTCGTGCGGACGCCGACAAGCTCGGACACTCGCATGCCTGTCGCGTACAGAAGCTCGATCATCGCGCGGTCGCGCAGCCCGAGCGGCGCCTCGGTGTCGGGCTGGGCGATGAGCGTGTCGACTTCGTCGAGCGACAGGAACTTGGGAAGCGCAGGCCAGGCGCGCGGCGGCTGCAGGTCGTCGGCCGGGCTGCTGGCGATCCGGCGGTCCAGCACCAGGAAGCGGTAGTACCCTCGGATCGCGGCGACCGATCGCGCGACGGAGCGTGGCGAGAGTCCGGCCGTCATCCGTCCACGAACGAACTGCTCGAGCTTTCGCCGATCGAGGGCTTCGGGCGTCGCGCCAACATCGGCTGCGTAGCTGGAGAGGGCCGCGAGATCGCGGCCATAGCTCTCGAGTGTATGAGCGGCGAGCCGACGCTCGACGCGCAGGTGGTCGAGAAACGCGTCGATGCTGCCGAAGCGGACGCGGCTTGGAGTCATCGCGGCGGCGTTGGCCCACGAGGCGTCTTCAACCGGTGACGCGCCGAAGGCAGTACGCATCGTCCACCGTGAAACGGAGCGAGCACGCCGACGCGATCAGAACGGCAATCAGGGACCGACAGAATCCCGCGTTCATGACCCGGTCGCATGAGATTATCGTGATCGTATCGCAAGGAACGCATGGTCGCAGGTCGAACCCGAACCTATGATACGATGCGCGGCTTGTTCGTGAGGTTCGTTCAGCATGCCTGTCCGTTCGAAGTGGCAAGCCCTTCCGACTGAAGCCATCAACCCGGCCACGCTGGCAATCGACAAGCAGTCGTCCGCCGACATCGTCGAGGAAATGCTGACAGAAGATCGCAAGATGCTGGCGGCGGTTCAGCGGGAGAAGGAACGCATCGTCGTCGGGATCGACATCATCACCCAGGCGCTCAAGAAGGGTGGGCGGATCGTGTTCGTCGGCGCGGGCACGAGCGGCCGGCTCGGCGTGCTCGAAGCGGCCGAAATGCCGCCCACCTTCGGAACGAAGCCGGACCTGGTGCAGGCGGTCATGGCGGGCGGTCAGGACGCCATCGTGAAGCCGAAGGAAGGCGTCGAAGATCATTACGAAGACGGCTCGCGGGCGATCAACCGGCTTCGACCGTCGCGACACGACGTGGTCATTGGCGTCTCGGCGAGCGGCATGACGCAGTTCGTGCTCGGGGCGCTCACCCGTGCACGCCGCGCCGGCTCGAAGGTCATCTTCATCACCTGCGATCCACGTACGGAACTGCAGACCTTCGTCGATCTCACGATTGCGCCAGCGGTCGGGCCCGAAGTGATTGCCGGTTCAACGCGGCTCAAGGCCGGCACGGCCACCAAAATCGTCTTGAACATGCTGACCACGGCGGCTATGGTCAGAACGGGCAAGACCTACGGCAACCTGATGGTGGACGTGCGGACGGGTTCCGAGAAGCTGCGCGATCGCGCCCGGCGGATCATCACGATTGTCACCGGCCTCGAATACGATGAGGCCGACAAGCTGCTGCGACGCGCGCAATGGAACGTCAAGGCAGCGATCGTGATGCAGAAATCCGGCTTGACCTACACGCAGGCGTTGACGCGACTCAAACGGGCCCACCATTTCGTCCGTGATGCCATCGGCGAGGATGCCGAGGCGCGGCTGAAGCAGCTGCTGGGCACGGGGTGACACCGATCGAGACGGCGCGCAGGATTCTCGAGCGCGCCATTGCGGACCGGAAGTTTCCTGCGGCGTACGTGGATGTCGGATCGTCCGCAGGCCCCCTCTGGAGCGAGGCATTCGGTACGCTGACCTTCGACAACGACTCCCCTCGAACGAGCGGTGCCACGCTATTTGATCTGGCCTCGCTCACGAAGCCTTTAGCGACGGCGACGATCTTCATGGAACTGACGCGCACCGGACGCGTCGGCCTCGATGATCCCGTGTCCAGGTTCTTCGCCGACTGGCGGAGCGTCGATCGGGAACGCGTGACGATTGGCGATCTCCTCGAACACGCGTCCGGGCTTGCGGCCCGCCTGGTCGATGCGCCTCCCAGCGGCCGCCGGGAGTTCGAGCACGAGATCGGCCGGATGCGGCTCGAGTCCGCGCCGCGTGACAAAGCCATCTACAGCGACCTGGGGTTCATCCTGCTTGGATTTCTCGCGGCCGATGTCAGCGGTGCTCCGCTGCCGGATTTGTTCGATCGCGTTGTGATCCCGCTCGATGCCGGAACGAGATTCAATCTGCCGCCCGAGCTCAGGCCGCTCGCCGCGCCGACACGACCGCTGGCCGAAGACGCGCGACGCGGCCGCACGCTCCAGGGCGAGGTGCATGACAACTACGCGGCAGCGCTCGGCGGCGCCGCCGGTCATGCGGGTTTGTTCGGTTCCGCACGGGACGTCGGAGTATTCGCGCGCACCATGCTGCGCGCGGCCCGGGGCGCCGCAGACAATCCGCCGCCATTCAGGCCCGAGACAGTCGAGCGGTTCACCCGGAGGAGCCGCGTCCCTGGAAGCACGCGCGCGCTGGGATGGGACACCATGCTGCCGACCTCTTCCTGTGGAACCCAGATGTCGGCTGCCGCGTTCGGTCACGTGGGCTTCACGGGCACGTCGTTGTGGATCGATCCTGTGAGGGATCGGTACTTCGTGCTGCTGACGAATCGCGCGTGCGGTGGGGGCTCGCTCGACGACATGCGAGCGGTTCGGCGCACCTTCCATGACGCGCTGGCGCCCCTGTAGCGGCGCGCCTGCTCTGTCCCGTCAGAGGTCGCGACGGGCTGACCAAATGAAACGATCGAACGTCTTAACGGAATACGCTAACCAGGGCCTCGGGGAGGACCGGGCGCACCGGGTTGAAACGGCCCACCGCGTGCTGGTGGAAACGGCGTCCCGGGTGTCCCGGGTTGCGGGGCGCCGGGCCTCACGGGTTGACCAGGCGTGCCGACTGGACCGGGAAATCCTCGCCGTGCTGGTGGCTGGCCAGGCTGCCCCGGGAAGATCGTTCCTGGCGCGCCAGCACCAGGCGTCACCGCACCGGGGACGTTTCCCCCAGGTGTCGCGGTGGTCGGTGCGTATACGAAACGCCATTCGTTGTAATGCGTCGCCCCTTTGTAAGTGCGAATGGACTCGGCCTTGCTGGCACTGGTGACACCGATAATGCCTCCGCCCCCCCCAGTGAGGCCGGAAAGAGACGGCGCTGCCGGGTTCCCCCGGGCTGGTGCGTTCGTCGGACCACCGCGTCCCAGGGGGGCGGCCCCGAAAGACGCTGGTGCACCGCCGCGGCCCTGTGCAGGAGCAGGCCCCGGCAAGACTCCCCCGCCGGCGGCTGGAAGCGGTACGAAATCGGTGTTCGTGATCGGGTCCTTGAATTTCTTCCGGAGGAATTTCTCCTGAACAAGTACGTCTATCGAGGGCGGCGGCGTGTTCGCGTACTTGCGCTGGAACAGCCCGATGGCTCGCGCGTACTGTTCGCCGCGGAACACGAGCTCGGCCTCTCTCTCGCGCCGTGCCGCCTGGTTCCAGACTGGCATGGCGACCGTCAGCATCACGGCCATCACGCTCATGGCGACGAGCAGAACGGCCATGGCATAGCCGCTTTCGAGTTGACCGCGTAACTTCATGCGATTAAGATATTTAGCGTTCATGATAGCAGGTTTGAGCCGCCGTCGGGTGTGGGGGTTCCTCGCGACGCTTTCAGTTCTCACCGCAGCCTGTGACAGCATCGCCTTGCTGGCTCCGAACGGCTCGACCATCACCCTGACCACGTTCGACACAACGCTTCCGCTGAGCGGCTCCACGAACATCATCGCGCAGGTCATCGAGCCCGCCGGGACCCCCCCGCACGAGGGAACGCTCGTCACGTTTACGACGTCGCTGGGGACCATCGTGCCGGTGGAGGCCGAAACGGACAAGGGCGGTCGCGCGCTGGTCCGGTTTAACGCCGGAACCCGATCCGGCATCGCCACCATCGCCGCGTTGTCGGGCGGAGTGGCCACGACGGCAGAAGGCGCCATAAAGATCTCCGTCGGGGCCGCAGCCGCCACCGGGATCTCAGTGAGCGCCGCCCCGTCGGCGGTTTCGGCGGGCGGGCGATCGGTCATCAGCGCCTCGGTTACGGATTCGGGCGGCAACCTCGTGCCCGGCGTACCGGTCGCCTTCTCTACGGACAATGGGTCTCTGATTCCGCCGAACGCGACAACGAACGAAAACGGCGTCGCGATCACAACGCTCACGACGACGAAGACCGCGATGGTCAAGGCGACCGCGGGGGCGGCCACGGTGACCGGGACGACGACGACACCAGCGCCATCCGCGACGATCACGGTCACCGTCGATCCGCTGCCGACTGCTGGCATCACGACAACGGGGAACGCGCAGGTGGGAACGGCGACGACTTTCACCGTCACGGCACAACCCGGTGCCGGCAGCACGGCCGGCATCGATTCGGTCGCGGTGTCGTTCGGCGACGGAACGAGCGCCTCGCTCGGCAATGCGTCCGGCTCGAACTTCCAGGTCCAGCACGTCTATCAGACGGGCGGGTCGTTCACGGCGACCGTCAGCGTGGTCGACACGAACGGTGGAAGGGCGTCGGCCTCGACGGTCGTCGTCGTCACAGGCTCCAACGTGATCGGCGTGAACGTGACGTCGAGTCAGTCGACCAACACGTCCACGATGGTGACGACTGTGACCTTCACCGTGACCGTGTCGCCGGCGAGCGTGGCCGTGACCAACTTCGCTTGGGACTTCGGCGACGGCACGACGACGAACACCACCGGCAATCAGGTGCAGCATCCGTACGCCGCCGGTTCGGGTCAGAAGATCGTCAGGGTGACCGTTACCACGACGATACCCGGGCAAACCGGGATGTCTACCGTCACGATCTCGCCGTAGACTGTCAGCTCAACCGGAGATCGCATCCGGGACGGTTACCAGTCTGCGTACGGTGTGCCGTCCAGAGCCATCTGATCGGAGCCGCTCTTGACGTCTTTGATGCCGATCTGCGCCGTCGGATTGCTGGGGTCTGGATCCGATGCGACCGTCTGCCAGGTATCGGCGGTGTTCGTGATGGGGTCGATGGGGACTCTGCGGATGTACCCGTCGCTGACGAGCGCCTCGAGCGTCGCCGGATACTGGCCCTTGTCGGCATAGTACTGATCGATGGCGTCCCGGAGATCGAAGAGGTCGGTCTTCAACACCGCCTCGCGCGCGTGCATCACACTCTGCCGGTACTGCGCCATTCCCATGGTCGCGAGGATCGAGATGAGCGCCAACACGACGAGCAGCTCGATGATGGTGAAACCCGAGGGCCGTCTGAGGTGAGCCCGATCAGGCATCGCCAATTCCCCAATCAATCAACCAATTCCTCAATCAATTCCCCAATCTGTCAATCCAATCTGTCAATCCAATGAGGCAATTCCTCAATCAATTACCCGATTACCCGATTACCCAATTACCCGATTCACCAGTCTCTGTACTTTGTTCCGTCGAGCGCGGTCCCGTCAAAAGTCGTGTAGACGTCGAAGACATTCTGGCCACCCCAGCGCGTCGAGTTGGCGGCGTCCTGGTACGAGCGCAGCCCCCACTCCGTGCTGCGCGTCATCGGATCGACCGGCACACGCCGAAGGAACTTCAGCTTGACTCCGCTCTGGTCGTTCACTCGGTTGACACCCTCCACCAGCATTTCCAGATCGGCCGGGTACCCCATGCTGTCGGCGTCGAGGTCCAGCGAGCCAATCTGACCCATGTCGGCGGCGTCCTTGAATTTGTCGACCGCGGTGCGGATCTCGCGCAACGCCCGACGCAGTTCGGCCTCGCGCTGACGGGTGGCGGTAACGCGGGCCAGAGGCATGATCGCCGAGGCCAGAATCAGAATGATCGATGAGACGACGAGCAGCTCGATGAACGTGTAGCCGCGTTCCATGGTCCCAGTTTCTCGCCCCCTTGCACACAGGACCGAGGCCGGACCAGGGTCAGAGGACGGACGAGGGACCAAACACCAAGAACCAGGAACCATTTTTCTCTATTGCACGGTAATGGTGACCGGCTGGAACCGCAGTCCCATCGCGGTTCCGCCCGGCCCGGCGGCCGCTCCGCTCAACGAGAGCGTCGTCGTGCCCGGCTCGATGGCATCGAACAGAATCGCCGCCAGCAGCCCGGTGCCTGAAGCGCCCGTGGCATCTCCCGTTCGCGTGAGCGTGATATCAATCCGATTGCCGCTGACCTCTTGAGTGAACACGACATCGACGCCACCTGTTCGCATGAAGCTGCCCTGCTGCACGGAACGTACGCGAAGCTTGGAGGGGTCGAAAATCAGCGTCAGGGTGATCGTCGAGAGGCCCGTCGCGTTCGTGACCGATAACGGAATCGTGTACGGCCCACCGTTCACCCGAAGCGTTGTGCCGGGAGGCGAAATGATGACCTGGGCCTGGCCAAGGCCTGGCACGGTGGTCGGGGCGGCGTCAGGGGTGGGCGGCGCCGGCACAGCCGGTGGAGCTGGCGGCGTGGGAACCGGTGCCTGGGGCACCGGCCCTGGAGGAGCTGGCGTCGCCGCAGGCGGCGCGACGACAGTGCCCGGCACCGGCGTGGAGCCCGGGGGGATTGTCACCGGCACTCCGCCAGGGCCGACGAGGGTTGGCAGCGGTGCCGGCGTCGCCTGTCCAGTCGGTGGAGGCGCCGGCGCGGCCGCCTCGGGTTCGGCCGGGTTCGCAATCAATGGCGGCGGTCCGCCGACGCCCAGATTCTGCTGCGAGCCGATGTAGATCGGGCTGAGATCGCTGGCGGTCAGCTCCTGCGTCCGGACGATGTGCGGCGTCAGCAGCATGATGATTTCGGTTTGATCGCTGCTCGTATCGTTGCCTGAGAAGACTTCTCTCAGGAACGGGACGTAAATGGCGCCGGGGAGGCCCCTGACCGAGTTCGAGTCCCGCTGGGCGATCAGCCCCGCGAGCAGGTTCGACTCACCGTCGCGCAGCCGCAGCCGCGTCGCCAGCCGACGCTGCACGAAGGTGGGCACCGTGACGCCGGCGACCGCCTTGTCGGGTCCCACCGCGCTGTTGTCGAGGATGAGGTCCAGAATGATTTCGCCGTCGAGCGAGACACGCGGCGTCATGTCGATGTTGACGCCGACGTCCTGATAGGTGTACGAGCTCAACGGATTGACACCGGCACCGCCGGTGGCAATCGGCGTGTAGCTGGTGGACACCACCGGGATCTTCTGCCCGAGGTTCAGCTGCAGCCGGCTTCCCTCGGCGCCGCGCAGCTGCGGCTTGGCGATGACCTTGGTGCGCGTGTCGGTTTCGAGGAAACGAACGATGGCCGTCGGCACGGCGAGGTAGAAATCGGCCGTGCTCACGCCACGGGTGATCGTGTTGAGGTTGAACACCGGCGGCGACACGACCGCGCCAGGGGCTGTGGAATTGCCACCCGTGCCAGTGGTTCCGGTGCCTGTCCCGCCGTTTGCCGGTGGTGCCGCCGTTATCCCGGGTGCGACCACGGGCGAAAAGATGGCGCCGACGGCGTACTCCGAGAGGTTCAACCCGTAGCTCTTCGTGCGCGCGCGATCGACTTCGAGAATCTCCACATCCACCACGATTTCAGCGCGCGGCTTGTCGTTCTGCGCGATGATCTTCTCGAGAATCTCCATGATCGGCGCCGTCGATCGGACGGTGATCGTGTTGGTCGTCTTGTTGACGGCGATCATCGGCTGGATGGCGATGCCAGGTATTCGAATCAGCTGACTGAGCGTCTGGGACAGCTCCGTCGGATCGGCGTTCGAGATGTAGAAAGTCCGGACCACCTGCTCGTCGTACAACGTGTGTTTCGGCTGCGTGTCGGGAAACACGAAGATCGAGCGTTCGTTGACGACCTTGTACGAGAGCTGCGACATGGTCATGATCTGATTGAGCGCCTGCTCCAGCGTGACCCCGTCGAGCTGAATCGTGATGGGCCGGCCATCGGCCACGTCTCGGTCGTAGGTGATGTTGATGCCGGTGGCGTTCGCGATGAACCCGAGGACGTCGCGCACGTTGGCGTTCGGGAAGCGCAGAATCAGCGGCTCGCGGGACGCCGGGTTCAACACCGGCTGCGCCCCCGCAAGTCGAGCCTGCTCCTGCAACTGTTCGATGGCGGGGCGTGGCCGCGCGGCCTCGATGCGATCGCGAATCGTCTGCTCGATCGAGGCCGTCTTGACCATCACGGTCCGATTGCTCGGATCGTATTCCGAGGCCAGACGATACTCGCTGAGCGCAGCCTCCAGTTGTCCCTGTTCCTCGAATTGCCTTGCGGTGTCGAGGTGAGCGCGTGACGCCGCTACCATCGTCCGCTGCAGAGCGATGGCGTAGTTCGGGTTGTCAGGGTCTTCCTGAACGGCTCTCCGGTACGCGACGACGGCTTCGTCGAAGTTTCCGGAGCGCACCAGGTCTTCGCCTTGACTGAACGCCCTGCTGGCGGCGCAGCCGGTGACGGCGATTGCCGCCACGAGGAGAACCCCAAGCGTTCTCAGCCATCTGGTCACAGATATCCTCGCATCCGCATCCACGCTGGAGTCAGCAATCAGCAATCCTATCTGCAATCTGCAATAGCCATCCTCAATTTCACGATCCGCTGAGTCGGATCGTCTGCCGCCCTCGGCCGTCCAGATACGACATCTCAATGGATTCCACACCGATCCTCAACACACGGTACTGTCCAGCGACGATGTCGCCTTCGCCACCCTGGTACGCATGACCGGTCGAATCGACCAGGGCGGCGATTCGCTTCGATTGGGTCGGCGATTCTACGATTCCGATGAACCGCAGCGGAATCGGCGCTGGCGGCGGCGGACCGGCCACCACCGGGGGCCCCGGCGTGACGGCCGGGGCCGGCGGGGCCGTCGACGCCGGCGCAGGGGCCGGGCGCTGACCGAAGCGAAACAGGTCCCGCTCCCCTGGCTGCGGTCTCGGGCGTTCCCCGCTCAGAGCCTGCAGGTGAACGTCCGGCGCGGTCGCAGGGGCCTCCGCGCCGGTCGAAGGTCGCGCGAAACCGGCCCTGGTATTAGACGGCGAAGCTGAGGGGCCGGCCGTGGGTCCGAGCGTGCCGAACGCCCCGCCGCTGTACGCCCGATACAGCACGAGTGCCAACACGACGAGCACGACAGCCAGGACCAGTCGACGCTGGCGGTCAGTCGCCATTCATTCCCGTCCGGAAGTAGGCCGAGAGCTCCACGGTCAGCGCGAGTGGCCCGTTCGGATCGGCCTGCGTGAGCGTCACGTTGTCGATAATCACGAAGGCGGGGGTGGTTTCCAGCTCATAGATGAATTGACGGACGCTGTCGTACTCACCCTCGAGCACCATGTTGATGCGGAGGCGACCCAGACGCTGGTTTCTCACCGGCTCGATGGCCGAGTTGCTGGCGTCGTATCTGACGCTGGCTCGCTGTGCGAGCGCCGGGAGCGACGCGTACGTCATCCGCCGCGCGGCGGACAGATCGCCGGGCAGGATCTTTCCGTAAAAGGTCGCCAGCTCCTGTTCCGCGAGCGTCGCGCCGTCGACCAGCGCGCGGGCGGCCTCGAGGTCGCGCTCGGCCGCTTGACGGTTCTGAGCGGCCGTCCTCGCCCGGTCGGCTGCCGTCGCCGATCGTACGGCGAGCGGACGGACGACGAGCACGTACAAGGCGACGTTCACCAGCAGGGCGATGATCAACGGGGCGATGATGGAGCGCTTTTCGCGGAGTACGCGCTGAAGCAGCGTCATGGCGCCTTCTTGTCCGTCGTGACGGTCTGCGCCGGCATGGGCGTGTAGGTCCCGGCCAGCGTCGCAACCAACAGCCCGTCGTCGTTGAACCGTTCTTCGACGGAAAGGAAGTTGCGGAACCTGCCGGTCTCTTCGAGGTTTCGCATGAGCTCGTCGACATCGTCGACCGACCGGGCTACGACGGTGATGGTCAACTGCACGCCACCCTGCTCGTCGAGCTGAGGACGTACGGATGTGACCCGCACGTTGTCGGGGAACGTCACTTCGAACTGGTTGAAGAGCTCCGTCCACGAGAACGTGCGGCGGTCGATGAGCTGGTTGGCGACGCGCGCCTCCGTCGAAGCCAGTTCAATCTGCTGCAGATTGACGGTCGCGCGCAGACGCGCGGCCTCCCGGCGGACCTCCGCCACCCGGGCCTCGTCACGTGAGGCCTGCGTCGCCAGTGCCGTGTCGCTCTGGGAGTAGCCGATGACGCGGCTGATGTTGAAGACAGTAATCACCGCGACGATCGCGCCCAGCGCCAGCAGCCAGAGGTGCACGGCGCGCTCGTTGTAGAAGGGCCGCGTGGATAGATTGGTGCGGATCATGCGGCGTGCTCCTGTCCGCGCAGCAGGATCCCTATCAGCGGCGCAAGCGTATCGAGAAACGATGGTCCAACGGAGATTCGGCCGTCGAGCGCCACCGCCGTCCGGGGATCGACGGTGTCGACTGTCGCCCGCAGCCGCTCCTCGAGGCTCCGGCGCATGACCTCGACGTCGCCGGCCTGACGAGCGCCCCCGCCGCTGGCGCCCGCGAGAAGCACGCGCGCGAACCCGACGCCATTCAACCGATCCTCGTAGTACATCGCCGTCTGGTGGACGAGATCCGCCAGCGTCCCGTCTGTATCGGCCGCCCGATTCCTGAAGAAGATCAAGTGCGGCCCGCGCAGAATGGCCAGCGTCGCATAGTCCGGGGCGACGTTCACCAGCAGCCAGTCTCCCGCGGGTCCATCATCGCCCCGTCCGACCTGGTCGGACGCCAGTACGGCGTTGACAACGTTGAAGGTCGCCAGGTCGACGACGCCGGCGTGGGCGCCCTCCGCCGCGGCAATGCCTTCGTACTCCTCGATGATCTCGCGTCGCGCGAGACACACGACGAACTCCTGTCCCTCCGGCGTTCCCTGGCCGGCAACGAAGCTGACCTGCGCTTCGTCGATCGCGAACGGCGCCGCCTTGCGCACCTGCCAGCGGATGATCTCTGCGAGATCGTTGGCTCGGCTCGGCACGCGTTCGAGCCTGATGAGCGAGACCTTCGCAACCGGATCCGGCACGACCAGCGCGATCCGCTTGGGGCGACCCAGGCGTTCGAGCACGCGGCCGACGGCGCCCGCCACGGCTTCTCGGTCGAGAACATTGGCCGCCGTGAGCGACGAGACCAGCGCCCCATCGGGCAGCCGTTCGAAGGCATGCGACACCACGACCGGTCGGCCCGCGCGCCACTCGAGGTTGGCTCCGGCAACGCGTGTCGCCGTAATCTCGACGGCGGCGGAAGCGCCCGATGTGTCGCGAAGAGAAGGCAAGAAGCTCATTCGACGAATGTGACCTTGTTGATTTCTCGGAGCGTCGTGATGCCGTGCATGACCCGCTCGACCGCCGATTCGCGGAGGAAGCGCATCCCCTCTTCACGGGCGGCCTTCTTGATTTCCGACGTGGGCCGCTTCTCGAGGATCATCTCCCGGATAGCATCGCTCAGGTCCAGCAGTTCACAGATCGCCGTCCGGCCCATGTACCCGGTCCCGCCACACTCGATGCAGCCGATGCCTTCATAGAACGTCTGCATCTTTTCCAGGGCCGGGTCGAGGCCGGATTCCTCGAGCAGGGCGCGCGTCACCTTCGCAGGGCGCTTGCAGTGATGACAAATGGTTCGTACGAGGCGCTGCGCGAGGACGCAGTTGAGCGCCGAGACGAACTGATAGGCTTCGACGCCCATGTTCAAGAAGCGTCCGAGCACGTCGAGCACATTGTTTGCGTGCACGGTCGTGAACACCAGATGGCCAGTCAGGGCCGAATTGATGGCAATCTGGGCGGTCTCGGCGTCGCGGATTTCGCCAACCATGATCTTGTCGGGATCGTGCCGGAGGATGGATCGCAGACCCCGGGCGAATGTCAGCCCTTTCTTCTCGTTGATCGGGATCTGCGTGATCCCCTTCAGCTGGTACTCGACCGGATCCTCGATGGTGATGATCTTGTCCTCGACCGACTTGATCTCCGAAAGCGCCGCGTACAACGTCGTCGTCTTCCCGCTGCCGGTTGGTCCGGTCACCAGGACCATCCCGTACGGCTCGGCAATGTACTTCCGAAAGCGCTTCAGCTCCGGCTCCGGAAAGCCGAGGATGTCGAGTCGCAGCTCGGTGAACTGCTCGCTGATCGATTCCTTGTCGAGAATCCGGATGACCGCGTCCTCGCCGTGCACGCTCGGCATGATGGAGACGCGGAAGTCGATGGTCTTTCCCGGCATCTTCAGCCGGAAGCGCCCGTCCTGCGGCACGCGCTTTTCGGCGATGTCGAGCTCGGCCATGACCTTGATGCGCGAGATGATCGGGCTGTGAAACTGCTTGGCGATTGGCCGCATGGCCGGCTGCAGCACGCCATCGATCCGATATTTCACGTGGACGGCGTCATCCTGGGTTTCGATGTGGATGTCACTCGCCCGCCGCTGGATGGCGGTGAAAATCGTCGAGTCCACCAGCTTGATGACCGGACTGATGTCGCTCGTCAGCCGCTCGACCGTCAGGCTGTCGTCACCGAGATCCTCGTCTTTGAGGAGCTGCATCTGGAAGCTTTCGGTCGCCTCTTCCAGAACTCGCTGCGAGCTCTCGCTCTTCTTCAGAATCGACTCGATGGCCGTCCGCGGGCCGACCGCGACCTTGATGGGCGTTGAAAGGACGATGGCCAGCTCGTCGATCATGGGGATATCGGTGGGATCGGAGACGACGATCTCCAGCGTCTTGCCGATCCGCCGGTACGGGATGAATCCATACCGCAGCATCAGGTCCGCCGGGATCGACCGGAACAGCTCCTGGTCGATTCGGAAGGTGTCCATGTCCACGAACTCGAGGCGGTACCGCTCGGCGAGGCGGCGCGCTTGTTCCAGCTCGGCATGACGGTCGATTTCCGCGGCCGTCCCGAGGTCCGGTTCGGCGTGCAGGTCGGCGGGGCTGCGGGAGTTGGTGGCCATGAAACCCTGTTTTCTACGAGAGCACCGAGCTCAGCTGGAACAGCGGCATATAAAGCGCAAGGAGCAACCCCGCGATCACGATGCCCATGATGATGAGGAGGACCGGTTCGACCAGCGTCACGAAACGTTCGAGGTGCGTCGAGATCTCCTCGTCGAAGAAGTCGGCCACGGTGTTCAACATCTCCTGGAGCGCACCCGTGGCTTCGCCGACTTCGGCCATCTTCACGGCGACGTCCGGGAAAGCTCTGCGCGCATCGAGGGCGGCGGCGAAGGACTGGCCCTCGCGAACGCGCGCCGCGACGATGTCGAGCTGACCGGCGAGGTAGCGGTTACCGACAGACCGGGCGGCGATGTCGAGCGCATTGACGAGCGGAAGGCCGCCGCCGAGGAGCGTGGCGAGCGTCCGGGCCATCTGGGATGTTCCGAACTTCCGAGCCACCGGCCCCAGCCCGGGCAGGCGGAGCGTCAAATGGTCGAACCGCGCCTGCTCGCCCGCCTGTCGAATCCAGAAGGCGAAGCTGGCACCGAGGACGACCAGCCCCAGAATCACCCACACGAACTGCGCGCGCACGAATGCCGATATCTGCATGATGACGCGGGTCGCGAGCGGCAGCTCGGCTCCGAACCCGGCATAGAAGTCGGCGAAAGCCGGCACGACGTTGAGCACGATGATGGACACGAGCACGAGCGAAAACACAATCAGGATCGCCGGGTACACCAGCGCCGACACGATCTTGCGCTTCAGCGTGGCGATGACCTTCGCATAGTCAACATATCGGCGCAGGACGGCATCCAGATTGCCGCTGCGCTCGCCCGCCAGCAGGGAGGCGGTGTAGACACGCGGAAAGAGTTCACCCTGCGCGGCGAACGCGTCAGAGAGGGCGGCCCCCGAGCGCACCTGCTCGTGGACGTCGTCGAGGACCGACCGGAAAACAGCCGACGTCACGCGCCGCTTCAACAGATCGAGCGATTGCACGAGCGGCATCCCGGCCTTGAGCAGGGTGGCCAGCTCCTGGTTGAAAACGAGGAATTCCCGGTTCGACACCCGCCGGGATCCCGGCATTGGAAGCGAGATCCCCGCAACGGCTCCCTTCGCATGCATGGAGAGCACGTAGAGGCCTTTGTCTTCGAGCTCTCGACGCAGCTTGGCCGCGCTCTCGGCGACGTACACGCCTTCGATGATTTCCCCGTTTGGCGAGGCGATCCGGCAGCGAAATTCCAGGCTCAAATGATTGTCTGCGAGGACATTAATGCCCCTCGAAATTATACCAGCACGCGCGTGCGCGCCTGAATGGTTAGACCGCGGCGGCGCCCGAATTGGCTGGTCGGAAAACGAACGGGGTCAGTAGCCGCCGATGATTCGCAGGATGCGCGAGACGTAGTTGCGCGTCTCTGCAAACGGCGGGATGCCCCCGAAACGCTCGACGGCTGCGTCACCGGCGTTGTAGGCCGCCAGGGCGAGTGCGGTCGGAAATCGTCCCAGGAGCGACTTGAGGTGTCGCGTCCCCGCTTCGATGTTGGAGGTCGGATCGTACGGGTTCCTCACGGCATACTGACGAGCCGTGGCCGGCATCAATTGCATCAACCCCATGGCGCCCTTTGCCGAACGGGCACGTGGCTGGTAGCCGGATTCGACTTCGATGACGGCGTGAATCAGGCGCGCATCGACCCCTTGTTGGGCCGACACCCGCTCGATGATGTCGTGGTATCGAGCAGCGCCGTCCGACCGAGCACCCCCCTCGTCTGAAGTGGCGGCCGCTTGGTCAGGCGCTGGTTCCTCGGGCTCCGGCTCCGGGTAGGGCACCTCGTCCGGCGCAATTCGCGTAATCAGCCCCGGCTCGCACACGACTTCCGATCCGCTGCGCAGCGTCAGAACCAGGGCGTTCCCTTCGATTCGGTGACTCTTGACCGACAACGTGCGCCCCGTCGAAAAGTACACGAGCTCGGCGCGCGCCGGGACCACACTCACCGCCAGGGTGACGAGGCTCAACGGAACGACGATGTATCCGGGATGCACGGCAGCCCCATCATTTTATCAGGGATTTTCGGCGCTCCCGGATGCGACTGCACCAGCGCCGTATATGCAGGATAGCGATCGATTGAGCCTTCAGGTGCAACGACGAGGCGTTCGTTGGCGAGAAACGTGAGCTTGTAACTGAGCCAGTAGTCCGCAGAGGCCACGCGTACACCTGCCTTGTCGAGACAGGCGATGAGTTCACGTGATTGCACATCGGGAGCAAGCTGGCCGTACCAGGCACGCTGCTGCAGTCCGAAGATCGCGACCGTCGCCACGAGCGCGACGCCGCCGGCGACGCGGCTCCGCTGAAAGATCCACCAGACGCCGACGGCGAAGACAACAGCCAGAGCGCCCCAGGTCGGCATCAGGTAGCGGTAGGACTGCGCGTCCGCGAAGGCGCCACTCAATAGGAAGATCAGCGGCGTCGAGAACACGAGGTAGTGGAAGAACGGCGTGAAGGGTCGGTCCTCCACCGCCGTCAGAGACGCGCCGGCGATCAGGGCGAGGCCAAACCCCACCCACGCCGGAATGCCCAGCCACGATGTGTCCGGACCCTTGAAGCCCAGCACAATCGGGACGACCTCGCGCGCCATGGGCGAGATGGAAGCGGCGACGCCAGCCAGATCCGCGCGTCCGATCGGCGGTGCCCCCCCGCCCGTGGCATGAGCAATCAGGGCAGGCGCGTATCCGATCGCAAACCCCGCGGCAGCCGTGTACACGAGCGAAGCGCTTTCCCAGTTCGCGCGACTGGCGAGCAGCAAAATGCGCGCTCCTGCGGCCAGCAGCGCAAGCCCTGCAGCGATGTACCACAGTTTCTGCGCGTGTCGAATGCTGATCGGCACGCCGACGACCACCAGGTCGCCCCCCCCGCTGACGAACGCCAGAATCCCCAGCGCGACGTAGGCTCCGCCGGCGGCTGCGAGAAGACCGATGGTCAAACGCAGCCACCCTGGGCCCTCTCTGTTCGCCAATAGGCGGCGCAGGATCTGTTGGCGCTGCGGGAGCCAGTGCCACACCGCCATCCCGAGCGCGATCCAGTAATAGAGAATGTACTGGTGAACCCAGAGCCCGAATCCCGCCGAAACGGCTGCCGCCGCGAATGCCCTGCGAGACCCCGTCCTGCGCCAGAAGTCGACACCCAGGCACATCACCGTGCCTGCCAGCATCGTCATCACCACTTCGGCGCTCGCGCTCAGACTCCAGAACACCAGTGACGGCGGGCCAGCAATCAGGAACGCTGTGGCCAGCCAGGCAATGCCCTTCGAGAACAGTCTGGTCACGAGCACGAACTGCAGGCAGACGAACAGCGCGTAGCACGCCAGCGTGACGCTCTTGAGAGCGATGACGCTCGAACCTGTGACCGCGAACACGGCAGCCGTCAGGTAGATCTCGGGGACTCCCTTGTAACGCTGCCCCCAGAGAAATACGGGAAACTCGCCGTCGAGCACATGCCGAGCCATCAACCCTTCGACGGCCTCATCGGAATCGAAGAAGCGTTCGCCACGAAGGAGAAACGGCGCCCGGCTCAGGAGCACGAGCGCCGCGATGAGCAGGAGCTGAAGAATCCGGCGGACGCTAGCTCGCCGGCTGAATGAACGCATGGAACACGCGGACACCGAGCTCGCGCGGATCCTTGCTGCCTGCGCCGGGAATCTGCATCGGCACGAACGTCTTGTCCACGGTGACCTGCAGCTCGGACATCTCTCCGGCGCCCATTTGATCGGCCTTCAGAGGGATACGGCGAAGCAGCTCGTTCCTGGGCGTGACCTCGAACTGATCCACGACGGCATTGTTGAGGCTGACGGTGACCTGCTGATTCTCGTTGAACACGCCACCCGGATTATCGAGGCTGAGATAGAACGTGGCGTCTTTTTGCGGGTTCTTGAACGCCAGGGTCGCCTGCTTCTTGGTCCACTGCCACTGCACCGACGCGTTGTGCTCGGCGACTTCGGCCGGGTGCCACCCTTCTTTGAAAATCGTGAACACGTTCTCGCTCTGCGGCTGAAGCTGCAGGCGACCCGCACGATAAGCCCGCTGCCCCACGTCTTCACCCTGCAGGGTCAGGCGAATCTGCGACCTCGGAGAGTACATCCCGATGTGCAGCGACGCTTCGCCGACGTACGGATAAATCGGGACGAACACCGTCCGCGTGTACTCGATGGTCTGACCCGGCTTCCACTGCGTGGTGGGCGTGGGCGGATCGTGATCGTCGGTCCACATCAGTTCGTCGTCCGCGTCGACGACGTGGAGCATGACGCGGTAGTCTTCCGTGAAAGCGGCATCGCCCGCGACGACGAACTTGTAAGTGATGTCGAGTGGACTGCCGAGCGGGGCGCGATCACGGCTCAGGCTGATCGACGGCGTGGCGACCGGCGGGGTCGGCGGCGCCTCGCGGCTGCAGGCAGCGGAGGTCAAGGCCGTCAGGCCGAGACCGATTAGGGCTGCGCAGATGGATTGATAGCGCATGGGTGTGCTCACCGGGAAACGGTTTCGTCGCGTGCGGGATGATAGTTCAGTTGTCGCATCTCCCGCAATCTGTTAGAGTTCCGCGCGAACGCGCCGCCTTGGGAGCACAAGTGGCAATCTCCTCCGAAGCACTGGGAATGGTCGAAACCATCGGACTCATCGGATCGGTCGAAGCGGCCGATGCGATGGTCAAGGCTGCCAACGTCACCTTGATCGGCAAGGAATATATTGGCGCCGGTTACGTAACGGTGCTCGTTCGGGGCGATGTCGGAGCGGTGAAAGCGGCCACCGATGCCGGCGCCGCGGCCGCCCGACGGGTCGGCGAGCTCGTGTCCGTGCATGTCATCCCGCGGCCTCATGCGGAAGTGGAACGGATCCTTCCAAAGGGGAGTTAGCGTTGCATCGCGTCCGGGTCTCCAGGGACTTCGCGGCGCGTCTGGTGTCTGGTGAACGTGGCTGAGCCTGCTCCCCCACCCGATCGCGATCTCACCTCGATTGCCGAAGCACGCGCCCTGGCACGTCGCGCCAAGCAAGCGTGGCTCGAACTTGCGGAGTTCAGCCAGGAGCGCATCGACACCATCGTCGACGCAATGGCCGACGCGGCCTCGGCCCAGGCTGAAGCGTTTGCCCGGCTCGCCGTCGAGGAAACGGGCTATGGTCTGGTCGCGGACAAGATTCGCAAGAATCTGTTCTCGTCACAGAAGGTTCACGCCTTCATCCGGCCGATGAAGACGGTTGGCGTCATCGCCCATCATGACGACACACGCGTCCTGGATATCGCGGAGCCCTTCGGCGTCGTCGCCGCGATTGTCCCGTCCACCAACCCCACCTCGACCGCTATCTACAAGATCCTCATCGCGCTGAAGGCGCGATGCAGCATCGTGCTCAGTCCCCACCCCGCTGCCGTGAAGTGCATCACGCGGGTCGCCGAGGTGATGAACGAGGCCGCCCGCCGTGCCGGCGCCCCGGACGGAGCGATCAACTGGATGACGACGGTCTCGCTGGAAGGGACGAACGAGCTGATGAAGCACCGTGACGTGGCCGTCATTCTGGCGACGGGTGGCCTCGGTCTCGTGCGGGCAGCGTACAGCGCCGGCAAGCCCGCTTACGGCGTCGGACCGGGGAATGCCCCCGCGTACATCGAGCGGAGCGCCAACGTCAAGAAGGCCGTCAGCGACATCATTACGGGGAAGACGTTCGACAACGGTGTGCTCTGTTCGTCCGAGAACTCCGTGGTCGTGGACGAAGCGATTGCCGAGGAGGTCCGGCGCGAGTTCCGAACCCAGGGCGGTTACTTCATGAACACGGCCGAAATGGACGCCGTTGCCCGGCTGCTCGTCACACCTCAACGGTTGCCGAACCCGGCCCTCGTCGGCAAAACCGCAGCGTTCATCGCCACGAAGTGCGGCGTAAACGCACCCGAGGAGACGCGGGTGCTGCTTGCGGAGCTCCAGGGTGTCGGCCGGGATTATCCGTTGTCGATCGAGAAGCTCTGTCCCGTGCTCTCTTTCTATGTGGTCAGCGACTGGCGTGAAGGGTGCGAACGGTGCAAGGAAATTCTGCGGTACGGGGGGATGGGACACACCATGTCCATTCACTCCCAGAACGACCGGGTGATACTCGAATTCGGCCTCAAGAAGCCGGCTTTCCGGATCTGCGTCAATACGCCGACGACGCTCGGCTCGATTGGCCTCACGACGGGACTTGATCCGGCGATGACGCTTGGATGCGGCGGCTACGGTGGCAACATCACGTCGGATAACATCTCTCCCCGCCACCTGTTGAACATCAAACGGCTGGCCTACGAGATCACCCCGGCCGCAAGCCTTTTGCGCATGGCCGACTCGAAGTCAGAACCGACAGGTTCGCCCTCCGCGGCAGTTCTGGCCAGACCCGCGGGCATCAACCCCAAGGTGCTGTCGCGGCGCATCGATGAATTTCTGGGGTTGCGAGGCTATCGGTCCGATCCGACTGCCCGGTCGACTGGCGCGGCCTCCCCGGCTGCTGTATCCGATCCCCCGTCTCCGGCGATGGTGGGGCCGGGTGCCCTCAAGCAGGATGAACCGGCTGATCCCTCGCCGACGCCACTCGAGTTCATATGTGAAGAGGATGTGCGTCAGGCGATTCAGGCCGGCCGAACGCTTTTGGTGTCGGAGCGGGCCATCGTCACCCCGTCGGCTCGGGAGCTGGCCGAACAGCATCGGGTGTTCCGGACCCCCCCATGGCGCGGCTGATGCGTGCCCAAGTCCCCGGGCTACAGTGATCATTTTTTCCCCTTATTACTGAGCCCCATGGACTTACTGTTGACCTTGCGACGTCAGCGTTATAGACTGGCTGGCGACCATGGAGCGGGGGCGCCGAGCCCTCCCCGCGTGATGAACACGGTGTGCCCCCGCAGTGGGGGCGACTTACGATGCGGCTCACTGAGCCGCTCGCGGAGCGCCCGGATGGTTCGAGTTTCCTTTTTGCGACGCCGACTCGCGCTTGCGGTTCTTCCGTTTGTTGCCGCCTGCGGAGCAAAGACCCGGACCGTCGAGGTCGTCCCCTCTCCCGCCAGCGTCGCCCTCGAGGCGATGCAGTTGCCGCCGGTGCCGGCAACCGACCCCGTACTCGCCCTGATCGACACCTCGAACGCCCATTTCCTGGCAGGTCAACGCGAACTGGAACAAGGCCATTTCGACGCCGCCAAAGTCGAATTCGACCGCGCCGTCAACGTCCTGCTCGAGTCGCCGTATGGTGCCCGCCGCGAGCCCCGCATCCGTGAACATTTCGATCGCATCGTCGACCGGATCAGCGCATATGAAGTGAAGGCGCTGGCGGAGGGTGACGGGTTCAACGGGAAAGGATCGGAAGCTGCGTCGATCGACCAGCTGCTGGCGGAAACATCGACCTTCGGCCCGCCAGCCGCGCCGCCCGAATTGACGGACACGGTTCGATCGGATCTCGCGTCCATCGTCCACGATGTGCCGATTCCGCTCAACGAGCGTGTGCTGGCATACATCGAGCTGTTTCAGGGGCGGCTGCACGATTTCATCGAGGAAGGGATGAAGCGGGGAGGCAAGTACCTCCCGATGATTCAGAGCGTGTTCCGTGCGGAGGGCCTTCCCCTCGATCTTGCGTACGTGCCGCTCGTCGAGAGCGCGTTCAAGCCGAACGCGCTGTCCCGAGCCAAAGCCAGGGGCGTCTGGCAGTTCATGGCCGGCACCGGGACGGAAAACGGTTTGCGGCGGGATTGGTTCATCGACGAACGCTCGGATCCTGAGAAAGCGACGCAGGCCGCGGCCAAGTACCTGCTCACGCTCGCGCAGATGTTCGAAGGCGACTGGCACCTCGCTCTCGCCTCGTACAACGGCGGACCGGGTCGTGTGCAGCGCGCGCTGGAGCGTGGACGCGTGGACGACTTCTGGAAGCTCGCGGCGAAGCCGCGGCTGCTGCCGCGCGAGACGCGGGAATACGTGCCGATGATTCTGGCGGCCATTGTCATCGCGAGGAATCCGACCCAGTACGGGTTCGATTTCGAGGCGGAGCCGGCCCTCGCCTACGAAACTATCATGCTGTCGCGGCCGGTCGATCTGCGACGCGTGGCCGAATGGGCCGACACGACGATCGACGAAATTCAGGAGCTCAACCCGGAGCTGCGTCGCTGGACGACGCCCGTGCGTGAGTCCCAGTACGAGCTGAAGGTCCCGGCAGGCAAAGGCCGACAGGTCGGGGCGAGGCTGGCCGATGCGCCAGAGGTCGAGCTGGCGTCGCTGAACTGGTACACGGCCAAGCGCGGCGACACACTTGCGACGATTGCGAAGAAGCTGAAGGTCAGCCGGAACGACCTGGCCGAGGCCAATTACTTGTCGGCTCGGGCCCGTGTCTCGGTCGGACAACAGCTGATGGTTCCTCGCGAAGCGACCGTGTTGATGGCTGCTGGAGGGGCGACGCCGCTCTCGGCAACGGTGACGGTGACCGAGTCGGCAACCGTTGAAGCCGTTTCCACCAACCCCGGGAGAACCCCTGACGTCGCCCTTGCGAGCCGGAGCACTCCGGTCGGGGCGCAGACGTCTCCAGGCGAACCGGCCCGCGAACGAGTCATCTATTCCGTCAAGCGCGGCGACACGCTCGCCAAGATCGCACGGTTGTTCCAGACCACGGTCGCAGCCATTCGCAGCTGGAACAATATCCCCGGCGATCGGATTGCCGCCGGTCAGCGGCTGACCGTCTATCGAATCGTCAGCTAGTCCCCGCGCGCCAGGCGCGTTGCTCAGTCGAAGGGATCCCACCCACAGTCCGACGCCCAGGAATGTCGTGATCACGTCGCGGCGCTCGATCGGCCCTGTCAGATTCTGCGACCTCGCCGTTCCACGACATCGCACTTCTTGCGCTCATCTTTCCAACGTATTAACGAGTTGCCGAGAAAGGGAGAGGGTGAGAGCTGGCGTACGCCCTTGCATCTGATGGCGCGGTGCTCGCTATTCTCCGCACGGCGGCGGTATTCGGGATCGAGGCCTGCCCGGTCTACGTGGAAGTCGACGTCTCGTTCGGCATGCCGGGGTTCACCATGGTGGGCCTGCCGGACGCCAGCGTCAGGGAAAGCCGCGACCGCGTACGAGCGGCGATCCGCAACTCGGGCTTCGAATTTCCCGCGCACCGCATCACCGTCAATCTGGCGCCGGCCGATGTTCGTAAGGCCGGAGCCTCTTTCGACCTGCCCATCGCGCTCGGCATTCTGGCCGCCCAGGGTGTGGTCGAACGACGGGAAGTGGCCGACCGCGTGCTCATTGGCGAGTTGTCGCTCGACGGGTCGATTCAGCCGACACGCGGGGTGCTGCCGATCGCGGCGGCGGCGAAGCGCGATGGCTTGACGGCGATTGTGTTGCCGGTTTCGAACGCCAGCGAGGCGGCCGTGGTCGCCGGCCTGACCGTTTTCCCGGTCTCCACGCTCTCGGATGCGGTCCAGGCGCTCAATCACCCGACGGATCGGATCGTGGCCCCGGCGCCGCCTCCGCCGTGTCGGCCTTCGGGTCTGACTGCGGACTTGGCCGACGTGCGCGGCCAGCTGCTGGCGAGGCGGGCGCTGGAGATCGCCTCGGCGGGGGGACACAACCTGCTGTTCGTCGGACCACCAGGTGCCGGGAAGACCATGATGGCCAGGCGTCTGCCGGGGATTCTGCCGCCGCTGACGTTCGACGAAGCCTTGGAGGTCACAGCCGTTCACTCGGTCGCGGGCCTGCTGCCGCGCGGCACGGGGTTATTGACAGAGCGACCGTTTCGAGCGCCCCACCACACCATCTCGGATGTGGCGCTCATCGGCGGCGGAGCGCAGGTACGTCCCGGCGAGGTCAGCCTCGCCCATGAAGGCGTGTTGTTCCTGGACGAGATGCTCGAGTTCACCCGCCACGTCCTGGAAGCGCTGCGTCAGCCTCTCGAAGACGGCAGCGTGATGATTGCGCGGGCCGCGCGCACTGCTGTCTTTCCGGCGCGTTTCGTCCTGATCGGCGCGATGAACCCGTGCCCGTGCGGATTCTCGACCGATCCGTCCCGCGAGTGCCGCTGCACGCCGCAGCAGATCGCCCGGTACCGCGGTCGCCTGTCGGGCCCGCTGCGCGATCGACTCGACTTGACCGTGGAGGTCCCTGCGCTGCCGCCAGCCGTGTTGACCGGGACAGCCGACGGGCTGACCGCGGCGGACGCGGAACCATCCGCGGCCGTTCGCGAGCGCGTGGTCGCTGCGCGTGCGCGGCAGTGCGCGCGCTACGCGGCGGACGGCGTCCGCACCAACGCAGAGCTCACGCCTGCGCTGATGGCTCGTCATTGCGGTACCGATGCGGCTGGTCGAAGCCTGCTCGAAACCGCCGCCCGGCACCTGGCGCTCAGCGCTCGCGCGTATGCGCGCGTTCACAGGGTCGCCCGGACCATCGCCGATCTTGCCGGCGAAGACCGGATTCAGTCCGATCACGTGGCCGAGGCGCTGCAGTTCCGGATGTGAGCGTTCGCACTCAGCGCGCGGCGCCGTCAACGCGGTCCGCGACGAGGAGAGAGGCCCCTACACGGCCGCCATGGCCGCGAGCAACGACGCCGTGACCTGCTCGATCTGCTCCGGTGCGAGCTCCGGATACATCGGCAGCGAGAGAATCCGCGGAGCGGCGGCCTCGGTATTAGGAAACTCCCCCGCCCGGTACCCGAGGTGAGCGCCCGCTTCCTGCAGATGAACCGGGATCGGGTAGTGGATGCCGGTATCCACTTCACGGGATCGCAGGTGTTGCTGGACTTCGTCGCGACGTTCGACCTCGATGACGTACAGGTGATAGACGTGTTCGACGCCCGCTGCCGTCAACGGCGTGTGGACAACACCGGCCAGCCGTTCGGTGTACGCCTGGGCATGGCGCCGCCGCGCGTCGTTCCACTGGTCGAGATGCGGCAATTTGATGGCCAGTATCGCGGCCTGGAGGGTGTCCAGCCGGGAATTGGTCCCAATCGCCGAATGGTGATATTTGACGCGCTGCCCGTAATTGCGCAGCACGCGCGCCTTCTCGGCGATCCCGTCGTCGCTCGTGACGATCATGCCGCCATCGCCGCAGGCCCCGAGGTTCTTCGCGGGATAGAAGCTGAACGCCGCGGCATCCCCGAACGCGCCGGCGCGCCTGCCGTCATAGCGGGCGCCATGGGCCTGCGCCGCGTCCTCGATCACCACCAGATGGTGGCGTCGGGCGAGGGCGATGATGGCATCGAGAGCTACGGGCTGACCGTACAGATGGACGGGCATCAGCGCGCGGGTGCGCGGGCCGATGGCGGCGGCCGCGGCGCCAGGATCCATGCCGTAGGTCTCACGGTTGACGTCGACCAGAACGGGCCGAGCCCCGACGGCCTCGATGGCCAGGACGGTCGCGATGAAGGTGTTGGCGGCGGTAATCACTTCGTCGCCGGGCCCGATGCCGTGAGCGCGCAAGGCGAGTTCGAGGGCATCGAGGCCGGTACCGACACCGATCGCATGGCGTGCGCCGATGTAGCGTGCAAAGTCGGCTTCGAATCGCTCGACCGCGCTGCCGAGGATGAAGTCGCAGCGCGTAATCACCTCGTCCACGGCACCGTGGAGGGCTAGGCTCAGGCCGCGATGCTGGGCCTGGAGATCGACGAAGGGGACCCGCATGATTGACTCACTGTCTCAGGCCGAGACCCAAGTACACGATCGGACGCATGATGCTCCACCAGTCGAAAACCGGTCGCATTTTCGTATACCCCAGCTCATGCCTGGGGTAGATCTTCGTGACGGGCACTTCGACGTGGCGGTAGCCGAGCCGGATGGCCTTCATCAGCAGGTACGGCTCCAGCTCATACCGATCGAGCCACTGCTGGCGCCAATTGATTCGCGGATCCCTCAACAACCCGGTCCGGAACGCACGGAAGCCGTTCGTACTCTCGGTCACCCGTTTGCGCGCGGCCAGCGAGAACGCGAGCGGATGAATCGTGCGCGTCGCGATGATCCGGTAGCGCGGCATGTTGCCGAACCCGCCGCCGCCCAGAAACCTCGACCCCTGCACGAAGTCGGCCTTATTCGAGAGAATCGGTTCGAGGAGCGCCGGTATCTCGAGCGGGTCGTCCTTGTCGTTCCCCGCCTGGATCACGAGCACGTTGTAGTCTCGCTCCAACGCAAACTCGAAGGCGCGCTTCATCGACGCGCCGATGCCAAGATTTCTCGGGTTTCGCAGAATCAGCACACTCGGGTCGACGGTGTCGAGTGAACCGTCGGTCGATCCATCGTCGACGACGAGCAGGTCGTACGGACGATCGGGGGGATGCCGAGCCAACGTGCGGCGAATCTTTTCGCCTTCGTTGTACGCGAACGTGGCCGTCAGGATGCGCATCAACTGAACGGCGGCCTCCGTGTTCTCATCGCCGCTTTTTTGCGGGCTTGACCACCGGCCTCGGCAGCGCGTCGACGCTCGCCCACTCCGGCCTGCGGCGAACGTCGATGCCCTCCACGTAGGGCTTGACCAGGTCGAATGGGCATTCGAGGGCGTCCACATGACTGACGACCCGCGCCGGCGAGCCGACGACCAGCATTCCGGCCGGGACGTCCGCGGTGACGACGCTGCCGGCGCCGACGAGAGCATTTTCCCCGATGACGATGTGCGGCAGGAGCGTCGCATTGACCCCAATCCGGGCGCCCCGTCGGATGGTCGGGCCCTGCATGCACTTTGCACAGATGGGGTGAGGATCGTTGGCGACGGTCACGCCGGGAGCCAAGAAGACGTCGTCTTCGATCGTGGTGAACTGGGCGATGTAGATATTGCAGTGGATCCGGACCCGATCGCCGATGACGCAGCCGTAGTCGATCGTCGAGTTGTTCCAGATGCTGCAGCCGTGGCCGAGGCGATTTTCCTCGCGGACGATCGTGTGATGGCCGGTCTCGAAGTCGTCGCCGATTTCCACCGCCGCGTAGATCACCGAACCACTGCGGATGCGCGCCCGGTGTCCGATGCGGACGTCGCCGTGGATCCCTGCGCGGCCTGGGGGGTAGCCGAGGATCACGTCCGGATCGACGACCGAGTCGGTGCCCAGTTGCACGGCGGCAGAACCTGAAATCGGCGACGCCGGCGTCATATCTCGACCGCCTTTCCACGTTCACGCATCGACGCCTCGATCGCCACGAGCGTCCGGACAACGCCCGATGCGAAATGACCGTCCGCAAGCGGCGCCCGCCCCGATGCGATGGCCGAGAGAAAATCGCTGCACTGGTTCTTGAGCGGCTCGCTCGGCTCGATTTTCGGGCTGACGATGTCACCGTCGCGCACGAGCAGCTTGAACTCGCCGAAGGACTCAGCCACGGCGTCGCCCACCGACACGCCTCGCTCGAAGAACCGAACACGCTCGGTGTCGTTCAGATCGTTGAACACAACCCGTCTGCGGCTGCCCACCGCCACGACCTCTCGGACTTTGTTGGGATCTGCCCAGCTGACATGGATGTTGCCGAGCACCCCGTTGGCGTATCCCAACGTCGCGAACCCGATGTCCTCGCGGCTGCTCCGGAGCACGCGTGTCCCGACTGCCGATACCCATTGCGGCTGCTGGTCGAGCAGATAGTTGAAGATGGCCACGTCGTGAGGTGCGAGGTCCCAGACCGCGTTCACGTCCTGTCGGATCGGTCCCAGGTTGGTGCGTGTCGCATGGAGATAATACGTCTGGCCGAAATCGCCGCCCGTCATGCATTCTTTCATCTTTCGGACGCCGGAGTTGTACAGAAACGTGTACCCGACCATCAGGACCCGCTTGGCCGACTCCGCCAGCCGACAGAGCGCGTCGCACCCGGCCGTATCGAGAGCCATCGGCTTTTCGACGAGGACATGGCGGCCGCTCGACAAGGCTTGCTCGACAAGCTGCCGGTGCGTGGAGGCCGGGGTTGCGATGACCACCGCGTCGATATCCGACTGCCGGAACACGTCGGAAGGATCGGTGCAGGTCATCACCCCTGGGTAGCGTTGCCGCACCTGGGTCAGCCGATCCGAGCTGCGATCGCAAATGGCGGTCAGCTGCACCTGCGAGAGCTCGCTCAGGGCGCGCGCGTAGTTCGGGCCCCAGTACCCGAAGCCGATGAGGGCAAGCCGCGTCGTGGTCACTCGAACCTCGTGGCGAATCGCGACCGCCTGAGGGTATACACCTTGCTGACCGAATCGCTGTATTCGAGCGTCAGCTGGTCGGCGAACGACGCAAGCCGATCGCTGACCCCCGCCCACTGCTCTGGCGGGTACATGTCGGTGTGGATGATCAAGTAGGTTACGCCAAGCGCCGTCAGGTGGTCGAGGCTTCGCCCGTCGGGAAAGCGGTCGAGCTCTTCGTACAGGACGCTGTGCACGTACGGTCGAATGCCGCCGTAGCCGTGAATCGTCTTCTGCCAGTGGGCCATCGAGTGCAGCATGTACATCGTCTGGAAGCGCTCGTAGCCGCCCGCCGAAGGCAACTCGGCGACGACAAAGGGCTTCGGTTGCTGCGCCACCCACCGATCCGCTGCCGGAATCTCGAACTGATACGGCGTACTGAACGGCTGCGCGGCGAATTCGGCGGCCATCAGCGCGACGGCGATGCCGGCGGCGACGGTGCGCTTTCCCGGCTTGAGAAGCGCGGCGAGCCGCTCGAACCCGATGCCCGCCAGGATGGCGATGCCGAGGAGGCCCAGAACCATGAAGCGCGACGATCCGCGAATGAAGTTGAAGCCAGGCAGCCAGTAGACGTATTGCCACAGCCCATAGGGCGGACCGAGGGCCAATGCGACCGAGGCGGCGGTCAGGAGGAAATAGAGCGCGGTGGGATCGCTGCGAAAAGGAGCCCCCCACGCGGTCCACGCGTCGCGCCTGCTGAGGATGAAAATCCACGAGCCCCACAGAGCCGCGGCCGCGCTGGCGATGAGAGAGGTCAGGCGGAGCCCTGCCACCAACCTCGCCGTGACGGCCGTTGAATGAGAGACCGGCCGCCGCGACAGAACCCATTGCGGCACGATTCGGTAGTCTTCGTTGTCGCGTCCCAGGGCCCAAGTCCACTGAAGCGGCGGCGAGCCGCGACGATCCATGGATTCGACGAGCACCCGGTGCGATCCGGCCTCCAACGGGATACTTCCCGTTCGCGGGGCGTCCGGACGGAGACGGCCGTGATCGATGATGGTCAGATTGTCGATCGTCAGCCGCGAGAGCTCGTCGGCGGTCATCCCGAAGTTGTACAACCCTGTCTCCCCCACCGTGATGAAACCGGTGCGGACAACGCTCCCGTCGGCGACCGACTCGGATGCGAGGCCGTCCCCCGCCTTGAGGACGATGAGTGAGGCGCTGGTCAGGAGCCACGCCACCGCTGTCAGAGCGAACATCCCAATCGGCAACCGGTAGGCGCGTTCGGACGCAACCGCGTGGAGGCGGATCGCCTCGGCCGGTCGGGGGCGCGCTCGCGTTCTCAGGATGGCCGTCGCGCCGCCCAGGATGGCGGCGAGCGTCAGCGCCAGCGGCAGGAACCCAGGAAACAGCCACGCGGTCGCAGCCCCGTTGATGTTCCGGTCCGTGATCATCGACTGGATGAACATCACGACCCGCGTCGGCGATGCAAAAAAGCTTTCGAGCGGCGTGTCCCAGCTTCCGAGCGAGCGACGGAGGCCCATCTCCGTCTGGTTGATCCGATAGGGGACCATGAACAGCACGGCGGGCACGAGAAGCAGCACGCCCGCGACGCCGACGTCGCGCACACGCTTGGCGAGGAGAAGCGGTTCGCCCAGCACGGCCCGGTACGAGAGCATGACCGCGATCGCGACAACCAGGAACACGCCCGCGTGGCCGCTGGACATGACTTGCAAGGTAAAGAATGCGAGTGCGAGGAGAAGATCGCGCCTCTGTCCGGACTCGAGATACGAGTGGAGCGAGGCGAGCGTAAACGGAATCCACTGCACGACGGCGAGGTGGGTCTGTGGAAACCTCAAGAAACGGGGCGGTGAGAACGCAAAGACCACCCCGCTCAGCAGTGCGCCGGTTTCGCCGATGCCGACACGACGCGCGAGCACGTAGGCGCCAAGGCCACACAGCACGCAGGCCAGCAACGAGACGAAGTTGGCTGCGAGCACGGGGTTCCCCGTGATCCACAAAATCGGGGCGGCGAAGAACGCGCTGCCGATGAGGTTCTCCTGGTAGGCCAGCGTTCGTCGTTCCGGGTAGAACGTGTTGGCATCGAAGATCGACAGAGGGTTCGTAATGAATGCGTGAGAATCCCACGCAAGAAGCCACATCACGAGTTGACCGTCTGGATCGTTCGCCCAGGCGATCCGATCGGGTCGCAGCGAAAGGGGATAAGCCAGCAGGAGGGTCAGAAAGGTGTAGAGGGCGACAGCTCGCCACTTACCGGCGACGCGGGCGCTGCTCATTTCGGCTGTTCCCAGGGGCTGTCACTTGGTCCGCACATTATAGAGCAAGGGCCCCGCCTTCCCTGCTCGTCGGTTG
The DNA here is from genome assembly GCA_035537875.1 of Vicinamibacterales bacterium. Taxonomy (GTDB): domain Bacteria; phylum Acidobacteriota; class Vicinamibacteria; order Vicinamibacterales; family CAVVIG01; genus DATLLJ01. The sequence goes on along the minus strand of DATLLJ010000070.1, from coordinate 27,301 downwards.
GGCGTCAGCTGCCACTGATCAACGCGCGGGGAGCTGGATACACCACGCGGCGACCTCGGTCCACCCCTGACACGGTTTTCGCTCAATGTGCACGGCGGTGTCGCGGTTCTCGTCGACCAGCCGTTCGTACTCGGGGATTCGCGTCGGCCCGAACGAGCCGACGATGACGCGTTCGTTGGACATGAACGCCACGACGTAGGCGTCCCAGTAGTTGGCGCGCGCGTACCGAACTTGATGGCTGAGGAGGAATTCGGTCAGCTCGCGGTGTGGATTCGGAAGGGGCGCCACAGCGGCCGCCCGAATCTGGCGCACGTTGTCGGCAAGGTTGGCCCCGCCCCAGATTACAAACGCCAGCGTCACTGCGATCCGCAAGCGGTAGCTTCGTTCAACTGCCATGTAGATGCCGTAGCAACCGACCGGGAGCAACAGCGCCAGGTTCAAGTAGCGGATGATCGGATACACCATCCCGCTGGCGCTGCAGGCGACCGGATACACTGCCAGCGTGCAACAGCCGATCAGCGCGAGATAGACCCCGTAGCGAACGTCAGTGGCGCCGGTCCCCCGTTTCCACAGCCAGGCGATTCTTCCCAGCATCAGCACCATCGTGGCCGCCACCATCCAGCCAATCGCGCTCGAGCCGACGACGGCGGAGCTCCGCGTGGCAAACTCGCTGAGCACCATCGGTCGTCCCCCGGACAGCACGGGAAGCGTCATCGGGATCATGTTGCGAATCGTGGCCAGATACGTGCCAGCCTCAAAGCACGAACCCCGGCCAAGCATCTGGGCCTGCAGGAGCAGCGAATTCCCATGAAGGTGCAGCTTGGCATCGTCGACGATCAACCATACGACGCCGAATCCGGCCCCCATCCTCATCACCCAGCGCGCGGCGGCCGTCGCGCCCGCGCGCGTCCACAAAGAGGAGTCTGCGGCACCAATCACCGCCAGCGCGAGCCCCCCGTATATCGTGAACTCTCGATGGAGAAATCCGACCGCCAGCAGAGCGCCGAACGCAATCGGTCGGCCGCGTAACCACCACAACAGGAGCATGTAAATGAGCGGTTCGACGCCGCTGCTGCCGAGCGTCTCCAGGTAGCTTCCCGCAACGGCAGGAGTCGGGACGATAAACGGAAGCGCGGCGACGAAGGCAAAGGCAGGCCGCAGGCCGAGCTGGCCGCTGATGCCACGGATGAGCAACACCGCGGCCGTTGCGTTCAGGATCACCAGCGGGGTTTTCAGCATGGCGACCGACGGCCGGGCGATCCAGAAGAAAGGCGCGGTGAACCACGCCTGGACGCCCAGCATGTAGTTCTGGCCATAGAAGAAGAGCGGGAACGTCCGGAACTCGCTCAGATGTTTGGCCATCAATCCGACGATGGCTTGATCGGAGTCGAAATCGATGTGCTCCCAGACGAGAAACACCGCTGAACGGATGAGCACCAGCAGGACGGCGAGAATCGAGAAGAGCCACGCCTCGCGTCGCCCTCGGTCGAAGGCGGTGTGCAATCGTGGGAACATTGCGGCGCAAGTATAGGCGAACGGCGGGTTCTCGTTTCGACTGATCTTCGCATCGCGACTTCGCAGTTGGGCGGTCCAGTGCGCTTGTGATACAGTCACCGAGTTTTCCTTGCAAACGAGCGATCGACCGAACCGGTCGATCGGCGGGGTTGATCCGAAGAAACGATACGAATACGGGTATGCGCGCGAAGCGTTACACGGTATTGATTGCGGATCGGTCGAGCGGCGTCGTGCGCCGTGTCGGCATCAGCCTGCGCCCGGCGATCGCGCTCGCGGCCGGCGTCTTCTCGCTTCCGATCCTCATCGGGCTTGGCGCCAAATGGAGTGCGCGGGCGGAAATCGATCAGCTCGGCGAAGCCAACGCACTGCTCCGGGCCGAAAACGACAGCTACCGCGAGGCGACCGGCCAGTTGACCGGTCAGATTCAGTCCCTCGAAGATGTCATCGACGATCTCGGCGAGCGCGCGACGCTCGCACCTGAGCAGGCGCGGGCGATTCAAAAGCTGCCCGCGGTCGTGAAATCGCGCGCCACGGGTGGTGTGACCGAGGCCAACCGCGCCATCACCGACGTCGTCGCCTCGCTGCCGTCGCCGGAGGATACCTTCGGCTTGCTGCGCGTCGTGCTGCAGGGGCTCGAGAATCGACTGGACTACGTACGGAACAACCTGGAAAAACGGCAGGAACTGGCGGCCGCAACGCCGTCGATTTGGCCGGCACATGGGTGGCTTTCTGGCGCCTTCGGCGGTCGGAGAGATCCGTTCACGGGGCTGCCCGGGTTCCATCAAGGCATCGACATCTCCACCGACCGCGGGCAGCCCGTCTACGCCACCGCCGATGGCACGGTCGCCTCTGCCGGACGCGCCGGAGAGTATGGCAACCTGATTGTCCTCCGTCACGCGTTCGGACTGTCCACGCGGTATGGACATCTGAGCCGCTTCAACGTTGGCGTCGGCCAGACGATCAACCGCGGAGACGTCATCGGCTATGTCGGGTCGACGGGTCGTTCGACCGGTTCGCACCTGCACTACGAGATCCTCGTCAACGGGCGACTGATCAACCCGTTGCAGCTCCTGACCCAGCCCGCGACACGATAAACCCGGACCGCATTGAGCTCCGGCGGATGCTACAATCGCGGGATACCCCTGTGAAGAATGTCAGGGCTGACCACGCCTAGATGCTCGATACCCTGCTCGCCAAAGTCGTCGGCACCCAAAACGAACGCGAACTGAAACGTCTGCGCCCGCTCGTGGCGGAAATCGGCGCGCTCGAGGCGGCGATTCATGCCCTCACCGACGAGCAGCTGCGGGCGAAGACCGTCGAGTTCCGGAGCCGCATCGCCGAGGGCGAAACGCTCGACGATCTGCTGGTCGAGGCCTTCGCGGTCGTCCGCGAGGCCGGGCTGCGGGTGCTGAACATGCGGCACTTCGACGTCCAGCTCATCGGTGGCGCCGTGCTGCACAAGGGCAAGATCGCCGAGATGAAGACGGGCGAGGGCAAGACGCTCGTGGCGACGCTGCCGGCTTATCTCAACGCGCTCGAGGGCAAGGGCGTCCACGTGGTGACCGTGAACGATTACCTGGCGCGTCGCGATTCCGAGTGGATGGGCCGCATCTACCGGTTTCTCGGGATGACGGTCGGCGTCATCCAGCACGAGCTCAACGACGCCGAACGTCAGGTGGCCTATGCCGCCGACATTACCTACGGCACCAACAACGAGTTCGGGTTCGATTACCTGCGAGACAACATGAAGTTCGAGCTCGCGCACTACGTGCAGCGCGGGCACAATTTCGCCATCGTCGACGAAGTGGACAGCATCCTTATCGACGAGGCGCGCACGCCGCTCATCATCTCGGGACCGGCGGAAGAGTCGACGGATCTCTACTATCAGATCGACCGCATCATCCCCCAGCTGAAGAAGGGCGCCGTGACGCGGGGCGACGTCAAAGCCGAGGAACGCGAAGCGCTCGAAGCGACGGGCGACTACATCGTCGACGAAAAGCACAAGACGGTGACGCTGACCGAGAGCGGGATGGCCAAGGCGGAGCGCCTGGTCAAGGGTCTGCCGCAATACAAGGAAACCGCCGCCGGACTGTACGACCCGGACAACATGCAGGTGCTCCACCACACCAACCAGGCCCTGCGGGCCCACGTGATTTTCCACAGGGACGTGGATTACATGGTGAAGGACGGCGAGGTGGTCATCGTCGACGAGTTCACCGGTCGGTTGATGCCAGGACGCCGGTGGAGCGACGGCCTTCACCAGGCGGTCGAAGCCAAAGAAAAAGTCAAAATCGAGCGCGAAAACCAGACGCTGGCGACGGTCACGTTTCAGAACTACTTCCGGAAGTACAAAAAGCTGTCGGGCATGACCGGCACCGCGGACACCGAGGCCGAAGAGTTCGCGAAGATCTACAAGCTCGACGTCGTTGTCATCCCCCCGAACCGGCCGTTGCGTCGCATCGAGAACCCCGACCTCGTCTATCGGACCGAAGCGGAAAAATGGGACGCGATCGTCTCGGAGATCCTGGAAGAGCATGCCAAGGGGCGACCGGTTCTGGTGGGCACTGTCTCCATCGAGAAGTCGGAAAAGCTGTCAACGCTGTTGGATCGGCGAGGGCTCAAGCGAGGGACGACCACAGGGGGAGGCGCCGACAAGCACGTGGTCCTGAACGCGAAATACCACGCGCAGGAAGCGGAGTTCGTGGCCCAGGCTGGACGGAAGGGCGCCGTCACCATCGCGACGAACATGGCCGGCCGCGGCACCGACATCCTGCTGGGCGGGAACCCCGAGTTCATGACGCGCCAGCAGTGTCTGGCCGAGCAGATCGCCGAGCGGCTGCCGAAGGGCGAAGAGCGTTTCGTCGAAGACGAGCAGTTCGTCTACTACTACCACATCGACGCGTTCTACCGGGTGCCGAAGCCCGCGTACGAGCGCATCTTCGCGCATTTCAAGAAGCTGTGTGATGAGGAGCACGACGAGGTGGTGAGCCTCGACGGCCTCCACATCGTGGCGACGGAACGTCACGAAGCGCGTCGCATCGACAACCAGCTCAGAGGCCGCGCGGGTCGGCAGGGCGACCCCGGGGCTTCCCGATTCTATCTGTCGTTGCAGGACGACCTGATGCGCATCTTCGGCTCGGATCGCATCTCCGGTCTGATGCAGAAGCTCGGGATGGAAGAAGGCGTGCCGATCGAGCACGGCATGGTCACGCGCGCCATCGAGCGGGCCCAGAAACAGGTCGAGGGGCAGAACTTCTCGGTCCGCAAGCATCTGCTCGAGTACGACGATGTCATGAACAAGCAGCGCGAGAACATTTACGCGCTGCGGCGTGAGATTCTCGAAGGGAAGATCCGGCTCGGCGAGAACGAGGAAGACATCGTCGGCACGCGCGAGTATCTGATGACGCTGGCGGAGGATATCCTCGATTCGATTGTCGAGACGTACGCCGATCGCAAGGCTGATTTCGAGCAGTGGGACCTCCCCGCTCTCAAGCAGGAAGTCAGCCGCGTCTTCGCTATCGACGCTGGCCAGCTCGACTTCAGCGACCGGACGGCCGACGAGATCCGCGACCTGTCGTGGGAGCGCATCCTCGGCTCGTACGAGGAGAAAGAGAAGCTGGTCGGTCGCGACATTCTGCAGCGGATCGAGCGCGACATCATGCTCCAGATCGTCGACACGCAGTGGAAGGATCACCTTTACAGCCTCGATCACCTGAAGGAGGGCATCAGCCTCCGGGGGTACGGACAACGCGATCCGCTGGTCGAATACAAGAAAGAAAGCTTCGCCATGTTCCAGGCGATGAAGGAGCGCGTCGACGAGGAGATCGTCCGGTACCTGTGGTGGCTCCGGCCGATTCTGCACGAGGCCGGGGCGACGCCGGCGCCGCAGGCGGTGCGTCGGCCTCGGTCCCCGATGATTCTGAGCGGCGGTGCGAGCGAGACGATTCCCGCGTTTGGCGCCACGGCTGCCGCCCCGCTGCCGGCGGGGGTTCCGCAGCGCGCGAAGCAGCCAGCTCGGGTCGGCGGGGATGATGCTCCCGTTCAGACGATCCGGCGTGAGGAGCCCAAAGTGGGGCGCAACGATCCGTGTCCCTGCGGCAGCGGAAAGAAGTACAAGAAGTGCCACGGGGCGGCGGCTTGAAGAATTGACCAGATGTCCAGATGTTATGGAACTCAAAACTGAGTCCCCCTCGCTGCTATCTATCGAGTCAGGGTTGGCGACTGCGCTGACCTTCGATGATGTCCTGCTGGTCCCGAGGCACTCCGATGTCCTGCCCGCCCAGGCCGATGTCAGCACGCGGATCACTCGCAACATCCGATTGAACGTGCCCCTCGCGAGCGCGGCGATGGACACGGTAACGGAGTCGGCTCTTGCGATCGCCATGGCCCAGCATGGCGGCATCGGGGTGATCCACAAGAACCTGTCGATCGAGGAGCAGGCCTCCGAGGTGGATCGGGTGAAGCGGTCGGAAAGCGGGATGATCGTCAACCCGATCACCCTGTCGCCGACCAACCGCATCCACGAAGCGCTCGAGCTGATGAGGCGGTTCAGCATCTCCGGGGTGCCGATTACCGAAGATGGCAGCAAGGAGGGACGGCTGGTCGGGATTCTGACGAACCGTGACCTGCGGTTCGAAACCAGCGTCACGCGCCCGATCTCGGACGTGATGACCCGGGATCATCTCATCACGGTCCCGGTCGGGACAACGCTCGACGCGGCGCGCGAGATTCTCCATAAGCACAAGGTCGAAAAGCTGCTGGTAGTCGACCGGGACTACCGTCTCAAAGGGTTGATCACGGTCAAGGACATCCAGAAGGCGGTCAAGTACCCCAACGCGTCCAAGGACTCGTTGGGTCGGCTGCGCTGCGGGGCGGCCATCGGCGTGGCGCGGGACACGCTGGAACGAGCCGACGCGCTGGTGAGCGCCCACGTCGACGCGCTCGTGGTCGACACCGCGCACGGCCATGCGCAAGGGGTCCTCGACATGGTGCGGCAGGTTCGACGCCGCTACCCGGGCGTCGAGCTGATAGCCGGCAACGTCGCGACGGGCGAGGCGACCGAAGCGCTGATCGCCCTCGGCGTCGACGCCGTGAAGGTCGGGATCGGCGCCGGGTCAATCTGCACGACCAGGGTCATCGCCGGCATCGGCGTGCCCATGATCACATCCGTCATGGAGTGCGCGCGCGCCGCGGCGCGCCACGACGTGCCGGTCATCGCGGACGGCGGCATCCGGTTCTCCGGCGACGTCACGAAGGCCATCGCCGTCGGCGCCAGCGCCGTGATGATCGGCAACCTGTTCGCCGGGACCGACGAAAGCCCGGGCGAACTGATTCTCTACCAGGGGCGCAGCTTCAAGGAGTACCGCGGCATGGGGTCGATTGGCGCCATGCGTCGGGGCAGCCGCGATCGGTACTTCCAGGATGAGTTCAACCTCGACACGCCCTCCGGGACCGACAAGCTGGTGCCCGAAGGGATAGAGGGGCGCGTCGCACACAAAGGCAGCGTGGCTGGTCTCATCTACCAGCTCGTCGGCGGTCTGCGGGCAGGTATGGGCTATTGCGGCTGCCGCAACATTCCCACGCTGCAGCGCGAGGCACGGCTGGTTCGGATCACCCCTGCCGGGGTCCGCGAAAGCCACGTCCACGACGTGGCGATTACCAAGGAATCGCCGAACTATCGGTCCGAGTAACTCTCCACCGTGATCCGTCGCTCGTGTTCGCCGACGTGATCGATGGTGACGCGAAGGGCGCCGGGCGGCACGGCCTCCAGTTTGTCGGCCCATTCAATCGCCAGGACGCCGCCGGCGCTGATTTCGTCGAGGCCGAGGTCTTCCACTTCGCGCGCGTCGTTCAATCGATACAGGTCGGCATGGAACAGCGGCAGCCGACCACCTCGATATTCCTGCAGGATCGTGAATGTCGGGCTGTTCACCTGATCGCCGGAAAGGGCCAGGCCTTCGGCCAGACCTCGAACGAACGCCGTCTTGCCCGCGCCAAGGTCGCCGTAAAGGAGGACGACCGACCCGGCCTCGAGGCGCCCCGTCAGGCGGCGGCCCGCGTCAGTCGTTTCGAGCTCGGATGATGTGAGGAAGGTTTCGATCATGCCGGCTTCAGCCGGACTCCTGGCGACCGCGATCGACGACTTTTCGCCGCGCGGTCAGCTCGAGGACGGCATCGCCGATGTGCCCGGCGAGATCGATCGATGTCATCGCCACCTCCCCTTCGTCCGCTTCCGCGAGATCGCCGGCCATTCCGTGGAGGTACACCGCCAGCTTGCAGGCTGCTTCGGCGTCGAGCAGCTGCGCCAGCCAGGCGGCGATCATTCCCGTCAGGACGTCACCAGTGCCACCGGTCGCCATCCCAGGGTTGCCGGTGGAATTGACGAAGAGCTGCTCGTCGGGCGTCGCGACCAGCGTCCGATGACCCTTGAGCACCACGTACACGTGATGGGCGACCGCGAAATTGCGCGCGATCTCCATTCGGCTGGCCTGGACTTCGTCGGTCGTCATCCCCAGGAGCCTGGCCATCTCCCCCGGGTGCGGCGTGATGATGACGTCGCGACCTTCCCTTCCGGTCAGTCGATCAGGGTTCTCGGTAAAGGCGTTGAGACCATCCGCGTCAATCACCAACGGCATCGTCGCCCGATCGACGAACGCCGTGACGAACTGTCGCGTGGCACGCCCTTGGCCCAGCCCGGGGCCGATGGCGACCACGTCGCGGGCCATCTCGAGCACGCCGTCGACCCCCGCTGGATCGAGGCCGCCATCAGCTCCGGGCAATTCGGCCAACGCCTCGGTCATGTACTCCGCGCCCATCGCGGCAACCACTGGCTGGCAGGCCGCGGCTGTCGCCACGGTCACCAGACCGGCGCCCGAGCGCAGCGCGCCGAGAGCAGCCAGGTGGGCCGCCCCTGTTTTGCCTCGAGAGCCGGCGATGACGAGCACGCGGCCGAAATCGCCCTTGTGGCTCTCATGGGCGCGCGGGGTGATGAGCTCGCGCATCCCGCTTCGCGTGAGCAGTGACACGCGCGGCCCGTCCAGGGTCTCGAAAACCTCGGCAGGAATACCGATGTCGGCGATGACAATGTCTCCGGCGCGCGTTTCGGCCGGCGGCAGCACGAGTGGGAGCTTGGGCGCCCCGAGCGTGACGGTCGTATCGGCTTCGATCGACTCGCCGATAGGCTCGGCGGCGTCGGCTGAGAGCCCCGATGGGAGGTCAATCGACACGACGGCAATGCCCGACGCGTTCACGTCAGCGATGACCGACTCGACCAGCCCCGAAACGGGGGCATTGAGACCGGTCCCAAAGATGGCGTCGACAATGAGCGAGCAATCTCTGACTTCGGAAAAGTGCAGCTCCCATGCCTGGCTGTCGTCGATCTCCACGACGGTGAGACCCAGGCGGCCGAGAATCTCGAGGTTGATCCTGGCATCGCCCCGTACGTCGGCTACGCGGCCCAGCAGAAATACGGAGACGCTCACACCGCGCTGCATCAGCGTCCGAGCGACGACGAAGCCATCTCCTCCGTTGTTGCCGCGACCGCACAGCACGGCCACCTGTCGTTCGAGCAGATCGGCATACGTCGCTTCGATGGCGGCGACCACCTGACGCCCCGCGTTTTCCATCAGCACGAGCGAGGGGATGCCGATGTCTTCGATCGTTCGACGATCGGCTTCGCGCATCTGCGCCGAGTTCAGCACTCGCATTCGGGAGGATACTAGCCTACCTTGGGAACCGTTGCGCACGAGCGGAGAGGATGCTGCCGTCCGCCCGGGAACAACTGATCGCGCGAGAAGAGTCATCGTGCCTGCCATCGTCAACATCAACAGACACATCGTCGATCACGCGCACGCCGTGATTTCGATTTTCGACCGTTCGCATGCTCGTCACCCGCGGCGTCGGTGAGCTGTCGTACGCGAGGGGCCGACGAAGGCGTGATGCGGAGCTATCGCGGAGAGCTTGACGAGTGCACCCAGTCGAACCTGTGCATCGTCAAAGGGGGGCGAGGCGCTGAGGCGCTGACGCCACCGCTCGATGCTGGCATCCTTCCGGGGATCTCGCGGGAATTCGTCTTCGAGGTCGGCCGGGGGGCGGCCGCGGCGGGACCGATTACCCGCCTGCTCCTCGGGCGATTTCGTGCCAGGGCCGATGAAATGAGCCGGGAACCGGTCCGACCGACTTGAAGACCGCTGCAGAATTCTCCAAAAAAGCGGTAAAATCTCGGAAGCTTTCGGCTGTCCCTTCGAGGAGGAGCGATGCGGGTCCTGTTGCGTACCCTTTCGGTTGTCATCTGTCTCGCGTTCGCGGCAGCCACCTTTGCCCAGGAAGGCCACCCGTTGGTCGGCTCGTGGCACGGCAACTGGGGGCTGAACGCCAAGGAGCGTCACGACTTGACGCTCATCGTCGATTACACACCGGACGGCTCGGGGATTACCGGTCTCATGAACCCCGGATACGATCACGCGACGCTCGAGAATTTCGTCGTCGAGTTCCCGAAGCCAACCGACTGGACCGTCAGGTTCGAGGTTGGACTCAAGGATAAAGCCGGCAAAGTGACGCGCTACACGGCCAACGGCAAGCTGGACAAGATTGGTTCCGATCGGCGGACATTGACTGGCACGTGGATCGCCGGGACGACGAAAGGCGATTTTACGCTCACGAGGGACAGAGACTACAGTCGTTAGCAATCAGGAGGTTCGTGATGAGATTCCGGAGTTTGTTGGCGCTCGGTTTCGCGTTGGCGGTGGCTGCTCCGCTGCTGGCGCACCACTCATTCTCGGCGGAGTACGGCAACGAGCCCGCCAACCTGACCGGTGCGGTGACCAAGATTGAGTGGCAGAACCCTCACGTGTTTTTCTATATCGACGTGCGGGACGAGCAGACCGGCAAGGTGACCAACTGGGCCCTCGAGATGGGCGCGCCGGCTGTGATCCAGCGCAACGGCTGGACGCGGAACTCGATGAAGATCGGTGACATCGTCACCGTGACGGGCACCAAAGCGAAGAACGGGAAACCACTCGCCAACGCGCGCAGCGTCGTCCTGACCAAGACGGGCAAGAAGCTCGGCGCGGGGTCGAGCGAGGGCGTGACGCCGTAGCTCGCGAGTTCGCAGGCTCGCTGGAAAGAGGTCGAACATGCGGTACCGGTGGCTGAGCGGTTGTCTGACTGCGGGTGTGCTGGCCAGTGTGATCTCGGCGCCGGCGTTGCTCCGCGCGCAGGCGCCCTCCGGGCGCGGAGCCCCGGCGGGCCAAGCCGCGGATGACGACGAGGCCCGGCCCGCAGGCCGAGGCGGGCGCGGCGGCAGGCCGGCGGCCCCTCCGCAGCCGACCCCTCGATGGCCCGATGGTCGCGTGAACCTCGGCCCTCTCCCTGGCGGGAAAGGGTTCTGGAACAACGCAAGCGGTCAGCCGTTTGGTCGAACCGGCGGCTCCTCGTTGCCAACCAACCCGTTGCTCGAAGAGATCCCCTTCCGTCCGTGGGCGAAGGCCCTGTACGAGTACAGGCGCTTCCGTAATGGCTTGGACGATCCGCACGCGCGATGCCAGCCTCCCGGCGGAATGCGGTTCTTCACCGTGCCCAACGGCATGGAATTCATCGATCAGCCCGATCTTCAACGCATTTTCCTGATTGCCGGTGAAAACCGGGAGTGGCGCCGCGTCGCCATGGAACCGGGGCGTAAGCACCCGCCGGAGGAGCAGTTGAATCCGAGCTACTTCGGCGACTCCATCGGCTCGTGGGAAGGCGATACGCTCGTCATCGACACAGTGGGATTCAGCGAGAAGTTCTGGATGATTCGAGGTGGTCTCCCGCATACGAAGTTCCTGCACCTGACGGAGCGCATCACGCGGGTCAATTTCAACGAGCTGAAGTACGAAGTCACCGTCGATGACAAGGGCGCCTACACGCGACCGTGGTCCGGCGGCTGGATCGTGCCGTGGATGAGCACGAGCTACGACGGTTCGGCGGGTGGCGAAATCCACGAGTATTTCTGTATCGACAACGAACGCGATTCCGAGAACCTCGAACGACACTAGTCAGCGAGTCCGAAGGGGATGACGATGCGACGGCACTGGCTTGCCGCTGGTGGAACAGGAATCGCACTGACCGTGGTCCTGTCGACCCCCGTCATTCCGCACGCTCAGGCGCCGGCCGGCGATCGTGAGAAGCCAGGAGCGCCTTCCGCGCCCACTCCCCGGCGACCCGACGGCAGCGTCAACCTGGGTGCCATCCCCGACGGCAAGGGCTTTTGGAACAACGGTCTCGGCTCGTTGCTGCGAACGGGCGATCGGGCGTTGCCGACGAACCTCACGCTCGAGGACGTGCCGTTCCGACCGTGGGCGAAAGCGCTCTACGAGTTTCGCCGCTTTCGAGGTGGACTCGACGACCCTCATGTGCGATGCCAGCCGGCCGGGGGCATCCGGTTCTTCACGGTGCCGAACGGAATGGAGTTCATCCAACAGCCGGAGTTGAACCGCATCATCATGATCGAGGGCGAGAACCGGGAATGGCGTCGGGTCGCGATGGAACCAGGTCGAAAGCACCCGCCCGAGGAGCAGCTCAACCCGAGCTATTTCGGCGATTCCATTGGCTGGTGGGAAGGCGACACGCTGGTCGTGGACACCGTCGGGTACAACGAGAAGTTCTGGATGATTCGAGGCGGAATGCCGCACACGAAGTTCCTGCATCTTACCGAACGCTTCACGCGGCTCAACTTCGACCAGTTGAAATACGAAGTGACGATCGACGACAAGGGCGCGTACACGCGGACGTGGTCCGGTGGGTGGATCATGCCGTGGCAGGCCACTGGATACGATGGGTCGGACAGCGGAGAAATCCACGAGTACTTCTGCATCGACAACGAGCGCGATTCCGAGCACATGCCGGATCGCTAGACAAAGAGGATTGAGGATGCGCAGTCATTGCTATGGTGGTGTGGCGGCCGCGATCGCGTTGGCGATCGGCGTGTCGCTTCCCGTGTTGCTGGATGCTCAGGCGCCCGCAGGCGGCGGGCAGGCGGCGGCGAAGCCGGCGCCCCCGCCCGCGGGACCGCCGCCTCGGCTGCCGAACGGGCAAATCAATCTCGGCGCCGTCCCTGGACAGAAGGGGTTCTGGAACTCCTTCAACGGTCAGATCATCGGCAAGACCGGTAATTCGCTGCCGACGAATCTGACGATCGAGGAGGTGCCGCTTCGGCCGTGGGCCCGGGCGCTGTACGAGTACCGCGACTTCCGTGACGGTCTCGACGACCCGCACGCACGCTGCCAGCCTGCCGGCGGCTTGCGTTTCTTGACCGCGCCCAACGGCACTGAGTTCATTCAGCAACCCGAGCTGAACCGGATCATCATGATCGACGGCGAGAATCGGGATTGGAAGCGCATCGCCATGGAACCGGGCCGCAAGCACCCGTCCATGGACGAACTCAATCCCAGCTACTTCGGCGATTCCATCGGCCGGTGGGAAGGCGACACGCTCGTGGTCGACACCGTCGGGTTCAACGAAAAATTCTGGGCGTTCCGCAACGGACTGCCCCACACGCGCTTCCTGCATCTCACCGAGCGCTACACGCGGATTGACATGAACAGAATTCGATTCGAGTTCACGGTTGACGATCCGGGAGCCTACACGCGGACCTGGTCGGGCGGCTGGCACATCAACTGGCAGTCCACGAACTACGACAACTCACCGAACGGGGAGATCCACGAGTACTTCTGCATCGACAACGAACGCGATTCAGAGCATCTCGAGCGATAGCTGATCGGAGGCTGGAGGCTCAGAGGTGAATCTAGCCTCTAGCCCCCAGCCTCTAGCCCCCACTCTCATCGTCACCGATCGGTGGGCATGTACAGACCAGATTCCGGTCTCCGTAGGGATTGTCGATGCGCCCGACCGCCGGCCATACTTTCCGTTCGCGCACGAACGGCAGCGGATAGGCGGCTTGCTCCCGTGTGTAGGGATGGCGCCACTCGTTGGCTGAAACGGCTTCGGCCGTGTGTGGAGCGTTCCTGAGCACGTTGTCCTTCGGATCGGCCTCAGAGTCGATGACCGACTGGATTTCCCCGCGGATGGCGATCATGGCGTCACAGAAGCGGTCGAGCTCGTCCTTGGGCTCGCTTTCCGTCGGTTCGACCATCAGGGTGCCGGCCACCGGAAACGACACGGTGGGTGCGTGGAACCCGTAGTCCATCAGCCGCTTGGCCACGTCGCTTTCGGTGATGCCCACTGCTCCGCTGGCGTGCTTCAGGGGCCGGAGATCGAAGATGAGCTCGTGCGCTACCCGCCCGTTGCGCCGGGTGTAGAGCACCGGATAATGGGACTCCAGCCGGGACTTGATGTAGTTGGCGTTCAAGATGGCGCAGCGTGTCGCGTCGGTCATGCCTTCCGAGCCCAGCAATTTCACGTACGCATAGGAAATGACCAGGATATTGGCGCTTCCCCATGGCGCCGCCGAGACCGCATGAATGCCACGCTCGCCACCGGTCGTGACGATCGGATGTGTGGGAAGGAATGGGGCAAGATGAGCGGCCACAGCAATCGGGCCCATTCCCGGCCCGCCGCCGCCGTGCGGGATCGCAAAGGTCTTGTGCAGGTTGAGATGGCACAGATCGGCGCCGACGGCGGCCGGGCTCGTCAGTCCAACCTGCGCGTTCATGTTCGCGCCGTCCATGTAGACCTGGCCGCCGTGCTCGTGGACGATTCCACAGATCTGTTGAATGCTCTCTTCGTAGACCCCGTGTGTTGAGGGATAGGTCACCATCAGCGCCGCGAGGCGCTCCTGGTGGTCGTGCGCCTTCTTTCTCAGATCGCCGACGTCGATATCCCCTTCGGCGGTGCTCGCGACCACCACGACCCGCATGCCGGCCATTGCGGCGCTGGCGGGATTGGTGCCGTGAGCCGACGCAGGGATGAGCACGACGTCACGCCCGGCTTCGCCCCTGGCGCGCTGGTACGCGCGGATCACCATGAGTCCGGTGAACTCCCCTTGCGCGCCGGAATTGGGCTGCAGCGAGACCGCGGCAAATCCGGTGACTTCGCACAGCATCCCTTCGAGCTCGCGGAAGATCTGCTGGTAGCCTTCAGCCTGGTCGATCGGCGCGAACGGATGGATGGCGGCGAACTCCGGCCAGGTCAGCGGGAGCATTTCGGACGCGGCGTTGAGTTTCATCGTGCACGATCCGAGCGGAATCATCGACGTGTCGAGGCCGATATCCTTTCGCTCCAGGCGGCGAATGAATCTCATCATCGCGGCTTCGGAATGGTGCGTGTTGAAAACCGGATGCGTCAGGAACGGTGATGTCCGCGACAGGTTCGGCGGATACGCGGTGGGAACATCCTTTGGGGGGCGCGCCTCGTCCGCCTCGAGGCCGCTGTTCACGGCGGCGCTTTGCCCTGGCGCCGTGGCGGCTCCTGTCGCAAACGCGGTGACAATGGCGGCGATGTCTGCATCATTCACCGTCTCGTCCAGCGCCACGTGAATGGTGCCGTCTCGCCGGTAGCCGAGGTTCAGGTTAGAGGCCAATGCGGCTTTGGCGATCCGATCCCGTGTGTACGTTCCACCAGGGATGCCGAACCGTACGGTGTCGAAGAAGTGGTCGTTGAGCTGTTGGAATCCCAGCCCGGCGAGCTCACGGGCGAGCCGTAGCGCGTAGGCGTGCACACGTCGCGCGATGGCCGTGAGCCCCCTGGGCCCGTGGTAGACGGCGTAGAGGCCCGCCAGATTAGCCAGCAGCGCCTGAGCCGTGCAGATATTCGAGGTCGCCTTCTCGCGACGGATGTGTTGTTCTCGCGTTTGAAGGGCCATCCGGTAAGCACGGTGGCCATGGGCATCCACGGAGACGCCGACAATACGCCCGGGCACCTGGCGCACGTGCTGCGCGCGCGTGGCGAAGAACGCAGCGTGAGGACCGCCGTAGCCGAGCGGCACGCCGAATCGCTGAGAGTTGCCGAACGCGATGTCCGCGCCAACCTCGCCGGGAGGTGTCAGCAGCACCAGGCTCAGGAGGTCGGTGCCGACCGCGACCGCAATACCGGAAGTTTTGGCAGCCGCGATGAATTCTCTGAGATCGTGTACTTGCCCGGCCTCGTCCGGGGTCTGCACGAGCGCACCGAAAGTCCGGTCGGTAAAGGCGGCTCGCTTGAAATCGCCGACAACCAACTCGATGCCGAGCGGCTCGGATCGACTCCTGAGCACCTCGAGCGTCTGCGGGAAACAGCTGTCGGCGACGAAGAACTGCGGGGTCGCGTGCGCGGCAAGGCCCGAGATTCGGCCCGCCTGCACGCGATACAGCATCGTCATGGCCTCGGCGGCGGCGGTCGCCTCGTCCAGCAGCGACGCATTCGCGACCGGCAGCCCCGTCAGATCGCTCACCATCGTCTGGAACGTGAGCAGCGCTTCGAGGCGTCCCTGCGCGATCTCGGCCTGGTAGGGCGTGTATGGTGTATACCAGCCAGGGTTTTCGAGGACGTTTCGGACGATGACGCTCGGCGTGAAGCAGTCGTAGTACCCGAAGCCGAGAAACGATCGAAACATCCGATTGCGTGAAGCCGTCCGCCGAAGACTTCGGAGAAACTCGTGCTCGCCGATCGCGCCTGGCAGATTCAGAGGTGCCCGAAGCCTGATTCCGTCGGGGATCACCTCGTCGATCAGTGCCTCGATCGAGGAAGCGCCCACGACCCGCAGCATGGCCGCCCGTTCGTCAGCGTCGGGCCCGATGTGGCGGAATTGAAAGCGTTCGACGAGAGGCGCAGTCAACGTGGAGGGAACGGCGTCAAGGGCACGATCTGGACTATTTGACGAGATCTGCATATTGTCCGGCATCGAGCAGTTCCCCGACCTCCTTGAGATCGGCCATCTTCAGTCTGATCATCCAGCTGGCGTGAGGGTCGGCGTTGACCGTTTCAGGCTTGTCCTTGAGCGCGGTGTTGACCTCGACGACGTCGCCGGATACCGGGGCATAAAGCTCCGAAACAGCCTTGACCGACTCGATGGTTCCAAAAGACTGGCCTTGTTTGAGCGTGGCCCCGACGTGAGGAAGCTCGAGGTACACCACATCTCCGAGCTGCTGCTGCGCGTAGTCGGTGATGCCGACGCTGGCCCGATCGCCTGATACGTCGAGCCATTCGTGATCCTTGGTGTATTTGTACGCTGTCGGGTAAGCCACTGTGGTCCTTCTCTCCTCAGAATGGTGCGCGAACGCCCGGCGGCCGTTTGTAGAACGGAAGCGGCACCACCCTCGCGCGCGCGCGCCTCCCGCGGATGTCGACCTCGAGCTCGGTGCCGGGCGAGGCAGCGTTGACGCCGACGTACGCCAGGCCAATCGACTTCTTCAAGTATGGCGTCTGCGTGCCGCTGGTGACCGTTCCAACCTTCGCACCGCTCACGTACAGGTCGTATGCACGCCGCGCGATGCCGGGATCGACCACTTCAAAACCCACCATCCGGCGGCGGATGCCTTCGGCGTCCTGTTCACGGAGCGCGTGCGCCCCCACGGTGTCGTGGAATCCGGTCTTCTGCCACGCGACAATCCAACGCAGATCCGCTTCGAGCGGCGTAGTCGTGTCATCGATATCGTTGCCGTACAGGCGCATGGCGGCCTCGAGGCGGAGAGTGTCGCGCGCTCCCAGGCCGCACGGCGTGACGCCCGCCTCGTGTCCGGCCTGGAGCACAGCCCGCCAGACATGGTCGGCTGACTGCGGCGGCACGAAGATTTCGAAGCCGTCCTCACCGGTGTACCCGGTGCGCGACACCGTGGCCCGCACGCCGGCAACTTCTCCGTGCGCGAAGCGGTAGTATTTCAGCGCGGAGAGGTCGACGCCGAAAATCGGCTGCAGAATCGCGAGAGCCGCGGGTCCCTGCAGCGCCAAGAGCGCGTATCGCGAGCTCGCGTCGACGGCGACGGCATCGCCGGCCGGCGCGATGTGCTCGGAGATCCACTCGTAGTCTTTCCGGATGTTGCCGGCGTTGACGACCAGCAGGAAATGGGCGGCGGCGAGACGATAAACGAGGATATCGTCGACGAAGGTGCCGTCCGGCGTCAACAGGGCCGAGTACTGAGCCTGGCCGACCTGCAACTTGGCCGCGTCGTTGATGGAGATGCGCTGTACGGCGGCCAGTGCGTCTTTGCCGGCGATCTCGATCTCACCCATATGGCTCACGTCGAACAGTCCGGCACGGGATCGGACCGCCAGGTGTTCGTCGCTGATGCCCGAGTACTCGAGGGGCATCTCCCAACCGCTGAACTCCACCATTTTGGCGCCGGAGCTTCGATGGCGGGCGTGAAGCGGTGACTTCTTGAGAGGGGACGTGGTGGCCTGTTCCATGAAGCGCGCGAGCTAGTTGGCAGACACGACGCTCGACAAGAGGCGGCCGAGCCGCTCCGCGTCATCGCCCCTCGAGATGGTCCGCGTTGGCGAAGTCACCCGGCTGAGGCGTCGTTGCGAACGACCAAATAGTCTACCGCGAACTCGCTGGAGAACCTCTCGACGATTTATCTGGGCGAGCCAGTAGGGTGGGTCAACTGGCGCACTGAGGGGTTAATGCCACAGAGAGCGGGCCGACGCTCCGACCAGCGTTCCGGCGATTACAGCCACGCCGCTAATGGCGGCCGCCATCGTGAGAACGATCGGCCAGATGGTGCCGGGCCCAATCCAGAACAGAGCGGCCATCGAGCCTGAGATCGCGCCCAGCCAGATGGCTAGAGCGCGATCCCAGCGATTCGATCCCTGCCGCGCCGCCGCCACCACCATGCTCCAGACGAGCAACACGAGTGAAGTTCGCAGAACACCTCGTCCCGAATTCAGCCACCATCCCCACCCGGCCTGCAGCAGCACGACTGCGAGGAATCCGGATGCGAACGCTGAGAACCTGTTGACGAAGGGGGCGTCAGAGCTCATTGCGGCTCCTATGGGAATCGGTGCAAGACGTGGCTTCCAGGCGCTGTCGTGAAGCAGTACGCCACCCACATGTTGCACATGGTGCACTGCCAGCTGCTCCACCACATCCACCAGCTGCTCCAGCCGCAGGCCGGCTCTTGCTTCTCGTAGCAGCGGTCGTGCGAGTCGCAGCAGGGTCGGAAAATGCTCTGGTCGAGCCAGTGCAGGTAATCACAACCGGGCTCGTTGGCGATCAGGGTTGGCGCGATGAACGATTCAATTCTTTCCAGCCACCCCTGCGGTCGGGAGAGCGCGCCGCGGAAACTGGCTTGTGCATGGAACTGCTGGAAAGCCAGATTCTGCGTGTTCAGCCACGCCATGTCTGGCGCGAACGTCCACCCGCCATTCGGCTGCAATCGCGAAGCGTCCACGTAGCCGTCGGTCAGGCCCGGAAACGACCAGGCAAACGTCTGCTCCTGCGGCCACCACTGGCTGAAGCCGATCTCCACGCCATCTCGTTTGAATGCGCTGATGAAGACAACACCGGTGGTCGCCTGCTTGGTGATGTAGCTGGTGTGGGTGCCGACCTTCCTGATGACCGTCGCCGAGAAGCCGCCGGTCCATTCCGTGTCCGTCTGGAGCGCGTCGCTGCCGGGATTGCGCCTTCTGGCGCCAGCCGGCCGAATCAGCATGTCCTGCCACTCGAGCGTCGCGCTCTCGAGCGACGCCTGATCCTTCCAGAAGCTGTAGGCTTGCTCGTTGCTCCAGTCAAGGGTCGGCCGAAGGCCCTTGCGGCGCGTCGCGTGTCGAGTGAGTCCCCCGGGCACGACGAACTCCAACGAGTCGTTGTCGGCATCGACGCGGTGGACACGGAAGGTTGCCACCTCATTTCCAGCCAGATCCTTGAGCTCGGTCGACAACTCCCCGTCCGGCCCTCTTTGGGCGACCGCCGTCACATCCGCGAACTCCGTGACGACGCGGATGGCCTGGTTTTCGAGCGCGTGATAGGTGGCGCCCCGATCCCCTGACGTCACGGCGGGCGGCGCCGGCCTGGCCTTGAGCGTTTGGACCGGCTCGGGTGAAATCGTCCATCGGCTCTGGGCCAGCAGCCGCCATGTAGGGCCAGCCGATCCGACGACAAGCGTGAACACCACCACAACGGCACACTTCTTCTTGCGCGGTACACTCATCTCGTCCTCCGAAGACGTCTTCTGAAACGTCTGCAGGTTGGAAACGCGTGACCTCGCAGGACGGCTTCCCTGCCCCCGCCTCGTTTGCCGTGTTCGGCCGCAGGCGCCCGGCCCGGGTGGCATCCGCCACCGCTGCTTCAGACATCCACCTGGATTCCCTCCGCGCTGCCCGTCGGAGTGCCCTCTCGATCGGGAGCCATTTCCTGCGCCGCGTCTTCCGGCCCGCCATGAGTTGGCAGCCGAAGGTAGGCTCGCAGCGTGTGATAGCTGATATCCAGGGCGCGACAGGCCTCTCGCTTATTCCGGTGACATCGCTCGAAGACGAGACGCGCGTACCGGCCCGCCCACACCCGCAGCGTGTCATTGCGCCGAAGCGACGGCAGGATGACCTCTGAGTACTCGCCGCGAACGACCGCCGGCAGATCCTCGAGTTCGATCGTGTCGGTTTCGGCGAGCGCCACGGCCCGCTCGATGATGCGTTCCAGCTCTCGTACGTTCCCGGGCCAGTCGTAGGTGAACAGCGCATCCATGGCGGCGGCCGACAGCCGCAGTCGGCGGATCGTTCGATGCGTCTCCAGAAAATGTTCCGCCAGGATCAGCACGTCACCTTGACGTTCGCGAAGCGACGGAATTCGAATGTCCACTCCGCTCAAGCGGTAGAACAGGTCGGCCCGGAAGAGCCGCCGTTCCACCAGGCTGGCGAGGCTCCGATTGGTGGCCGCGATGACCCGGATGTCCACACGATGCGCTCCGGTGCCGCCCACCCGCTCGACGGCCAGGTCCTGGATCGCCCTCAGCAGTTTGGCCTGGGCGGAGGGGGACAAGTCGGCGATCTCGTCGAGAAACAACGTCCCTCCGTCGGCGTGCTCGAACTTGCCCCGTCGTCCCCGCACACCAGTGGCCGTTCGTTCCTCGATGCCGAACAGCTCGGCTTCGAGCAGCGTTTCGACGAGCGCCGCGCAGTTGACGGCGACGAACGGTCCCTGCCGCCGCCGGCTGCGCTCGTGAATCTGGCGGGCGACGAGCTCTTTGCCAACGCCGCTCTCCCCTTCGAGGAGAACCACGAAATCCGTCGCTGCGACGCGGTCGATGCGTTCGCGCAGGGCAGCCATCGGCGGCGTCGATCCGATGAGAGGTGCGGCCCGATCGCGTCGGCTGCGAGACCCCTCGAGGAGACCGGCCCGCGCGAGCTGTAGCCGTCCCCTTTCAATCTCGAGCACGAGAGCGGCGATCTGCGCGGCGAGCCCGAGCATCTGGAAATCCCACTCGCCAAGGCCGCAGGCGGGATCGAACGTGGCTTCGAGCACGCTCTTCGGCGCGGCATCGGGCACGGGCACGTCGAGGGTGATGGATTCCGTTCCTGCTCGCCCCTCCGGCCGGATGCCCCACCGGCTGTGGGCCTCGCGCAGACGAACAGCGCGGACAGGAACCAGACGCCGCAGCATCTGTTCAAATGTTCCGCGCATCAGAGAGACGTCGCCCTGGCGATCCAAAGCCGTGCGCGTCAAAGCCACGCAGAGTTCGGTGAGTCTTTGTCGTCGCTCGCGCTTTCGCGGTGTGAACACGGATGTGCCGTAACCAATCCGAGTGCCATCCTCACCCGCTGACGCGCCATCCCCAATCACGAGCCATTCCGCCGCATGAGTCGTCATGTTCTCTGAGCCTCTGGGTCGTCTCTACCCCGTCACCGCGTGACGAATCGGAAGCAGGCCGGGAACGTTCTACTCGGCATTGGTTTCTGAGAGGATCGAGGGCCACTCACGATCGAACAGGACGGCTGCGCGGTAGCAGACGGAGGTGGCGGAAAGGCGAGCGACCGAACAACGGAGGACCCGTCCCTTCAGGTCCCTGCGGTCCCCGGGCCTGTCAATCTGAAGGTCAATCGTGGCGCCGGGCCGCAGACGAAACGACACCTCGATCGATGCGCCCTGTGGAGAGATGTCCACGACAGCCGCCTCACGAGCGGGCCTGATTCTCGCCGCTGAGATTCGGTGTTCGTCGCTGCCCAGTCGACGGAAAGCACGACGATCGTGTGCGGTTGTCAGAGCGGCTTCCATTGTCGTGACCTCGCGTCGAACCGCAGGACGCGTGCCCGCCCCGTATCGCCAAGGACTCGAACGACGTACTGAACGTTGCGGCGTCCCAGAATGTACAGGCTGCCGGAAGACGAGGTGCCCGTAGCGGAATACGAGAGCAGGTTGCTGGTTCCCAGCTTGATGGGGTCGGTGCCTGGCGGCTGGCCGCCCGGATCGACGGGAGGCAAGTCTGGAAGCACGTCGAAGTTCACTCCGGCGAAGTTGTCCGTCAGGCGCTCGACCATCGAAAGAGGCGGATCGATCCCATCGTTGATGTCCTGACTGCGAACGCCGTCTCCATTCCCATCCGCGTGCACCACGTATGCGTAGCCAGAAGGGGTTTGAACGAATTGCAGGGCGACGTGGGTCGATCGGCCGATCGCCTCCATGCGGACTCTGTGGATCCGGGCGGCAACATACCGCGCTGCGCCCGCCGTCCGGTAATGATCCAAGGTCGTGAGCAGCGGCGGAATGGCAACGCCGGCCGACGTTATCGAAGCGGCGATGACAAACAGGAGTTCAAGAAGGGAATAGCCTTGGTCGTTCATGATCACCTCGCGGAAGCGGCCCGGCTGCTCGAGGCGGCCGGACCGCCTTCCTGCCCGCACCGGAGGCCTATTGCCGCGACGGTTCGGGCTTGCCCGTCACCGTGAGTCGGGGCTTCAACCTCAGAAAGCTCTTCTCGCCGATGCCCCCGACGTTCATCAGTTCCTCGACCTTCTTGAACGGGCCGTTCTTTTGCCGGAACTCGACGATGCGCGCGGCCGTCTTCTGGCCGATGCCGGGAAGGACCTCGAGATCTTTCGCCGACGCCGTGTTGATGTTCACGACGGTGACGGCCGGTTCGGCGGTCGCCGCACGGCCGGCCGCCTGACTGGCCACGACCTCGCATGGCGAGGCAACCAATGCGCATAACGTGAGGATCGACAGCATCGTTCGCAACATGAGACCTCCTGTCTCCAGATAAGGTGAATGCAGGCACGCGGGCGACCCGGGGACCGGTGACGTTCAGTCTGTGGGAGGTCAGGCCCCAGGGGTTGATCGGCTGCGGTCCCGGGTCGCGAGACTGCGAGGGCAACGATCACGCCACGCCGAGCGAGTCGCGTGCGGGCCCGTAAACGGCGAGCGGGAAAAGGAATGTGTCTGGTGTCTCTGACGGCCTTGCGGGCTGGCTCCCGCAGATCAATGGGAGTGACGCAACTGGTTGGCAGGGAAACGGAGGCGCGATTGAACTGTCGCGCACTTCGACGGAACCGACGTTGCGCGGAGAGAAAAAGCAGTTACCTTGAGGTTGGAGCCCCAGTCAGGGCCCCGACCTCCTATCCGGGTTCACTTCCATCCCTGCCGTCCCTCTCGCTCGCCGTGCGTCGTGGTCGGCGTCACGACAATCCAGGGAGCAGGGTGGGAAGCTATTTACGTCTGACGGGCCCGCCGGACGCCAGTGGAACTCCAAGCGAGTGCAGCTCGGTTCGAGAAGTACCTGAAGTCCGGGTCCGGACGAGCGTTTGCAGCGGCACTTCGTCTGATGCACCCAGTCATTGACGGGGTCCCAGCTCTATTCCGCAGCGACCGATCCGCGAGGCGAGGTCAATGACGCCGTGGGCAGATGTTATTTCGCTATGGCTGTTTTCTGTTCCAGCACCGCTACCACTTCTTTAGGCCCGATCGTGAACGCCGTGACTTTGAAGCCCTCCGCCGCCGCCGTCTTGAGTTCCTTCTCAAAGGTGCTCAGGCGTGCCGTGCCCAGAACACGGTATGTCACCGGCGCCGCATCTGCCACCTTGTCCAGAATCGCGACTGTTTCGTAGTTGTAGCTCCCCATCAGCGCTACACGCTTCTCAATGCCCACGATGCTTCCAGGCACAATCCGCAATCCCCGGGCCGCTGCCGCGTTGAGTTCGACCTCCAGCGTTTCGGTCTTTGTCGTCGCGACCACCTCGTAGGAGCGTGGGGTGTCACCAGTCGGGCATGGCTCCATCGCGTAAACGGCTTCCTTGATCCCGTCGCTGTCTACGACACACTGCCCCTTGCCGCCTGCCGCCTGAAGCTCCTGGCGGAGATTTCCGGTATTCCCTGAAGCAATGAGTCTCACGCTTCGCGCGTCCGGACGCGGCTCGTAGAGGGCCGCAGCGCCTGGTGCTCCCGACGCCAGAGCCGCGAAGCCAAACCCCGCCTCGCCTGCTTCGAGCCGCTTGCGAAGCGCGCCAACTGATCCGGCTTTCACGAGTCGATACTCTCGGGGACGTTCGTCCCCCTGGACCCTTTCAAACACCGCGCTAAACCAATACTCGTCTGCGGAGAACGTCGTCGCGACCAGCCGAAAGCCCGGTTGAAGTTTCTTCTCCTTCAGAAAGCGTTCGACGTTCGGTGCGAAGACATAGGTTCGCGGCGTACCATCCGTCGCCGGTTCCAGGAGTGCAAATTCGACCGATGCGTCACCGGTCAAGATTCGATAGCCGGCCGCGGCTTCACGATTCAGTTCCTCTTCGAACTGTGATTCCTTGCTCAACAGCACTCGATACGAACGGTCGACAGATTGTGCCAGGGCGGCGGCGTGTCCATCGAGAACCAACACCACAAGACTCGGAGCCGTCAGGGTCCAGAAGCGGCGCATTTGTCCTCCCTTTATGACAACACCCTCACGATCAGTAATGCGCGAGCTGAACTGTTATCGGCTCAGGAAGGGAAGGGAGACAGTGAGGATGGCGCTGAGAGCTACGATTCGGGATGAATCGCGTGGGTCGTTCGCGCAGGCGTTGTAAAACGTTGAAAGGTATGGGTTCTGTAAGTCGGCCTTCTAAGCCGGGGGGCACGAGTTCGGCTCCTGCCGGTTCAAGCGGCAATCACCGAGAACTTGGCGTTGCACTTTTGCACGGTACCCGTGGGGACCCGAAGCCGTGTCTTTCGACCGACCTAGAATGGTTGAGCGACGTCGCTGACGCGTCTCGGACTACGTTAAACCTAACAGGTGCGCTTCTGCCGACGGTCGGGGCTTCGCTGGGATGCAGGCCGCCAGCGAAACCAATTCCGCCCTTAGCGTGGTGCCTTGCACGTAAAGTTTGACGAGATGTCTGTGCTGCCGACGCCGTTCCATACCGCCACTTCCGGGTAGGGGCACAGTGGCCGCGTACGAGTCGTTCCGTCCGGAAGCGATCGAAGACCGGTCAGCGTCGAAGGCGCCTCACCGCGCTCAACCCAGTCCATCACAGCCTCGAGAAGACCCTGAGGCGCCGTCCCATCACGGCCACCGCAGTGAGCAACCCCTGGCGCCATGAACAGACGCGCGAAGTCTCGTGTTTGCTCATACCCGCCGCCCAGCTTCTTCGTGACGGCGTCGTAGTAGTCGATGGTGCCGTCGGGCATGATGAGCTGGTCCGCCCATCCGTGCCACATGATCAGCTTGCCGCCGCGCTCCCTGAAACGCGACAAATCCGGATCGGCAGTGGCCATGATGGGCCCCACTCGCTTCACCGTCAGGGCGAAGAATTCTTCGTAATTCGAATAATTCAAGGTCTGCCAATTCCACGTCGAGTCGTAATAGACCCAATACCGTGGTTGATCGACGGAGATGCGGAACGGTTCCGGACCGGCAAGACCGCTGAGATCGGCGCCAGGGCGAGGTCCCCACCACAGTCGTTTCCCGTCCACGACGGGCCCTTCCCAAATCTTGTTGATCGCCTTCGCTTCGGATTCAGTCAGGCACGTCTCCGTACCGCCACCGGCCGACTGGCACACGAGGGTTCTTGCATCGAAGCGGCACGTGCGTGGATCGTCGATCACCTTGTCGGTGACACCATCCGCGGCATCGCACGCGGCGACTGCGGCCGCGGTCGCCATGGTCAGCTTTGCCGGAGAAATCGCCCCGCCAGTCTCGCGCAGCATGACGACCTGGGGCCAGATCTGCGCCGCCTGAAACCGATCCCAATGGATGGCCGGCGCGCCGGCGACGATGCCGTTGTAATCCTCCGGATAGCGCTGCGCCATCATCAGTCCCTGACGTCCGCCGGTTGAGCACCCGTTCCAGTACGCGTATGACGGAGGCTGGCCGTAAAACGCCTGTGTGAGTTGACGGCCCATGACCGACATCAGGTGTTCAGACCGGTACGCAAAGTCAATCTGGAGGGGCGTGTTCGGCTGCCCCGGCGACAGCATGCCGAACGATCCAGCCGCGGTCGACGAGTGTCCCGTGTCGGTCGACACGCTCACGAACCCGCCAAGAATGGCGGCGGTTGGCACGACGACGTTGCCGGCATAGCCGCCGCCCCCTATCGACTGGAGCTTCCCGTTCCACTTCCCATTCATCGGAAGACCGATCCAGATATTGATCGCTTGTGGAACGAGCACCTTGACGAGGCAATACGGCACCGCGGCCGCGTCGGTCCCCGCGGTGGCGCTGGAGACATCCGAGATTGTGGGCGTCGGCCCATCGGCGGTCAGCCGTACGGATCCGATCCCAACGCGATCGCAGGTTGTAATTGGTAAGTTCTGTGCGAATGCCGTATGGGCCGAGGCGATGATTGCGGCCACCGCATAAACAACTAACTTCATCGGTCCTCCTTACGCTTCGCTTGTTGCACAACTCATGGCATGGCGCCGACTGCATCTGAACTCTGCCGGTCGCTATTTCGTAGGCACCAGCCGCTTCAGCTCCTCATCGAAGTGATGAACGACGATGAGGTTCGTCGACTTGGATCCAGCGGCCGGCTTGATCATCAGAAACCGCTGGCCGTCGGGCGCGATGTCGTAGTTCCGGCCGACCGCCCCCGTGTTGGCTAGCGGCAAGACTGCGAGTTGGCGATTGTGTCAGACCGCCTCCACCCTGTGTGTAGGACGGCTGGTCAATCGCCTTTGCCAGCCCGAAGCCCAGCACCTTCACCGGGCCGTCGGATCGCAGCTTGATGTTGGCCGGCTTCAAATCGCGATGAATGATCCCCTGTTCGTGTGCCGCTTCGAGCGCCTCAGCAATCTGCTTCGCGATCGTTAGGGCCTCATCTACCGCAATTGGTCCCTGCGCAATGCGATCCGCAAGCGTCGGCCCCTCCACGAGCTCCAGCACGAGCGCCTGTACGCCATCGGACTCTTGAAACCCGTGGATCGTGGCGATATTTGGATGGTTCAGGGACGCGAGGATCTGCGCTTCACGCTTGAACCGGGCGAGCCGGTCAGGATCGAGCGCGAGATGCTCAGGGAGGATCTTGAGGGCGACGTCCCTGCCCAGTGTGATATCCCGGGCTCTCCACACCTCTCCCATCCCGCCGGCCCCGATGGCAGAGTGGATCTCATACGGGCCGAGGCGAACGCCGGGTTGGAGCGCCACCTGTTGAGGTGGCCGGAATTATAGCGCGTAGCTGAACGCGGATTCGTGCCCGCCCGACGGCACAGCATAGGAATCGAAGAGCCGCTGCACGGACCCCTGCCGAGGCCGGCATTCCGGCACCACGAGCCAGTAAAAGGCCGTAAGATCGGCTGTCATGAGAGCTGCTTTCGCGGTCGCCATCGCGGTCTCGTCCATCGCGGCGCCAGCCGCGCAGGAGACCACCAAGCCGGTGCCCAAGGATTCCGTGCGCGTGTACGTCGCCGGGTGCACCAAGGGGATGGTGTTCACCGCGGGGCCGCGAACCGAGGATCCACCGTCCAGTGCCGAAATCCGCG
>DATLLJ010000069.1:0-8572 GCA_035537875.1 Vicinamibacterales bacterium | reverse complement strand
TTCGGGTCCTCAACTGGCAGCACACGTGACGCCGCCGGATCGCAGTAAGCTGCGGATCTGCCGTCACCGCTGGTTCAACCGATTCCCGAGGCCTGCGACGTCGCCGTCATCGGGGCTGGTGCCGCCGGCCTCGCCACGGCGATCTTCGCGCGGCGGTTCGACCCGGCTCGGTCGGTGTTGCTGCTCGACGGCGCGAGAAAACCGGGCGCGAAGATCCTGATCAGCGGCGGATCGCGGTGCAACGTCACCAACGCGGTCGTCGACGATCGCGACTTCTGGGGCGGTCGTCGGACCCTCATCCGACGAGTACTTCGCGCGTTCCCCGTGGCTGAGACTCGGGCTTTCTTCCACGAACTGGGCATCGCTCTCCACCAGGAAGCCGACGGCAAGCTCTTTCCCGACAGCAACCGGGCACGCGACGTTCTCGAGGCGCTGCTTCACGAAGTGGACCGCGTCGGCGCCATTCTCCTGACCGGTCAGCGCGTGCTCGACATCTTGCCGTCGACCGAGGGGTTCCAGGTGATCGTCCCCGGCCGCGCGATCCGCGCAAGGAAGGTCGTGCTCGCGACCGGCGGTCAGTCCCTGCCCAAGACAGGCAGCGACGGGGCCGGATATGCTCTCGCCAGGCGTCTTGGCCACACCATCGTGCCGACGTCGCCCGGTCTGGTGCCGCTCGTGCTGAACGACAGCGACCACCCGGGCGTCCCATTGTACCGACGTCTGAGTGGAGTCGCGCAGAACGTCGAGTTGACGGTCTGGATCGAGGGTGCCGTGGCCAGGCGCCTCGTGGGATCGCTGCTGTGGACACACGTCGGCGTCAGCGGGCCCGTCGCGATGAACGCATCGCGGCACTGGCTGAGGGCCCACATCGAAGCGCGACCCGTCCACATCACGATCAACTTTCTTCCAGGCGAGAGCTTTGCCGCAGCCGACCGCCGATGGACGGAGTTGGCCTCCGCACGCCCGGGCGTCTCGGTCCAGCACGCGCTGGCGATGACGATTCCGGCCTCTGTCGCAACCGCGCTGCTGGACCGATCGGGTCTCGACGGCGGGCAAACCCTGGCGCATTTCACCCGCGAGGATCGGCGCCGGCTGATGCACGCCCTCGTCGCGTGGCCACTCGACGTGGCTGGTACTCGGGGATACAACTTCGCCGAGGTCACTGCTGGCGGTGTCGCTCTCGGCGAAATCGATCCGGCGACGATGCAGTCGCGACGGTGTCCGGGGTTGTATCTGGTGGGAGAAATCCTCGACGTGGATGGCCGGATAGGCGGGTTCAACTTTCAGTGGGCATGGTCGAGCGCGCGGGTGGCCGGCCGCGCGCTGGCGTCCGGCTCAAGGCTCGAGCCTCGAGCCTCCGGCGACTAGCCGGCCTTTTCGACCTTTTTCTTCTTCGCGCGCGATTTGACCGGCTTGTTGGGCGCCGGTTCGTTGGTCGCCTGGAGCACCACGAGACGACTGGCGAAGATTCGGCGACCGTGTTCGTCGAAATCGATCACCGTGTGGTGCTCGTTGACCTCGACAAGCGTGCCTGGCCCGTACGTCGCCTGCACGACACGGTCGCCCTTGCTCCAACCCTTCATCGGGCTACCACCGCGGTTCCCGTCGGCCGCCGCCACCGCCGCCGCCGCGATTCCCGCCATATCCGCCGCCACCGCCGAAGCCGCCTTCGGGCTTGGGTCGTGCTTCGTTGACGGTCAGCGCACGGCCACCCAGCTGATACTGATTGAACTCGCTGGCCGCCTTTTGCGCTTCTTCGTCAGTCGCCATCTCGACGAACGCGAAGCCCCGCGCGCGCCCGGTCGCGGCATCACGCATCACCCGCACCGTCTCGACCGTCCCTGCCTTACTGAACAGCTCCTGCAACTCCGCTTCGCCGGTGGTGTAAGGCAGGTTACCGACATACAGCCTTCGACCCATACCCTCTCCTCTTGCTGATGACCTACTCCGGGATTCTCTCCCCGAGGCGGGGCCCTGGCCGCGGCAGCCGCGCCGGAAACCCCTCGAGGTGGCGCACGTCGGCTCGGCTGTCACGTAGATGAGGGAACGAGTCAGGATTGAGGCTCGATCGGCTCTCGGCGCGGGCGAAGCAGGCAGGGCTAGCCACCAGACGCCGCGTAGCCTATCAATTCCCCCGACCGCAAGCAAGTTCAGACTGCTGACTATAATCTGGCCGATGCCCGTTGTGCTCGGCTCGGACAAACTGTTGGACGGAGACGCGCTGGCCGGGCGGCAGGTCGGGCTGGTGTGCAACCCGGCTTCGACCGACCGCGAGCTGCGGCACACGGCTGACCGCCTGGTGGCCGACCGACGAGTCCATCTCCGGGCGCTTTTTGGCCCTCAGCATGGATTCCGCTCAGACGTCCAGGAGAACATGATCGAAACGGGCCACGGTCGCGACGACATTCGCGAGCTTCCGGTCTACTCGCTCTATAGCGATACGCGCGAGCCGACGGCCGACATGCTGGGCGGGCTCGACGTTCTCGTCATCGATCTTCAGGACGTGGGCACCCGCATCTACACCTACATCTACACGATGGCCAACTGCCTGCGCGCCGCGCGCCGCCACGGGTTGAAAGTCATCGTGTGCGATCGCCCCAATCCCATCGGCGGTCTCGGCGTCGAGGGACCGATGCTCGAGCCCGGATTCGAGTCCTTCGTCGGCCTGTTTCCGATTCCGATGCGGCACGGGATGACGATCGGCGAGCTGGCGCGGCTCTTCAACGACCACTTCGGCATCGGCGCGGACCTCGTGGTCATCTCCATGGAGGGCTGGCGGCGCGACATGTACGCCGATCAGACCGGGTTGCCGTGGGTGCTTCCGTCCCCGAACATTCCGACGGTCGACACCGCCATCGTGTATCCGGGCACCGTCCTCTTCGAAGGCACGAACGTGTCCGAGGGCCGGGGAACTACGCGCCCTTTCGAGCTCGTCGGCGCCCCGTGGATGGGCGCCGAACGATGCGCCGACGCGATGAACCGACTCGACCTCCCGGGGGTCCGTTTCCGGCCAGCCGTCTTCGAGCCGACCTTCCACAAGCACGCGAGGACGACATGCGGCGGCTGCCAGATTCACGTGCTCGATCGCGACGCGTTCCGCCCGGTCGAAGCGGGCGTCGCGCTCGTCAGCGCGTTCCGATCGGCCGCCGCGGGCGAGTTTCTCTGGCGCGACCCCCCGTACGAATACGAGCTCGAGAAGCTGCCGATCGACATCCTGGCCGGCTCTTCAGATCTCCGTCAGCAAATCGAGGCTGGTGTTCCCGCCCGCGAGATTGCGCGGTCGTGGGAGGCCGGCGTCAAGCGGTTTGATACGGACGTACGCGCCCGGTTTCTCGCGTACTAAACGAATCTAACGCGGGCCCGCCGCTTTCCTGGCGATCAAGATCTGCTCCGCATGATCGTGCGCGTGACGCGCGTAGATTTCCAGCCAGCGTTCCACGGTGTACCGACCGATTTCGGAGTGCGTGCCCTCGCGCTGCCATTCCGTCTCGGTCATGCGGTCGAGGATTTCGCCCGTCGTGCGGCGCGCAGCCTGGAACGCCTCCAACGACGCGTCGATCGGGCGGTCGTAATAGAGACGCCGGGCGAATTCGTCCTGGTCGTAGCCGGCAATGGCGGGCCTGTCGCTCCCCACGAGTAGCCTCAGCCGGACGGCCGACGTCATCTCGCTGTCCGCAAGATGGTGCACGATCTCCCGCGCCGTCCATTTGCCGGGCGCCGGGCGCACGTCGAGCTCGCGATCGTTCGCGCCAGCCAACGCG
This sequence comes from Vicinamibacterales bacterium, assembly GCA_035537875.1. Taxonomy (GTDB): domain Bacteria; phylum Acidobacteriota; class Vicinamibacteria; order Vicinamibacterales; family CAVVIG01; genus DATLLJ01. The sequence continues at coordinate 4,811 of DATLLJ010000069.1, read as the reverse complement.
TCGGCCACGGCACGATACCCATCTTTGTACTGCCGAACGAGCTGCTCGCGAGTCCGTGCGTCCATGATCCACCTGTCCCTCGAGGGCCCTACCCTCGTGTCTTCGCAATCCCAGGCGCTTCCGCTTCCTGCTCCGTCGTGGGCTCCAGATGGTGCGTGATGAGATGCCGCCTCAACTGCTCGAAGGCCTCGTCCGGCGTGTCGCAGTACTGCAGCAGCTCGAGATCCGGCTCCGCGATCGCTCCCCATTCGACCATCGGCTCGAGCGAAAAGACCCGATCCCAGAAGTCGCGGCCGTACAGGATGACCGCGATCTTCTTGGACAGCTTGTCGGTCTGGGCGAGCGTCAGAATCTCGAAGAGCTCGTCGCAGGTTCCGAACCCTCCCGGAAAAATCACCAGAGCCTTTGCCAGGTATGCGAACCAGAATTTTCGCATGAAGAAATAGTGGAACTCGAAATGGAGCCCGTCGGTGATGTACGGATTGGCGTCCTGTTCGAACGGCAGGCGGATATTCAAGCCGATGGTCTTGCCGCCCGCCTCGTACGCGCCGCGGTTGGCGGCTTCCATGATGCCCGGGCCACCCCCAGAGGTGACGACAAAGCGATGGTGCTCCGACCCAAGCGATCGACTCCACGTGGTGAGAGTGCGGGACAGCTCCCGCGCTTCCTCATAGTAGCGGGCCCACTCGACGGCCTTCCGCGACCTCTGCAGCTCGAGCTCGAACTTCTCATCGGCGTTGCGCACGCCGCGAGCCCGTAACGTCTTGAGGGCGCGCTCGGCGCGCTCACGGCTGTCGACCCGGGCCGATCCGAAGAACACGACGGTGTCCTGGATTTTCTGATCCCTGAACCGGCGGAGCGGCTCGAGGTACTCCGCGAGGATGCGAATCGGGCGTGCCTCGTTGCTTTCGAGAAACTCCGGGTACAGATACGCCAGCGGCTGTTGCGCCATAGAGGGCCAATGTACCACCAGAACCACCGGTGTTATGATTCGCGCTTTCACGGAGGTTCTCATCGCGACGCCTGGCGTCGATATCTCGATCGTCATCGTCGCGTCGCCGGGCGAAATCGTCAGGGCGTTTTTCGACGGCGACGCGTTGAGCGCGTGGTGGCAGGTCAGACGATCGGTGACAACTCCACGCCCGCTGGGCCCCTACGCCCTCGAATGGGGAGCGACCGACTTTCGCGACGACGTGCTGGGGCGCCTGGGTGGTGTCTTTCGCGGCACGGTGTTGCAGTGCGACCCGGGTCACGGCTTCTTCGTGGCTGACTGCTTCTGGCTGCCCCCTGACGGCGACCCGATCGGACCGATGGCGCTCGAGGTGAATTGCGCCGCCGCCGATCCGGCTTCGGGAACGCGGGTGCACGTACGGCAGTCAGGGTTCGAAGAGGGGGCGCGGTGGCGGCGATACTACGAAGTCGCCGGCCACGGCTGGGAACGCGCGCTGTCGGCGCTGCGCGCGCTTCTCGAGAAATAGCCCGTCAGGCGTACGGCCGGACCCCCTGGCGCACCAGCGTTCCCACCGCGCGCTTTCGCAGCTCGTTCGCGATCTTGCCTTGATGCAGCGGCAGCACTTTGAACTGCACGCGCAGCGTCGTCATCCCGTTGTCGAGCGACACCACACCCACGACGTCCAACGGCGCGAGCAGCAGCGGCCGCCACGCGACATCTCCTTCCATCGACGTCCCCACATCGCGCAGAATCCCGATGACGCGATCGATGTTCTCGATATAAGCGACTTTCACGTCCACGATCGCATAGGCGAACAGCTTGCTGAGATTCGCGAGAGCCGTAATGCTGCCGTTGGGAAACACCTGAACCGCCCCGTCGCCGTCACGAACGACGATGGTCCGCAGTCTGACTTGTTCGACGACGCCGGTGACGCCGTTGATGCGGGCCAGATCGCCAACCCGAACCTGGTCCTCGAGAATCAGAAAGAATCCCGAGATGACGTCTCGCACGAGATTCTGCGCGCCGAAGCCAATCGCGAGCCCGGCGATGCCCGCGCCGGTCAGGATGGGCATGACGTCGATCGAAAGCTCGCGCAGCAGCATCAGCGCGGCCACGAACACGACGCCGACCGTCACGATGCTGGTGAGGATGCCGCCGATCGTCGACGTGCGACGTTGCCACTCGAGGTCCGCCTGCGGATGATGGCGGCCAATCTTGAACTGCAGATGTTCGATGGCCAGATCGGCAGCGCGCACGACGACATATGCTCCAACCACGATGACCGCCATGTTGATGCCATGGGTGACAAGCCATCGTCCGAACGCCCGAAGATCCCAGCCGACCTCTGGAACACCCAGACGTGAGAGCAGCAACGACACGCTGGCAAACGCGGCGATTCCGTACGCGAGCAGGGTGAGCGCCGTCGTCAACTGCCTGCCGCGGGCGCGGATGGCCTCCCTGTTGTCGGCGCTGACGACGTCGAGCCAACCTTCGAGACGATTGATGAGCAGGCGCGCAACACGCGCGGCTGTCGCGGCGATCAGGAACGCCACGATCACGGCGGCAAGAGTGTTCAGGTTGGTCATCACAAGCGTTGAATCTTGAGGTAGTTGGCGTCGCCTCTCGAGAGGTCGGGGCTGGCGTTGACGAAGACGACGACAGTTCCCGATGGCTCGAGCCCCCGGTCGACGAGCTGCCGACCGATGAGCTCGGCAGCCTCGGTGACGTTTTCACCGATGTCCACACAAACCGGCACGATGCCCCACGGCAGCAGCAGGCGCCGCGCCAGCGAGCGGTCATCGGTGGTCGCCACGATCGGCGCGAGCGGTCGCAGCGCCGAGAGCTGGCGGGCGGTCACTCCGCTGCGCGTCACGGCCACGATGACATGCGCTTCCCCCCGGTTGGCGAGCGTCACGGCCGCTTCGCACAGCGCCTGCGCATGGCCACCCGCGGGCGGCGACCCAACGGCGGCAGGCGCCTCGGCTGACGACCTCTCCGCCTCGCGAATGATCGCGTCGAGCGTCATCGCTGCCTTCGCCGGAAAGGCGCCAATGGCTGTCTCTCCAGCGAGCATGATCGCATCGACCCCGTCGTCGACGGCGCTGGCCGCATCGTTGACCTCGGCACGGGTCGGCCGCGGTTCGAACGTCATCGACTCGAGAACCTGGGTGGCGAGAATGACCGGGATGCCTCGGCGGCGCGCGCGCCGGGTAATTTCCTTCTGCGCGTGGGGAACCCGCTCGAGCGGCATTTCGAGTCCAAGGTCGCCGCGCGCCACCATCACGGCATCGCAGGAGTCCAGAATCTCGTCGAGGTGGTCGAGGGCCTGAGGGCGCTCCAGTTTGGCAATGAGCGGAATATCCGGTACCCCGGCCTCGACGGCGATCTGGCGTGCCCGCTTGAGATCCGACGCCGTCTGGACGAAGCTGAGCGCCACCATGTCTACGCCAAGAGCCAGCCCGAAACGAAGGTCATCGGCATCCTTCGCCGTGACAGCAGAGGCCGGGAGCGCGACGCCTGGAGCGTTGATGCCTTTGTGCTCCCCGAGCTGGCCACCCTCGATGACGACGGTTTGGACTTCGCTGCGGCTCGCTGCCTCGACGCGCAACTCGACCAACCCGTCGGCCAGCAGCAGTCGATCGCCGGGCCTGACGCTCAACGCCAGACCCTCGAACCTCGTCGAGATACGGCCCGAGCCTCCTTCGAGATCGCCGATGACGATCGTCAGCGGGTCGCCGGGCTTCAGCGTGATCGGTCGGCCTCCTTGAAGTTTCCCCGTCCGGATCTTGGGGCCCGGCAGATCCTGAAGGATCGCGACTTCCCTGCCAGCGCGCTCGGCCGCGGCATGGATGCGCTTGAAGGCGTCGCGATGCCAGTCGTGCGTGCCATGGGAAAAGTTGAGGCGGAAGATGTTGGCGCCGGCCGCGATGAGCGCTTCAACCATCGCGTCGGTATTGCTGGCGGGGCCGAGCGTGACGACGATCTTGGTGCGTCGCACGTTGCGTCGCGGGTCGTGGGCGGTTTGAGGAGCAGCTAGAATAGTCACAGTGGGAGCAATCGTACCCGAACCAATCGAGCAATACCTCGCCGGTCTCAACCAATTGTCGGACGCGGTCCTTCAAGACATCGCGCGCGCGGGTGCCGAGGCGGGGCTGCCGCTCGTCGACGCTGAGGTCGGTGCGCTGCTCCGCGTGCTCGCCACGGCAGTCGGCGCCCACCGAATGCTGGAGATCGGCACGGCGATTGGATACTCCGGCATCTGGCTGGCGGGCGCGCTGGCAACGGGCGGCATCTTGTTCACGATGGAAGCGGAGCCGGAACGCGCCAGGATGGCGCGCGACAACTTCACGCGTGCCGGCCTCGCCGATCGCACCACCGTGATCGTAGGCGACGCGGCGCTCATGCTGGCCAAGGTGGCCGGTCCGTTCGATCTGATTTTTCAGGACGGCGACAAACGTCAATATCTTCCGATGCTCGACAGGCTGGTTGCCCTGCTCCGGCCGCGCGGACTGCTGGTCACCGACAACGTCATCTGGAACGGCGAGGTGGTGCCCGGCTTCGTGGATCGACCCGTCCAGGATCCGGACGAAACCAGGGCCATCATCGAATACAACAAACGGCTGAGCACTCACCCGGGGCTGATGACGGCCATCGTGCCGCTTCGGGACGGAGTGTCCTTATCGGTCAAGAGACCTTGACGATCGACGACTGGCTGCGTGCCGCGATTGCGGATGCGGAGCGTCGCGGGCTGCCGGAACTCAAGCCGCAGCTCGAAGCGTTGGCGCGCTCGACGCGACTGCTTCGCGAAGCCGATTTCCGGGATGACGCGTCAGGCGACGCCGAAGATGGTTGACCTCGA
>DATLLJ010000068.1:0-2045 GCA_035537875.1 Vicinamibacterales bacterium | reverse complement strand
GGAGCCCGCCGATGATCGATCGCTGGCTAGGCGCCTTCGAGAACCTGGCCGACGGCCGCGACGATGCGTTCCCAGAGCCGGCGCTCCGCGGTCAGTTTGCGGCGACCGGCTGCGGTCAACCGATACGACTTGACCCGTCGTCCCTGCTCGTTGACGTTCCAGTCACCGTCGATCCAGCCTTCGAGCTCGAGCCGGTGCAGCGCGGGGAACAGCGAGCCGGCCTGGACGACGAACGTGCCGCCGGTCACCTGGCGGATGCGCTCGGCAATGCCGACGCCGTGGAGCGGCTGAAGGTCGAGCGTGCGCAGGATCAGTAGATCCAGCGTCCCCTTGAGCAGATCGGTTTTCTTCGTCGTCGTCCACCTCCTGAACCCGTGCGCGACGCACGCGGTATAGAGTCGCGATATCGAAAGTCGGCAGGAGTCTGACAGAACGACTCGGCCAATTCAACTGATTCGGATGGCCAGACTGGCTTACGTATAGAGGTTCGATATCACCATGCAGCTGCTGCGCTGGGTCAGCCCGTTGCGGCACTGGTGTCGCCGGGTGTTCAGGCGGTCGACGGTCGAACAGGAACTGAGCGAGGAGCTGCAGTTCTTCCTCGATCACCAGATCGACGTCAATCTGGCCCTCGGAATGAGTCCTGAAGACGCGCGCCGCGCCGCGCTGCGCGATTTCGGCGGGGTACTGAGGGTCAAGGACGCCTGCCGGGACGCGTGGCGACACCTCTGATCGCTTCAGGACGCTTGCTTTTTCGGTTGACACCCGGCTTCTGAGCCCAGACGCCCCGAGGCCTTATAATCGGGCAAACCGATCTGCCTATGGCCCTCGTTGCCGGCGCCCGGCTTGGCCCGTACGAAATCCTGTCCTCCCTCGGCTCGGGCGGGATGGGAGAGGTCTACAAGGCGCGCGATACCAGGCTGGATCGGGTCGTCGCCATCAAGATTCTGCTGGTCGATTTCGGCGATCACTCGGCCCGCCAGCGGTTTCAGCGCGAGGCGCAGACGGCGTCGTCGCTGAATCATCCGCACATCCTCGCCGTGTACGACGTCGGTGAAGTCGGCGGGCGACAGTATCTCGTCACCGAGCTGGTTGACGGCGGCACGCTGAAGACGTGGGCCGAGACGCCGCGCACGTGGCGTGAGATTGCAGAGCTCCTTCACGGAGTGGCCGATGGTCTGGCGAGCGCGCACGAAGCGGGAATCCTGCATCGCGACATCAAGCCCGACAACATCCTCGTGGGGAAGAACGGATACGCGAAGCTCGCGGATTTCGGCCTGGCAAAGCTTGCCGAAGGAGCCGAGGCGACCCGAACGCTCACAAGGGAAGAGACTCGTCACGGCGTCATCCTTGGCACGATTGCCTACATGTCGCCGGAGCAGGCCTCTGGTCGGACTGTCGACGGCCGGAGCGACATCTTCTCGCTGGGAGTGGTGCTCTATGAACTGCTCGCCGGACGCCGGCCGTTCGGCGGCGCGACCGATCTCGAGGTGCTGCAGACGGTCATCAACGGCCCGCTGCCGCCGCTCGGAGAGCACATCCCCCAGCCGGTAAGAATGATCGCGGAGAAGGCCCTCGAGAAAGATCCGAGCGATCGGTACCAGTCCGCCCGGGACCTCGCGGTCGATCTTCGTCGGCTCACGCGACAAACGGGGTCGTTTGAGTCGCCTGCCCCGCCTGACCGGTCTCGCTGGCGCGTCGGTGTGGCGGCGGTCGCGCTTGTCGCGCTTCTAATGGGCGGCGCGGCGTTATGGCGCACCCGGTCGACGGCCTCGACCATCCCCGCCGTGTCGGCGGGCCAGATCCGCTCCATTGCCGTTCTGCCGCTCCAGAACCTCTCGGGCGATCCGAACGAGGAATATTTTTCAGACGGCATGACGGAGGAGCTCATCGCCCAGCTCGCACAGCTCAGGGCCGTGCGCGTCATCTCGCGCACGTCGGTGATGGGCTACAAGAACACGACGAAAGACATCTCTCAAATCGGCCGAGAGCTCGGGGTGGACGCCATCATCGAGGGATCGATCCGCCGCGCCGGCGGCCGGGTG
>DATLLJ010000067.1:0-22793 GCA_035537875.1 Vicinamibacterales bacterium | reverse complement strand
ATCGCGCACAACCTCCTCGGTTCGTTCTGGCTGGCGAACAGCAAGCGCAATGCCAAGCCCGGCTTTTCCAGGAGGCTGCTTGTTTGAACCTGTTCGGACCCTCTCAGGGCGAGTTCCGGCAGTCGTGACCGCGCGATAGTCTCCAGGCGCTGGCGAATTTCCGACTACCGGTCGGGGGCCTCCGCGCCCTCAGCGAGCCCTCGGTGCCAGCGGATTGCCGCCGAGCGCGTTCGAGATGGCGGCAATGGCCCGCTGAGCCTTCACGCTGTTGCCTGCGTCGTCGAGGGGGGGCGCGACCACGGCAATCCCGAATCTGCCAGGGGAGACCGCGATGATGCCGCCCCCGACACCGCTGCGTCATGTAGACCGGTTCGGCGTCCTCTTTCGCAAAGGGAACGTCGACGTCGTTGTGGATGAGCACGACGAGCCCGACCTCGCCGGCGAAGTCGAGAATGCGGTCGAGGGCAGGGTTCGTCAGGCTGGCCGTTTCACCGGAGATCTTGCCGGAGACGAACTCTTTGTGGATGGTGAATTCGCCGATGCCGGTGAAAACGCCCGGAAAGATCTGCAACACGCGGCGGATGTGATCGACGCCGTACATGTCGGCGGGGTTGAACCCCGTGATCATGGGGTCGAAACGGAGCTGGTCCTCCCTGCTGAGCGAGCGATACACGCTCGCGATGTGCGCGTCGGTGAACGAGTAGTGGTAGAGCGGCGCGTCGGTTTGCAGGTAGTAGGTCGGTGCGAAGTCGCCCGAGTTCGCGTATGACCATTGCTGCTGCAGCGGAATGCCGAACAGGATGGATCGAGCGACGCGATTCCCCATGATCTTCAGGAACTGGCTGACGTCGATCCCCTCCTGAACGTAGTTCGTCAGGTGGAAGTGCGAGTCGTTGAATTCGTCCGCGGCGGGGCGATTCTGAGCGATCGCACGGCCAGACTGGACGACCCCCAGGTCGCAAGGACGCAGGCAACCAGCAAGAAAGCGCGACGATTCCCGCCCCGGGCTTCGCTGCCACCCCGACGCGCGGACCCCGGCTTGGTGCCTCGTTTCCGCGGAAACAGTCTCATCGTCCGACCATCGGAGCACAGCCGATGCCACGCCGGCGCCTCGCGCGGTGCAGCATGGCTGTAAGAAAACGCCAGTCGTAACGGAATTCGACGGTTGGGTGTCGCGACAGCCTCCGTTATTCTGGAGCCCCTCCGGTCAAATAGTAATTCCACTGTCTGTCTCCCCACTGCCCCCGTCGCTTTCTCGGCGGGCGCCTCGTAGTGGTGCCAAAGAACACGAACCCCATGCGTGGGCTGTTCAGCAGCCGGATGGCGCTGGCTCCCATGCGGAGAAGCTCCGTATACTCGGAATGAAAGACGTTATCCCGGAGCCCCGTGCGGCCGGCTACCGACGCCTGCCCCCGCCATCTTTCACATACGTAGCGACTTTCTCAAAGTCGGAGACCAATCCAGTCTGGTACGTGAGGTGCAAGAGCTCGTGCGTGCGGACCGTGGTCGCGCGCCGAGGCGACTGGCGCAGGCGCCCCTTATCCTTCAAGACCGACGTGGTGACAGGCAGTTCATGGATGCGGTAGATCCGTTCGAGCTTGCGATCGAGGCCGCCCCGAGCGGCGTTCTGGTCGTGACGAACGAGGGGGCAATCGTTCACGTGAATCGGGCTGCCGAACGGCAGTTTGGCTACGACCGCGGGGAACTGGCCGGACAGCCAGTGGATGCCCTCCTTCTGGACGGCGGCCGTGCCGTTCAAAGCGCCATCTGGCAGGCCCAGTCGAGTGGAATACGGCTGGACCTCGTCGGAATTCGGCGGAACGGGTCGCGGCTCTCGCTCGGTGTCAGCCTGACCTCTGTCGAACGCGCCGGTAAGCGATGCGTACTCGTTTCTCTTGTTGAAAGCGTCGAACGTGACCTTCAGCAACGCGGCCACCCGGTTACAGGCCAGATGGCGTTCGAGCAGCTGGTGACGGAGCTTTCGGGGTGTTTTCTCAACATCTCAAAGGAAGAAATCGACCGGGCCATCCGTGACGCGCTCTCCCGCATCTGCGTGGCGATCGGCGTTGACCGCGGCGCGTTCTATCGAGCCGGACCCGACGGAACGTTGATCGACGAGGTCAGGTGGGCGGTCGAAGGCCTCGAAATCGATGCGGTCCCTCTATCGGCGGCGAACCGGTTTCCCTGGTCGATTGAGCGCCTGCTGACCGAGGGGGTCGTCTCATTCTCGACCCTCGGCGAGGTTCCGAGCGCAGCCGACCGTCGCGCGTACGAGGACTCAGGCACCAGATCGGCGATCGCGATGGGGTTGGTCGTCGCTGGGCGCGTCGTCGGCGCTCTCGCCTTTCAGACGCTCCGTTCCGAGCGGACGTGGACCGACGATGCCGTCAACAGGCTCAAGCTGATCGCCGGCGTGTTCGGACAGGCCATTGCCTGGCAGGAGGGCAATCGATCTCTGCGGGCGGCACTCGCAGAGGTAGAGCGGCTGCAGGACCAGCTGCAGTCCGACAACACGCAACTTCGTCGTGAAATCTCCGAGCGAACGGGGCAGGGTCAGGTTCTCGGCCATAGCGCGGCGTTGCGTCGCGTGCAGGAGCAGGTTCAGCAGGTGGCCGCGACCGACTCGACGGTCCTGTTGCTGGGAGAAACGGGCACGGGCAAAGAGCTGCTGGCCACGCAGATTCACGGCCTCAGCGCGCGGCGGCCGCGCACGATGGTCCGCGTGAACTGTGCGGCGATCCCGGCGACCCTCATCGAGAGTGAGCTGTTCGGTCGCGAGAAGGGCGCGTTCACTGGCGCGCTGGCGCGGCAGGTCGGTCGGTTCGAGCTGGCACACGGGTCCACGATTTTTCTCGACGAGATCGGCGACTTGCCACTCGACACGCAGGTCAAGCTCCTGCGCGTGTTGGAGGAGCGGCACATCGAGCGACTCGGAAGCCCCCAGCCGATTCCGGTGGACGTGCGGATTATCGTCGCCACCCATCGCAACCTGGAACAACGCATTGCCGAGGGGTTGTTCCGGGCTGATCTGTACTACCGGCTCAACGTCTTTCCGATTCACGTGCCACCGCTGCGCGATCGAGTGGAGGACATTCCGATACTGGTGTGGGGATTCGTCGAGGAATTCTCGAGAGCGTTTGGTAAGCGCGTGGACTCGATTGCCGAGGGAAGCCTGGCGGCGCTGCAGCACTACACCTGGCCGGGCAATCTCCGTGAGCTTCGTAACGTCGTCGAGCGCGCGATGATTACCTCGCTGGACCACCGGCTCGTCATCACACCGCCCCAACCGTCTATCGCGGCCGCGATGCGCAGTTCGAAGCTCGTTGACGTCGAGCGCCAGCACATCCGTGCCGTCCTGGATGGATCGGGGTGGCGAATTCGGGGGTCGGGCGGCGCGGCCGAGCGGCTGGGCCTCAAGCCGACCACGCTCGAAACGCGCATGGCCAAGCTCGGACTCAAGCGTCCGCGACAGACGCCTCTTGCGGCCAGGAGCTCAGCTCCATGAGGGAACTCGCCGATCTCGAGGCGGACGTGCGCAACTCGATTGCGTACCGTTCCGGCGTGTGACGCCTGTGACATCACCTGTGACATCACAAACCATGCGCTTGACTGTGACCCTCCCTGCTTCCCCTGACAGTTCGGGGCGGCTCGTCGAAGCGCTTCGGTTTCTCATGTCGACGACGCGACTGGAGCCGGGCTGCCTGGGCTGCGCCGTCTGGACCGATGCGGACTCGACCGTGCACTACATGGAGGAATGGGGAACCGAGGCCGAGATGAGGCGCCGTGTCCGTTCCGACCTGTTTACATCGCTGTTGTCGGTCATCGAATCCGCGCAGGAGCCCCCGAAGGTCCAGTTCGAATTCATCGCGACGACGCGAGGGCTCGATTACGTGAGGGAGGCGCGACAGGATCCCATGTCCTGAGGGAAACGGCGTGGCGGTCGACACCCGTGACTCCGGAATACCGGACGGGACCCTTCAGCCTGGCACGCAGGTCCCCCTCTTGCGCTAGACTAGGCAAGTGCTGGCACAGCCGGATCTGGATCCCGGTTCGGCAGAAGACGAGCTGACCCACCTGCTCGAAGCGGTGGCCGAGTCGCTACCCGGCGGCTTTCTCGTGCTGGGTCCCGACGGTTGTATTTCTCTCGTCAACACCCAACTCGCCCGCCAATTCGGCTATACGCCAGAAGAACTGACAGGTCAATCAGTTGATGTTGTTCTGCCGGGTGCGCTTCGAGCCTCTCACGCCGCCCATCGCGTCGACTTCCTGACCCATCCGACGACCACGGCGACGGGCAGGGGATATGAGTTGTTCGGACAGCGACGCGACGGCTCACGGTTTCCGGTCGAAGTCGGGTTGAATCCCGTCACGACGAAGCAGGGAACCCTTGTGCTCGTCGCCGTGGCCGATCTGACGGATCGGAACGGAGCCACCCAGGCCGATCCACACGCGGTCGACACGCAGATTGCCTTTGAGCGCCTCATTGCGGAGATCTCGTCGCAGTTCATCAACCTCGCTAGCGACCAACTCGAGCCGGCGATTCGAGAGGCCCTCCGGCGAATTGCTCAAATCCTCGAAGTCGACCGGTGTACCTTTTTCCGTATTGAACGAGACGGCATGCTCGTCGATCCGGTGAGCTGGGAGCGCGAGGGTATCGAGCCGATTCAGTCGATTCAGGGCAAGGAGCGGTTTCCCTGGGCGCTCGAGCAGGCACTCTCGGGCCGGATCATCCACTTCTCGAAAGTGGACGACGTTCCAAGTTCCGTGGACCGCGAGAGCTACCGCGCTTTGGGCACGCGGTCTTGCGTGACGGTACCGTTATCGGTCGGGGGACGGATCGTCGGGGCAGTCGGTTTCAACATAGTGCGCCAGGAGCGCGAGTGGACCCCGGAGAACATCCACCGCTGTCGCGTTATCGCGTCGGTGTTCGGCAATGTCCTGGCACGACGCGAAAGCGACGAGGCGATCGGACGCGCGCTCGCGGAGGTGGTCCGGCTGCGCGATCGACTGCACGACGAGAACCTCTACCTGCGGCGGGAGGTTCAGGAGCGGCTTGGCAGCAGCGTCATCGTTGGACACAGTCCGGCCTTGCGCCGCATCCTCGACCAGATTCAACAGGTGGCTGTCACCGATTCGACCGTGCTGCTGCTGGGCGAAACCGGCACCGGGAAAGAGCTGTTCGCGACGCAGATCCACGAACTGAGCCCGCGTCATCAGCGGCCGATGGTACGGGTGAACTGCTCGGCGATTCCTGCGGCGCTCTTCGAGAGCGAGCTGTTTGGCCGTGAGAAAGGCGCGTTTACGGACGCCCTGGCCAGACAGATCGGCCGCTTCGAGCTGGCGGATCGCTCGTCCATTTTTCTCGACGAGATCGGCGACCTGCCGCCAGAAGTCCAGGTCAAGCTGCTGAGAGTCTTGGAGGAGAGACAGATCGAGCGGCTCGGAAGCCCGAAACCGATACCCGTCGATACGCGCATCATCGTAGCCACGCATCGCGATCTGGAGCAGCGGATCGCCGAGGGCTCATTCCGGGAGGATCTGTTCTATCGACTCAACGTCTTCCCGATCCGGGTGCCCCCGCTGCGCGAGCGGGTTGACGACATTCCCCTGCTGGTTTGGCGATTCGTCGGAGAATTTTCAAAGGTGTTCGGGAAGCATGTCGAAGCCATCTCGCGAGAGGACATGAAGGCCCTGCAGGCGTACTCGTGGCCCGGCAACATCCGGGAGCTGCGGAACGTCGTGGAACGCGCGATGATTGTGGCGACCGGTACGCGGCTGGCCATCCCCCTCCCGAAAACGTCCTTGACGCAGAAACGGAGCGATAAGCTGGCTGATGTCGAGAGAGAACATGTCCACAGTGTCTTGGAAGCCACGAACTGGCGCATCCGTGGCACCGGTGGCGCAGCGGATCGGCTGGGGCTCAGGCCGACCACTCTGGAGACGCGGATGATCAAACTGGGGCTGAAGCGTCCCAAAGCCGCCTCGCCCGCTTGATTTCGCTGTACCAGCGGTCTCTTCTTCTTCGGTCTCCAGCATTTTGGAGTCTCCCCGAGTGGCCGGAGCCGCCAAGCAGTCTTCGCAGCTGTCGTTCATCTTCGACAAAGCCGTTTGCGTGCGAGATTTTCTCGAGCGCGGCGATATGATGGAGACGCGGGACTGCATCGGCAGTTGGAGCGGTTTTCTCTATTGCGTTTCCCGTCGCAGGCCGTGCACTTCGCAGACTGCCGGCTGCCCATGCCGGTGTCGCAGTCCAATCGATGCCGCGACTCCGGCTTCAGTTTGAGGAGGGGCTTCATGGGAGCACTACGTCGGGCATTGCTCGTTGGGGGTCTTGTCGTCAGCGCTGGCGTACCGGGACACGCCGCCCAATATCCGGTCGCCCTGGCTGTCGATGCCCAGGTGAAATCGGGCGCGACAGCCATCACGTCGAAATTGACCATTCGCGTCGACCGTTTGATGGAAGAAAGTCGGCGGGTGCGCGTGACCGACGCGCTGAAGTTCGGCGGATACGCCAATGCTCTGAATACTCTGCGCGCCCTTCCCGCGGTCGGGATGATCCAACTCGAGAAGCGCCAGGTGGATATCCGCTACGCACGTGAGCAGGGGGAGGCGACAAAAGGGCGACGCCTGCTGCTCATCGCCGATCGACCGTTGTTTTTTCTCAGTGGGGACCCGAAGAAGCCTCGAGCTGGGTACGAGTTAACGGTCGTGGACCTGCAAATCGACGAGCAGGGCGGCGTGAGCGGCACGATGAACGGGGCTGCCCGGGTGAAGCCATCGCCGGATGGAGTGGTGCTCGATGATTTCGCCGACGTCGAGGTCCAGCTGACCGGCCGTGTGACCCCCTAGAGTATTCCCGATTCGTTTGCCCATTGATTTCTCGGGGAGGATGCCCATGAAGCGTTTGATCGTGACCTGTATCGTCGTCGCGTCCGCTGTTGCTGTCGCGGGCCAGTCACCAAAGTACGGGATTGCCGTGACCGCGGAAAAGGACGTGGACTTCGCGAAGTTCAAGACGTACTCCTGGATGGCGGGTCAACCATCGGCCATCAAGGCCGTTGACGCCCAGATCGTCGCGGCCGTCGATCGCGAGCTCGCTGGCCTTGCCATGAAGAAGGCGACCTCAGGACCTGGCGACGTGGTGGTGTCGTATTACTCCCTCAGCCGGACCGATGTGGACCTGAAGGCGAAGCCGGATGCCAAGGGGGCGAGGCCTGGCTACAGCGTCGGCAGCCTGGGGGTTGTGCTGCTCGAACCGGCGAGCCGACGCCGGTTGTTGCAGTTGCGCGTGGATGAGCCCATCGAGACCCAGGCCGAGGAGCTCGCGGCCACGATCGACCGCGTCGTGGCCGAGATGTTCGCCAAGTACCCCACGCGGCAGACCAAGTAGGCCGGCGCGACCGGGCGCTGATGCCATGGCGATTCATCCCGGTGCCGGCGCTCCCGCTCCCCAGAACGTGCTGATCGACGTCCATCGACTCCAGGGGGAGTACTACTCGCGCAAGCCCGACATCCGGGATCGCTCGCAGCGGGTCGGTTTCGGAACGAGCGGTCATCGAGGCTCGTCGCTTCTCGGCACCTTCAACGAAGCGCACGTGCTCGCGATCACCCAGGCGATCTGCGACTACCGAGCGAGCCAGGGCCCGGCTGGTCCGTTGTTCGTTGGTCGAGATACGCACGCGCTCTCGGAGCCCGCCTTCAGAACGGCCATCGAGGTGCTCGCGGCGAACGCCGTGGATGTCATGATCGACAACCAGGAGGGCTGGACGCCTACCCCGGCCGTCTCCCACGCCATCCTGACGCATAACCGTCGCGGCGTAGCGGGTCCCGCCGACGGCATCGTCATCACCCCCTCGCACAACCCACCTGAGGACGGCGGCTTCAAGTACAACCCGCCGAACGGGGGGCCGGCCGATACAGACGTGACCCGAGTCATCGAGGACCGGGCCAATCAGCTGCTGGCTGACCATCTCCGGGGCGTGACCCGAATTCCGTACGAACGAGCCCGCCATGCGCCCACCACTCACCCATACGACTATGTCGGGTCATATGTCGGTGACCTGAATTCGGTCGTGGACATGGACGCCATCCGCAACGCGGGCCTAAAGGTCGGTGTGGATCCGCTCGGCGGCTCGAGCGTCGCGTTCTGGAGGCCCATCGTCGACCGGTACGGCATCGATCTGGAAGTCGTCAATGAAACCGTCGATCCGACGTTCGGCTTCATGTCGCTCGACTGGGACGGCAAAATCCGGATGGACTGCTCATCGCCGTACGCGATGGCCAAGCTCGTGCGGCTCAAAGATCGATTCGACGTGGCGTTCGGCAACGATCCCGATGCCGACCGGCACGGCATCGTGACGCGCCGCGAAGGCCTGATGAACCCGAACCACTACCTGGCGGCGGCGATCTTCTACCTGTTCACGCACCGTCCTGAGTGGCGCCGGAGCGCGGCGGTCGGCAAGACCGTGGTCAGCAGCAGCGTCATCGACCTCGTCGCGACCAAAATCGGGCGCACGCTCGTCGAGGTGCCCGTCGGGTTCAAGTGGTTTGTTCCGGGCCTGCTGGAGGGGTCGCTCGGTTTTGGCGGCGAAGAAAGCGCGGGCGCTTCGTTTCTTCGGCGCGATGGGACCGTGTGGACCACCGACAAGGACGGAATCATCCTGGACCTTCTGGCGATCGAAATCATGGCGCGCACAGGTCGCGATCCCTCGGAGCTGTACGGCGACTTGACGAGGGAGCTCGGCGCGCCGGTATACGAGCGGATCGACGCTCCGGCGACCGACGAAGAGAAGGCCGTGCTGCGCACGTTGTCACCCGGGGACGTCACGGCGTCGCAGCTGGCCGGCGACCCGATCGAGGCGCGTCTGACGACGGCACCCGGCAACGGCGCCGGCATCGGGGGGCTGAAGGTCGTCACGGCGCACGGATGGTTTGCGGCGCGCCCGTCGGGCACGGAAGCCGTCTACAAGCTCTACGCGGAAAGTTTTCGGGGACGCGATCACCTGCAGCGTATTCAGCGCGAGGCGCAGCTGATCATTCGCGCCGCGCTGGCGGGAGTCGCGACCGGAGGACGCTCGGATGAGTCAGTTCAGCCTTGAGCCACACCAAATCACCGTCGGCGACGTCCACCACAACCTTCCGCCCAGTTCCCTCTACGAGCACGCTATTCGCTACGAGAAGGACGCGAGCATCGCCGGCAACGGCGCCCTCGTCGCCTACTCGGGCGCGAAGACCGGGCGTTCCCCCAAGGACAAGCGCGTGGTGAAACATCCCGATTCGGAAAAGGACGTCTGGTGGGGCCCCGTCAACATTCCGTGCGAGGCGCGCACCTTCGCCATCAACCGCCAGCGGGCGCTCGACTACCTGAACACACGCGACCGGCTCTACTGTTTCGACGGCTTCGCCGGGTGGGATCCGAAGTACCGCATCAGGGTGCGCGTCATCTGCTCGAGGCCGTACCACGCGCTCTTCATGCACACCATGCTGATACGGCCCACCGCGCAGGAGCTGACGGCGTTCGGCACGCCGGATTTCACCATCTACAATGCGGGGGCTTTTCCCGCGAACCGCCTCACGTCGGGCATGGGCTCGACCACCAGCGTCGACCTCAGCCTCGAGGACCGCGAACTGGTGATCCTCGGCACCGAGTATGCCGGCGAGATGAAGAAGGGCGTGTTCACGGTGGCGAACTACTTCGCACCCAAGCGCGGCATACTCTCGATGCACTGCTCGGCCACGGCCGACAAGCAGACCGGACGATCCTCGGTGCTGTTCGGTCTGAGCGGCACCGGCAAAACGACGCTGTCTGCCGACCCCAAACGTCACCTCATTGGCGACGACGAGCACTGCTGGAGCGACGATGGCATCTTCAACATCGAAGGGGGATGCTACGCGAAGGCGATCAATCTGACGCCGGAAAGCGAGCCGGACATCTTCCAGGCTCTCCGTTTCGGCGCCGTGCTTGAGAACGTCGTGCTCAACGAGGATCGCCACGTGGACTTCACCGACACCAGCATCACCGAGAACACCCGCGGCGCCTACCCGATCGAGTTCATCCACAGCGCGAAAGTGCCGTGCGTCGCCGGTCACCCTTCCGACATCATCTTCCTCACGTGCGATGCCTTTGGGGTGCTGCCTCCAGTCAGTTCTCTATCGCCGGCGCACGCGATGTATCACTTCATCAGCGGCTACACGGCCAAAGTGGCCGGCACGGAAATGGGCGTCACCGAACCGCAGGCGACGTTCTCGCCCTGCTTCGGCGGGCCTTTCCTCGTCTGGCACCCCAACAAGTACGCCGAGCTGCTGGCGGCGAAGATGAAACAGCATCGCGCGCGCGTCTGGCTTGTGAACACCGGCTGGGGCGGTGGCGCGTATGGCGTCGGCAAGCGTATCAGCCTGAAGCACACGCGGGCCATCATCGACGCCATCCACAGCGGGGCGCTCGCGAACGCCAAGGCGGAACGCGACAGGCTGTTCGGCTTCGACACGGTGACCGAGTGTCCTGGCGTTCCGGCAGAAATCCTCGTCCCGCGTCGCGCGTGGAGTGACCAGGCGGCCTACGACGCGGCAGCCGGGGCGCTGGCTGGTCTGTTCAACAAGAACTTCCGGACGTACGAGGCTGGCGCCTCCCCGGAGATCAAGGCCGCTGGCCCCGCGTGATGGCCTGAGGCCGGGAGCAGCCCGTCATGAAGATCGCAATCGTCGGCTGCGGCATGGTCGGGTCGGCGTCCGCGTACGCGCTCGTCATGCGCGGCGTCGGTCGGGAAATCGTGCTCGTCGACGTGAACCCCGCGCGAGCCGAGGCGGAGGCCAACGACATCTTCCATGCCGTTCCGTTCGCTAATCCCTTGACGGTTCGGGCGGGAGATTATTCCGACCTCGCCGGCGCGCACGTTGTCGTCATCGCCGGCGGCGTGGCGCAGAAGCCGGGCGAGACGCGGCTCCAGCTTCTGCGGCGCAACGCCGACGTCTTCCGGCTGATTGTGCCGTCGATCCTCCGCGTCGCGTCAGAAGCCGTGCTCCTCGTCGTCACCAATCCGGTGGACATCATGACCCATCTCGCGGCCAACCTCGCCGCCGATTTCGGCGTGCCGCAAACGCGCGTGTTCGGGTCCGGCACGACGCTCGACACCGCGCGGTTTCGCGCGCTGCTCGGCCGGCACTTCGGGGTGGACCCTCATCACGTCCACGCGTACGTCATCGGCGAGCATGGCGACTCGGAAGTGCTGGTCTGGTCGCAGGCGTCCATTGCGGGTCTTCACCTGGATGAGTTCGCCGAGGTCCAGCGTATCGCGCTCACGGACGGACAACGGCGGCAGATCGACGAACAGGTCCGGCGCGCGGCCTACCACATCATCGCCGGCAAGGGCGCGACGTACTACGGCATCGGCAGCGCCGTCGCGCACATTGTTGACGTGCTGCTGCACGATCAGCGAGCCGTGCTAACCATCTGTTCGCGGGTGAGGGATGTGCCTGACTGCGAGGGCCTGACGCTGTCGCTTCCACACGTGGTTGGCGGCGAGGGCGTGCTCGCGACCATTCCGTTGTCGCTCGACGCCAGGGAACACCAGGAACTGCGAGCCAGCGCGGGCGTTCTGCGCGACGCCGTGGAGTCGCTGGGCCTGACATGAGCGGCCGATCGATTTGCAGACGACCACTCGGTCGCTGATCGAGTGGCTCGCGTTCGTTGCTGTCGCGCGGATGGACGACGGCGACGAGGACGTCCTCGTCAGTTCGTTGCCGGTACGATGATTGACTGCTGGCGCCGCTGCCACACATACACGGGAATGCCGAGGAGCAGGAGGACGAAGCCGTACAACACCGCGTCAGGGCCGCAACCATAAATCGTGAAGAGCGAGAAGACGAACGCGATAGCTTCGACCACCGTCACGCGCGGTACGACCCCACCACGTGAGGAACGGGCGGCCACCAGGCCCACGGCGAGAGCGCAGAACACGTAGGGAACGACGGCCGTCATCGTGGCGAGGTTGACGACGAGACTGTAGAAGGCCGCGAACCCGGATCCGCCGGCGGCTTGAATCAAGGTGAGGGCTGTTGCGAGGACGGCTGAGAATACGATGCCGACTGCGGGCACGCCGCGCGCCGAGACCTTCCCGAAGAGCGGAGGGAAGAGCTTGTCGCCGGCGGCGGCCATCGGCACCTGGCCCATGAGCAGCGTCCATCCATTCAGGGCACCGAGAGAGGAGATCATGACCGCGACGCCCACGATGCCTGCGGCCCAGGCGCCCCACATGATTCGAGCTGCGTCGGCAAACGGCGCGGCCGACTTCACGAGCTCGGCGCGAGGGACGACGCCCAACACGACCGTGGTGCCGAGCACGTAGAGGAGAGCGGCCACCGATACGCCCAATATTGTCGACCGTGGGATCGTGCGCTCGGGATCGACGACGTCCCCCGCCGGCACTGTGGCGGATTCGAGCCCGAGGTACGCGAACATCGTGAGCGGCGCCAGTGCGGCGCTCGACGCGAGCAGCGATTCCCCGCTGGGGTTGAACTCGGACAGATTTTCCGGGCGGATGAAAGCGAGCCCGAGGAGCGAGATCGCGCCGAACGGCACGAGCTTCGCGTAGGTCGTGATCTCCGCGAACAGGCCGGCTTCCTTCACCCCCCGCAGGTTGGTGAGCACGACGAGCCACATCGCCGCGAGCGTGATGATGATCGCGGCCATCCGGTTGCCTTGCAGCGCCGGCACCACCTTCACGAACGATCCGGTGAAGGCCACGGCAATGGCCGGCAACGACGCCCAGATCGAAATCCAATAGCCCCAGGCGACGAGGAAGCCGGCGAAATCTCCAAATCCCATTCTCGAGTAGGCGTACGGGCCTCCCGTTGCCGGCGCAAGCCGCGACAGCCGGGCGAACGTCAGGCCCAGACAGATGGCGCCGCCGCCCATGACGATCCAGGCGAGAATCGCCAGAAGACCGTAAGGGGCCAGCGCGGAGGGCGACAGATAGAAGCCCGAGCCCACCATGTTGCCCACGACGATAGCCGTGCAGGCGGCCATTCCCAGACTCTTGGCGGCGGAAGGGGAGTTCCCAGGTATGGTGGCGACGGGCTGTCCCTCAGGCGCCATAGACGATACTGGTTTCGCTGGGCGAGACCGTGGTGCCCGCTTCGCCCGCGAGGATCTTGCTCAGATCGGCCAGGGCGCCAATGGCCGCCTTCTTTCCCGTCGCCATCGCGAACCGGCAGGCAGCCTGCACCTTCGGTCCCATCGATCCCGCCGCGAACGGCATGGAGGCCAGCGCGGCCGGCGACGCACGACGAATCGCTTTCTGTGTCGGTTTGCCCCAATCGGCATAGACCGCATCGGCGTCGGTGAGCATCACGAAGAGGTCGGCATCGAGATCGCGGGCGAGCAGCTCCGAGGCGAGATCCTTGTCGATCACGCACTCGACGCCGGCCAGCGACCGCTTCTTGCCCGGCTCGTACATCGTAGGAATGCCCCCGCCGCCAGCCGCGATCACGATCGTGTTTCGTTCGAGCAGCCACTTGATCGGTCGCAGCTCGAAGATCCGTTTGGGCTCTGGTGACGCGACCACCCTCCGCCACTTGTCGCCGTCCGGCTTGAAGGCCCACGATTTCTCGGCGGCCAGGCTGTCGGCTTCGGCCTTCGTATAGACCGGTCCGATGAACTTGGTCGGATCCTTGAACGCCAGATCGCCGGGATCGACCTCGATCATCGTCAGCAAGGTGGCGAAGGGGCGTTCGAACGGCAGAAGATTACCGAGCTCCTGCTCGATCATGTAGCCGATCATGCCTTCGGTCTGAGCACCCAGGACATCGAGCGGATACGTTTCCACCTTTTCGTACGCGGCTCCTTGCAGGGCGAGCAGGCCGACCTGTGGGCCGTTGCCGTGACCGACGACCAGCTGGTGCTCGGCTGCGATCGGGGCAAGAGCCTGCGCGGCGATGCGCACGTTCCGGCGTTGATTTTCGGCCGTCATCGGTTCGCCGCGCCGGAGGAGCGCGTTGCCACCCAAAGCTGTGACCACCAGCATGGCTCAATCTCCCAGAGTGGCGACAAGAATCGCCTTGATGGTGTGCATGCGGTTTTCCGCCTGTTCGAACGCGATGTTCATCTCGGACTCGAACACATCGTTGGTCACCTCGAGTCCGTTCCGCAGACCGTACGATTCCGCGATCTGCTTGCCGAGGGTGGTTTCCGTGTCGTGAAAGGCGGGTAAGCAGTGCATGAATTTCGCCTGCGCGTTGCCGGTGGCCTTCATCAGCTCCACGTTGACCTGATACTTGAGCAGGAGATCGATGCGTTCTTTCCAGACTTCTTTGGGCTCGCCCATCGACACCCACACGTCGGTGTGCACGAAGTCGACGCCCTGAACCGCCTGCTTGGTGTCCTCGGTGATGGTGAGCCTGGCGCCCGACTGTTCCTGGAGTTTCTTCGCGATCGCCACGTACTCGTCGGACGGCCACAGTTTCTTGGGCCCGCAGATGCGCACGTCCATTCCGGTCAGACAGCCGACGATCATCAGCGAATGGCCCATGTTGTTCCGCGTGTCGCCGAGGAACGCGTACTTGATTTCGTGGATGGGCCTGTCGCTGTGCTCGCGCATGGTCATCACGTCGGCGAGCATCTGCGTCGGGTGATACTCGGCAGTCAGGCCGTTGAAGACGGGCACTCCGGCGTACTTCGCGAGCTCTTCGACGCCTTCCTGGCTGGCGCCGCGGTACTCGATGGCGTCGTACATTCGTCCGAGCACGCGCGCCGTGTCCTTGAACGACTCCTTGTGACCGATCTGGGAGCCGGCAGGATCGAGATAGGTGACATGTGCACCCTGGTCGTAACACGCGACCTCGAACGCGCACCGGGTGCGTGTGGACGTCTTCTCGAAGATCAGGCAGATTTCCTTGCCGTCGAGGTGCTTCTGTTCGGTGCGGGCGTACTTGGCGCGCTTGAGGTCCCGCGCCAGATCCAGCAGGTAGCGGAACTCGCGCGGCGTGTAGTCCTGCACCGTCAGCAGCGAGCGATTGCGTAGGTTGAAGCTCATAAGATGGTCTCCCTGGCCGGTCGAGTTGAGCGATTTTAGTAAGCCGGATCGCGCGCGATGGGGCAGGTCATGCAGTGGCCCCCACCACGACCCCGACCGAGTTCCGAACCGCGCACCGTAATCACTTCGATTCCCGCTTTCCGCAGCAGCGTGTTCGTGTGGGTGTTGCGGTCGTAACCCACGACGACCCCCGGCGACAGGGCGACGACGTTGTTGCCGTCGTCCCACTGTTCCCGCTGGGCCTCCCACGCGTTGCCGCCGGTTTCGACGACGCGCAGCGCCTTGAGCCCGAGGGCTTCCTTGACCACGTCGAACAGGTGCCCTTTGTCCTGGTGAATGTCGACGCCGCCTTTCCCGTCGGGCCGAGCGCTGTAGCAGCGGACCTGGTCGGCCACTTCCCGGAACGACGTGCACAGATCCCGGTCGCAGAAAGTGAACACGGTGTCCAGGTGCATGGCCGCCCGGCTCTTGGGCATCAGGCAGCCGATCACGCGTGTTGCCCCTTGATCTTTGAAGAGCGCGGCGGCGACCTGGAACACCGCCTGCCGCGTCGTCCGCTCGCCCATGCCGATCAGCACCACCCCCTTGCCGACTGGCATGACGTCGCCACCTTCCACCGTCGAGGCGCCAAATGACTCGTCGGAGTCGCCCCACCAGATCCTGAAGTCGGCGCCCTTGAAGCGCGGGTGGAACTTGTAGACCGCGCGCTGAAGGAGCGTCTCCGGTTTACGCGCCGGCCAGAACATCGGATTGCAGGTGACGCCGTTGTAGATCCAGCAGGAGGGATCGCGCTGGAACAGCGTGTTGGGCACTGGAGGCACGAGGAAGTCCGTTCCCCCGAACGCCTCCTCCAGCATCGCCGACCCCTCGGACTTCGGCAGATCGAGAATCGCGATGCCCCCGATGAGATGCTCGGCGAGCTTGGCGGCTGGCATCTCCTCCAGCCAGGCGCGCAGAACAGGTACCAAACCGGGTCCGACGTCGTTGGCCGTCACGCGTCGATCGAGCACCCAGCCCCGCGCCTCTTTGTCGGCGACCGTTTCGGCCAGCAGCTCGTGAAGGTCGAGGACTTCGACGCCGCGCTCCTTCATCTTGAGCACGAAGTCGTAGTGATCCTTCTGCGCTTCGTGCACCCAGAGCACGTCGTCGAACAGCAGGTCGGCCCGGTTGCCAGGGGTCAGTCGCTGGTGGGCGAGTCCTGGACGACAGACGAGGACGGTACGCAGCTGACCGACTTCACTATGAACACCGAACGTTGGCATGTGCGTCTCCTTCGGGACGGCTTGATCGCGTAGCGTCGCGTCACGCCGCGGCGCTGAGCGCGACCACGATGATCGCCGCCAGAATCAGCACCAGCGGCCAGGTGAATTGAAGCCATTTGTTATAGGGAACGCGGCCGATCGCGAGGCCGCCCATGACCACGGCAAAGGTTGGGTTGACCAGGTTCAGCAGGCCGTTCGCCGACTGGTACGCGGTCACGACGACATCGCGGCCGACGTTCGAGAAGTCGGCGAGCGGGGCCATGATCGGCATCGTGAGCACGGCGAGCCCCGAGGACGAGGGGACGAAGAACGACAGGACCAGCTCGAGGACGAACATCACGTTGATGAACGCAATCGTGCTGAGACCGTTCACCGCTTGTTCGGACCAGAACAGGACGGTGTCGGTGATCTTGCCCGCATCCATCACCACGACGATGCCGCGGGCGATGCCGATGACGAGCGCGACCCCGAGGAGATCACGCGCGCCGTTCACGAACGTCGTCGTGAAGTCCTCTTCGCCCATGCGAACGATGAAGGCCACGAGGATCGCGGCGGCCAGGAACAGCGCCGACATCTGCGCCATCCACCATCCCGCCATCGAGACGCCCCAGATCATGATGGCGAAGCTCAGGCCGAAGATGGCCAGGATGATCTTGCGGACGCCTGTGAGCGCGGGTGTGCCCGAGTCGCCCTGCGATTTCAGGAAGTGCTCCCGGTTGCTCTTGGCCAGGTCGGCCACGAGCGATCGCGAGGGATCCTTGCGGACCCCCTCGGCGTACCGCATCACGTACGCGACCGACACGAGCCAGCTGACCCCGAGGATGCCGAAGCGCAGCGGCATGCCGGCCGTGAAGGGGACTCCGGCGGCATTCGAGGCGATGACCGTCGCGAACGGGTTGATCGTGGAGCCCAGCGTGCCCACGCCGGCGCCGAGCATGATGATGGCCACGCCCGTCAGGGAGTCGTACCCTGCGGCGATCATGACGGGGATGATGAGCGCATAGAAGGCGAGCGCTTCCTCCGCCATGCCGTAAATCGTGCCGCCGGCGGCGAAGAGCGCCATGAGCAGCGGAATCATCCACTTCTCACGGCCCTTGAGCGCCGTCATGGCCCCGCCGATGCCCGCGTCGATCGCGCCCGTCTTGGTCACCACGCCCAGGAAACCACCGATGAACAGCACGAACAGCGCGACGTCGATGGCCGCCGCCTGATTCGAGTCCGGGTTGTAGAACCCGGCAATAGGTGCGATGAGGACGGCCCGCAATCCCTGCGGGCTCGATTCGACCGTCTTGTAGGTGCCGGGCACCGGCACCTCTCGGTCGAGCTGCTCGTTTCGCTGCCGCTCGTACTGCCCGGCGGGCACCACCCACGTGGCCGCGGCTACCGCGGCGATCAACGCAAAGAGAATCGTGTAAGCGGTCGGGAACTTGAAGGTCGGTGTCGCAACGGCCGGAGAATCAGAAACTGTAGCCAAGGTACACCATCCCATACCCGAAATTTTCCGTGCGGCCGCTGGACTGCTCCACGGCATTGTCCGGATCGGCAAAAGCACCGACGAGGCTGACCACGAAGTTGCGGTTCACTTTCCAGTCGACGTACAGATCGACTTCGAACGCGAGATCCTTGTCGGTGACGTCAGGTCCGTAGGTCTCAGGGTGATCGAGCCGGAATTTGTAAAAGATGAGACCGCCGCCGATGTTTTCCGTCGGCGTGACGTGCGCCCGAATCTGCTTGGAGACCAGGTTCGAGTTCGAGAGGAAGTACTCGCCCGCGATTTCACCCTGCCACCAGGTGCCCCAGTCGTAGAAGCCGAGCAGGAGCGGATCGAACGATTCGTTGGCCGACGTGTCCGGATCGTCTCCCTCGAAGAAAGCGTACCGGTAGGACACCTTCGGCTTCCACGAGACGCCGCTGAATTCGTACGCGCCCTGGAGCGTCCACGCGTTCGACTCGAGTGCGTCGCCGTTGCGTTCGGAGGCGTATTCGAACTCGAGCGTGGCGTCCGGCGCGCGGTTGACCGGGGCCCCATACGCACGGATGTTGAAGACGTTGAGGCCGTCGCGCCCGGGCCGGATGTCCGGCTCCGCGAAGAACCTCAGATAGCTCACACCGACCGTCGTGTTTCGACCGGGCGCGACCTCGTAGTTGGTGCCCCACAGCCGCGTGCCGCTGTCGCCCTCGTCGAGCTCGTCCTTGTCCAGATAAAAGAATTCAGCGGTGTGCGGGCCCGGCTTGGCTCGCCCGATCGCCGCCAGCTCGAACGCTTTCCGCGCGTTCGTCCAGTAGCCGCCGCGGCTTCCTCCTTCCGCCGCCCCGTCAAACAGCAGGAATCCGTGCCCGAGACGGTACTGCTCGCGTCCGACGCTCAAGTCGATCAGGTTCTCGCTCGATCCGATTGACTTGCCGGAACGCCAGCCGATGTATCCGTCTTCGGGACCGAACGACGACACGTCGGTCCCGAAGGGCTCCGGCACCGAACCGTAGGTGCGCTCGCCCACGACGCTCACCTTGCCGTATAACTGGCTCGACGAAGCGAACGTGTACTCGCCCGAAAGGGCCGGCTTGATGTAGCCCTCGAACCATTGATCGCTGAGGTCCTGCTCCACGCCCTCCTTGGGGTTGGTGAAGAGTGAGTTGCCGAATCCGAACGAGCCCCAGCCTGCATCCAGATTGAACGTCCAATCGATTCCTGATGGCAGGCCCGTCGAGCGCTGTTCCGGCTGCCCGCCGCCCGTCTGAGCGTCGGCTGGATCCGGCATGCCGAGAAGCACCGCAGCCAGCAATAGAAACGAGATCGACCGCGTCGCACCGCAAATCATGTTTTCTCCAGAGCCCCCCACGACGTCACATCACACGGACGACTGCGCTTTGGGGTATATCGAGCCGTCCTCGGCTCGCCCGCGCTGACCTGTGAGCTCGGTGACCCGCAGCCGAGCACACCCCGTGCCAGCCGGACATCACCGTGATCTGAAGGATCGGGCAGAATAGATCGGGCAAGAACAGTTCGGCCCGCAGTCGCCCGACTGGCGCGATGCTCCGAACGACCGTAGGGCCTCCGGCCCGCAGGAGCAGGGTCACGGACGTCCGAGCGGCTGGTTGCTGTTAGCACCGGAAAAGAGCGACGTTCCACGGCTATCCAGTCAGCTCGAATGTCCAAAACGCTGGCATATGATGTGCTCAGTGCGACTCGTTGCGCGAGGCATCCGCGCGGACCGCCGCTGTCAGCGCCCGGATCGGCTTCTCGCGGGATTCACCGGGCCAGAGGTCGCGTGACGTTGGAGCCGGGGGCTGTTTCGACGTAATGTGAGTCCGAATAGCCGCTCCCGGAGAGTGCCTTCGTCAACCGCAATGGGCATCGGCGTCATTCTCCGGAGAAAGAAGGCACTGAATGGGATCGGACCGAAGAGAGCTGGTGCTCGCCGCCGTGGCGATGCTCGCGATAGTCGGTGCAGCCTGCGAAAAACCGGCCGAGGTCGCACCGCCGCCACCTGCGGTGTTTGTGGCGGACGTCGTCCAGAGAGACGTCCCCGTTTACCTGGAACTGGTCGGCCAGACCATGGGGTTCCAGGATGTCGAAATTCGGGCTCGGGTCGAGGGGTTCCTGGAGACCATGAGTTTCCGCGAGGGCTCGTTCGTCAAGCAGGGTGCTCCCCTCTACGAGATCGATCGCAAGCCGCTCGAGGCCGTCCTGGCCGCGGCGCGGGCCGACCAGGCGACGGCCGAGGCCGCTCTGGTCAAGGCCAATAACGACGTCACCCGCTACGCGCCACTCGTCGCGAAACAGGCCGTCAGCCAGCAGGAGCTCGATGACGCGCGAGCCCTTCAGGACGGGGCGCGATCGCAAGTTGAGGCGGCAAAAGCCGCCGTGGAGAAGGCCACGCTCGACCTCAGTTACACACGGGTGACCGCACCGATCAGCGGCCTGGTCGGGACGACGCTCGTGAAGCCGGGCAACCTCGTCGGCCGGGGCCAGAACACGCTGCTCACCACGATTTCCCAAGTCAACCCGATGCTGTTTCGCGTCGGTGTGACCGAAGCCGATTACCTGCGCGTGGCCCAACGTTCGCCGGGGCGCGGCGGCGGGCCGCCGGAACTCGCCGGCATCCAGCTGACGCTGGCCGACGGCTCGGCCTATGCGCATACCGGCCGCGTGGCTACAGTTGACCGGGCCGTGGATCCCACGACGGGAACGCTCGGTCTTCAGCTCGAATTCCCCAACCCGGATCAGCTGCTGCGACCGGGCCAGTATGGCCGCGCGCGCCTGCTGCTCGAAACCGATACCGGTGCGCTTCTCGTTCAGCAACGGGCCGTTCAGGAACTGCAGAACCTGTACAGCGTGGCCGTCGTCGGCGCGGACAATACCGTCGCGTTTCGCAACGTGAAAGTCGGCCAGCGCGTCGATTCACTCTGGGTGATCGAAGAGGGACTGAAGCCTGGCGAACGCGTCGTCGTGGAAGGCCTCCAGCGGATTCAGGACGGCATGACCGTCGAGGCCAAACCGGCCCCGGCCCCCGGCGAGGGTGGTGGGGCGCCGCCGTCCGGCGAGGCAAAGTAGATCATGGCCAGCTTCTTCGTCAACCGTCCCATCGTGGCGATGGTCATCTCGATCATCACCGTCCTGCTCGGCGTCGTCGCCATGAGCGGTCTGCCGATCGCGCAGTATCCCGAAGTCGTGCCGCCGATGATCCAGGTCACCACGACCTTCATCGGCGCCAGCTCCACCGACGTCGAGGCGTCGGTCGCCACGCCGCTTGAGCAGAAGATCAACGGCGTCGAGAACATGATCTACATGAAGTCGACCAACGCCAACGACGGGACGTTGACGCTGAAGGTCTCGTTCGATGTCGGGTCGAACCTCGACATGAACAACGTGCTCACGCAGAACCGCGTGTCAGAGGGCATGCCCCAGATGCCCCAGTCGGTCAAGAACTACGGCGTCTCGGTGAAGAAAGCGCTCGCGTTCCCGCTGCTCGTCATCTCCATCAAGTCGCCGAATGGAACGTACGACAGCGCGTTTCTGTCGAACTACACCACGATCAACGTCAACGACGCCATCGCCCGCATCCAGGGCGTCGGACAGATCAATTTGTTCGGCGGGAGCGACTACGCCATGCGGATCTGGCTCCGGCCGGATGTCATCGGACGGCTGGGGGTCACGATTCCCGACATCGTGAACGCCATCGGCCAGCAGAACCAGCTGACGCCGGCGGGACAGATCGGCGGGCCACCGGCGGCTTCGGGCACGGAGTACACGTACACCGTCCGCACGCAGGGACGCCTGCTCAACGAAGACGAGTTCGGCGACATCATCATCCGGACCAGCGCGGACGGATCCGAAGTCCACCTGAGGGACGTCGCTCGCCTCGAGCTCGGAACGATGCTCTACAACGCCGTCGGCCGTCACGACGGTACGCCCTCCGCGGTCATCGCGGTGTTCCAGATTCCCGGCACGAACGCACTCGCAGTGGCCGACCAGATCAAGGCGACCATGGCCGATCTCTCGACACGGTTCCCGAGAGATATGGAGTACCTGATCTCGCTCGACACGACGCTGCCGGTCGTCGAGGGCATCACGGAGATCGAGCACACGCTGTTCGAGGCGGTGGCGCTCGTCATCATCGTCGTCTTTGTCTTTCTGCAGAATTGGCGTGCGACGCTCATCCCGCTGGTCACCGTACCGGTCTCGCTCCTCGGCGCCTTCATTTTCTTCCCGCTGCTGGGCTTTTCGATCAACGTGCTGTCGCTGCTCGGCCTCGTCCTCGCCATCGGTATCGTTGTCGACGATGCCATCGTCGTGGTCGAGGCGGTGATGCACCACATCGAACACGGGATGCAGCCGAAGGAGGCGACGATCAAGGCGATGGAGGAGGTCTCTGGCCCGGTCGTGGCGATCGGTCTCATCCTGTCGGCGGTGTTCGTGCCCGTGGGCTTCATGGGCGGCATCACCGGGGCGCTGTACCAGCAGTTTGCGATCACGATTGCGCTCTCGGTGCTGCTGTCGGTCGTCAACGCGCTCACGCTGAGCCCGGCGCTCGCGGCGCTGCTGCTCAAACCGGCCACGGGCAAGAAATCGCTGCTGACGCCGTTCTACAACGGCTTCAACCGCGTGTTCGGCTGGACTACCGATCGCTACGTCAGCTTCGCGGGCATCCTGGCTCGAAAGATGTTCCGCAGCCTCGCCTTCATCGGCATCCTGATCTACGTGACCGTCATGCTGGTCCAGCGAATCCCGGGCGGCTTCGTGCCCGAAGAGGATCAGGGATACATCCTGGTGAATGCGCTGCTGCCGGATGCGGCATCCCTCGAGCGCACCGACGCCGTCATGCGAAAGGCCGAAGCGATTCTGGAGAAGAACGAGGCTGTCGAAGGCTTCAACACGATTACCGGCTACTCGTTGCTCACCGGCGCCTACTCCTCGAACATGGGCTTCTTCTTCGTGCAGCTCAAGCCCTGGGAGGAGCGCACCACCGAGGAGTCGCATGCCAACGGTGTGCTCGCGGCG
>DATLLJ010000066.1:0-48458 GCA_035537875.1 Vicinamibacterales bacterium | reverse complement strand
CGGCGTCACGTAGCTGAACATCGAGTCGTGGCGCGGATCGT
The DNA here is from genome assembly GCA_035537875.1 of Vicinamibacterales bacterium. Lineage (GTDB taxonomy): Bacteria > Acidobacteriota > Vicinamibacteria > Vicinamibacterales > CAVVIG01 > DATLLJ01. The sequence goes on along the minus strand of DATLLJ010000066.1, from coordinate 48,417 downwards.
CTCCTCGCATCGGCACGCTCCCTTCCAGGTCGGGAGCATCGTAGTACGACGGGATCACCATGTCGATCCCTTCAGAGTCACTTTTTCAGCACCCTGCTAGAGAAAGTTCCGTCCGACTCTGACGTTTGGAGCAGGTCATGTCGATGGAAGAGAACAAGGCAATTGTCCGTCGCTTTTTGGAAGCCCTTGACCAACAGAACTTCGACGCACTCAAAGAGCATCCCGGACTGTATCAAACCGTCGTGCGGCAGCCGATTATCCGCGCCGCGTTTCCCGACCTTCAGACGACCGTCGAGCACCAAGTTGCGGAAGGCGATACCGTCGCGACGCGAGCCACGTTACGCACTCATCTTGGAACCCTGTTCGGCGTCGCGCCGACGAATCAGCAACTGACATGGAGTGTTTTGCTGATGGACAAGATCGTAGATGGCAAGATCGTGCTGCACCATGCGAACGCAGATTGGATCAGCGTGCTGGTGAAACTCGGTGTGGTTGCGGCACCGGGTGGAGACACTCCGCGACGTTCAACACTCCCGCACCGGTAAGCCACGCCGTCCTTTGGCGAGCGTCAACGCGCGCTTCGCGACAAGCTCATGAAGCCGCTTCTTCTTGTCGGCCCCCGACATGCGCGACGTGCCGGGCCAGGGTGGCATGTGCTTCGGCGGGTCGAGCTCCTTCTTGACGATACGGGCGGTGTTGGAATCGAAATCTACGAGTCGCGCCTTCAGTCCGGTTGTGACAAGCCGTTCGTAGAGCCCGAAAGGGAGATCATCGTCGGCGTTGGACATCCGGGAACGACCGAGGTCACTCGACGGCGACAGGGCCGGACAATGATCTGCGGGTCTGTCATGGCAATCCGGTTGACGGTCAAAGCCGCGGGCCGCGTTCGCGGCGCGTGCCCCAGAGCGCGCGAAGGATCACTTGGACGTCATCGAACGTGTAGTACAGGTGGGCGGCGACTCTCCTAAGGTAGACGCGGCGAACGCCCGGAACTGGAGACTGAGCGTAGAGGCTTCCGGCCCCCTGGTGGTGCCGCGATGATCCGGAGCGCTTGTTCGAGTTCCTCGGTGTACACGTCCGGGTTGTCGCGATTGGCCAACCACCAGGCTTGCTCTCGCCGAACGTGCTCTTGTGCAGTGGCCGTGAAGCGAAGACGGCGATTCTTCAACGCGACCGAAGTTCGCGAAGGATGACTTCTGCATCGAAGAGCCGACCGGCCTGGACGTCTTCGTCCGAATCCTTGAGAGCCTGATGGAGCGCGGCTCGGTCGTCTTCGTCGAGCCAGTCCCCAGGATCGAGTGGCAACAGTTCGATCACCGTTCCTTCGGGCAGATCGGTCGGCTCGTCGATGACGAGGCGTCCGGCCTTCACTCGAGCCTTCAACGTCATGCGTTCACCGTACCGCGGCCCCTTCTTCACAACCGGCGGGAGCAGCTCGGCGGAATGGGGTGACAGTTTATTCAGCCCCCCCTGCGTCAGGATAGTTGTCGCTTGCTCTTGAACCCCGGATGAGTGGGGCGAGGAAGCGACGACGACGTGACGAGGCCATTCTCACTCGCGTACAAGCAGAAGACGCTCGACTGGCTAACCGGCAAAGACGCCGTCAGCGCGCGGCAGCTGTCCTTGGGGACCGGGCCTCCGCCAACAAACCCTCTCGCGATGGCTGCAGGACGCGTGTAGCCTCTCAGAACGGCGGATCCCCGCGGGCCCGCCGGGCCCGTTCGTGGGCGTGCAACCAGCCGTTCAGGCGGTCCAGGGCCTGGAGGCGCGCTAACGCGCCGATTGACGGGCGTCCTCGCCGTCGTCGAGGTGTCGGTCAAGCATCGCCATCTCACCGGCTCCAGCCGCCTGGTCAGGGGCGCGAAGAGGGAGCCGGGACCGAGAACCCGGCTCCTGACCGTTCACTGGCTGTCGACTATCCTCCGACCGTGGCGATATCCGACTTTGCGGCTACTTCCGCGCGCGCGACTTCGGCCCGGGCGTCGACCTCAGGCTTCGCTTCATGAATGGCGTCGGCAAGCGTGCGTCCGTCGATCAGAACGCGATGCTTGAGCACCATGAACGGCACGTCGGTGTTGCGCGCGGCATGAGCGACCGTTGCAAATTCCTCGGCGCTCCGGAAACCCTCGGCCGCAACCTCCATGCGTGCGCCGCGATTCAGAACCGGTTTCAGTCTGGCGTGCAGACGCGGTTCCGACAGCGGCACCGAGGTGGACGCGGCGTTCACCTTCGCGGCACTCGACGTGGTTTTCCGGGCCGTTGCCGTCGCTCCGGCCCGCGGGGTCTTGGCGGGTGCCGTGGACGACGCGGTCGGTGGCGAATCGTTCCTTGCCGTAATCTCGGCAGATGGAACCGTCACGCGCGTATTTTCAACCGACAACCTGTCTCGAACCGACGGACCGACCGCTACGCCCACGGCGAACGCACCTAGGAATCCGGCCGTCAGAGCTGCTGCTTTGCCAAGGGTCATATTCAGTCTCCCTTTCAGCAACGCACGAGCTTTCGTGCGTTCCGCTACTGCGGACCTGCAAGCGCGGTGACCTGAGCCGGCGGGATTGACAACTCTGCCGTATGAGCGCGTGACAACTCTGAGCGCGTAACAAGTCGATACATGGCAGGGGTTGTCCGGAGGCTGTCGTCTTCGCCGTCCTGCTCATCTGTATCGAGCGATCGCCTCAGAAGTTCGAGAAGGATGCGGTCGAACCAACGCTCGGCCTCGGTCCGGTCCAGTAGTTGTATCCGCCTGCGCGTCGTCGCAAGAGCGGAGGCCTGACGACTACCGCTCGCGATGGAGCGCGGCGTACTCCCAGGCGATGCCGCGGCCAGTCTCGCCGAGTTGTAACCCCTCGGCCTGCGCAGCCGCGTGAAGCGAAGTTGGGGAGTGTAAGAAGACACGAAACGATCTTCCCATGAGGTGCTGAATGGCGTTCACCACGCGCACGACGACGCGCACGAGGACACGGTCGCGTGGGAAGCTCAAGAGGAGGCGACGCTCTGCGAGGCGGGCCGCGATGGCGGTCAGTCGCACGCCGTCCGGTGTGCAGCAGACGACGCGGTTGAGGACGACTATGTCGGCCGACGCAACGACGTCGGGTTGCTCGAGAACGTCGGCCACACGAAATCTGCTTCGGTTTTCGAGGCCCCTCTCCCGTGCGAGCTCCCGAGCGTAGGGCTCGTAGGCGGCGACCAGCTCGACAATCTCACCACGGTGTGCGCCCGCCGTGAGCAACTCGGCCTGGATCGTCCCGATCCCTCCACCGATCTCCAGGATTCGAGCGCCGTCGAGGTCTCTGGCAGGGACAGTGGTTACCATCCTGCGTTCGATCTTGTCGAGTCCCTTCCTGCGATACCGCCGGAGGCTCCTGCGCACAACCCGTGGCGTGAACATCTCCTCGCAGCGCCCGGCGCGGCAGCAGCCCGGCATGTCCGCATGATACTCCGCGCTCGCGGGCTTACTTGACTGTCATATAGCCAGCCGTTACCTCGTTCTTGTGAGCGGCGAAGGCGGCGAGGACTTCTTCCTTCTCGCGCCGAGGCACTTTGACAAAGTCAAGGGTGCGCCCAAGCTCCGCCGCGACCTCGTCGAATTCGTCCGGCGAGATCCTGAGGTCACGATGAGCTTCCTCAAGGCCCACCGCAGTCGTTCCCGGCCTTGTGGCCGTGTATTGGAACGGCCCGCCCGCGACGGCGCACACCCAAAGGGTTCGCATGAACTTGAGGCCCGGCAACCTGTCCAACCTCTTTGTGTGCCACTCGCTGAGGGCTGGGTTCTTCGAGGTTTTCCCTACCATCGGGTTCTTTACAATCGCGTCGCTGAAGTGGTCAACCACAGCCGCGATGGCGAACACGCCGCCAAGCCGTTCGTACAAGCTCTTCTCGGTCATGGTTCACCAACCTTCCAATTTGGTCTAAGGAATGATCCACGGTGTAGCGCTGTCGGCCGAGCCGACGTTCACGACGTGCTGCGGCAATGCGGGCGGTAGTGATGTTTCGGACTACTTGGTAGTGTCTGTGCTACTCGTTGGCGTCGCCTGATGAAAGCTTGGGTTTCTTTGATGGTCGTGCAACGAGATGACCGTTACCGTTGCTCGGGCTTGCCTTCGTGGGCCGGAGATTGGCGCCCTGGTGAAGCAACATGGCTTTGAGGCCATCAAGCTCTGCCTGCACGTCGGCCGTGCGCCGGAACTGTACGTCGATCTCATGCTGTTGACGCTCAAGCTCGATTCGTTGCCTTTCGATGAAACGCCGCTGTTCTTGAAGTTCCGCACGGATCGTGATGTTGCCAGCCATGTCGCTCTCCTTAGCTTCGGAACGCCAAAGATAGAATGGTTGGGGTGAACAGTGATGTCTCGTTTTGCACACGCGGTTCAAAACCGAGAATCAATGGTGCTGTCAAACCATGCGTCTCAAGAGGCCCGAACGTGCCGGCGAGAGGCGGGCGGTAACCAACGGCCGACGACAGCGCCGACGGCACCAACAGCCACACCGAAACCGAGCGCGATCGAAAGCAGCGTCAGCAGGATCACGAATATGAACGGCTTGGAGAACGGCGCAGCGAGCAGGCGGGGGTCCCTGATCGCGAAGAACGTGAACAACATCACAAACCCGAAGAAACTGGTTGTCCCGGCTGTGAGCAGCCCCGTCCTGATGAGTCGTGTCCGCTGGGCACCGTAGTAACCAGCCCACAAGTAAACCATTGCGTGCAACAGCGTCAGACCAGGAGCTTGCACCTGAACGAGGTTAATGTTCCACGGGAGTCTTGCCGCAAGAGGCAACAGCGTCAGGGGCACCATCGGGAGCGCACACCGCCACATCAAAGGCCAGAACACGCTCGCCACGTGTTTGATGTACCACACGTCGGCCTGAAACGGTCCAAGCGCCTGATACCTGACCTCCCTGTACTCTTCTAGCAGATCACCTGAAATCGATTCGCGATCAGATGGCGTCAAAATCGATCGCAAGATCGCTTCAGCCCACTTCGGGGGGTTCGGTTCCTTACTGATCATGTGCGCACCTTCAGCGGCCATGCCAGGCCGTGCCACAAGCTGTCAGTCGTGGACTTGGCCTCGTTCAAGGCCCGAATGCCAGCGCTGGTGGGAGCGAAGTACCGCCGGGCGCGGCCACCGCGAATGGCCGTTCCTGGCGCCAGTGTGGAAGACGCCAACTCCTTGGCCTCGAGGCGTTCAAGCGTGCTGTACACGGCACCCGCTGATACGTCGCGATGCAGACGCCTCTGGACTTCGTTGAGAATGGCGCGCCCGTAGGCGTCTTTGCCTAGCCGGATCAGGGCCAGCAGCACGGCTTGTTCAAACGGTCCGACGATGTCCGCCATTAGTGTCTACAGTGTAGACATCATCTGCAGGGTGTCAAGCGATAAGTGCGGCCTCGCCGGCGAGCCAGGAATCTGACAGGGCGTGATCACACATGATTGCGCAGCATCAGCTCTTTCGGGTGTGGCTCGAGATAGACCTGTCCCGCCAGATACGTGACGTTGTGCACCCGGACGTGATGTCGAACCAGGGTGAGCGGCACGACGAGCGGCACGAGTTCGCGCGCGTAGTCGTCGATCGCCCCGAGCAGCTCGGCCTTCGACTCGCTGTCGATCCGTTGCTTGAAGTACCCCGCCATATGGTGCAGCGCGTTCGCGTGGCGTCTGCGCGTCGCGATAATCGAGAGCGCGCCCATGAACATCTCCGTGTACCTCCGCTCGAGGTCCTGCCGAACGGACGGGGCCTGTGCCACCAGACGCCCGAGCTGACGGTACGCGGCAGGCGAATGCGCCATGAGGGTGAGTTTGTGGGCCGTATGAAAGCGAACGAGCGCGCCGTGATTCCATCGGCCGCCAAACAACGTCCGCAGCCTCCCGTACGCAAAGACCCGTTCAACGAAGTTGTCGCGCAGCCGCGGGTCCGACAGCCGTCCTTCCTCCTCGATGGGCAGGTTGGGGCAGCCGTCCTTCAACGTCGCGGCAAACAATCCCCGTCCGGACTTGGTCGGGACGGGGCCCTGGCCGTAGACCTTGACGCGCTCCATGCCACAGCTTGGCGAGTCCTTCTTGAGCACGAAGCCGCACAGGTCCTGCGACGCGAGTTGGGCGACCCGCCGGCGAGCGTAGCGGACGAGTTGATCGGTGACGTCGACGCCGGTTTTGACCGTGAGCAGCCTGACGCCCTCTCCCTCGCGCACCAGCCGCATCGACTCGCGCGGCGTGCCGAGGCCGCACTCGACCTCTGGGCAGACCGGCACCCATTCGACGAATCGTCCGAAGGTCTCGGTCAGGAACGCGTCGCGCTTGTGGCCGCCGTCGAAGCGGACCGCCTCGCCCAGCAGACAGGATGAGATGCCGACTCGAACCGGGCGATCCACAGGAAGCGTGGCGCTCATCGCGTGTCAAGAGGTGTTTGGGGCGTCATCACCAAGCGATCGGCATCGAAGCCGTTTTCGCGAGCTGCCGCACGGGCGGCCGCAAGGCTGGCGGCGTCCATCGCGCGAGCGCGCGCCAGGATCCAGAGATAGGCGCGATCCGGCGAGCCAACGACCGCCCATGAATAGTCGTCGGCCAGGCCCACGATCCAGTAGTCGCCCCACACGAACGGCATGAACGACAGGAAGGCGGGAGCAAACCGCACCTTCAGCTTCGCTGAGGTGCAGGCATCGACCACCCGCGCGACGCCCCGCGCGTCGATGGTGCGCCCGTCCGAAGTGCGGCATCGGTTGACGACGTCGATGCGACCGTCGGGCCGCCTGGCGTAGGTGGCTCTGACGTCGCCCGCGCAGCTCCGCTGAAACCGATTCGTGAATCGCGCGATCTCGAACCAGTCGCCGAGATAGCGATCGAGATCGACGGCGTCTACGGTCCGAACGGGTTCGGATTGGAGTGGGCCGGCCAACATGAGCGCGGCCAGCAGTATGACAGTCATCGCACCATCCGCAAGCGCTCGAGACGGGTGGGTTCAGGAGCGGCAGCTCGCCGGCGAAGCGCGGCATCGCGCGCGTCGGCGAATCTCACGCGCACGATCTGATGGCGCCGCGCAAACATCCGCGCGAGCAGGTGTCGGACCACGGGATCCGCAAGCCGCTGGACCAGCCGGCCGCCGGGAAGCACGTACTCGACCTGATCCTCGTAGAGCGTCTGGTCGCTCCCGATGGCCACGAAGCGGTGAGTGTGCCGCCACGTCTTGAACGGCCCGCGGACCTGCTCATCGCAGAATTGCTTCCCGCGGATGTATCCATGGTGGCGTGCTTCCCAGCACAGGCGCGCGGCGCCGATGCCGATGGAGAGGGTGACGAGGCCGCCATCCTGCAGGCTCCCCACCCGGCGCTCGATGCGGACGAATCGCCGCGACGGCAGCAGATCGAGCAGCGCGTCGGGCTGCTCGTGCCATCGGAACACATCGGCGGCGCGACCGGTCACGAGCGATCGGTACGTGAAGAACCCGCGAGCGGACGACGACTCGCTGTCCACGGCGCGCCCGGCAATGCGCGCGAGCATGCCGCGAAACACCATGCTGTGCAGCGGGAGAATGGCGTACCAATACGCCCGGCCCAGCACCCCCCGCGGATCGAAGGTGGCCGTCTGCCGAATCTGGGACTGCGTGCCGCGCTCGAGCGGCGTCACCTCGAACTCCAGCCAGCCGCTGCCCGGTAGCCTCAGGTCGGCCGAGAGCCGGAGCCGGCGATCAGGTTCATACGCCTCGACTGTCCACCCGTCGATGACGTCTCCAACGACGCATGAGTCGGCGTCACGACGTCCCCGGCCCATGCCCACGCCGCCGAGCCAGCGGTCCAGCCACCCGCGAGCGTTCCACAGGGAACCGCCGAAGTACCAGCCGGCGGCGCCCCCGATGCGGCGCACGGGTGTGAAGGCCTGCGCTGGGGGCACGTCCACGACAACCGTGCGCGTATCCTTCTTGATGCGTGCCGAGAAGCCTTCGTCGATCGCTTTCAGGAAGGCGGCGCGAAGCGCCATCGGCTCGATGCGAAACGTATGGCGGGCCGCCGTCGATCGGACGATCGTGGCATTCTTCAGTCCTTCCACGAGCGCGCGGCCGACGCGCGCCTGCGTGGGGGTCACCAGCGCGAGCCAGAGCCCAGATAAACGAGGCGTGAGCACAGGCACCGGCAGCAGCAGGCGGCGGAGTCCGCGCAGGCGGGCGTACTGCTGCATCATCTCGCCGTAGGACACGACCTCCGGACCGCCAATTTCGAAGACGCCTGATGTTCCCTCTGGCAGGTCGAGTGCCGCCTCCAGATACGCCAGCACATCGTCGACAGCAATGGGCTGGGTCAGCGTCGCGATCCAGCGCGGGCAGATCATCACCGGTAGGCGCTCGACCAGCGCTTGAATCATTTCGAAGGAGAGACTTCCGGCGCCGACGACGATGGAGGCGCGGAACTCCACGACGGGAATGCCGCTCGCGCGAAGCAACTCGCCGGTCTCGGCCCGGCTCTTCAGATGCGCCGACAGCGCACCGAGCGCGTCTGTCAGGCCGCCAAGATAGACGAGGCGCCGCACGCCAGCGCGTGCGGCGGCTCGTCCGAAGTTGTCGGCGGCGCGGCGGTCCGCGTCGGCAAAGTCCGGGCCTGCCGCCATCGAGTGCACCAGGTAATACGCGGTGTCCACGCCGGCGAGGGCGTGGTCGAGTGTGGTCTCGTCGAGGCAGTCACCCTGCACGACCTCGGTGGTCGGGCGGGTCGCCACGAGCCGTGACGGGTCACGCACGAGACACCGAATCGCGCGGCCGCGCTGCTCGAATCGTCGGAGCAGGCGGCCGCCGATGTATCCCGTCGCGCCGGTGACGAGGATGTTCGCGTTCATGCGCCGCCTAGTTCCCGGCCGGCAGCATGACCGCGTCAATCACATGGATGACGCCGTTGGTGGCGGCGATGTCCGTCTTGACGACGTGAGCCCTGTCGACCGTGACGCCTCCGCCCTCGGAGACGATGGCGATCGTGTCGCCGCTGACGGCCTTGGCCGCGCGCAGCTTCACCACGTCCGACGCCATCACCCGTCCGGGCACGACGTGATACGTCAGGATGCGCTGCAGTTTCGCCTGGTTCTCCGGCTTCAGCAGCGTCTCCAGCGTGCCGGCCGGGAGCTTGGCGAATGCCTCGTCGGTTGGGGCGAACACGGTGAACGGGCCAGGACCCTTGAGTGTCTGCACGAGGCCCGCCGCGTCGAGCGCCTTCGCCAGTGTGGTGAACGAGCCGGCGGCGACCGCCGTCTCAACGATGTCTTTGGTGGGCGCGTCGACCGCGGCCGTATTCGACGCGGCTACGGCCATCCCCAGAGCTGCCGCGGTTCCGATTGCGAGCATGTTCAACATGTCATCTCCAGTCTTCTGATCACTAACGGGTTAACGGGCGTGCATCGGCGCGGGCTGCGCCCAACGGGTCTGAACGCGTTTCCAGAACAGCGCCTGATAGGCCCCGGCGGCGCCGACGAGTCCGTACACGATGGCGCTCAGCGGCGAGAGCTCGCCGAAGCGCATGCCGAAGAGCGCGGCGACGAGGTCGACGCCGGCGACAGCAATCAGGCCCCAGTTGAGCGCGCCGACGACGACGAGGACGGCGGCGGCGATGTCGATCTGCTTCATCATTTCCTCCTGTCACGGCGCCCGGGTCGTTCCGAGCGCCACGCACTCTTTGAATGTAATGCAATTAAGATTGCATACAAGTAAAATCACGACGGCCGCGAAACTCGTGTGAGCCGCACGACAAAATCGCGGTGGAATGTGACTGTCAGGAAAAACAGGAGGGACGATGCTGTCGGCGACACTGAAGAGCGGCCTGAGCGGCTATGAGATCGGCGGAAAAATTCGCGGGCTGCGCCTGAAGAAGAAAATGGGCCTGGTCGAGCTCGGCCGGCACACGGGGCTGTCGCCGGCGCTGCTCTCGAAGATCGAGCGCGGGCGGCTCTTTCCCACGCTGCCGACACTGCTCCGGATCGCGCTCGTGTTCAGCGTGGGTCTCGACTTCTTCTTCGCCGGCGCCCGCGAGCGGCCGCTCCTCGCCGTTGTACGCAGAGCGCAGCGCGTGAAACTGCCCGACAAGGCTGGCTCGCACGACGTCGCCTATCGGTTCGAGTCGCTCGATTATCCGGCGACCGAGCGCCGCTTCAACTCGTACTATGCGGACTTCTTTCCGGTGGCGGCCGACAGCATCCGCGTTCACGTCCACCCCGGCGTCGAGTTCATCTATGTGTTGCGGGGCGCGCTCGTCGTGCGCGTCGGGGGCGAGGAGCACACGCTCGCCCGCGGCGACGCCATGTACTTTGATTCGAGCGTTCCCCATGGCTATCGGCGTCACGGTCGGGCAGCGTGCAGCGCCATTGTCGTGACCACGGCGTGAAGCGGCGCGCGGCCTGCGGCGCAGCCGCGCACCCGGCTGCGCCTGGCAAAGGGGATCCCGGGCGTCCGGGGAGGGTCGCCGCAACGGTGCCAGTTGGCATTGATGTATAATGCCATTTGGCAGGAGACGACATGACCTCGACCGAATACGTCGTCGACGTCCTGGGCGGCGCCCAGGTGTTCAAGGGGCGAGCGGTCCCGACCTCGACCGAGTGGCGGGAGCGCATCAAGCGCGGCCTGCCGTACAGCTCGCTCGAATCCGTTCGGGAACGACTGCGGCTCTCGGTGCCCGAGGCCGCCAGCGTCCTCCACATGCCGGCGCGGACGTTGGCCCGCCGACGGCAGACCCGGCGGCTGGACGCCGACGAATCGGATCGCCTGTATCGAATCGCCCGCGTCGCGGCGCACGCCTTCACGGTGTTCGGCGAGGAAAAGGGGGCCTCGTGGTTGGGCCGTCCCAACCGTGCGCTGAACGGTGAGAGCCCGCTTCGGCTGCTCGACACCGACGTCGGCGCCCGCCAGGTCGACGATCTGCTCGGACGAATCGCGCACGGGGTCGTGGGGTAGTGCGCGTCTGGCGGATCGCCAGCGCAGAGTTTGCGGCGTTCGACGGCGAAGGCGGACGTCGGTACGGCAGTCGATGGACGCCACGGGGACTGCCGGTCGTGTTCACGTCGGCGACGCTGTCTCTCGCCGCGCTCGAACGGTTCGTGAACGCCGACACGGACCTCGAACCCAACAATCTCCTCGCGATTGCGGTGGATATCGACGTCCGCGTCGCAATCGACACGGTCGTCGTAGGCGACCTGCCTCCTGACTGGAGGACCTACCCCCCACCGCCGAGCCTGGCGACCATTGGTGAACGCTGGCTGCAGCAGGCGAAATCTGCCATCCTGTCGGTGCCATCGGTCGTGATACCGGCCGAGCGGAACTTCGCGCTCAACCCGGCGCACGCGGACTTCGGCAGGCTGACGATTCATCCGTCCGAGCCGTTCAGTTTCGATCCACGCATGTGGAAGGCGAAGCCCTGACGCGCACGCCGCAGGAACCCGTCCGCCAGACGTATCCGCGGGAACACGAGGAGGCCGTATGGTGCCCGTATCAAAGCCCCCAGCCGAACTGCTCGAATTCTTCTATCGGTACGCTCCTGCCGTTCAGTCGCTCGCGCTGGGTCTGCGCAGGACCATCCTCGACGAGTTGACCCCGTGCCACGAGTACATCTTCCAGATGCGTTCGAAGGTGGTCCTGATGTACGGGCCAACTCCGCGCGTCATCAAGGACAACGTCTGCGCCATCGGTGTCTTTGCCGATCACGTCACCCTGGGATTCCACCGCGGCGCCGATCTCGACGATCCCGGCGGGGTGTTGCAGGGGAGCGGCAAGACGTGGCGGCACCTCGTTCTAAAGAAACTGTCCGAGCTGGACCGACCGGAGCTGCGAGCTCTTCTTCGGCGGGCGCGGCGACAGGCTGGACTCAAGAGGCGGCGGCCCGGTGAGGTCGTGACCCGCGTCAAGGGGAAATCGGCGATGCGCTGGCCGACGCCCGCTCGTCCTGGGTGACGATGCCCGTGTGCCTAAGAGGCTCACTTCGAGTACCACTCACTTCGAGTACCAGCTCTGGCCGTCGTACAGTCGTACAACTGGTTACTACGAAACCGACGAGCAGAAGTACCAGGGACGAAGAAGGGGAGCTCTTCATGGCACCGATGTTCTTCATGGGTTGGAGGTTTTGACCGCTGCGGTTCCCGACGATGCCGCGGGGCCCGCTTGACGCGCCGCCCGCTGGGCCAGCAGGGCGCGCTCCCGCGCGTTGCGCGTCAGCGATGCGGCACGCTCGAATTCCGCGCGCGCCTCGTCGAATCGGCCGAGCTTTTCGAGCAGGTCGCCGCGGACGCTGGGCAGCAGATGGTAACGCTTGAGCGACGGCTCCGAAGTCAAGGTGTCGACGTGCGCGAGCCCGGCCTCCGGGCCGACGGCCATCCCGATCGCCACCGCTCGATTCAGCTCCACGATGGGGGAGGGCGCCAGCCGTGCGAGCAGCGCATACAGGGCGGCAATGCGTCCCCAATCGGTTTCGTCTGCGGCGCGCGCTCGCGCGTGACAGGCGGCAATCGCCGCCTGCAACGTGTATGGGCCAAGCGCGCCGCCAAGGGCCTCCGCCCGCGTCAACGCCGCCAATCCCCGTCGGATGAGCAGCTGATCCCAGCGCGCACGGTCCTGATCCAGAAGGAGCACCGGCTCCCCGGCGGGGCCGATACGCGCGCCCGCTCGAGACGACTGGATTTCCATCAGCGCGACGAGCCCGTGCACGTCCGGCTCCTGCGGAACGAGCTCGGCCAGGATGCGCCCGAGCCGCAGAGCGTCCTGGCAGAGCGCGGGACGCATCCAGTCGTCACCAGCGGTGGCGGAGTAGCCTTCGTTGAAGACGAGGTAGATGACCTCGAGCACCGATGACAGACGCGCCTGCCGTTCCTCCCCGCGGGGCACCTCGAACAGCACTCGTTTGTCGGCGAGTGTCCGCTTGGCGCGGACGATGCGCTGGGCGATCGTCGGTTCGGGAACGAGGAACGCGCGAGCGATCTCGCCGGTCGTCAGACCGCCAACCAGGCGCAACGTCAGCGCCACCCGTCCCTCGGTGGGCAGCGCCGGATGACACGCCGTGAAGAGCAGCCGCAGCAGGTCGTCGCCGATGTCGTCGTCCAAGGCGCGGTCGAGGTCGGCTGTCGCGTCATCGCGCGCGGTCTCGAGCTCGTAGCCAAGCTCTTCGTGCTTGCGTTCGAGCAGCTTTCGTCGTCGAAAGAGGTCGATCGCTCGATGCTTGGCTGCTGCCATGAGCCAGGCGCCGGGGTTGTTCGGCACGCCGGACTCAGGCCACTGTTCGAGCGCGGCAACGAGCGCATCCTGGGCGAGATCCTCGGCGAGGCCGACATCGCGCACGAAGCGCGTCAGCCCGGCGATCAGCCTCGGCGACTCAATCTTCCAGACCGCATCGATCGCGCGATGCACTTCGGTAGCCGTCACGGCTACCGATCACACCATCTTCGATGAGTCGGTGCAAGATGCCGCCCTACTTCTTGGAGCGAGTCTCCATCTCGCGGAAGCGCTCGACGGCGGCGCTGGGAGCAAAGTCGTCCAGCTCGAACAGCTGGCGGATTTCGATCTCGCCCTCAGCCGTTTCCCCGTGCGGCGCGGGGAACCGCCTCGCCCATTCCATCGCCTCGTCCCTCGACTTCACCTGGATCAGTGTGTAGCCGGCGATGAGCTCTTTGGCTTCGGCGAACGGGCCGTCGATCACGGTGCGTTTTCCGCCGGAATACTTGATGCGGGCGCCTTTCGAGGTGGGTTGAAGCCCCGACGCATCCAGCAGGACCCCCGCCCTGGCGAGCTGGTCATGGTAGTCCGCCATGGCCGTAAACAGATCTTCTGGCGGCATGGCACCGGCCTCCGTCTCGGCATTGCCTTTGACGATGATCATGAATCGCACGTCGCGTCTCCTCAGTTTCCGATCTGGCTCGTTCAGCGCCTGCCGGCCGTCTGGGCTCGCAGTCGTTCTTCCGCCTCTCGCAGCTCTGGCGTGAACGCGTCGCCAAAGTCTTCCGCTTCGAATATCTGCCGGATCTCGACCTCGGCGTTGTCGAAAGGCGCACGCTTGAGCCAGTCGATGGCCTCTTCCCTCGACTTGACCTGCCAGATCCAGAACCCCGCGACCAGCTCTTTGGTTTCCGCGAAGGGGCCGTCGATGACCGTGCGCGTCTTGCCGGAGAAGCGGACGCGCGCACCTTTCGAGCTCGCCTGAAGGCCTTCGCCCGCAAGCAGAACGCCGGCCTTCGCCAGTTCTTCGTTGAACTTTCCCATCTCGGTCAGCATCTTCCCGTCTGGCAGGACTCCTGCCTCGGAGTCTTTGTCGGCTTTGACCAGAACCATGAATCGCATCGTCTTCTCTCCTTGTCTGCTGGACCACGCACGGCAGCGAACGCTCTACTTGCACGACGAATGAAGGACAGCAGGATCGACAACCCGGATGTCCGGCGTTCTTAGCGGGGCGTTCGCGAGCTGGACCGTGAATGAGGCGATCTGCCCCAGATGAGCTCAATCGAGGGCGAACGGTGGGTACTCGTCGACGAGCAGCAGCATATAGGCCTCCACCCGCAGTCGCCAGCGGAGCGCTCCGGCGCCGAACTCATACAATCCCCGAGGATAGGCTCCGGTAAAGAGAATCATGAACCACGCCACGACGGTCGTCAGACACCACGCGAGCAGCACGAAGAACAGCGCGAGAATGTGAGGGATTGCCAGGAAGAGTCGCACACCCACACTCAGCCGATCGCGCGGCCCGGCTGGCTCGGCAATGTCAATCGACGCCGGATACGGCTGGTCGCTGAACGGCGGATATGCGTCCTCGAGCAGCATGAGATACGCAAGAGCGCGGACGCGCCATCGCAGGTAGAACGTCGTGAACTGCCGTATCCCGACTATATGGGTGCCGCCGATGAGAATCGTGAACCAGCTGATGAGGGCCAGGAAAACGGCTACGGCGCCGAGCAGCCCGGTTTCGCCGCCAAGCCTCAGCGGTCCGTCTCCTTCCGAGTACGCGACGCTGAACCCGACGCTGCCGACGAGAATCAGATGGGGAATCGCCAGGAAGAGGCGAAACGCTGTGGTCAACCGGTTGCGATTCGTGAGCGCAGGGTCTACGCTGACAGTGACGGGATAAGGCATACGAAACTATACAGAATGCCGTGGAGGCACGCATGAGGTCGTGGCTGTCTCGCCCAGCGCTTCTTCGAACCCTGGTCGCCCAGGCGCGGCTTGCGATCAGGCTGCTCCGAGATCGGCGCGTGCCATGGCTGGTCAAAGGCGTGCCGTTGCTGGCCGCGCTCTACCTGGTCGCGCCGTTGGATTTCGTGCCGGATATGTTCCCCGTGCTCGGACAGCTCGACGACCTGGGCGTGGCGGTGCTGGCGCTCGAGGTCTTTCTGCGGCTGTGTCCGACGAGCGCCCGTACCTATCACGAGGCCGCCATCGCGCAGCGGCGGGCGTACTCCCCGATGGGTCCAACAGACGAGATTATCGAGGCGGAGTGGCGGCGGAGCTGATGCAACGGGAATCGGTGACTATCCCTCAGCCGAAAGCTTCCGCATGACGTCTGACACGCTGAGGAACGCGTCGATGACGTCCGGGTCGAAGTGCGTGCCGCGGCCTTTGGCGATGAACGCGACGGCTTCGTCGTGGCTCATCGGCTGCCGGTACAGGCGGCGCGTGCGAATAGCGTCGTAGACGTCGACAAGCGCCATCACCCGTCCCGGTATGGGAATCGCCGTCCCGCGAAGACCCTCCGGGTACCCGCTGCCGTCCCATTTCTCGTGATGCGTATAGACGATGTCCTTCGCCATGGACAGGATCACGTCGTCGCGTACGCCCGCATCGTGTTGCGCGTTCACGATGACGTCGCGCCCATGGGCAGGATGCTTCCGCATTTCGGCGAGCTCGTCGGCGGTCAGGTCGCCGGGCTTGTTCAGCAGGTGATCGGGAACGCCAACTTTGCCGATGTCGTGCAGCGGCGCGAGACTCGAAAGCAGCTCGATGTTCTGCGCGGTCAGAAAGTGGCTGAAGTTCGGATGAGACGCGAGCCGCTCGGCAAGAACGCGCGTGTAGCGTTGGGTCCGGCGCGAGTGCTTGCCCGTTTCGGCGTCCCTGACCGACGTGAGCGAGAGCAGCGACTGCACCATCAGGCGCTGCGAGGTTGCTCTGTCGTGCACCGCGCGATCGGCGCGCCGATGTTCGAGCGCAAACCACGCCGCTGCGACCGCCCCGAAACCGGCAGCGAGGCCGAGCGTGGGGAAGAGCGGCGAAAAGTACGTGCCTCGCGTGGAGATAAGCCAGAACGCTCCGCCCCACAGCGCCAGGAGACAGCACACGGCGGCGACGGCTCCCCAGGCGATGCCCAGCCGACCAACCAGCAGCGCGAGAGCCAGCCCGATGGCAATCACGATCTGAGATTCGAGCGTGACCCCGAGTTCGGGCCGGCGGATGAAGTCCCGTTGCAGCAGGTTGTCAGCCACGGTCGCCTGAACCTCGACGCCGGCGAATTGCGTATCGAGCGGAGTGGACACGACTTCACGGGTTCCCAGAGCTGTCGTCCCCACGAAGACCAGCTTGTCCTTGAAGGTGTCGCCGCTGGCGACACCGCTCAACACGTCCGACGCCGAGACGTACGGGAAGGTCCGTTTGGGCCCGCGGTAACGGAGCAGCAGATTGCTCTTGCCGTCGAGGGGAACCGTGGGTCCTTCGGGGCCCATTGCCAGCGACGATGCGTTGACGTTGAGGACGCTGAGCAGCGGGGCGTTCAGTCCGGCCATGGCTGTCACCGCCGCCACGGCCAGAGAAGGATAGACGCCGCGGTCGAACTCGAGGAGAAGGGGGACTCGTCGCAGGATGCCGTCAGGGTCAGGCGCCGCATTCAGAAAGCCTGATTTCCCGGCCGCTTTCGTCAGAACGGGCAGGCTGCAGATGGCGCCGGTGGCTCGGAAGAAAGGTCCTTCGGCTTCCTCGTCGCCTCTTCGGACGATCGCGAGGCCGAGCGGATGCTGCACACATGCGTTTGACCCTTTGCCGGCGGCGTCAAACGTCAGCGCATACCCGACGACGACGCCGCCCGCCTGCAGCGTATTGGCCAGCGCGGCGTCGGTCGAGAAGCCTGTCGTCTCGTAACGGTCCGATTCCGCGAAGATGATATCGAGCGCGACGAACCTGGCGCCCAGTTCGCGCAGACGATCGATCAGGTTGCCGACGATGTCGCGCCGCCAGGGCCACTGGCCGACGGCGGACAGACTCCGTTCGTCAACGTCGACGATCACTATCCGGCTGTCGGGTGGACGCAACTGCGTGGTTCTGACGAGCGCGTCGTACACGCTGTGTTCGAGATTGGTGAGCGACGTCGGCCTGTAGAGGGAAAGCAGGGCGATGAGCAGCGTCGGCACGAGCCCCGCGAGGCCGACCAGCGCGCGTGGACGAATGGTCATCGGACGACGACTTCGACGCGGCGATTGCGCGGCTCGGCGACCTCGTCCGCGGTGAGCACGAGCAAATCGCTCTCGCCGAGCGTCGTGACTTCCACCGAGACTTCGAGGCCTGCCTCCATGAGGAGATTGCGAACCATGAGGGCGCGCTTCAGCCCGAGCGCAAAATTGGAAGCAGTCGAACCTGTGGTGTCCGTATGGCCCACGGCGATGACGTCGGGAGCTGGACGCGTCTTGACCGCTTGCAGAATGTCGGCCATCAGAACGCGGCTCTCCGGGGTCAGCTCGTCGGAATCGAAGGCGAAAAACAGGGTGAAACTCTGGGGGGCAGGCGGCAAGGCAGCCAGGGCTTCGCCGAACAGGCGCTGAACATCTTCCTCGCTCATGATGACGACCGGCCCCGGGGGCTGATTGGAGGTCGTGGTCGTCGATGCCCGCGCTTCGGCAAGGTCGGTATTGCCGGCCGGATTGCTGACGCTTGCGCGGCCGACCGTGCCGCTGCCCGGATCGGGCAGCAGCACGGTGAGGGTCTGGTCTGGTGGCTCGGGTGGTTCAATCCGCCGCGGCCCGCAGGCCGATATGAGTCCGACGGCGCAGACGGCCGTCAGTGCGGCAGTGCCACGCTTGTCGATCATTCAGAGACGCGCAGCGCGAGGGTCGTCCCCCTCACGCCGACAATCGCCGCCGGTGTTTCCAGCCGAATCGAGTCGGGGGCCAGCTTCGCAATGCGGCCCGACACGTAAGCCATGACGCCGCGAGCCATCCGCAGGACGAGCGCGATCTGACCTTCGGCAGGAGCGAAGGCAAAGCGATCCACCCGAACCTCGCTTGAAGGCCCGAGCGAAACGCGCGTGTCGTCCTGCAGTGTCACGCCCAGCCGGCCATCGGCGCCCGTCCGCAAGCTGTCCGCTTGGTAGACCGGCTGTCCCGCCTGCGCCGGGATGACCTCGCCGCCCGCCCGAACGACGAACGCCTCGCCCGCCACGACCTTGATGCGACCTGCCACGGCTGGCTCCTGGCCATACACCGGCGCGGCGAGTAACGCGAGAGGAAGGACCGCGACCCAGCTACGGAGTGTCATCATGAAGCCCCCTTACCTTCCACGATAACCTGCTTACCGCCGACTTGTACGTTTTCTTCGAGGCTTACCAGGAGTGCACAGCCTGTCACCATCGGCGGTGATCGCGTCTGCCTGCAGGAATCGGCCGCTCCCGCCATCAGATGCCCGCGGCCGGCCGCGGGTCCACTGACCCGAGACCGCAGCGCGCAGACCGGTTCGCCTTCCGGGCGTGGAGGATTCACAGGCATTCGGCCGGCCGAAGCTTCTGCGGCGCGGAGGGTGCCTGCTGAACTGCCCGGCATGCCCCGTGCTAAACTCCCGCTTCGCGAATGTGTCGAAGCGGCGATCGATCGACAAACACCCACTCGGGTGCGGCCCTCCTCGGTCTCTGGCTCCTTACGTTGGCTTCGCCCGCGGGGGCTCAATCGTTCCCCGATCGTACTGGCGCCAGCCAGTCCGAAGTCCGGCTTGAATCCCGGACCGACGTGGCCGGTGCAATTGCCGACTCGATGAAGCTGCTGATGCTCGAGCATGGAACGCGAATCGTCTTTCAGGAAAAGACGCGGCGCGAGCTCAGCGGGTCGTTTTTCGGCGACTATCGCCGCTCGGTGCGTTTGCCGGGCCAGTGGGGAGACACCGACTCGTGGCAGGTGAACTATATCGGCCACCCCATCCACGGGGCTGCGGCCGGGATGATTTGGCTGGATCACGGCCCCGACCGCGACGTGCCGGTCGGCTTTGACGGCAAGTATTTCAACTCGAGGGCGCGCGCCACGGCGTTCAGCGCTGTCTACAGCCTGCAGTTCGAGGTCGGTCCTTTCAGCGAGGCCTCCATCGGAAACGTCGGAATGCGTCCCGAGACGACCGGTTGGGTCGATCACATTGTCACTCCCGCCGGAGCGTTCGTCATGTTGATGGCGGAAGATGCCGTGGATCACTATGTCATGGAGTGGATCGAACGGCGCACGAGCAATCGCGCGGTGCGCGCGAGCCTGAGGATTCTTTTCAACCCGTCGCGGGCGCTCGCAAATCTCGCCCAGAGCCGCGCACCCTGGCAGCGTCCGGACCGGACGCTCGGCTGGAAGTAAACAGTCTTCTTTCGAGCGGGCCTTTCAGTTCCTGATCCCGGTCGGTGACGGCAGTCGTTCAGCCGGGATCCCGAGCGCGAGCGCGATCGCGCGCAATTGCCGCTGGATGGCACGGGCATTCTGCGGGCCCATCCGCATCAATTCCTTCTGGGCGGGCGCCAGACTCTCCAGAGCGTCGTTCGCAAACCGGTATCCGATGCCCTTCGGCTCGACGGCGATTGGATCGTCGGGGACCGGCGTGCTGAGCAGCAGCACAATCGCGCGCTCGAGCGTGCGATCGAACATCGGTTCGCGCTCTCCGAGCTCGCGATATGCCTCCTCGATTCGGGGCTTCAGTGTTCCATACAGGCGTGCACTGCCAGCCGGGTCGATGGACACGACGGCCTCCGCGACGCTCGTGTAGCGGTCATAGCTCCGGGGATTGATAAAGAGGTCGCCGGCCCGCTCCGTCACTAGAAAGCCGCCCATCGTGGGGCGCAACGCGGGCACCTGGGATGCAGGAGCCTTTCCCTCGGCGATGTTCGTGACCACGACCGTGAAGTTCCGGATCCGATTGTCGGTGGCGAGCCACGCGGCCACCCGCGGATGCGAGGATAGCTGGGCCACCAGCTGGCGAACCAGAGCGTCGGTCTCATCAAGGGGGGGCAGGGCGATCGCTGACGGATCGCCGAGCGGCGCCGGGGCTGCAGCAGGCGGCGGCGCGGCCGTTTCCGTGGCGGGGCGCCTGGCGGTCAACCAGCCGCCAAACGCCAGATAGATAGCCGCGGCAGCCGAAGCCACCAGCAGCGCAACGCCGATCCACGTTCCCAACGAAAAGCGGCGGGCAGCCGTCGCGGCAGGTTCGTCCCTGCGGTCACGCAGCTGGTCGTCCCATGCCTCGGGCATTTGTCCCTCGCGATCGGTTCAGTCTGGCTCACATTGTATGACGCCTGAAGGTCACGACGAGCACGTCCCTGTACGCGGCCTTGCCCGGATCGAGGGGGGTCACCGGGGTGACGCCGTGTGCCACGCGGCTATCGTCGAGGAGCGCGGCGTCGAACGGGTCGGTCAGCGTGAAGCTGCCGAGCTGACGCCCCCCTTCGCCATGGACCGTCGTCGTGCCGCTGGCGATGTTGGATCGTCTAATGAGCAGCACGAGCACGTAGTCGACTCCGTCGCGGTGAATGCCCTCGGGAGTGGGATAGCCCAGCTCACCGGACCCCGCCTCGATCCGGATCTGGTGCACTTCGACATGCCAACGGAGGACGGATGGACCGAGCGCACCAAATATCGTCCGGCAGAGGCTGAGGATGGTCCGGAGCGTCGGTCCCTCGCCAACGCTCGGAGTGATTGGCGCGAACCAACGTTCGATGCCTCCAAACAACGGGTTGTACTCGGTCTTCTGATGATGCGGTTGGTGCGGCTCACGCGCGATCGACGTTCCCTCCAGATCGTAAACAGCGTAGCGACGTTTGCGGAAGCGTCGCTGGTCGCCAAGGTAGGTATCCAGCTCCAGCTCATCCCAGCTGTTCACGACGGCCGTCCAATCCGATAGCGGGCCGGTGGCTTCGAGCAGGGTCTTCATTCTCGACCCCGGCAGAAAGACAAAGCTGTTGTCGCCGATCGACTGAGCCACCTGGAGGGAGCTCATCTCGGTTCGCTGCTCGATCATGTCCGTGGATGAATCGTAACAGGGAGCGACCGCTGACGCACATCATTCAGGAATTCTTCAGTTGTCAGCCGGGCTGCTCGGAACTAGTGTCAAGCGAGAAAACCATGGCGTCACCAGTCTCCCGCACCCTCACTCAGATCGCGATTTTCATCCACCGTTGGCTCGGCGTGGGGTTGTGCCTGGTCTTCCTGCTCTGGTTTCCGTCCGGCATCGGCATCATGTACTGGGACTACCCGAGCGTGTCGGCCGACGATCGTCTGGAGCGGTCTCCGTCGCTCGATCCTGCGACGATACGTTTCTCCGCCGAGGAAGCCTACGCCGTGGTGGATACCGGCACCCCTCCCAGGTCGATTCGCTTGAACTCCTTCGACGGCCGACCCGTTTATCGATTCGACTCCGCGTCGATGGTGTACGCGGACACGGGAGAGGAACAGGTCGAGGTGACGCGTGAGCTGAGGGATCGGGTCGCGTCGGCCTGGACTGGCCAGCCAGTGAGCGCGGCGACGGTGGAGTCGGCCGACGAGGTGGATCAATGGACTGTCGGAGGAGTCTTCCGGTTTGCACCGCTCTGGAAGTACTCGTGGCCCGATGGACAGCAGGTCTACGTGTCGGAACAAGTCGGAGAGGTCGTCCAATACACCACGACCAGGTCGAGGCTTGGCGCGTACGTCGGCGCGATTCCCCACTGGCTGTATTTCACGCCGCTCCGTAAGCACGGACTCGAATGGAGTCGGGTCGTGATCTGGTCGTCCGCCGTCGGCACGGTTGCCGCACTGCTGGGTGTGGCAATAGGGCTGTGGATGTTTTCGCCGTCGAAACGGTATCGCAACGCCGGCGTCGCCACGAGCATTCCGTATCGGGGACAGAAGCGGTGGCACACCGTCCTGGGTCTGGTGTTCGGCCTCGGCGCCGCCACCTGGGCGTTCAGCGGCATGCTCTCGATGGATCCGTTTCCGACACGAAGCGGCGGAGCTGCAGGCCGGCGGGGAAGTTCGGACAACGTCCCGGATGCACTCCGTGGCCGTGTGGAAATGAGGACCTATGGGACGAAGCATCCCAGGGAGGCAGTCAAACAGTTGGCGGGTCTTCAGGTGAAGGAACTGGAGTTCAGTTCGTTTGCCGGGGATCCTGTGTACCTCGCGACCCTGAGTGGCGGCGACACGCGCATCGTGCCGATGGACGGCGGCCCTCTGCCGTCGTTCGAGCCAGAGCGCGTGATGAGCGTGATCACCAGGGCGGCCGGTCGCGGTGGTCTTGCGGACATCCGCCTGATCGATCAATACGACATGTACTATCTGGATCGGCGGCGCGAGCGTCCCTTGCCCGTCATTCTGGCGCGGCTGAACGACGAGGTCGACACCCGGTACTACATCGATCCGAAGACCGCCCGAGTGGTCGGCGGCTACAGCGATCGTGGATGGATGAACCGCTGGCTGTATCACGGTCTGCACTCGCTCGACTTTCCGTGGCTGTACAACTATCGCCCCCTGTGGGACATCGTCATGATTACTTTCATGGTGGGTGGCACGGCGCTCTGTGTGACGTCTCTGGTTCTCGCCTGGCGCGTGATCGGCCGCACGCTGGGCGCGCGGATCCCGGGTTCAGCCGGCAGCCATTCTGAGCTCAACGAGGATCTGGCCATCGATCCGGGCTAGTGCCAGATGAGCCCCTTGACAGGGGTTCATCACGTGGTAAGGTGATCATCTTTTTCGTCGGTACCCTCATCACGAGGGTGGCAAGAGGGAACCTGGTGAAATTCCAGGACTGCCCCGCAGCGGTGAACGGGAACGACCGTCGTCACAAAGCACTGGCCTGACCAGCAGGCCGGGAAGCGACGACCAGTAGGAGCGGCGCACAGCGCCCCGCCCGTCAGTCCGAAGACCTGCCGACGTCTCCAGCCGACCCGACCTCCGAGGGGAGGGGCGAGGATTCGATGCCGCGTCCGTCTGCGTCTTCCTCACACCTTCTCTGCGAATCGGGCCAGCCATCCTTGCGCCGCGACGGCGGCAGGAGGGAAGCATGTCCGAGCCCAGAACACCACAGAGACCACTCAGGTGCGTGGCGTCGGCGGGACCGACACGATGTCTCACCTTCAAAGTAGAGACAGATCTGGCGAGTCCACGGTTAGGTGTACGGCGGCTTGCATACGCAGTCGCGGTTGCGTTGCTCTTGTGCCGTCCACTCGTTGCGTCGGCGCAGAGCGGGTCGGTGAGAGGTACGGTCGTCGATTCTCAAGGCGCGGTGGTTTCTGGCGCCAACGTCAGAGTGCTTCGGGACAACGAGCAGGTGGCCCAGGCGCCCTCCGACGCCCGCGGCGAATTCAGATTTGAATCGCTGCCAGAGGACCGGTACCAGATTGAGGTGACGGCGGCGGGCTTCGAGACGCGCTTGACGGATCCGACGTTCGTGGGCGCCCCCCTCCTTCGGATCGTACTCTCGATCGGCCCGCTACGGCAGGATGTGGTGGTGACTGCGGCCGCCGCCGAATTGCCCGACTCACAGGTGGGATCGGCCGTCACGCTCATCGACTCGACGACGCTCCAGGCGCTCGGCACAGTCGACGTCCTCGAGCCGCTGCGCACCGTGCCGGGCGTCCAAGTCATTCAGACCGGCTCACGTGGTGGCAGTACATCGCTGTTCGTTCGGGGCGGAGACTCCGACTTCAACAAGATCCTCGTCGACGGCGTGCCGGCCAACGATGTCGGCGGCAGCTTCGATTTCGCCCAGCTCGCAACGGCGGGTGTCGAGAGCATCGAAGTGCTTCGCGAGGCGAACAGCGTGCTGTACGGGAGCGACGCGCTCAGTGGCGTCGTTAACATCACCACGCGGCGCGGGCGCACGCGCATTCCGGAGGGCTCGTACTCGATCGACGGCGGGAACCTGAACACGTTGCGCAACGCCGCCTCGATCGGTGGCGTCGCCAGGCGCTTCGACTACTTCTCGGAAATCTCTCACTTCCGCACCGACAACGATCTGGCCAACAATGATTTCCGGAACACGACGTATGCCGGCCGTTTTGGCGTGGTCATCGGGACCAATACCGATTTGAGCGGCACCATTCGGTACACCGACACTCGGTACGAGAGTCCGAACGCGTTCAGCTACTACGGGATTCCCGACGATTCCTCCCAGGACAACGATCTGACGTACCTCTCCGTCACCTCCTCGACGCAGGTCAGCGAACGCCTTCGCACGACGGTGAAATTCGGCTACGCGGACCAGCAGGCGCGCTTTGAAAACCTGACCCCGACGGGAGAGCCGTCTGCTTTCGGCGACTACCTCGGCGACACCGTCACGATCCGCGGCGCCAACGGCTATTCGGTGACGGGGCGGGCGATTCTCGATTTTGGCCTTGGCTCGTACCCCTCGGTTTCCGAGTCGAGCGCCACCCGTAACCTGGTGACCGGCCAAGTCGACTATCGGGTCGGTCCGGCGTTCGATGTGTCGGGTGGCGGGCGCTACGAGCACGAAGAAGCCTTCAGCGAGTTCGGCTTTCCACCGGAAATCGCGCGCAACAATGGCGGCGGGTTCGTCGAAGGCCGCCTGAGTCTGCGGAACCGGTTGTACGTCAGCGGCGGCGTGGGCATCGAGCACAACACGGTCTTCGGCACCGTTGCCACGCCCCGCGTGTCGGTGGCCGCCTATCTTCGGAACGCTTCGAACACGACAGGCGCCGGAGAAACGAAGCTCACCCTGAACGCGGGCAGAGGGATCAAGGCGCCCACGCTGTTTGACGAACAGGGGTCGTTGTTCGCGATCGTGCCGGGCACCTCACCGGCATTCGGCAGCATTTCACCGATTGGGCCCGAGCGCAGCCGCACCTTCGACGTCGGCATTGAGCAGGGGTTCTGGCGCGGGCGCTCGCGGGTCCGCGTGTCCTACTTCAACAACGACTTCCGCGACATGATCGAGTTCGTGGACAAGAGCGTCTTGCCAGCCCTGGGTGTCCCCCCCGAGGTGGCAGCCGCGACCGCGTTCGGCGCGACGGTCAACTCGAAGTCGTTTACGGCGCAGGGAGTGGAAACCTCGGTCGAAGTGGCCGTCGGCAGGGTGGAGGTGCTTGGGTCGTACACGTTCCTGGACGCCGAAATCACGGAATCATTCACGGGTGGAGTGCTGGCGCCGGCGTACAACCCGGCGTTCCCTGACATTCCGATCGGCCAGTTCTCCCCGCTGGTGGGAGCGCGTCCCTTCCGCCGGCCGAAGAATGCGGGCAGCCTCATGGTGTCCTACGTTCAAGGTCGGGCCCAGGTTGCGCTGGCGGGCTCGTTCGCAGGTAAACGGGACGGCAGCACCTTTCTGAGCGACGAGTTCTACGGCTACTCGATGCTCCTGCCGAATCACAACCTTGAGGAGAGTTATCAGAAGGTGGATTTGAGCGGCTCGTACCGTTTTCACCGGAGCCTGCGCTGGTATCTGACGCTCGAGAACATGCTCAACGAAAAATACGAGGCCGCGGCGGGACACCCGGCGCTTCCTGCTACGGTCCGAACCGGCGTTACCGTCTCGTTTGGAGGCGCCCCGGCGCCGGCGCCGTAACAACGGCTGAACCTTCTCCCACGCTCTGCTCCGGCCTGGCATCGGTGACCTTTGTCCCACTCGATGCCCGGCCGCGTGCGAGCCCCACTATTCGCGCAGTCCACGCTTCGTCGTCGCGCTGACGCAGCTTCAGAATCTCTTAAGGTTCCGAGTGCGGCGACGAGACGAATTTCCGTACGGCGTCCATACGGAGGGCGAATTCAGGAACTCTTCAGATGCGCTGGCTGTGACGAACGGGCAGAATCCTGCGTCCGTTGTCTCGTCGATGACCCAGTGATCGGGAGCGGTGGCTCCTTTGCTCCCGGTAGGCGCTTTCTCTCACCAATACGTTCGCGACTGGAGGCTGTATGAGGGCACAGTTACGTGCCAGGCTCGTCTTCTTGATCGGAGCGTTGTGTGTTTTTCCTCTCGTGAGTTCAGCGCAGCAACTCACGCTTTCGGGAACTGTTCGCGACACATCCGGCGTCGTCCCTGGTGCGACGGTCGTTCTGAGCGCCGGGGGGAACGAGGTCTCGACGGTGATGACCGATCAGGCTGGCGCCTACCGGTTCACGGGCCTCACAGCGGGCAGCTACGAGGTGTCGTTCGTGATGCGCGGCTTCGAGACCGCCGTGCGCAACGTCAATCTCGGTCCCGATACTCGGCCCGTGGACGTCGTGCTCACTGTGGGCCGTGTCTCGACCACCCTGACGGTGACCGCGTCAGCCGGCAAGGCGACCGCCTCGCGTCTTCCCGTGGCCAACACCGACGTCCCGGCCCAGGTGAGCTCGATTCCGCAGGAGCTGATGCGGCAGCAAAGCGTCAACACGGTGGGTGAGGCCCTGAGGAATGCGTCCGGCGTTCAAGCCGTCCGCTGGTACGGTGCGTACGAGCAGTACACGATCCGCGGTTTCTTCGACGACGATCGCGACTCGTTCAATACGATGCTGGTTGACGGGATGCGGATGGGCGGCAATCGCTACAGCACGCAGACCAACAGCATCCAGAGCGTCGAGGTGCTGAAAGGACCGAGCTCGGTTCTGTACGGCAGGGGCGCAGTGGGCGGAGCCATCAATGTGATTCGGAAGAAGCCGCAAGCCACTCGCGCCTACGACTTCAGCTATCGCGGCGGCCGGTTCAACACTCATCAGGTGGCCGCCGGAGCGACCGGGCCTATCGGCGATACCGACCGGTTCTTGTATCGCTTCGACGGCGGCTACGAGGCCAGCGCGGGATGGCGCGATGCGGGAGCGGACAGGCTGAATATCGCACCGTCGCTGACGTGGTTGATGAACGAGAACGCCCGGCTGACTGTCCATCAGAACTTCAATCGAGACCGCTTCGACGGCGATGGCGGCGTCCCGTTCAACATCATCGATCTTCCAAGCTACACACCCGATCTTCGCTTCAGCATCCCGCAGGACAACGTGCTCGTCGAGGATTCGCAGACGCAGCTGCTGTTCAATGGCAATGTGTCACCGCGCTGGGAATTCCGGAACGCTTTCCTGGTTCAACGGACGAGCGACCGTTACTTCGTGACCGAAGGTGTGTACGGAGACCCGGAGAACAACGAGGTGTTTCGTGAGCCGCTCGACTTTCATCACATCAGAAGGCCCATCCAGAACCAGGCCGAGCTGCTGGGGCGCGTGGAGGGGTTCGGCCTCCACAATCTTCTCTTCGGCTACGAGTACCAACGGGACAAGTACCGGACCGAAGTGACGGCTGGTGACGATCCGGACTGCGTCTGCGGATACTGGTGGATCACGATCGCTCCGATGAACATCACCACGCTCGAGGAGACGCAGGGGCCGCTCGACATCGAGACCGTGGCACGCACGACCTTCGTCAACGACCAGATCAACGCCTACTATTTCCAGGATCAAATGGACGTGCTGCCGAAGCTGAAGATCAATGTCGGTGCGCGGGTGGACGACTACACGCGAAGGGTCGACAGGACCGGGGGCCTGCCGTTCACCCCACAGGCGGTCGATCAAACGGCCTTCTCCTATCGCGGTGGCTTCGTGTACGAGCCTCGAAGCGATCAGCAGTTCTACTTCGGCACGTCCAGCTCGTTCACGCCGGTGACGACGATTCCTCCGGACGGGTCGCCACTTGACCCCAGCACCGCGCGCAATTATGAAGTGGGTCACCGCTGGCAGGGATGGAACGGACGGGTGGACACGAGCATTGCCGGGTATTTCATCACCCGAAACAACCTCACCGTCCAGGAGACCGTGACGACGGTCACACAGATCGGCGAACAGACATCCCGAGGCGTCGATCTGGATATCAACGCGGACCTCGGCGGGCAAACCCACCTGATTCTGAACTATGGCTACGCGCGCGCCCGCTTCGGCGAGGCGGACGATCTGACGGGACTGACGCCTCGGTTCGTGCCCGCGAACAACCTGAATCTGTGGCTGCGGAAGGACTGGGCGTCAGGACTCAATGCGGGCTTCGGCGCGCGTTATCTGGGCAAGCAGTTCGTCGACGATGACAACACGGCGGAGATCGACGGGTACACGATCTTTTCCGGCGCCGTGGGGTATCGAACCAATCGCTGGGAATGGACGCTCAACGCCGAGAACCTGTTCGACAAGGACGATTATTTTCTCCCCGGGCATTTCAGCAATCTGGTGTTCCCTGGTCAGCCGATCAACGTGACCAGCACGATTCGGCTCAAGTACTGAGCCAGGCCCCGTGAGTCCCCTTCGTCGGAAGGGGACTCACGAATGGCCGCGCGACTTCGCATAAGATAGAGCGTGCGGGGAGGCTGTTCGCATGCGAACGATCCATTGGCTTTATCTGGTGACCATCCTGCTTTTCGTCGCGAGCGTGGGGCTGTTCGTGGCGGGGGCGAGCGCCAGTGCGCGAATCGCGGGGGAGGTCTCGGATGTCGCGACGACCCGCCAGATCATGGACGGCATCGTGATGCCGGCCGCGGCGGTCGTGTTCGGGTCGGTCGCGACCATCGTCACCAAGGAGGCCACCGAAGAGCGCCAGCCGCGTACGGCGGAGGAGTGGGCGTTCGTCGGCGCCAACGCCGCGGCAATCATCGAGTCGGGTAATCTGCTGATGATGGGCAGCCGCGTCGTCGACAAAGACGACTGGATTACGATGACGCGCGCGATGATGGATGCCGGCGGCGTGGCGCTCAAGGCGACCGAAGCCAGGGATGTTGAAGGCCTCTTCTCCTCAGGCGAAGCGATCAACGAGGCATGCGACGCGTGCCACATGAAGTATCAGCAGCAATGATCAAGAGAATTCTGGCGGGACTGCTGCTGGCGCTGTGGGTCCCGGCCCTCGCCAGCGCGCACGGCGTGACCGGCGACGACGCCGCGTTTCTCCAGGGCATCGATGGAGCGGCGATCGGGCCCTTCATGTATCTCGGCGCCAAGCACATGGTCACGGGCTACGACCACCTGCTCTTTCTGGTCGGGGTGATCTTCTTCCTCTACCAGATGAAGGATGTGCTCCTCTACGTGAGCCTGTTTACCGTTGGTCACAGCCTGACGCTGCTCGCCGGGGTCCTCGGTGGCATTCATGCCAACGCGTACATCATTGATGCCATCATCGGGCTATCGGTTGTCTACAAGGCCTTCGACAACATGGGGGGCTTCACGAAGCTCTTCGGCGTTCAACCTGACACGCGTGCGGCCGTGCTCATTTTTGGACTCTTCCACGGCTTCGGACTGGCGACGAAGCTTCAGGAGTTTCAGCTGCCCACGAACGGCCTCGTCGCCAATATCGTGAGCTTCAACGTTGGCGTTGAAATCGGTCAGATGCTGGCGTTGACGGGGGTTCTCATCGCCCTCGCCTTCTGGCGTACGCGGCCGGGTTTCTTGGAGCACGCCTTCGTCACCAATGCCATGCTGATGACCGGAGGATTTCTGCTCGTCGGCTATCAGCTCTCCGGATACATGCTGGGGGTGTCGTGACCAACGTCTCGCCAGACCACGACGACCGCCGGCATACCATTGAGGCGCGCGAGAAGATTGCCGTCGCGGCGGGGTTCGCTCTCCTCGTGGCCGGCGCCGTGCTCCTGACCGTCGTCCTGCCCGCCGAATACGGTCTCGATCCCTTCGGGACGGGCGAGAGACTCGGGTTGATGGCGCTTGCCGAGGCCACCGAGGCGGCCGTGGCGCCGACGGTCATCTCGTCGGGACCGGCGAAAACGGTGAATCCGCAACAAGGCGTGTACAAAGTCGACTCGAGGGAATTCCAGCTCCAGCCCAAGGAGGGCATGGAGTTCAAGTACCACATCGAGAGGGGCGGAGGGCTTCTCTACACCTGGATCGCCAGTGGGGCGGTGGACTTCGAGTTCCACGGCGAGCCGGACGGCGCGAAGCCCGGCACGTACGAAAGCTACGAGCTCAGCGCCGGGGATCGAGGAGCCGGCACATTCACCGCCCCGTTTACCGGAATTCACGGCTGGTATTGGGAGAACAAGGGCGCCAGCCCGGTCACCGTGTCGCTCACGAGCGCGGGGTTCTACACGCGGGCGACCGAGTTTCGGACAAACAAGCGGGTGTTCCAGCATCAGCTCCCCGACGTGCAGACGGCGAACGTGACGCCGGGCGGCAGATAAGAACACCTTCCAGGGTCGGATGCCGCTCGTTCCCTCCAGCGAACAGACACCGTGCGTGCTGTGCCACTCGGACGACATCGAAGAGCTGAGCCGGCGCGCGCGAGACTTGCGGTCGTTCCGGACGACTATTTGCCGACGCTGCGGCCTGGTCTGGGCCAATCCGCCACCGCGTCAGCAGGCGATGCGCGAGTACTACTCGGAAGAATATCGACGCGATTACAAAGGCACTGCCTCGCGCACGCTGCCGCAGATCTACCACGCGGGCCGGGGTGCCTTGGCGCGCTACCAGCGGATCCGCCACCTGCTGCGTGTCGGTGACAAGGTCCTGGATGTCGGTTGCGGCGGCGGTGAGCTCGTGTATCTGCTGCGCCGGCTCGGGTTCGAGGCGACTGGAATCGATCCGGACCGATCGTATTCCGAGGCGGCACGATCGAACCTGGGAGTGCCGGTGCAGACAGGCTTCATCCAGGATCTCGACTTCCCCGAGGGCCTGTTCAGGGTCATCCTCATGTACCACGTGCTCGAACACGTGGACAGGCCGCTCGAAATCCTCGGACGGCTGCGCCGCTGGCTGGCCGACGATGGTGTGCTGATCGTCGAGGTGCCGAATATCGAGGCACGGCTCGAGGCGCCGATCACGAGGTTCCACGTCGCCCACCTCTTCTACTACAGTCCCGATACGCTGGCGGCGATGGCCACTGCCGCGGGTCTGGCTGTTCGTGACATCAGCCTCGCTGCCGACGGCGGCACGATCACTGGTCTGTTCGGACCGACCACGCAGTCGTCGTTTGTCCCTTCGTCGGCCACCTATCAACGGACGAAAGGCATCCTCAAGCGCCACACGAACGTCTGGTACTATCTGTCACCGACGCCGTACACGAGAATTGGAGGACGACTGACGGCGTACCTGCGGAAGCAATTGGTGGCGAGTCGTCACACCAACGGCAAGCAGGTTCTCGACGGTCTGTTCAGGGACGTTCAGCGGTCGTGAGCGCGCGCCCACGCGCGAGACTTCACGAGCGTCCGAATCCGTTCGAGCAGCGCATCGCGAATCGCTCTGACCTCCGACAGCGGGCGGTCCCGGGGATCGGGCAGCGGCCAGTCCTCCACAGCCAGCCCCGGCACGTACGGGCACTCGTCGCCGCACCCCATCGTCACAAGCAGCGTCGCGTCGCCGACAACATCCGCGGTGAGCAGCTGCGGACGCCTGCCTCGCAAATCGATGCCGACTTCCTTCATGACGGACACGACATTGGCGTGCACTCCGTCGGCCGGCTGCGTCCCGGCAGAAACCGCATGCACGAGCGTAGGGTCGGCCAGCTCGTTGAAGAACGCGGCCGCCATCTGCGATCGGCCCGCGTTGTGGACGCACGCGAAGACGACCTTATCCATCGAGCCATCTGAACAGAGCGGTCGCCACCACGGCGCCGACGACCTGGGCCATGACGAAACCTGGGACGTTGGAGGGCTCGATACCTGAAAACGTATTCGTCATGGCGCGGGCGACCGTGACGGCCGGGTTCGCGAACGATGTGGAAGCGGTGAACCAATACGCCGCCGTGATGTAGGCGCCGACGGCGACTGGGAGGGCTCGTCGGTCGTGGCGAGAGCAGTTCAGAATCACGGTCAACAGCCCGAACGTGGCCACGCCTTCGCTGAACGCCTGAGGCAGGCCGCTGCGATCACGTTGGGACCATTGGTACAGCGGTTCGTCGAACATCATGTGGGCGACAGAGACGCCGACGAGCGCACCGGTGATTTGTGCCACGACGTACGCCGAGGCCTCTCGCCGCGAGAGATTGCCTTGAAAGGCTTCGACGCACGTGACGATCGGATTGAACTGCCCGCCGGAAATCGGCCCGAACGTCAGGATCAGGGCCGTCAGGGCGGCGCCAGTGGCGATGGTGTTGGCGAGCAGCGCGAGTCCTGCCTGACCGCCGGACAACCGCTCGCCCATGATGCCGGAACCGACGATCGTCGCGAGCAAGAGCGCCGTACCGACACCCTCGGCAACAGAGCGCCGACCTGACGAGTCACCGCCCACAACAATCCGTCCCGCAGCACGCCCGCTCGGCTTTTCGAGCGCGGATGAAGGCGCTGACGACTCGCCCCTGCCCCTCGGCGCCCGTAGCTGCCGGTATCTGGGCGGACTCGTAAACGCGCCAGACGTCCAGCTCGACGTCGTCGAATCCGGCGGCCCGGAGCTTGGCCGTGTATTCCCGGTCCTGCAGCGCTCCGGCGATACACCCCACCCAGAGCTCCATGTTCCGGCGAACATCGGCTGGCAGGTCGCCCTGCACGACGACGTCGGATACGGCGAACCGGCCGCCGGGCTTGAGGACCCTGAAGGCCTCCCGGAGCACCGCATCCTTGTCGGCAGCCAGGTTGATGACGCAGTTCGAGATGATGACGTCAACGGACCGGTCGGGCAGGGGGATGGCTTCGATCGTGCCTTTCAGGAATTCGACGTTGGTGGCTCCAGCCTTCCGCTGGTTCTCGCGCGCCAGCGCCAGCATCTCGTCGGTCATGTCGAGCCCGTACACCTTGCCGGTGGGTCCCACGCGTTTTGCCGACAGCAGCACGTCGATGCCGCCGCCCGAGCCCAGGTCGAGGACCGTCTCGCCAGGTTCGAGCGGCAACAGAGCCGTGGGGTTGCCGCACCCCAGCGATACGGCAACGGCATCCGGCGGCAGGTCGTGCGTCTCGCCGTCGGAATAGAGATTCCCCGAAATCGGATCGCCGCCGCCGCCACCGCAGCAGGCGGGCTCGCAGCAACTGCCGGTCGAAACTGACTTGGCTATCTCGCCATATTTCTCGCGAACGGCTTCCTGAATGCGCGCGGCGTCTACCTGTCCATCCATGAGGGCCTCCAACAATATGTGCATGAGCGAATATAAATCTAGGCCCGACATGGTATATTTGTCAAGGCGTATATATGACCAAGCAGATGACTGATATGGAGCGGCTCTTCCGGGCGCTGGCCGACGTGACCCGGCTCCGCATTCTCGGCCTCCTGCTGACAGGGGAGGTGTGCGTCTGCCATATTCATGAGAGCCTGAGGATCCCTCAGCCGAAGGCGTCCCGGCACCTCGCCTATCTCCGCCGCGCCGGGCTCGTCGACACCCGCAAGGACGGGTTGTGGGTTTATTACAGGCTGGCTGTTTCGGGTGATCCGATTCTGCGTATCATTCAACAGGCTGTGGCCAATGCTCTTCGCCACGTGGACGCGGTTGAAAAAGATGCTGGTCGATTGGAGAAACGGACCGGTTGCTGCCTGCCGGTGGTCGGCGAATGGCTCGTGTCTCGGCCCGTGGGCCAGACCGCGCCCTGATCCCCTCGCCGACGCTGAAACCTCCTCGCGTCAGCCTCATCCACCTCGAGCGCTGTAATCTAGCCCGGTGAACTCGCGAGTCAGACTTCACGGGTTGTTCTTGATGGCGCAGCTGCTTGGCGCGGCTTCGGTCGTCGCCATCTCGTTGGCGCCTGCCCCCGTGCCGACATCCCGCTGCGCGCCTGCCGAATGCACCGAGTGGATCGCGATTGGCCCTGGTCCGGCCAGGGCCCTTGTCTACCGTTCGCACCCGCTCGACGAGCCCGACGATCGCGTTCGGCGGGCGCTCGTCGTCATCCACGACATCGACCGTGATGCGAAGGAGTATTTCGAGACCGCGGTCATGGCAGCGCGGCTCGCAGGCGGGCTCGACGACACGCTCGTCGTCGCGCCCCGTTTCGCTTCCCGAGATGGCCTGACGTGCGGCGACGTGCTGGCTGCCGATGAGGTCAACTGGCCGTGCGAAGGCAATAGCTGGCGGTCGGGCGGCACCGCGCGGGGCATCACCCGGACGTCGTTCGAACTTGCGGACGAGATTCTCAGAAAGCTTGACAGGAAGAACGTCTTTCCGGACTTGAACGCCGTCGTCGTGGCCGGCCACTCCGCGGGGGGACAGTTCGTCACGCGTTATCAGATGGCCAACCGCGTACACGAGCGACTCGGCCTGGCCGTGACCTACGTCGTGGCCAACCCGTCGAGCTACGCCTACCCGGATTCGGTGCGCCCCGTGGCTGTGAACGGGCGGACCGAGTTCTACGCACCCGAAGAACATGCGTGCGCCGGCTACAATCAG
Organism: Vicinamibacterales bacterium; assembly: GCA_035537875.1. GTDB lineage: Bacteria > Acidobacteriota > Vicinamibacteria > Vicinamibacterales > CAVVIG01 > DATLLJ01. The sequence continues at coordinate 14,020 of DATLLJ010000066.1, read as the reverse complement.
TGGCCCTACGGCATCGATGACCGTTCCGGATACACGGGCGAGACGAGCGCTGCGGTCCTGAAGAAACAGCTGGTGAGCAGGCCGACGACGTATTTGCTCGGCAACCGTGACGTGCTGCCCGTCGACGCTTTCGATAGCTCGTGCGCGGCGATGGTGCAGGGGGCTACCCGCCTGGAGCGCGGCCGGGCGTTTGCCGAGTACGTCAACACGAGGCTCGGGGGACGCCACCGCGTCACGGTGGTGCCGCAGTGTGGCCACGACGCGCGCTGTATGTTTACCGCGAGGGAAGCGCTCGCGCTGCTCTTTCCGAGGCGCTGATCGCTATGGTTGGGCCGCGGCGGCGATCTTCTGTGCCAGCGGGAGGCTGATGCTGCAGCTTGGATCGTTGATGCGGCAGGCCGCCAGCGTCAAACCGCAGCCGCACGTGCACGACTCCGCGTTGAGCTGGGTGAGCACCGCCGTTCTTGCCTCGGGGGCCAGCCGGTCGAGATCCACGCCTGGAATCTTCGTCGCCTGCGCCGCATTTCTGATGAGCGCCTTGGTTTCGTCCTCGACGTACTCGACCTTGGCGTCGACGCTGAGCCCAGCCAGCAGGCGTGTTTCGCCCTCGGTGACGGCCGGGTTGAGCAACCCGACGTGCTTCTGGACGATTTGCAGGTCGCGGTCGACGATGAAGGAAGTGGGCAGGGCATAGATGCCCGTGAAGACGGCTTCGAGCTCGGGGGTGGACATCACGATCGGGTAATTGATGCCTTGCTCCTCGACGAACCTGCGGACGACGTCAGGTCCGGCCTCGTCCTGCGAGATCCCGACAATCTGCAGTTGATCCGGGTATTCGTTCTGGAGCGCGATGAGATCGGGGATTTCGGCGCGACAGGGTGGACACCATGTCGCCCAGAAGTTGACGATCGTCACCTTGCCGCGCCAGCTCTCGCTGGAGATCGGACGGCCGTCCAGGTCCTGGGCCGTGAACGCGCGCAGCGGCACCGGATTCGCCAAAAGACGCAACGTCAGCTCTTCTTCGACGTGCGCGTGCCCCGCATCGCCCGCGACCTGCGTGCTCCGGAAGTACCGGGCCCCGCCCCAGCCGACGGCCATCGCGCCGACGAGAGCCCCCGCCATGAGGAATGTGCTCTTCACCCTGCCCCATAGTGTAACCCGGGCCGCCACCGGCGGACGCAGGAGATGGTCGCTGCCTTCAGAAGCTGAAGAAAAGGAGGAGGTCGATGCCCGCGCGCTCGACGCGGCGAAACGGCGATCTGGCGCTGGCCGACTGGGCGTCGGAGAAGGTGGCGCGAAGCCGAAAGAGCCGCGAGAGGTAGTACTCGACGGTCGCCTGGTTCCAGGGATCCTGTCCGAACTGGCGGCTGAAACGAGCCACCAGGCCCGGGGCAAGCTCCTCGCCAATGGTGACCACCGGTCCGCCGCTCGCTTCGGTGCTGGCCTCGATCTCGAAGATCTCGAGACCCAGCTCGCTCTGAACGGCCTGCAGCAACGGCTGCGCCACGAATCCCGCCGCCAGCGTCGCGGCGCGGACCGCGAGCTCCTGCTGCTGGATGGCGGTCAAACCGTTCGGCGTGGTGTTGAATACGATGAGCGACAGGATGTCTGATTGATCCAGAGGAGGGATGCTCGCGAGGCGGAGCTCCGGCTGTCGCAGGGATCCGCTGAGCGTCACCTGTGTCTCGACTCCAGAAATCTCACGCGTGACCGTGACCCAGATCTGCGGATCGAGATCGCCGACGAAATTGATGGAGCTGGCGGTCTGGTCGATTTCGAAGCGACGTCCTTGAAAGACGTACGTTCCCGCCATCTGGTCGAGTGACCCTGTCACGTACAGCGGTTGACCCGGATCCTTGTAGAGATACAGATCTCCTCCGACGCGCAGGTTGATGTCGCCGAGGCCGATTGGCGTTCCCGCCGACACCTGCACGTCGGTCCCTATCAGACGGAGCGTTCTCGGCACCCGCAGTTCCACATCCAGGCCGAGGCGGCTCCACGGGTTGAGCGCGGCCACCGCGTCGAGTGTCGTCAGCGCAACGGGCTCCGTGGCATACGGTCGGAACAGCACCCGGTCGAGGATGCGATCGACGTCGAGCGAGTCGCCGTTGATTGTGATGCTGCCAGCCACTCGCGGCGACTCGAACTCCCCTCGCATCGTCAACGAGGTGTTGATGTCGAGGCGCCCGAACTCGTTGCGCAGCACCTCGAATCGATCCGCCGTGACGTCAATCGCGACGTCACCCACTTTGAGCTCGTGCGTGCCGAGACTGCCTCGCAGAGAGAGCGCGCGCCCCCCTTCGTCCTCGAGCCGAAAGGTTTCAACCGTAATTCGGTCCCGCGCGAGGCCGAGGCTGACGCGGCCGTTCCGGTAGCGGACGCCGGTCGCGGTGACGAGAAAGCTCGCGTCGGCGATATCGACGGCTCCTTCGAAATGCGGGTCGTGGCTCGTGCCGATGGCGTGGACGTTCAGACGGATCCGGCCGCTCGACGCCTGGATGATGTCGGTCACGCCCGAAATCAGACCGAGGTCGATGGTGCTCGATTCGATCGCGACGTCAATCGTGTCCTCCGGGAGGTTGGCGTCGAGCAAGGCGCGCGGCACGCGCCCCCTCGCCGTGAGCCAGATGCCGGGCGCCTGATCGAGGCGGACGTCGATGTCGAACGCTCCCTGGGTGTAATCGACGCGCCCCGCGAGTTTTTCGTAGGTCACGCGCTCGATTCGACCGTTGGAGATCGTGAAGGTTCCGGTCACCAGCGGCGCGCCGCGTGTCCCTTGAACGACGGCATCGACATCCACGACCCCGCCGTATCTGGGTGGACGGGTGTCGGCTCCCTGGAAGCTCTCGAGGAAGACGTGTCTCGCGGCAACCCGCAGGGCGCCGCTGCCGTCATATCGCCAAGTACCGTCCATCCCGAGGCGCTGGTCGTCCTCGTGACCGGTAGCGAACACCACGGGCGTGATCGACACGCCGCTGTCGTCCCAGCTCAGATGGGCGGGCCTCTCTGAAGGCAGCAGGCGCCACGGGATACTCGCTACCGTGAGATCCAGGCTGAGCAGGTCGAGACTGTGTCGGTCCGGCCCAACCAAGGCGGCTCCCGAAATGTCGCCCGTGCGCCCCGAACCCTGCACGAGCTTCAGCGTGAAATCTGCGCGATCCGCAGCAAGCTTCAGCTCAATCGATGCCTCGGGCAACGTCTGGTCCATGACCTGCACGAACTCACCGCGCGCAGTGACCTGGGCCGTGGGGCTGGCGCGCTGGCCATCGGGCGCCGATGGGATGCTCGCCGCGTACTCGCCGCTGATGGTCAATGCGCTGATGCCGAATGCCTGCAGGTTCGTCACCGTGCCGTTGCCGGCAGCCTGCGGGGCTGACACCGGTCCGGTGAGACGTCCCGTCGTCAGCACGAGCCCCGCGGCAGACCCGCCGGTCATCGTCCGAAGCTCCTCCAGATCCAGTTGCTTGACCGTGTACTGGAAATCAGAAGCGTGCCGATCGTTCAACGATACGACACCAAACCCCGTCCCGTTGAGCGCAGGGCTTGCGATGTTCAGCTCGGTAACGGTGAGTCGTTCGTCGTCGAGGACGGCTGCGATCGTGGCGGTGTCAACGCGTAGGTTTCGAATCGTCGATCGGTCGAGCGATATCCGGCCGGCGATGTCGTAATCGGCCAGCGTGGGCGTGCGCACGAGCAGGTCACGGACCACGGCTTTGACGTCGGCGGCACCGGTCAGCGAGGCGGAGAGCCGGGGGTCGTTGAAAGCGATGGCCGGATCGACGTCCGCGAGTCGGCCGCTGAATGACGACTCCAGCGTGCCGGCCTCGATGCGCAGCGACACATCGGCGTCCGAGGCAGAGCCCTGAAACAACGCGGCGCGCGACAGGCGGCCGCTGGCCGTCAGCGACATGGTTTCGCTGCTTCCGCCCGCTCCTTCGACCTGGAAGCGCCCGGACACTGTCCCGGCATACCGGGGATCCTTCAGCCACTCCACATCGAGGTCTTCGCCGAACCTGCCCAGATCGACGCCCTCGATGGTGCCCTCGCCGCCGTATCGGACCGGCTGGCGGGCCGTGTCGATTGTCCCGGTTGTGCCATCGGCAATCGTGGCGCCAAGGAACACGGACGGCCCGAACGCGGCGCTTCCCGCGATGAAGGGCTTCGAAAACCGGCCCGTGACGTCAAAGGTCAGCGTCAGCGCGCTCTCGACGTGCGGCACCGGCACCGTGTCGGGCACGAACCGCAGGTCGAGATTGCTCATCGCCCCTTGGAACCGGTAGGGGTAAGGGCTGTCGAGACCGATGGCGCCACTCGTTGACGAAATGTTCGCGCGGTAGGCCGTACCGCTGACCCGATCGATGAGCACCTCGCCGGCGGTCAGGCGGCCCCGGCTGTGGAAATTGTCCGCGGAATAGCCCAGGTACATCACATGGGGACCGTCGAACGTGTACGAGCCGCGCGGAAATCGCCGTCCGAGGTCGAGGTCCAGATCGAAGACGAGTCGGCCGTTGATGTCGGACGGCCGATCCGGGCGGTTCAACCATCGCGCCAGGTCGATGCGCGTCACATCGACGGCCCCGGTGCCATGCCAGCCGGGCACCCTCGTGTTGAGCGTCAGCTGACCGCCGACCGAGCCACCTGTCCCTGACAACGACAGGCGAGTCTCCAGCCGTTCGAGCGGTCCTTCCAACCTGGCATCGAAGGAGGCCTCCACGGCGATGTTTCTCAAACCGGTGAGGACTCCGGCCCACTCCTGAAAGGCAAACCGCTCGGTTCGAACATCGAGATCGAGAACGGTCGGGCGGTTGCCGATGAGAACCTGTCCTCCGAACACGAACGCCGACCGGGGTGTCTGAACCGCGAAAGCATCGAAGAACCAACCTTCGGCGCCGCGACCCATGCGGCCGGCAAGACGCGTCACGGTCAGATCGGGGTCACGGCCGACCCATGACGCGTCGGCGAAGTCGAGCGTCCACCGGACTGGTGTATATGCGAACGACAGGCTGATGTTCAGCGACTCGAAGTCGGTGGGGACGTTGGCCGGACCGAATTTCAGCGGGCTGTCGAGCCTGACCCGGGCGTCGATGACTTCGAGTTGCTCGATTCGGAGCGGCCGCCCGGGGCCCGTGCGTTCGCCCTCCTGCGCCGTGCGCTTCACCAGTCGTCCAAGGTTCCAGCCGCCGTCGGCTTCACGTCTGGCTTGGACGCGTGGTCGAGTGATCACGAGCCGCCTAATGAGCGTGCCGTTCTGCCACAGCTCGCGCGGGCTGTAGGTGAGCGTCACCTGGTCGATGGCGACAATCGCCTCCCCGTCGCGCGACAACGTCACGTCGTTGAGCTCGAGGCCTCGGAAGATCGATCCTCCCAGCCGTCCAATCGAGAGCGTGGCGGTCAGGAATTGATTCGCCTGACGCACCATGAACGCTCGAAGCTGGTTCTTGCCCCAGCCCGTTTCGAGAACCGCGATCGAGAGGCCGACGATGACAAGGAGTCCGGCGACGAGGACGACCAACCCCCGCGCTAGCCTTCCTGCGCCGGTCCGCACGCGTCGAATGGACGACACCCACTATGATGGTAGCCGTGTTCGAGTCAACCACGCCACGATCCCGCATGCCTCTGGCCACGGCGGTGGCCGCTGCCGCAGTCGTGTTCGTGGTGTTGTTCTGGCGACTTGGCTCCACCTCGTTCTGGGACCCGGACGAGGCTCATTACGCGGAAACCACGCGCGAGATGCTCGCAACGGGCGACTGGTGGGCGCCTTACTACAACGAGCAACCATTCTTCGACAAGCCGATCTTCTTCCATCAGCTGCAGAGTGTCGCGATGCTGGCGCTCGGCGAGAACGAGCTGGGCGCCCGGATGGTGCCGGCGCTCGCCGCGCTCGCCCTGGTACTGTTCACCGGGTGGCTGGGCCGCCGACTGATCTCACCGGGCCCGGGGGCAGACCCGCTGGGTGATCCGCCCTCCGCGGCGTCACGCGATATGATAGGGCAGCCTTCGAGATGATCGTCGCGCGGCGGTACGTGATTACCGGTCGTGTACAGGGTGTCGGCTTTCGCTATTTCACCGAGGCCATGGCCGCGCGCGAAGGGATTCTCGGCTGGGTGAGGAACACCCCCGACGGCGGCGTGGAGGTCTCCGCGGAAGGAGACAGCGAGGCGCTCGATCGGTTCGAGCGGACGCTCAGACACGGACCGCCGGGCGCGCGCGTCGAACGCGTCGATATCGACGACCTGATTCCTACCGGTCGGGAGACCGGCTTCAGCATCAAGTGACCAACATGGACCATCTCAAATCGAAGATCCGGAACGTTCCGGATTTCCCGAAGGCTGGCATTCTGTTCTACGACGTCACGACGCTGCTGCAGGACGCAGCCGGTTTCCGCGCCGCGATTGACGGCCTCGTTGTTCCCTTCGAAGGCAAGGGCATCGACCTTGTCGTCGGGATCGAGAGTCGCGGCTTCATCTTCGGCGCAGTCGTCGCCGATCGGCTGGGCGCCGGCTTTACGCCGGTCCGGAAACCCGGAAAGCTCCCTTCGACGACCATCCGCGCCACCTACGACCTCGAGTACGGGAGCGACGCTCTCGAAATGCACGACGATGCCGTCGCGCACGGGCAGCGGGTGCTCATCGTGGACGATCTGCTCGCGACCGGCGGCACAGCGCGGGCGACGACAGACCTGGTGACGCGGCTCGGCGGCCACGTGCACGCGCTCGCCTTTCTCATCGAGCTCGTCGCGCTCAACGGACGGCAGCGTCTTGCCGATCACCCGATTCATTCGCTTTTGAAGTATTGAGAGTCGAACGATTCAGGCTCTCTTGGCGCGATGTTCACCCTCGCTTCCGCTCTCCTCGTCAGTGCCTCCGTCATGGCCGCCGCGCTCCTGATCGCCAGGGCTCTTCAGGCGATTCCGGCGGATCGATCGCGCAGCCGCGTGCTCGACTTGCTGGCCATGTTTGCGCCGTCCGTCAGCGCGGCCGACGCGGATCCGCGCGCCATCCTCGTCTGGCAGCCGTTGGCGAGAACGGCGCGCCAGCTCTTTCCGGAAGAGTTCGCGCTGATCGACGCCGCCGCCGGCGGTACGTTCCCGTTCACCAAGGAGCGGCTCGAGGCTGCGCATGCGCACTGGACGGCAGACTGGCTCTCCTGGGAACGCACCCATGATTCGGAATACAAGCTGAAGGCCGCGGTCGCCGAGCAGGAACTGGTCGCTGCCGGTCCCTCTCCGGTTCTGCGTGCGCGTCTGGACGCCGTCGAACGGGAGAAGCTCGAGCTCTATCAGCGTCGATACGCGGAATACATCCGCATAGCCAAGGCGCTCCAAGCGTTGGTATGACGGCGAGTGCCGTCTACTCGTCGGCTGGTCAGTGGCGGAACCGCTTGAACGCCACGAGCGCAAGGCAGAGCGTTAACGTGACGGCGTTGGCCACGATGACGGGCGCGGATCCGATGCCGACACCATAAACGATCCAGAGGGCGACGCCGGTGCTCTGAGCGGTCAGCATCACCGCCGACAAATCCCTGGACGAGCGCGTGCGCCACGTTTTGAGCACCTGAGGGAAGAAGGCGAACGCGGTCAAGAGCCCCGCCACGAACCCAATCCACTGCGTCACGTGCGCTTGCCGGCCGCGTCGACTTTGCCCTTGATGATGGCGCCGTCGGCCATGATCAGCCGCGGCGTCACGATGTCGCCGTCCACGCAGGCGCTGGATCGCAACTCCACGAGGGTGGCGGCGGTGACGTTTCCCGTCACTTCTCCGCTGATCGTGATGGCGTCTGCCACCAGGTCGGCTTTGATCTCGGCGCCCGTTCCGATCGTGAGGCCGTGGTTTCCCAACTCGATCGTTCCCTCGACTTTGCCATCGATGGTGAGGTCCTGCTGGCTGACGACTTTGCCCTGGACGGTCAACGCTTCGCCGATCCACGCTCGCATGCGTCGTTCGTCCAGCACCGGTTTCGGGCCGCTCTCACTCGCCATCTCGTCCTCCGTCGTTGGGGGCACCTGACGATCAGTATCGGCCGATTGTAGTCGAGACCGTCGATTTCAAAATCGTCGCTGGAGGCACGATTCGCGACGGGGGGCCGTTCCCGTGCTACCCTGCGCCCCGATGTCCTCCTCGCACCAGGTTCTGCCCGCTGGCGTTTCCGCTATCACTGCGAGCCCGGCACGGACGGGCGCCGCCACCCTGAGCCGGACGGCGATCTGGAAGGTCATCTCGGCATCGGCCGTGGGCACGATGATCGAGTGGTACGACTTCTACATCTTCGGGAGTCTGGCGACGACGATCTCGCCGTTGTTCTACCCACCGGGCAACGACACGCTGGCATTGATCGCTTACCTCTCGACCTTCGCGGTCGGCTTCGTGGTCCGTCCTTTCGGCGCGCTGTTCTTCGGCCGCGTCGGCGACCTCGTCGGCCGCAAACGGGCCTTTCTGGTGACGTTGCTGATCATGGGCGGCGCGACCGCCATGCTCGGGTTCCTGCCGACGTACGCCACGATAGGCCTCGCCGCTCCGATCGTGTTGCTGGCGATTCGCGTTCTACAAGGACTGGCGCTTGGCGGGGAGTACGGAGGCGCCGCGGTGTACGTCGCCGAGCACGTGCCGGACGGCCGGCGCGGGTTCTACACGAGCTTCATCCAGATCACGGCCACGCTCGGACTGTTCCTGTCCCTCGCGGTCATCCTCGCCGTCCAGAACGCGATGAGCCCGCAGGCCTTCAACGCCTGGGGCTGGCGCGTGCCGTTCGTGCTGTCGATCATTCTGGTCGGCGTCTCCTTGTACATCCGGTTGAGGATGCGCGAGTCGCCCATCTTCGAACACATCAAGAGCACAGGGATGACATCGGCCAGGCCGCTCAGGGAGGCGTTCACGCGCTGGCACAATCTCAGGCGCGTGCTGATTTCACTCTTCGGAGCGACGGCAGGCCAGGGTGTGGTGTGGTACACCGGCCAGTTCTACGCGCTGTTCTACCTTCAGGCCATCCTCAACGTCCACGCGATCGCCGCCAACTACATCGTGGCCATTGCGCTCCTGATGGGAATGCCCTTCTTCGTGGTGTTCGGGGCCCTCTCCGATCGCGTCGGTCGGAAGAAGATCATGATGGCGGGGTGCCTGCTGGCAGTCATCGGGTACGTGCCCATCTACAAAGCGATGCAGGCGGCGGCCGGGTCGAATGTCGTCACGGTCATCTCGCAGCGGAATCCGGTAACGGGCGCGATCCTCCTCACACCACAGGCTCTCGTGGAAGGGGCGTTGCAGCCCGCCCGGCAGGCTCTCACGTACACGGACTTCGGTTCGTTCATCAGCACCGGCGCCGCGTGGTCGCTCATTCTGCTCGTGTTCGTACAAGTCTTGTTCGTCACGCTGGTGTACGGCCCGATCGCCGCGTATCTTGTCGAGGCGTTTCCCGCCAGGATTCGTTACACGGCGCTCTCCCTGCCGTACCACATCGGCAACGGCGTGTTCGGCGGACTGCTGCCGCTGATCGGTCTGTGGAGCGTGGCGTATACGGGCAACATCCTCGCTGGCTTGTACTACCCCATCGGCGTGGCGCTGCTCACGTTCATCATCGGCTGCCTGCTGCTCGAGGAAACGCACAGCGTGATGATCTGGGACGAGCTCGACGCCCGCCCCCTGGACGCCGGTGATGTGTCACGCCATCAGGCAATGCAGCGTTGACCGGACGGTTTGATGGATTTGACCGTCATGTGCTTCAGATTCAGCTCGGATGTCGTTTCAATGACGGGTTGACCACTCGTCCCCTTCGATTTCTCGACGACGTCGACGCCGGAGCTGCTCGTCGCCTGTTCGGCCCGGAGCGTTCCGGCGACATCGACCTGCTGTCCGACGTAGTTCGCGAAGTTCACGCCAGCACCGTTGAGCTGATAGGTCGCTGTCTCGCCTTGCGGACCGCTTTCGGTTGTCGTGAGAACGAACGTGCTTTCTGCCAGGCCGGTTTTCAGACAGCCGCGCACGCTGACCGATTCCATGCGAGGCTGCACCCCGCTCGACGTCTGGACTTCGGGCCCGGCATCGTCACGGCCGCAGGCGGCCCCCATCAGGAGAACAACGCCGCAGGCGCCGGCGGTCTGAAGAATCATTCGACCACTCATCTGTATGCCCTCCTGCAGTCCTGTTCTGCAGGATTGCCGCCATCACGCCGCAGAGCTTCGCGCTATCGTAGACGCGCGGCCTGGCACGTGCTGGAGGTGCCCGCATGAATCTGGAGCTCGAGGGTCGGAACGTGCTTATCACGGGCGGGAGCAAGGGCATCGGTTTCGCCTGCGCCAAAGCCTTTCTTGCCGAGGCCGCACACGTGGCCATCACGTCGCGCTCGGAGCGCAACCTGGCCGATGCCCGAGATAGGCTCAACAAGCTGATCACCATCGGCGCCGACCTCACCGACGCGGCGGCCGCCCAGGCCATGGTGGACCGGGCGGAACAGCAGTTGGGACCAATCGACATCCTGGTGAACTGCGCCGGTTCGGCACAACGTACCGTTCCCGACGCCCTCACCCCGGCGGTCTGGCGCGCGGCAATGGACTCGAAGTACTTCACCTACATCAACGTGATCGACCCCGTCGTCAAACGCATGGCGGCGCGAGGCCGGGGCGTCATCGTGAACATCGTCGGCCAGGGAGGGAAGGTCGCCTCGCCGACGCATCTGCCAGGCGGCGCGGCGAACGCCGCGCTGATGCTCGTGACGGTTGGTCTCGCCCACGTCTATGCGGCAAAAGGCGTCAGGGTGCTGGCAATCAATCCGGGTTTGACCAAGACTTCGCGAGTGGCGGAAGGGATGAAGGCCGAGGCGACGCTTCGGGGCGTCAGCGAGGCTGAAGCCTTGCGGCAGAGCATCGGGCGCGTGGCGATGGGTCGTCTCGCCGAGCCGGAGGAGATCGCCGCCATGGCGGTGTTCGGCGCCTCGCCGCGCGCCAGTTATCTGACCGGCGTCGTGATTGCAATGGACGGCGCGACGGTGCCGATTGTGATCTGAGAGGCGACTGGGGTGTCACCGAGAGTGCGGCGACGGAGCCGGCGGTGACCCCTGGCCGCGTCCACGCAGGAGCCAACGAGCCGCCGCCAGCAGCGTCAGGCTGAGCGCGCCGCCCTTGGCGGCGCTCACCAGATGCCGGCGGCGTTCGGCGTGTGCTCGTCGCATCATCGTGCCGCCATTTCCGGTCTGCATCGGATGCCGGCGATCGGGTTGGGTTTGCGCCCAGTTCCAGCCGGCCGCCCACGCGTCGCGTAGAGGACCTTCGAGGTATGGGAGCGAGGCGATCGGCTGTCCAGCCCATCCGGCGGAACAGCCCTCTGTCCATGCCGCTTTCCATGACGTGACGTACGCGTCCTGCGCCGCCGCAACACGCCGACGCCGCCACTGGCCGAGGGTGCGACCAACGGCGACGGCGCTGCGAACGAAGACCGAGCCCTCGTGATGTCCGTGCGTTGCCACCAGACGATTCCTAGAGATTCCGCTGCCGCTTTTCGATGTCGTGCGCCTCCTGGTGGATATTATCAAACGCTGCCCGGATCGACTTCAGGAGTTCCTCAGCGTCATCAGAGGCCCTGGCCAGTTCTCGAAAATGATGTTCCAGGTTATCGACACCCTGTCGCCGTCGCGGAAACGGTGTGGTGGACAGCCGAACGACGTCGATCTCGTGCTGCAGGTCGGTCAGAAGGCGCGCCTGCTGTTCGTAGCCCCGTCTCAGCTCGAACGTCATGCCCAGCAGTGGCGCTACGAGTGAATCCAGGCGAAGGGTTGGCGGCGGCTCGTCAGGGGCAGCAGTCGGCGGAGCTGGTTGTTGTGCACGTTGGTCCATGCCCCCGATCTTAGCGAGGAACGGGCAGAGCAAAGCTCAACCGCTCGCTACAGTTTTTTCGATCGTCCGGAGGTCAGGACAAGGTGGGTTTTTCGTCCAGCCCGCCCGTCGCGATAGACTCTGAGCATCCCCTCACGCGCCACGCTGAGATCGGGTTGCATTTCGGAAGGACGAGAACGCTATGCCATTGATCATCGACCAGTTGGCTCTGTTTCCTGGTGACGGCGGCGGCGAGAAAGAAATTCGAGCAGCGCTCGAGGCGGCTGCGCCGGCGTGTGCCGACGGGGTCACGTGGAAGGTCAGTATCTATGAAGGGCCGGACCTTGACGGCACGCAGATCGTTCTCGAAGGGCCTCGCGTGTCACACATAGAAACGGAATGGTGGGAAGAGCAGCCTGGGCGATATGTGACGATTGTGGTGCGAGATGGTGAGTGGATCAGGGCACTGTGTAATTCGGTCGCAAGGGTGATCCGCCGGGCTTCGTAGGGGCGGGATCGACCTGGCGATTGCCAGCAGGAAGATCGGCGATGAACCCACGGTAAACTAGCAGCCAAATCACATTACGCGCCCGTAGCTCAGCGGATAGAGCACCCGCCTCCTAAGCGGGGGGCCGCCAGTTCAATTCTGGCCGGGCGCGCCATCTCTCTGCCACCTGTTTGCAACGCGATGGCAGGCGTTCTTCGCGTCGAAACCGGCGTCGTCAAGTAGGCGGCGGATCCGAGTATCGAAGTCAGCGTCTCGAAGCACTTCCTACCAGGCCGCAAGCGTCGGCATCCGCGCGACCCACATCTCACGATACAGCCGCGCTGTTGGGCCGTGATGTCCCCTGACTTAGCTGCCCCGATGAGCTGGTCACCCGTGCGCCTAACCGGTGCTCGTAGAAGGAAATTGGAACGGCGGGTCAGAGTGTCTTTTTGTTGTGACGGATAACGAAAATGGCGGCCGTCGGCGGCATACAATGCGCGTTAGTCTACAGATGGCAGGCCCGGAGGACGCGCAAGCTGACGATGGGTCCGACTCAGCGAATCGGAGCGCGCCGTGAAACCACACGCTGCTGCAAGGAGTGAGCGCCCGTCGAGTCTGCCCGGACCCGAGAGCGATCCTAGGCTCGTGTTCTTGTCGGAGGAAGACGACGGTGCCAGGCCTTTCTCAGGTGAGTCCATTTTCGACGGGTATCAAGACGCGAATCAAGAAGAGGGAGAAAAGCATTCGATGTTTCTCCGACCAGACGACAATCGAAGCTTCCATGACCTGATGCGTGACCTGGCGCGAGACGAACGTCAGGAGAGCGCGCACGGCGTGGGGCCGTACGTCGAACGCGATGGCGTGTCGAGTGCAAGTGTCGGACCAGTCCGGCACGTTCACTTCCAAGAGTTATCACCGGCGACCGACTACCTCCTCGCTTTCGATTCTGAAGAAGAGGACGGAGGTATTGAATGTTTCGGCACGGAGTCTCATGAAACGTTGATTGAAGTCGCACCTGTCCCGGAGGCTGACCCTCTCCCCACGTTCGCATCCGAAGAAAGCGGCGCGGGGATGAAGGTCGACGAGCTGTCGGCCGTTGACACCGGGGACGAACCTGTTTCGGCCGGCGCATTTGAGACGAGCGTTCAGCGCGGCCCGGCAGGGCGGCGTGAAGTGGCGCGCTACGGATTCGCCGTGCGGCGCGCGTGCGGCATGGCGGTGGCGTCCGGCCGGAGTCGGTGCCGGGCATCGTACTTGGCCGTGTGTCGGCTTGCGAAATCTCTCGAAGGGCGGCGCAGCAAATCGATCTATGCGTGGCGCTTCGCCGTGGGGTCGTTTGTCTGCAGTCTGGTAGTCGGCGGACCTGCCATGTTCCTCCTAAACCAGAGGGCTCCCAGCCTGATGCCGCGCGCCTTGCGGGCCGGGACGCCTCCACCAGATCTTGAAGAACGCCCAGTGTCGCCAACGACGGTCCGCCCAACGCCGATGCCTCCTGTTCCGAGCACACCTTCGACTGCTCCAATCGAACGCACGACCACGGTGGTGTCGAGACAGACGACGCGCGGAACTGCACGGGCTGCTGAGGGCCGATCGCCGGCGAAGTCGCCTTCGATTTCCCGACAGAACGAACAGACCGTCGGAACGGCAGGCCGGCGCGAACCGGGTCCAGCTACTGTGCGATCCCGCCCGCCGTCAGCGGCGCCACGACCGGTACCGGTACCGCGATTCCGCGG
>DATLLJ010000065.1:0-4841 GCA_035537875.1 Vicinamibacterales bacterium | reverse complement strand
CCCGTATTGTCCCAAAACTGGATCGAGCGTCGCAGACGTAGACGCCACACCGAACGAGCCCTTCGTCTATCTCTCGGGACCGCACCAATTCGGTTAGCCGAATGCGCTGGGCCTCTGATGGGGCGAACGCGGCAACGAAGTCTCCAGCGGAGTCAAGCGAGAATGCTTGAGGCCGTTATCCGCCGGGGACTAATCGCCGCGCCGTAATCAGTTTCGTTAGGCCGTCATTTCGACAACACGCGAAGTGATCGGTTCATCGCTCAAAATTGAACTTGCGGGACCGTCTGAGGCTTTTGGAACTTGCCAAAACAGATTGCAGTCAGAGCATCGGAAGAAGTCGAGATTCGGAGAAGACAGAATCCCGTCCAGCGGGACCACATGGTCACCGTCGCAAGCTGGACATTGTGTTCGTGCAGACATAAACCAACCCTTGCATTTCCGTGCAACGCCACGTTGATGTCTATTTCGGTCGTTTGAGGGAAAAACGATAGACGTGACACGTATCCTTACCCCGAAGCGGAGGATGTGAACCTGGACCCATGACAGCCCCGGCTCATCAGGAGTCGTCGGAATCGCTGTTCGCGGCAGCGCGACAGCTACGAACCAGGTAAGCGAACCCAGCGAGCAGGCGTGGAAGGTTGTGAAGCGGAAGGCGGCGAGCAAGCGATGACAGACCGGATTCTTGAGTGGTTGCGTCTAGACCACGAGACCCGAGACCTCAGAACCGAGCGTGGCATCGCCGCGATGCTCGAAATGGGTCTGGATGACGTCCGGCTGGATCTCTCCATCCTAAAAAGGGAAGGCAGGGCTAACTATCAGTGGATCGAAGGCAAGCAGGCGTGGTTCGCACTCGTAAGGCGTGGTTTGTGAAAGGCACCGGACTCCCCGCACGAAAACTGATTTTGTCGAGTCCCATCCCACCAGCATCAGCGGGCAAGTAAAGTCAGCCTCCGCGCTGAAGTGTTGGTGCACTCGGCGCGTCACCCCCGGAGTGGGGTGGGCCTCCGGATAGGAACCAGGGTGCCGCTATAGCAGTCGGTGACGGCGAGAAGGCCGCCGCCGAACCGTTCGATCTATCCGACGTGCGCCCAGTTGGGGTGCTTGCAAAAATCTCGCTTGCAAAGGTCTTTCGCTGTCTTGCCAAGACCATCAAAGGACGAACATATTTCTGGTCTGTTATCGGTTAAGCACTTCATGCAGATTCCAGATTCGCCCTCGCGTCGAAAACCGGCGGAAGCCAGCACCCCGTAATGTCTCATAACTGGATCGCTGTTCGCGAGGAACGCTAAGACGCGTCCGAGCCAATGATCCAACCATTTGCTCGCGAGAGCCAATGCTGTAGCGCCAGAGTCGAGTTGTTGCTGCAACCGCGTCTCGCTGGGTGTTGACAGGACGTCGACAAACTGCTGGAGTCCACGCGTCAAGTCCTGCAAAGGGCTAGGTCCACCGCTCGATACACTTGGCCCCTCCCGCCGGCGCCGAGCGCGGCGCCGATCTCATAGGCTCCGAGACGTGTGCCGGGGGTCAACGCCATTGGCCGCGCAGATTTTGCTACACGGCGCTCGCGCGGGTGTAGGCTACCGCCGGGAGGAATTGCCATGCAGAACCGACCGGTCGTCGGCCGCCGCAATCTACGGATGGCCACCATCCTTCTGCTGGTGCTCGCGCTCGGTGTCGCTTATACCTTCCTCGAACGCCGGACCTGGGCCCAGGCGCAGGAGGCACCGCGCTTCGAAGTGGACCCGTTCTGGCCGAAGGCACTTCCCAATCACTGGGTACTGGGCCAGGCGATCGGCGTCTGGGTGGACGAACAGGACGTGGTGTGGATCGTTCATCGCGGATCGGCAACGCTCGCTGACAACGAGAAGGGGCTCGAGCTGAAGAACGCAGAATGCTGCGCAGCCGCGCCGCCCATCCTGGCGTTCGATGCCTCGGGGAACCTGGTGCGCTCCTGGGGCGGGCCGGGGGCCGGCTACGATTGGCCATCCGGCAACCATGGCATCTTCGTGGACCACCAGGGCAGCGTGTGGATTGGCGGCAACGGACCGGGCGATTCGCACGTGGTGAAGTTCACCAAGGACGGGAAGTTCATGATGCAGGCCGGCAAGCCCGACGCGCGCCGCGGGCCGGCCAACGCCCAGAGGCAACCCACCTACGTCGGCAACAGCCACGACCAGGTGAGCTTCGGCCGCATCGCCAAGATCTTCGTGGACCCGCGCACCAATGAGGCCTACCTCGCCGACGGGTATTTGAACAAGCGCGTCGCCGTGATCGACGGCGCCAGCGGGAAGCTGAAGCGCTACTGGGGCGCCTACGGAGAGAAGCCCAACGACGGCAACCTGGGACCGTACGACCCGAACGCACCACCGATGAAGCAGTTCCTGAACCCCGTGCACTGCGTGATGCTGTCGAAGGACGGCCTGCTCTACGTGTGCGATCGCAACGGCGACCGGATCCAGGTCTTCAAGCCGGATGGTACCTTCGTAAAGGAGCAGTTCATCGCCAAGGGCACGAAGGCGTCGGGCTCGGCGTGGGACGTGGCCTTCTCGCCCGACCCGCAGCAGCGCTTCCTGTACGTCACCGACGGGATGAACAATCGTGTGCACATCCTGCGGCGCGACACGCTGGAGGAGCTGACGACGTTCGGCGACGGCGGGCGCCAGCCCGGCCAGTTCTTCGGCGTGCACAGCATCGCCGTGGACTCGAAGGGCAACATCTACACGACGGAAACTTGGGAGGGCAAGCGGCTACAGAAGTTCGTCTTCAAGGGCCTCGGCCGTGTGCCGGCACCGCACCAGGGCACGCTGTGGCCTCAGTCGGCGCGGCAGTAGAAGAATGTCATGACGAGCAGACGGGCATTCCTGCAAGCCATCGCCGCCACCGGCGCGGCGTCGCTGGCTCCTTCGTCCGGCCTGTTCGGCCAGGAGCGCGTGGTGAAGCTGAACGTGCGCGGCGGCGCCATCGACGTTCATCATCATTTCGTGCCGCCCGGCGGCACCACCAATCGGCCGTGGTCCCCAGAGATGTCGCTCGAGCAGATGGACAAGTTCGGCATCGGCGTCGCGATCCTGTCGATGACCCAGAACGGCGATCTGCTATACAACGGCACCGAAAAGGGACGCGCCGCCGTGCGTGCCGGCAACGAATACGGCGCCAGGCTGATGCAGCAGCACCCGACGAAGTTCGGGCTGATGGGCGGCATCCCGATGCCCGACCTCGAGGGCTCGCTGAAAGAAGTCGCCTATGCCTACGACACGTTGAAGGTCGATGCCATCGCCATCTACACCAACGACAACAAGGGGCGGTGGCCGGGCGACCCCTATTTCGAGCCGCTGTGGCAGGAGCTGAACCGGCGCAATGCCATCGTCTACATGCATCCGCTGGCGCCGACGTGCTGCGGCACTCTGCAGTACGGCCCGGCGGCGTCGATGCTGGAATACGACTTCGACGTCACCCGCGGCGTCGCCAGCATCGTCGTCAACGGCGTGATGTTCCGCTACACCAACATCC
Source organism: Vicinamibacterales bacterium (assembly GCA_035537875.1). Classification (GTDB taxonomy): domain Bacteria; phylum Acidobacteriota; class Vicinamibacteria; order Vicinamibacterales; family CAVVIG01; genus DATLLJ01. The sequence continues at coordinate 1,331 of DATLLJ010000065.1, read as the reverse complement.
GGTTCATCACCGTGCACTCCGGCGGCACGGTGCCGATGCTGGCCGGGCGCATGAACGACCGGCTTCCACGCGGTTCCGAAAAATACCTGCCGAACGGCCTGTACGCCGAGCTGCGCAAGTGGTACTACGACATCGCGCACGCCAGCTTCCCCTGGCCATATGCGGCGATGAAGGCGTTCATGCCGGAGTCGCAGATCCTGTTCGGCACCGACTACGCGCCCGAACCGATAGAGTCGACCGTCGATCAGCTGCCGGGCCTGAAGCTCCCTCGCCCGTTCGAACAGATGATGCTCCGGGGCAACGCCGAACGCCTGTTCCCGCGCTTCAAGCTAACGTAGCCTGCTGTGCTCCGCAGATATTCCGCGCGCCCGTTCACACTGCCAATGTCGCTGCGACGGAGCAGCGGCCCTGCGCACCGGTGACCTTTCCCGCTCCGTGAGCCGCTATGATGACCGGCAAGAATGATTCGCACCGCGCTCCTTCTGGTACGTGATCTTGTGCGCTTCGTGGCGTTGACTTGTTCGTCCCGCACCTGCCTCGCAGCCGAGAATCTCTTCCTTCGCAAGCAACTGGCCTTCTACGTCGAGCGGAACGTCAGGCCGCGCCCGTAATGTCTCAAAACTGGATCGACGAGGCAGTGACGTAGACTGCCGCGGTGATTCCGTTGTATCTCTTTGTCGCGGCGCTGTTCGGATGGATCGAACGGCAACAGCGGGACGTGATCGAATTCCTGCGCGAGGAGAACCGGGTTCTCAAGCGACAGCTGCACGGTCGACGCTTGCAGTTGTGTGACGACGAACGGCGGCGTCTCGCCGTCCTCGGCGAGCGCCTGGGACGTCGAGTGCTCGCGGAGGTCACGTCGTTGGTCACGCCGGAGACGATCCTCCGGTGGCACCGCGAGTTGATTGCGCGCAAATGGACGTACGGATCACCGCGCCACGGACGCCCCGGCGTGCAGGTTGAAATCCGGCGGCCACGTGCTCGGCTCAACACCGTATCCTGATGAAGAGTTCGTCATCCAAACGATGCGTCACCTGACTGACCCTGTTGAGGGAGTACTCCGCACGCGCTCCATTCTGATCTGCGACCGAGATCGGAAGTGGAGTGTCGCCGTTCAGCACTTCCTCGAGACTGCTGGCGTGCGAGTCGTACAGACACCGTTCCGTGCGCCGAACTGCAATGCATATGCAGAGCGGTGTGCGCCACGAAGGCGCAGAGAGGAGAAGCGTGATGTAACGCAGTTACCTCACTGCAGCTTTGCTGCACAAGAGATGAGGGTCGGCCCCTCGGACTCGGACTGCAGGGTCAGAGTCCAAACCACCGGAAGCGGC
>DATLLJ010000064.1:0-11416 GCA_035537875.1 Vicinamibacterales bacterium | reverse complement strand
CACGGCGGCCAGCACCGCGATCGTGATCGCGACGCCGGCACTGAGACCGGCCGCGGTCACCAGGAGCCACAGCGCCAGCGTCTGCAGCGCGAACCCCATGGCGCCGACGAGATTGAAGCGTATCCATCGCGTCCGCGTCCGATGCGCGGGAGTCGAACCGGTCACACCGCCTCCACGAGAAGCGCACGGCTATTACCGAAGCCACAAATGCTCCCCGCGGAGGAAGGTGTGAAACGGGCGGAAACCGGGTCAGCAGGACACTTACAAGGCCAGCGCCATCAGACCTTCGGGCGATAGGTCGTAAAACCCCAGAGAAAACGTTCGGGATCGCGCAGCCAGCAGCTTCGTGCGTCGTCGTGGGAGCCTGCACGACGGTTGCGCCCTCCTTCGTAGCACCAGCGAAGAGCGCATCGGGATCATCGACCCGCACGCTGATTGCTTGAGTGAGCGCGTCGTTCGAGGTCTGCCCGTCACCGAGGTTCAGCATGACCGTCGAGTCGCCGTGGCGCATCTCCACATGCAGCGGCCTGCCGTCGGGACCCGGGATCTGCACCGCCGGCTGAAATCCGAACGCACGCGCGAGCCATGCGACGGCGTCGGGGTCATGTCGATATGCAAGCTCACGGAAAATACTCGGTTCCCCTGATGGCGCGCCCATCGGATAGGTCCCAAAGCCCCAGAGATGGCCCTGGACATCCCACGCCGAGTACTCGCGTGAACCGTAATGAGTGTCGTACGGCGTGATCGCGATACGAGCGCCAGCCGATTGTGCGCACGCGTGATGCGCGTCACGTCGTCGATGGTCACGTAAACGCCCTGGAGACCGACGACCATGGGTTGCTCTCCACTGGCGGCGTTGCGGAACTAATGCCGACGACACCACCGTCCCGTCGCAGTTCGGCGTGCACGATGGTCCCGTCAGCTGCCGGAAAGACGGCCTGCTTCTCAAACAGAAAGGCTCGGCACAGCCACTCGAGCGCGGCGGGTGCGTCCTTGTAGCGTAGGGCTGGAAATATAGTTGGCTTCATGGGCCCCAGCGTAGCCGGGTGGGTGAACGACGTCTTGGACGAAACTTACCCACTCGGACGAGAAGCCGCCGTGGCTGCCTAGCCTACTCAGTAGTTCCGTTGGCGTGACGCCGGCAAAGGCGCGGAAGTCCCGATCGAAGTGCGCCTGATCGTAGTAGCCGCAGTCGAGAGCCAGCTCGGTGAGGCTCGCGTGTTCCTTGCGGCGCAATCGATCCACTGCGGATCCGAACCGCACCACCCGCGCAAACATCTTGGGCGCAAGGCCGACGTGTTCCCTGAACTGGCTGATGAGATGCTTCTGACTCCATCCGGTCTCTTCGACCAGAGCGCGAATCGTCACAAGACCGCCGCTCTCCACGATTCGTTTCCACGTGCACAACACTTCGCCGGCAGGTCGTCTGGCCGATGAAATGCGCGATGCGATTTCGCGATCGAGCAGGTCGAAGCGCGCCTCCCACGTGGGAGCATCGTGCAACTGGGAGCTGAGGCGCCTCGCATCGGATCCAAAGATGTCCTCGAGGGCGATGCCGCGGTTGCTCAGATCTGCGAGCGGCCGGCCGAGGAACAGCCGCATGCCGAGGATCGTGAAATCGATCTGGATGCCGCCCTGCGAGCCATTCGCCTCACGCCGACGTGCGCGTCGTACGCGCCGGTCGCAAAGCTGCCAAGCTCCGTCGATTTCGTATGGTCGGCAACCTCGAACAATCGGATGGGCGCACCGAAACTGATGATGAGCGGAACTTCGGCGCTCGGCAGCTCCGGCCGATGGAGCGGCGTCGTCCGATGCTCCCACCATCCGACGTAGCGGCGAACATGCGGGCGCACCGAGCGATGCGGCGCGGCAGTGACCATCCCCCATCGATGAGACTCGCGATCCTCGAAGACCGTCAGAGGCCGGCTCACAGGGCGATCATACGCGGGGCCAACTTAGTTTTCGGAGGGCCGCTCAGCGCTGTCGATGACGATGATCTCCAGAGGCGCAGTGGACGGTTCGAGCTCGAGGCCCGAGTTCCTGGAGCGCCGTGAAGATCGACGCACCAGCGTGGGGAGAGAGCGCTGCGCCGGGCGATTCAGGAGTCCACTCGAGATCGACGTCGAACGCTCCCGTCACAGCCATTCGATCGATCACATGACGGCCCACGAACGAAACCTCGCCCGCCAGACTCGCCATTCGTTGTGCCCTGGCCGCTCAAGGCACCGTTACTGAGTTTGAACCCGCATCGCCGCTCGGGTCCTCGCGGTGAGGGTGGTGTGCTGCCAGGCGGCGCGCTACTGCGTCCGCCCTTCGAGCACGCGCGAGAAGCCGACGACCACCTGAATCTCGATCGAGCCCTGCGGCAGGCTGGGCGTTCCCATCCGCGTGATCAGGAACCGGCCATCCGGGCCCTCGTCCCACGTCCGGTTCGCCCCGTAGAAATACGGACCGCGCAGCCCGAGCGAGGCGGGCGCGCCGATGTCGAAGGGATCGTACTTGACCGGCACGGCCGCGATACTCTGACCGTCGAAGTAGAAGATCTCCGAGCCGTCACGCGAAAAGACGGGGTAACCGCCCGGCCCCACGGTGTAGCTCCGGAGCGCCACCTCGGGAAACGGCCGGACCATGACGCTCGTATCACCAAAATTCGGGCCCTGGTGGTACACCATGAACCTTCCGTTGGGAGATACGGACGCGAAGCTCTGGACGCCCGGCTCGTCGAGCAACCGCACATAGTCGCCGGCGCCGTTCATCGGGAGCGTCAACAGGTTCTGCTGCTGGACGCTGGGCGCGTGCAGGACCAGGAGCGTCCGGCCGTCGGGCGTCAGTCCCATCGGATACGCGGTCGGCGCGGTCGGCGAGCGCCGGAGGAGCCGCGGCTCGCCGCCATCGACGGGCACCGAGAACACGCCGACGGGAATGGGCGTCGCGCGGTAGAGGATTCGGTTGTTGTCTAGCCAGATCGGCGCGTCGCTCTGCCCGTCGGTCGTGAGTCGGCTGATGTCCTCGGTCCGCAGGTCGACGATCCAGACATCGCGCGGCTCGCCCGCGATCGGATTGCCCCCGATGACGACGGCAACCCGATTGCCGTCCGGCGAGAGCCGCACCGAGGAGTAGCGGTCCGGCCTGACGTCGATCGGCTCTTCCTTCCCCATCCGGTCGACCCACACGAGCGAGAGTCCCTGAGGCGCACCCAGCGTGACGCCGCCGCCCGCGGCCGACGCGGCCGGATCGTCGGCGCCGATTCCCAGGTGGACCAGGGCGCCGCTGGCCGAGACCGCGTACTGCGCCGTGTCGGAGACGCCGGATGAGGCGCGGAAGACCTGGTCGACGACACGGAAGCGCTCGCCGGTGAGCCCGCTGCCCGGCGAAAAAGGCGCGGCCCAGAGCGTCGTGCCGTCCGCGAAGATCAAGTGCCCGCTGGGCACATACCGGGCATCGCTTCCGCCCTCGCGAACGATCTGCCGATCGGCGGGCTCCGATCCCGGAGACGCCACGAAGATCGTCGCCTTGCTCCACCGGTCGGGCCCCGTCGCCTTCGTCGAGACGAACAGGATTCCGCTGCCGCCAGGAAGTAACTGCGGGCTCGCCAGTGCTTCACCGTCCGCTGCCGCGATGACGAGCCGCGCATCGCCGCCGCCTGCGGCCGACACTTCCCAGATGCCGTCGGGCTGGGCGTACATCAGCACGTCGCGTGCGTCCCAGTCGAGATCGGTCGGCAGGCTCGGGATCCCGATGTGGATCGTGGCCGGCGTGCCGCCGCCGATCGGGACCCGCATAATCGAGAATGGCCCTTTCTCAGTTGGTGCGTTGACGTAGGCGAGGGACAGGCCGTCGGACGAGAACGCCGGCGTCCCGATCCAGCCGGTCGGGCCGGGCACGGCCACTGGCTCGGCCTCGTCGAGGCCTCGGACCAGGAGCCCGTCGAGCGTCGTGTAGGCGAGGCGCGCCCCGTCGGGTGCGAACGCCACGACCGGGATCTCCGGCAGGCTCCGGAGCGGACCGGCAGGGAAGCCGAAGCGCATCAGCGGAAGCGGCTCGGAGGAGTCGAGAAGGACGGTGCCGGCGGCGAGTGCGACGACGCCGGTGAGAACCACGGCAGCGGCCGCGACGAGCCGTGATCGCGGACGGACCCGTGCCATGGCGGGGCCGCTCTGCGCGCCGTCCTTGTCCGCCAGCGCCTTCTCGATCTCGTGGCGCACTTCGGCGACGCGCGCGGGCCGCTCGCGGGCTTCCTTCCTGAGGCAGCGCTCGAGGAGATACCGGACGCGGGGGCGGAGGTCCGCCGGGAGGCGGCTCCAGTCCGGCTCCGACTTCAGCACGGCCGCGAGGATGTCGGACACCGTCCGGCCCTCGAACGGCTTCTGTCCGGCGAGCATCTCGTAAAGCACGCAGCCGAAGGCCCAGATGTCGGCTCGCAGGTCGACGGCTTCGCCCCGCGCCTGCTCGGGTGACATGTAGTCCGCCGTGCCCAGGAGCACCCCGTGGCGTGTGGCGGACGCGCTGATAGTCGGTGACAAGGAGAGGTTGGCGTCGCCCGTGCTGCCGCTGCCAGGAATGTCGAGCGCCTTGGCGAGGCCAAAGTCGAGGACCTTCACCTGCCCGCTGGCCGTAACCTTGATGTTCGAAGGCTTCAGGTCCCGATGGACAACGCCCTTGGCGTGCGCGGCTTCGAGAGCCTGGGCGATCTGAAACGCGAGCCCCAGCGCCTCGCGCACAGTCGGGCGATCAGGCCCGTAGAGCCGGTCGCGAAGCGTTTCGCCCTCGACGAGCTCGAGCACGAGGAACCGCGTTCCCCCCGATTCCTCGAGACCGTGGATGCCGGCGATGTTGGGATGGTCGAGCGTCGCGAGAAACCGCGCCTCGCGATCGAAGCGGGAGAGCCGATCGGGATCCCGCGCGTACTCGTCGGGCAGCGTCTTGATCGCCACCTCGCGTCCGAGCTTCGTGTCGCGGGCGCGGAACACCTCACCCATGCCGCCCCGGCCCAGCGCCGACACGATCTCGTAGTGCGCGAGCGTCCGCCCGATCATGCGAATGCCTCCCACTCGGACACGATCTACTGCCCCCCGGAAGCGCGGACGCGCTCCCTCAGAACCTCGTAGAAATTGTGGACGAACCCGATTCGCGAGCGTGCAGTCGGATTTCCCGCCGCGCCGCGCCCAGCCTGTGGGGCGAACGGGACGACCATGACGAACTCAGTCCCGGCGGGGCCGCGGAGGTCGAAGCTGCGGTCGTCCAGCGCGGCCTGAAAGGCGTTGAAGTTGACCCTGCGTGGGTTCTCGAAGGCGACCGACGTGCCCTTCGACGCCACGTCCCGGGCATCATAGACATTGATGCGGCTGGTCAGGAGCTGCTTGCCGTCAGGCGAGAACTGCACCCAGGCCTCGTTCTGACTGACCAGGAAGCTCGATCCGGGCACGGGCGGAAACCTCTGAACACGGGCGCAACCGAAGCGCGACGCGCACTCGGCGATGTAGGCCATCCAGGCTCCATCCGGCGACAGGCTGGCGCCGTACTCGTCGGCGCCGGGCTCGGCCGGCGCGATCTCGCGGACCTTGCCGTCCCCCTTCGCGGGAAGCACGGCGAGTCGGCCCGCTCGAGCTCCGGACTCCTGGGCGGCCGCCACCAGCACGAGGGCGCCGTCGGGCGCCCAGGCCTGGGGCCTATAGATCGTCCCGTTTGCGGCCGCGACCACGGACTCCGGCTCGCCGCTGCCGTTGGCGGACTCGGTATACACGCCCCACTTTCCGTCCCGCTTCGAGGCGTACGTCACCGCCCCGTCGCCTTTCCAGATTGGATTCTGGTTCTCGCCCTCGGACGTGAGCTTCCGTGGGAAGTCCTCGCCCAGGTCGTAGATCCAGATGTGGCTCTCACGCGACGCATCGACGAACTCGTAGACGACGCGCGAGCCGTCGGGTGAGACGCGAGGGTTCCGGTAGATGCCTGGATCGACACGCAGCCGCCGCGAGACACTTCCGCTCCGCGCAACGATCGCGAGAACGCTGCCCGCGGTGTCAGAACCTGCCGTGGGCAGCGCCACGCCGAGCGCGGCGGCATAAGCGAGCGCCCCGGTCTCCGACAGGGCGTAGTCCACAATCACGCCCTCGACGAGCGGAACAGGATCGCCGGTCTTCTCGAGTCGGCCGGCGTCGAAGGGGAATGCCCACAGCCCGGGCTGCGTCGCCCCCTGGTAGATGATGTGGCCAGTTGCTTCGACATAGCGCGCGGCGACACCCCCCTCCCAGACGACACGGCGGTCCTTGGGATCGGCGAGCGACTGGACGACGATCTGGGCCGCGGCGCTCGCCGCGCCGCGCGCCAGGATGTTGACGAGGTCACCGGTCGAGTAGAGGACCCATTCCCCTCCCGGGAGCATCTGCGGATGCTGGGCGCCGGCCGCCTCGAGGATCGTCGTGGGCGTGCCGCCGTTGGCCGGAACCGACTGGATGCCGCGCGAATCGGCGAACAGGATCGTGTCGCCACCGCTCCACGCCGGATCCAGCACCTCATCCCGCCGTCCCGTCAGGACCGGCGTGGGCGTTCCGCCGTCGATCGGGACCTTCTTGAGGTCGAGGCCGGGCTCTGGAATCTGGTTCAGAGTCAGCAGCCTTGGCAGCACGGAGGCGATTTGAGCTGGCGTCCCGTCGCCGGGTGGCACGTCGATGAAGTACAGCTCACGCCCGTCCCGGGAGAAAAGCGGCGCGTGGAGCGTCCGCGTCTGTCCCGTGATCTGGACGGCGCGGGACGTCATGTCGTCGCGATCGCGGAGGTAGAGGCGGCCGTCCACGCCCTTGAACGCGATGCGCGCGCCGTCGGGCGAGATGGCGAGCTCCGGCGAGACCGCCTGCAAGAATGATGGGGCGCCGCCGGGCTGGGACGTCCACATCTGGAAGCGCACGATGGCGGAAGGCGCGGCGGGACGCAGCGCCCAGCTCACGGCCAGGCCGATGGCGGCGGCCCCCACGACGGCGACGGCCCACGGCAGCCACGCGCGGCGCGCCGAGCGCCCCGCGGCAGTCACGTCCTCGGGGTTCTCGAGCGTCTTCGCGATATCGGCGCGGACACCAGCCATGTCAGACGGCCGACGCGCGGCGTCTTTCTCGAGACACCGCTCGAGGAGGAACCGGACACGCGGGTGGACTACGGCCGGCAAGCGGGACCAGTCCGGATTGGACTTGAGCACGGCCGCCCGCACGTCGGACGGGGTCTTGCCGTGGAACGGTGCCCGGCCCGCGAGGATCTCGAACAGGAGGCACCCGAAGCCCCAGATATCGGCCCGCGCGTCGGCCACCTCGCCCCGCGCCTGCTCGGGCGCGAGGTAGGCGGAGGTTCCCGAGAGGGAGCCGGAGCGCATCGCTGTCACGGCTCGCGTCGGGGAGTGCGAGAGGTTCGGATCGCTTGCCGCCGTTGCGTCGTCCGCGCCCAGCAGGCCCGGAAGGCCGAAGTCGAGGATCTTGACGACGCCATTGGGCGCAAGGCGGATGGTCGACGGATTCAGATCGCGGTGGAGGACGCCGCTCTCGTGGGCGGCTTCGAGCGCCTGCGCGACCTGGAGTGCGAGCCCGAGCCCTTCGGCGACTGGAATCGCGCCCCGCTTGAGCCTCTCGGCGAGCGTCTCGCCCTCGACCAGCTCGGTGACCAGGAACGGCGTGCCGTCGGATTCTTCAAGGCCGTAGACACGCGCAGCGCCGGGATGATCGAGCGCCGCCAGCGTCCGCGCCGCCGCCTCGATCCGCGCGCGCCGCTCGGGGTCGTCCGCGAGCGCCGGCGGGAAGGTCCGGATCGTGACCTCACAACCCCGGCGGGAATCGCGGGCGCGCCACAGCGCTCCCACGTCCGTCGCGGACCCAGTCGTGGCGATGGATCCCAGGATTGTGTAGGTGCCGAACTCGGAGCCGGGTTGGATCGTCACATCGTGTTCCTTCGACAGCCCGCAACACTGCCAGGACCGGCGACCCGGGCCGGCGGCTGTCCGGTGCTGTCAGCCGCGTGAATTGAACTACAGCGGAATACCGATATCAACATATCAGTGGAGAAAACCCTCACGTCGTCTCCGTCAGGGCGGCGCGCGTTCGAGGACGAGGACGTGTCGCTGCGTGTCGAGGACCCGCGAACCATCGGAAGCGGCCCCAAATCGTTGCTATCGTCTCAATCATCCCCAGTCCCGCGAACCACTGCTCACGATGCGCGGCCCCGCGATCGTAGCGGCCTTGTCGGAAGGACCTCTGGTCGTACTCACTCGCACGGCGTCTGTAGTGCTGAAGCTGTTCTTCGATCAGGGTGTCGTCCTGCGTGGCACCACCGTCGAGTAATCCCGAATCGCTCCTGACTGGAGGCAGCCGCTTGCGTGCTGGGAGGAGAGTCGCTTCGCCAGCCGGGAGCAGATGTTCGAGGAGGCATACCGCGTCTACAAGGAAGCGGCTGTCGGTCATGAGGTGGCGCCGGTCGCGTAAATGAACAGGAGGTGAGCTGACGAACAAGTTACACGAATGTGTGCATGGCCGAGTGTTCCACTCCGCCGTCTATTTCAGAATTCATTCGGAAGTCTTCAAGAGACCGGCGGCGAGTGCAACTCATGAGCCAGTCATTCAGCGCAAGTCCTTCAGCACTCGCGAAATCAGCACTGAATCAGCGCGTGGTCGAACGCTCGCGAGCGCCGCGAAACGCAGCTACACGAGTAAACACCTGGTCATGCGGGCTCAATAGCGGCAGGCGTATTTTCGCGACCATGTCTCCCGCAGGTTGGACCGTCATCCACAGATGGCCGCCACACTCACTTACGAGCCCGTGCAGAGTTCCCACGTCTACCCCGGATCTTGCGGATCTCCCGGGTCCGCGCGGTGAGACGTGGGCGTGAGCCTGCTGCCCTCCCTCGGCTCGCGCTGCGGTTCTGATCCCCGTGACCGTGATCAGTGCGTGCAGGCCCAGCCGGACGTGGGGGTGCTTGGCGGCGAAATGACGATTGACCACGATCGTGCCGAGATCGATTCGCAGCCTCCCGCCGGACGGCATACGTTCACGTCCATAGCTGGCCAGATTCACGAGCAGTCTCTCGACGCGTTCGGTCTGGACGTCGACAGTCAGTGGAGACGACGGGTCTCGCAGTTGGATCTCGACGTGGTTTCCGGCCACACGTTTCAGAACGGGCTGGAGATCGCGTATGAGCGTGTTCAGATCGACGAGCACCGGCGTGCGGGCCTGTTCGTCACCGAACGCCGCAAGTTGATGCAGAAGGTCGGCCGCACGCCTCACTTCGTCGATCAGCAGTTCGCCCTGTTGTCTTGAACCGACGTTGCAGCCAGCCTTCGTGAGCCACTGCTGGCCGTTCTGATAAATGTCGCTCAACAAGTTGCCGCAGGTGACTGCGACCTCCGAGGCGAATCGGCCGACCGCCTCCATCCGATGAGCCTGATCAAGTCGCGCCTGAAGGACGCGCAGGCGGGTGAGGTCCTCGGCGGTGACCTCGATCACGTCGTGCGGTGTTAGTCGCCGCGCCGACAGGCGAACGTAAAGGCGTCCCCCATCGCTCCGCTGCCAGGTAGTCTCGATCGACTCCTTTGCCCTTGTGCTCGAACAACGTTCGATGAGCCAGGACAGGACATCAGGAGCTTCGAAGACAGCAGGCGCGAATTGTGCGCCAGGCAGTTGGTCGAGCGTGCGTCGACCGACCAGGGTCGTACACGCACGATTGGCGTGGATGAGTGCGCCATCCGGAGTGCACCGGAACATCGCCAGCCCCGCCTGCTCGAACAAGCGGTTGTTGTCGACTCGAATCTCGTCGAGTTGCTCGTGCAGTCGCGGCAACTGGTCGGCTTCGGAGCGCAGGACCTCATTGCGGCGTGTCGCGACCTCCAGCGCCTTGGCCGTAGCCGCAAGTGTCTCTTGAAGCTGCTGCGATTGTTCCTGAACCGTCGTCAGCGACTGCTGGAGTGCATCGCGTTCGAGCGCCAGGGTGCGATTGCATCCCTGCATTTCCGCCAGCCGACTCTCGTGTTCGAGTTGCTCCCGAGCGAGAAAGACTTCAAACTGCGCTTTTTGCTCGAGTCCTCGCGCGCGAAGGGCGCTGGCCTGCTCCTCGAAGGAACGCTGGGCGTCGAGCGCTGCAGCGCGCGTCTCGTTGAGAGTCTGCCCCACGGCTGTGCGCGTTGCGGTCTCGTGTGCGAGCCGGGCCTCGAGGTCCGCCTGGCGGTCGACTGCGGCGCTGTGTTCGCGGGCTGCGCGCTCGTCCATGTCTGCCATCGCGTTCACCGCGTCGGCGAGTCGATGCTCGAGGGTGTCGCGGGCGGCCTCGACGCCTCCGAGCTGGAAGGTGAGGGCGGCTTCACGTTGGGTCAGGCGTTCGACATGGGCTGCGGCCGTCTGGTGGTCGTGACGTACGTTGTCGAGGGCGATTTCGGCGGCGCTCATTCGCTGCGAGAGCTGGTCGCGAGCGGCCACCGTCTGCGACAACTCGCGATCGAAGCGTGCCTGGCGCTCCGCCAGGTCGCTGGCCGCGGCAGACAGTGCCGCTTCGTGTCGTTGTTCCGCATCGCGCAAAGCGGCGTCCGCGTCTGCGATCGCGTTCGTTGCGTCCGCCAGTTGCAGGTCGAGGGTGTCGCGGACGGCCTGGACATCGGCGAGCTGGGAGGTGAGGGCGACTTCGCGTCGCGTCAGACGTTCGACGTCGGCAGCAGTAGACTGCTGGTCGCGACGGATCTGGTCGAGGGCCGCGTTGGCATCTGCGATTGCCTGTTCGAGAGTGGTGCGCGTTGCGCGTTCTTGCTGGATCTGCCCTTCGAGTTCCGTCTCGTGCGCGGAGGAGTGCTTTAAGGCGCTCGCCGTGTCGGCCAGTTGTCGTTCGACGGCGTCGCGGGCGGCCTGGACGTCGGCCAGTCGTGAGGTAAGGTCGGCCTCAAGTTGCGTCAGACGTTCGACGTCGACGGCGGCCGTCTGGTGGTCGTGACGTACGTTCGCGAGGGCGATTTCGGCGGCGCGCAGTCGCTGCGAGACGTGGTCGCGGTCGGCCACCGTCTGCGACAACTCGCGGTCGAAGCGTGCCTGGCGCTTCGCGAGGTCGCTGGCCGCGGCAGACAGTCCCGCTTTGTGTCGCTGTTCCGCATCGCGCAAGGCGGCGTCCGCGTCCGCGATCGCGTTCCTGGCCCCTGCCAGTTGCAGATCGAGGGCGTCGCGTGTGGCTTGGACGTCGGCCAGTCGAGAGGTGAGGTCGGCCTCGCGTTGGGTAAGGCGTTCGACGTCGGCGGCGGCCGTCTGGTGATCGTGACGTACGTTATCGAGGGCGAGTTCGGCGTCGCGCAATCGCTGCGAGACGTGGTCGCGATCGGCGACCGTCTGCGACAACTCGCGATCGAAGCGTGCCTGGCGCTCCGCGAGGTCGCCAGCGGCTGCAGAGAGGGCCGCTTCGTGTCGCTGT
>DATLLJ010000063.1:0-5179 GCA_035537875.1 Vicinamibacterales bacterium | reverse complement strand
GACCTGACTCGCCCGGGCCCAGGCATAGCGCACTGTCGTCTGGGCCACGACGAGCCCGAGCACGGCAGCGGCGAGGGCCAGCACGAGCCCTTCGGTGACGATCTGCGCGATCACGCGGGCACGGCTCGCCCCCAGCGCGTGGCGGACGACGATCTCCGATTCGCGCATCGCCGTGCGCGCGAAGATCAGCGTCGCGACGTTCGCCGACACCGCCCCCAGCAGCAGCAGGACGATGGCGTGGACCGCCAGATCTTCCAGTCGCAGCGGATCCCCCGGCGTGCGCCCGGCGAATGCGCGAACGCGTGTCCGCAGCTGCGCGTGGGTGGTCGGCTGGTCGGCGGCAAAGCGTGCCGAGACGACGTCGAACTCCGCCGCGGCATCCTGCCAGCTCACTCCGTCGGCGAGGCGGCCGAACACCTGCACGGCCGGCCCTTCGCGCGGCGGCGCGTCCTGGACCGGCAATGGCACCCATACCTGCTGATTCTGCGGGAAGCCGAAGCGCGGCGGCATCACGCCCACCACGGTGCGAGCCGTGCGACCCACCGTCACGACGCGGCCGATGATCGCCGGGTCGTGGAGGAACTGTCTCTGCCAGACGTCGTAACTCAGGACCACCACGGGCTCCGCATCCTGCCTTTCGTCCGTCGGCTGCAGCGGTCGGCCGAGCAACGGCGGCACACGGGTGAGCGGAAACGCAGACGCCGTGATCTCCGCCACGCGCAGCGATTCGACACGGCCTTCGCCCGTGAGCACGTTGCGCTCGCTCACGCGGGCGGCGCCGAGCTCGGCCACCGTCTTCAGAGACCGCCGCCAGATCGCGAAATCGTGGAGCAGCCTCGGCTCCACGCGTGACGCGGCCGTGTCCTGCGTCTCGAGGCGCACGACTCGGCCGCCTTCATCGAACGGCAGCCGTTTGTACAGCAGTTCGTCGGCGAGTTCGATGCCGACCGCCCCAATCGCGATGGCACCCGCCAGCGAGAGGCCCCCGATGATCGTGAGCGCGGGATACTTCAGCAGCATACGCGCGCCCAGCTTCCAGTCGAGCCATGAGACCGCGGTCAGGCCGGCATTCATCGCTCCGCTCCTCCAGTCCGCACATGTCTCTGCATCATTCTTCCGCGGTATAACTTTACCTGGACAAGTTCTTTGCGTCAATGCGCAGCGCTCGCATCACGGCAGTTGCCAGCGCTATTGCGACGCGGCCGGGGGGAGCGGCGGCGCGTTGACCACGCGGAGATCGTTGAGTTCCGGAGGTGTCACGGAGCCCTTTCTCGCGGCGAAGCTACCACCAGCCATCGGCTTGGGCAAGCCGGGAGGTACAGGACGACCCGCTTGATCATCCGCCCATGATCCGAGGAGAGTTGTTGGGGAGCGGCAAGTCACGGGTGTTCTTGACTCGACCGTCTCGGAGGTGCCCTGCGTGAAGAAGATCGGATTTCTGTCCTTCGGCCACTGGACGCCGGCGCCCTATTCCGAGGTGCGCACCGCGTCCGACGCCCTTCTGCAGTCGATCGAATTGGCAGTAGCCGCCGAGGATCTGGGCCTGGACGGCGCGTACTTCCGCGTGCATCACTTCGCACGCCAGCTCGGCTCGCCGTTCCCGCTTCTCGCCGCTGTCGGCGCGCGCACGAAGAAGATTGAGATCGGGACAGCCGTCATCGACATGCGTTACGAAAACACGATGTACATGGCCGAGGATGCTGGTGCCGCGGACATCATCGCTGGTGGGCGTCTGCAACTGGGCATCAGCCGCGGATCACCAGAACAGGTGATCGACGGCTGGCGGTATTTCGGCTATGCGCCGCGTGACGGCGAGACGCCGGCCGACATGGCGCGGCGCCACGCTGAAGTGTTCCTCGAACTGCTGAAGGGCGAGGGCTTCGCGGAACCCAGCCCACGGCCCATGTTTCCCAATCCGCCGGGGCTGCTGCGCCTCGAGCCCTATTCGGAGGGATTGCGTGAGCGGATCTGGTGGGGCTCGAGTTCTAACGCGACATCCAAGTGGGCTGCGAAACTGGGCATGAATCTCCAGAGCTCGACGCTCAAAGATGATGAGACCGGCGAGCCGCTCCACGTACAGCAGCGGAAGCAGATTGAAGCCTATCGTGAGGCGTGGAAGGACGCCGGCCATCGTCGTGAGCCACGCGTGTCTGTCAGCCGCAGCATCTTCGCGCTCGTCGACGACCGCGACCGCGCGTACTTCGGTCGCGCCGCCCGCGACCAGGACCAGGTCGGCTACATCGACGCGAACACGCGCGCCATCTTCGGCCGCTCGTACGCCGCGGAACCCGACGTGCTGGTCAAAGAACTCGCGGGCGACGAGGCTATCAAAGTGGCCGATACGCTGCTCCTCACGATCCCGAACCAGTTGGGTGTGGACTACAACGCCCACGTGCTCGAAAGCATCCTCAAGTACGTCGCTCCGGAACTCGGCTGGCGCTGACCGCGAAACCGACCATCGCCGTCATCTCGATGGGAGGTCCGTACGCCCTCGCGTCGGTGATCGACAAGCTGCCGGCGGTCGTCACCGATTACTACGGCGGACCGCACCAGGCGATCGCGCTCGCCGACGCGATTTTCGGCGTCACGAACCCCGGAGGGAAACTGCCGTTCACCATGCCGCGGCACGTCGGCCAGGTGCCGATCCACTACGCCCAGAAATGGGACAGCGGCTACTGACGCACCAAGGACGACATCCACAAGGGCTATCTCGACATGCCGTCGACACCGCTGTTTTCCTTTGGCCATGGCCTCAGCTACACCACGTTCGAGTACAGCCAACTGAAGCTCGCGAGCGACACGGTGGATGTGAACGGTGAAGCACGCGTGTCTCTCACCGTCACCAACACGGGCAAGCGGCGCGGCCGCCGAGGTCGCGCAGCTGTACGCGGCGGACACGGCGACCGGCGTCACATTGCCCGCACAGCAACTCGTTGGGTTCGCGCGACTCGAGCTCGAGCCCGGCGCATCGAAGACCGTCACCTTCGACGTGCCGATGAGCGTGCTCGCTTACACCGGCGTTTCGGGCGATCTCGTGATGGAGCCCGGCCCGGTGGAACTCAGTGCCGGCGGCAGTTCCGCCGACAAAGTTCCGCCGACATCCGCTCCACCGCCACATTCACGATCAGGGGAAAGACGCGCACCATCCGCGGCGAGGATCGCGCGTTCTTCTCGGTCGCGACGGTCGGGTCGTGACGGCGCTGGCCTCGTCGGTGCCACCAAACACGAGCCGCAACTTTCCCAACGGGTTCAATTGGGGCGTAGCGACCGTGCGGCAGTCAGAGCGCACACGCGTGGATGCAGAGGAAACCCCGTTGGACAGCCTGCCATTACCAGCGTCGACTCACCCGGACGCCGACGGCATCGCGCGAGATCACCGGCACCGCAAGCGTCCGCTTCTCCGCCTCGGGGTAGACGGTCGTCGTCTTGTGTATCAGCGACCCCACAGCCAGTCCGAGGCCCGCGCCGAAGGCGCCGGCAATGATCGGAGCGTCCGCGCATTCTCCGCGTTCCGGGCCCGTGCACGCGGCCACGGCGCCAGTGGCCGCACCGGCGCCGGCCCCGATGAGCACCGCCACGCGGAGTGGGTGGTTGCGCACGGCGACCTGGCGAATGGCCTCCCGCGTGAAGTGCTTCTCGCCGGCGTCAGTGTGGATCGTGATCTCATCTGCCGTAAGGCGCGTCAGGCGACCAGTGGTTCTGAGCCCCGACTGCTCCTCCACCCGGAGCTGGTCGTCGAGATTCACCCGAAGTGCAAGATCCTCGAGCAGGCCGGCGTGAACACCGCTGGCGGCGCGTGACTCCGGAACGGAAGCGCGGCTCTCCGGCGCACGATAGATAGTCCTCATCCTGGAGATGAGTGCCCCCATCGCCAGTCCGACGCCCGCGCCGATCGGGGCGGCGCCGAGCGCTCCGACGATAGTGCAGCCCCCACCGCCTTCGTGCGAGCAGACCACCACCGCGCCAAGGACCGCAAACACGCCGGTTCCAATGAGTGCGCCCTTGCGAAGCGAGTGGCCGCGCACGTCGACCTCGCGAACAATGTCGCTCGCCGAAACGCTTCTCGCCCGCATCGGTCTGGATCGCGAGCTCATCGCGCGTGAGGCGGGAGAGGCGACCGGTGGCCTTGGCTCCCGACTGATCCTCAATCTGAAGGTGATCGTCGAGGTTGACGCGGAGCGCGAGCTCCTCGAAGGACTGAAGCACTTGAGCCCAGCCTCGCGACGGTCCCAGCAGCATGAGCGCAAGGAACACGATGAGACCCATTCGGCGCGGGCCGACCCCTGTCCAACGGCGGTTCGGGATCAACATGGCGGGCTTCCAACCAAGTCAGACCGACGTGACCTTCTCGCCTACCGTGCTCGCGTTCTTTCCCAGGACGGCCGCGATGACACCTCCAGCGACTGCGCCAGGCACGAGCTCGAGGAGTGGGTCAACGACCGTGCTCGTCAGACTTCCAACGTTACTGATGCCATAGAACATGAAGTCCGCCGTGAACCAGAGGAGGAAGCCGACGACCGCCCCAATCTTGATTCCTGATCCCGTGTTCAACGAGTCCGGCCGGCACCCGATCGCAAGGGTAATGAGCGCGCTGTACGAGAGGGCGCCCAGGGCAACGGCCCAGACGAGTTGCGGGTCTCGCGCAACACCCGTCGCTGACCCTGCGTTCATCGCGTCAACCAAGAAGTCTCGGACCGGTGGGATCGAGAAGAGGAGCGTGCCGGTCGCAAACACGGTCACGCCGCCGACGAGGGTGCCTATTACGAATCGCTTCGGGTCCATCTGGTTCTCCCCGTTGAACTCCTGTCGCTCATCTCCTGTTCCCTTGTCTTCGACGGACGTTCAGAACTGGCGGCCCAGGGCATACGCTTTCTCCAAGTAGCCCCGCCTCGTGGCGTCGTCCGCGCCGTGCACGGCATAGAAGTACTCGTGTTCGACTTTCTTGATTCCCGGATACGTGAGCGTGAACTCATCAATGACCATGCGCATGGCCTCGCGGAGGCCCGCGTCGTAGGCACGTTTATCAAAGATCGTCGTTTGGATGATCAGCGCCTTCTTGTGCGTGAGCCTCGGCCGCCTCCCGTTGATGTCGCCACGCCAGGCTTCCGGGGTGAGATCGTACGCAAACCCTGGCGTCCAGACGCGATCGAGCCACCCCTTCAAGATGGCCGGAAAGCTC
>DATLLJ010000062.1:0-21503 GCA_035537875.1 Vicinamibacterales bacterium | reverse complement strand
CGCCCGGATCAGCCTCGGTCAGTCGTTTCTGCGACAGCTGCCGTTCTTTTGGCAGTTCTTCTTCTTCGATGCGCTGTTTGTGCTCTTCACGGAGCGGCGCCAGCGGGCATTCGAGCTGCTCACCAAGACGCGCGCCGTGGTGCTCCTGGCTTGTCTCTGCCTGGTGCCGGCGCTGGTTCCCACGCTTGGCCGCTACTGACCCCGAGGCAGCAATAGTCTTGCGCGCAGGCCACCGAGGTGCGACGCGTGCAGGGAGAAGGCCCCCCCGTAGAGCTCTGCCAGATCGCGAACGATCGCGAGTCCGAGGCCCGACCCGGACGACTTCTCGTCAGCGCGCACCCCGCGCTTCAGCACGGTCTCCCTCAAATCCTCGGGCAACCCCAATCCATCGTCGTCAACCGTGAGGATCACACCGCTCTCCGTTTCCACCGAATCGACCACGATCCGCCTCGATGTCCATTTGCAGGCGTTGTCCAGAAGGTTGCCCAGCATCTCGTCCAGGTCCTCGCGCTGGACGCGCGCAGCATGGGACGATGGCACCCTGACGTCGATTGACAGATGTCGATCCGCGTGAAGGCGGAGCAGCGTGCGCGCCAGGCCGTCGGCGGATTCCCGGATCGAGCATCTCGTGCCAGGCATCGCGCCTGACGCCGCCGCGCGCGCATGCGCCAGGTGGTAATCGATCTGGCGTCGCATCCGCTCCACTTGCTGGGCAATCGCCGCGGCCAGCTCGGTCTGGCCGGCGACCTTCGCCGTTTCCGACTCGTGCGACAACACGGCCAGCGGTGTCTTGAGGCCGTGTGCAAGATCGCCACCTTTTGCGATGGCCCGGCGAACCGCCTGCTCGCGATGATCGAGGAGCGCATTCAGATCGTCGACGAGCGGTTGGACTTCGGGGACGTAGCGCCCCTCGACGCGGGCGTCGCGCCCCTCGTGCACGGCGCCGAGATGCGCCCGGAGCTGTGTGATGCCTGACAGGCCGCGCCGGACCTGGAAGACACCGGCGACCATGGCGCACAGGGCAATCGCGACGAGTATCCAGGTGTGAAAGACCCAGAAGTGGATCTGGCCGCTGCGGCCGAGAAACGGCAAGTCAGGAACGTAGCGCCAGATGAGCGCCATCGCCGCCATCGAGACGATGAAGAGACCGATTGTCCAGAGGACCGAGCCGAGCAGCACGCGCGCGCGGAGTGACAGCATCAGGATCCAAGCCGGTAGCCCAACCCGCGGACCGTCTCGATAAGGGGCGCCCCAAGCTTGCGCCGCAGCCGCGCCACGAACACTTCCAGCGTGTTGGAATCGCGCTCGAAGTCCTGTGCGTAGATGTGCTCCGTCAGCTCGATTTGCGACACCACCCGATCGCGATGATGCATGAGGTATGAGAGCACGCGGAACTCGTGGCTTGTCAGCCTTACCGGCACGCCGTCGCGCGTGACCCGCGCCGTGCGCGGATCAAGTATCACGCCACCGCAGCGCAGCAGCTGATACGGCTGGCCGCTGGCGCGGCGGATCAGGCCGCGAAGCCGGGCAAGAACTTCCTCGAGGCGGAATGGCTTCGCCACGTAATCGTCGGCGCCGGAATCGATGCCGTTGACCGTTTCGTGCCAGCTTCCACGGGCCGTCAGGACGAGGATGGGAACGTCGAAGCCGGCACTCCTCCAGTTGCGCAGCAGCGTCAACCCGTCAATGCGTGGAAGCCCAAGGTCGAGCAGTACGGCGTCGTAGCTTTCGGTTCGCACGGCGAAATCGGCTCGCTCGCCGTCCGCCGCCGTGTCGATGACGTAGCCAGCCTCGCCGAGGGCACGCGACAGTTGGTCCGACAATGCCTGTTCGTCTTCGACGATGAGGACCTTCATCGGTGGATGCTTTATAGCTCAAATGGGGCTGAACGGCAGCTGAACGGCCCGTTCATGATCGATTCAGCGTCATTGCCGTATCGTTGGCATATGTTCACCTTCACGAAGTACGAGTTCGGCTACAACTGGGCTGTCGGCTACGGGCTGCTCGTGCCGCTCGTCATGGCCGGGGCGCTTGGGATCATGGCGTTGTGGCGAGCGTGGCCGCGGTGGACGTCAGCGGTGGCGGCGCTCGTCGTGATCTGGGCCGCGGCCGGACTGTTCATCGTCAACGTCGTCTGGGGCATCAATCAGCCCTTGAGGCTTCCGACCGAGCGTTTTCTGGAATCAGGATCGGGCCGCGTACTCGATGCGGGGGCGGGGTCGGGGCGGGCGGCCGTCGGCGTGTTGCTGGCGCGGCCGATGGCCACGGTCATCGGGCTCGATATCTACCAGGGGTACTGGGGCATCGACGACAACACCCCCGAGCGGTTCATGACCAACGCGCGTATTGCGGGCGTCGCCGACCGCGCCGAGGCGCGGACTGGCGACATGCGTGACATGCCATTTGAAGATGCGGCGTTCGACGGTGTCGTGAGCGCCTACGCCATCGACCACCTTAGGCCGGAGGGTCAGGTCAAGGTGGTGGAAGAGGTCGCCCGCGTACTGAAAGCACGGGGCGAGTTTCTTGTGCTCATCGTCAACGTCGACTGGTTGACCTGGCTGGTTTCGCCCCACGCTGTCGCTCACCATCCCCCGCAGAATCCTGCCCGGTGGCGCGCCCTGCTCGAGCAGGGCGGATTCGCGGTGGAAGAGGAGGGCACAGGGCCGGCTACCCGGTATTTCCTCGCGAGAAAACGGTGAGTAAGAAAAATGTCCGTCCTCAGAACCGCCGAACGTCTTACAAGACGAGTCGTCACACTGAGGAGGGAGCCATGAGTGAATTCGTGTTCTTGTATCGTGGTGGGGAGCGTCCAAACGGGTCACCCGAGCAGATGCAGCAACAGATGCAGAAATGGATGGGGTGGATGAAGGAGCTCGCGGACAAGGGCCTCATCAAAGATCCAGGCCATCCGCTCGAACGCACAGGCAAACTCGTGACGGGGAAACAAAAGACCGTGACCGACGGCCCGTTTGCCGAAGCCAAGGACATCATTGGCGGGTACACCCTCGTCCAGGCGCGCGACATCAGCCATGCCGTGGAGCTCAGCTTCGGGTGTCCGATCTTCGACGTCGGCGGAGTCGTCGAAGTTCGACCGGTCATGCAGATGGGGTAGTGGTGGAGCTCGACGACCATCTATTCCGGCGGGAGGCGGGACGGATGGTTGCCGCCTTGACGCGGCTCTTCGGCGTTCACAACCTCGCACTGGCAGAAGACGTCGTCCAGGACGCCTTCTGCCGTGCGCTGGAAGTGTGGCGGTTCAGGGGTGTGCCGGACAACCCATCGGCCTGGCTCATGACCACGGCGAAGAACCGCGCGATCGACTTGTTGCGTCGCGAGCGAACGGCCCGCACGTTCGCCCCGGAGCTCGGGCGCCTGCTCGAGAGCGAGTGGACGCTCGTCCCGATGGTCGAGGAGCTGCTCGGTCCATCCGCCGTGAAAGACGATCTGCTGCGGATGATGTTCTCGTGTTGCCATCCTCGGCTCACCGAGGACGCGCAGGTCGCGCTGGTGCTCCACATCCTGTGCGGTTTCAGCGTCGCCGAGGTGGCGGGGGCGTTCCTGAGTACGGAGGTCGCGACCGCGAAACGCATCTCGCGCGCGAAAAAGGTTCTCGGGAAGTCCAGGCGGCTTTTCGATCTCGCGGAGGCTGATGTCGCGGCGCGTCTGTCGGCCGTGCAGCGCGCGCTCTACCTGCTTTTCAACGAAGGCTACCACGGCGCTTCACCCGAATCGGCCGTACGGGTGGAGCTGTGCGGGGAGGCGTTGCGCCTGGTGACGCTGCTCGTCGACCATCCCTCGACTGGCACGGCGGCCACGCAAGCGCTGGCGGCCGTCATGTGCCTCCACGCCGCGCGGCTGCCCGCTCGCGTGGATGCGTCCGGCAATCTGAGCTCGCTCTACGATCAGGACCGATCCCGCTGGGACTTCGGTCTGGTTGCGGAAGGTCAACGGCTGCTCGAGCTCTCCGCCAGGGGGTCGGAGTTGACCGAATATCACCTCGAGGCCGCGATCGCCGCGCTTCACGCCGAAGCGTCCCGGCCCGAGGACACGAACTGGAGACAGATCGTGGCACTCTACGATCGATTGCTGGACGTCCGTCCGTCTCCGGTCGTGGCGCTCAACCGCGCGATTGCTGTCGCGCAGCATGAGGGTCCGGAGCGGGGCCTTGAAGAGATCCGCGCCATTGCCAGCCTCAATCGCCTCGCCAGCTACCCTTTTTACGCGGCCGCGCTGGGCGAGCTCGAGCTTCGCTGCGGCCGGGCCGCCGTCGCGGGCGAACATTTCCAGACGGCCATAGCTCTTTCACGCAACGCCATGGAGCGACGGTTCTTCGAGCGGCGCCTGGCGCTGTGCTGCGGCGAATCAGTCAAGCCATAGCCAGATAAGGCTTTCAGGACCAACAGGTTACAAAACAGACGAACTTGTTGATCTTCGCCAGCGTCTAACGGTGATAGAATTCTGAACACTGTTCAACTAAACCGATGGGCATCAAAGAACGGCACGAACGCGACCGCGAAGCGGTGAAACGCGCCATCCTCGACGCGGCCCGCGACCTCTTCGTCAACGAAGGCTACGAGAACGTCTCCATCCGCAAGATCGCCGAGCGGATCGAGTACAGTCCCGCGGCCATCTATGGCTACTTTCCATCGAAGGACGAGATTTTTCTCGCGCTCGCCGAAGAAGGCGTGCGTCTGCTCGGGGCGTGCGACGTTGGGCCGGTCGGCGGTCTGCCGGTGATCGAGCGTCTCCGCAGAAGGGTCCTGCGGCTGTATCGGTTCAGCATCGAGCACCCCCAGTACTTTGCCCTGCTGTTCGTGGACAGGGCGGTCCCGAGAATCTGCCGCGAATCCGATCGGTTCGGATTTGCGCGCGAGATGAGACACGAACTGATTCGAGAACTCGAAGAGGCAACCAGCCAGGGTGTATTTCCGGCGAACACGCCGGCATCGGTGGCCCTTCGGATTCTCACCATGGGTGTCCTGGGAGTAGCGGTGATGCGTCTGTCGGGTCGTCTCACCGCGGAGTACGCGGACGGTCTGGTGACGGATGTGTTGAACGTAACGCTCGCGGGGCTCGAGACGGGCGTGGTGTTGAGTTCGGATTCGGCGGTGTCCGCTGCTGCGGATGAAGCCGCCGCACATCAGGAGAGGAATCGCGATCATGCGCAGATGCGGGGTTGAGGTCGCCACTCTCGCGGTGGTCATCTCGGCGGCCTTGTCGTTCGGCGGTTGTCGCGGCAACGATGCGCGCGCCAATGCGGAAGCGTCGCCGGTCGCCGAAGCGTCGACCGTTCCAGTTGCCGCCGAGGCCGCATTCAAGCGTGAGATTCCGGTCGTGGTGCGTGCCACCGGTACGTTCACGCCGGACGAGGCGTCGGACGTGGCGCCGCAGGTCTCCGGGCAAGTGGTCAAAACGCTCGTCAACGTGGGCGATATTGTCAAGGCCGACCAGCCGCTGGTTCTGCTGGACGACCGCGATGCCCGCCTCCGCCTCGATCAGGCACGGGCCGCCCTCGAGCGCGCGGAGGCCGACGCCGAGCATGCGAAGACCGACGCCAGCAGGAGCGGCGAGCTCTTTGAGAAGGGCTTCACCTCGCGGAGCGATTTCGAGCGGCTGGCGACGCAGAACACGGGGGCCGGCGCCGCCGTCGCGCAGGCGCGCGCGCAGGTCGCGGGCGCGCAGAAGGCCGTTGACGACACGATCGTGCGCGCCCCGTTTTCCGGTCACGTCACGGCCCGGGCGGTTGCCGCCGGCGAATACGTGACGCCCGCGTCGAAGATCGCGACCATCGTCCGCATCCACCCCATCAAGCTGGAACTGCAGGTGAAGGAAGCCGACGCGGTCAAGGTGCGGCGTGGGTTGTCGGTGCGGGCCGAGGTTTCGGGATATCCAGGCGTCCTCTTCGTCGGTTCGGTGTCGGCCTTGAATGTCGCGATCGATCCCAATTCGCGCGCCATGACCGTTGAGGCCACCTTTCCGAATCCGGAGGGGCGCGTGACGCCCGGGATGTTCGGCACCGCCCAGATTCTGCTGTCGGCGACCGAGACGGCGGTGTTCGCGCCGGCCGATGCCGTGTTCAGAGTGGCCGACGCTGACGCGATCTACGTGATCGAGGACGACCGCGCTCGCCTGCGCGTGGTCCAGCTCGGCGAGGCGCAAGACGGGACGGTTCGCATCGATGCAGGACTTCAGGAAGGCGCCGTCGTGGCCACCAGCAACCTCGACAAGCTCTCTGACGGGGCCGCCGTCCGCGTGACAGACGCGTCCGGATCGGCGGGACGCACAGAACGCGCGCGGTAGGAGCGCTCCATCATGCACAAGCTCGCCGAAATCTGCGTCAGGCGCCCTGTCTTCGCCACGATGCTCGTCCTCTCGCTCACCGTCGTCGGCGGCTTCTCGTTCTTTGGCCTGGGCGTTGATCTGCTGCCGAACATCGATGTGCCGACGGTCTCGATCACGGTGGCGAATCCGGGGTCGTCTCCCGAGCAGATCGAGACGGAAATCACCAAGAAGATCGAGGGGGCGGTCAACACCATCAGCGGGATCGACGAGTTGCGCTCGACGTCCGTGGAAGGGCGATCGCAGGTCACCGTCGCGTTTCTCCTCGAGAAAGATGGTGACGTTGCGGCGCAGGAGGTGCGCGACAAGGTCAACCTCGTCATCCCGACGCTGCCCGAACTGGCCCTGGCGCCGGTGATCCAGAAATTCGATCCCGATGCGGCGCCGGTGCTGCAGCTGGTCGTCTCGAGTCCGCGCCCGCTTCACGAGCTGACGCGACTGGCCGACGAGCTGATCAAGCAGCCGCTCGAGAGCGTCACCGGCGTGGGTCAGATTCAGATCGTCGGTGGCGCCGCCCGACAGATTCAGATCCACCTCGATCCCGACCGGATGCTGGCCCACGGCATTACGGTCACCGACGTCGCCGCGGCTCTGCGGCAGCAGAACCTGGAGCTCCCGGGCGGACGGATGAACCAGGGCGAGCAGGAATTTACCGTCCGCACGATGGGCAAGATCACCGATGCGCCGGCCTTCAATGCGATTCCCGTCGCCAATCGGGGCCCGTACGTCGTTCGGATCAGCGACATCGGCGAAGCCGTAGACAGCCAGGAAGAACTGAGGAGCGCGTCGTTCCTGAACGGGCGCCCGGCCCTGACGCTCGTGGTGTCCAAGCAGTCGGGCCAGAACACCGTCGCCGTGGCGCAGGCGGTGAAGGCGCGCTTCGCCCAGATCGCATCGACACTCCCTCAAGACGTCGAAGCCGACGTGCTCAACGATCAATCGCTGTTCATCGAAGCGGCGGTCCATGCGCTCCAGGAGCACTTGATCGTGGGCAGTCTCCTGGCATCGCTCGTCATCTTCTTCTTCCTTGCCAACATCCGCACGACGGTGATTGCGGCCATTGCGATTCCGACCTCAATCATCGCGACCTTCGCCCTCATGAGGGCCATGGACTACACGCTCAACCAGATCACGATGCTCGCGTTGACGTTGATGGTTGGCGTGGTGATCGACGACGCGATTATCGTGCTGGAGAACATCTATCGCTTCATCGAGGAAAAGGGCATGCCGCCCTTCGAAGCGGCCATCGAGGGCACTCGTGAGATCGGCCTCGCGGTCATGGCCACCACGCTGTCGCTCATGGCGGTGTTCGTGCCTGTGGGCTTCATGGGAGGCATTGTCGGGCGCTTCATGTCGTCGTTCGGTCTGACGGCAGCGTTCGCCGTCGGCATCTCGCTCATCATCTCCTTCACGCTGACGCCGATGCTCAGTTCACGATGGATCAGAATCCGGCCGGGCGGTGGCGGCCATTCGCACTCCAAGGAATCGGCGGTCTTTCGCCCGATCGATCGAGCGTACATGGCGATGCTGCGCTGGTCGATGGCTCATCGCGGTCTCGTGGTCGTGGTCAGCGTGCTCGTCATCGCCAGCATCGTGCCGCTCTTCGCGATGGTCGGGAAGAACTTCACGCCGTCGGACGACCGTTCCGAGTTTCAGATCGGGGTGAAAACCCCGGAGGGCTCGAGCCTGGCCGCGACCATCACGGTCGTCGAACGCGTGGCCGCCGACATCCGCCGCTATCCCGAGGTCAGAGACGCTCTTGTGACCGTCGGAGGGACGGGCGGCGGCGGTGGATTCGGCGGGGGCGGAGTCCCCGGGGGCGTCAACGCAGGGTCGATATACGTCAAGCTCGTTCCGCCCGATGCGCGCCAGGCGACCCAGGACGACATGTTGGTGCGGGCGCGCGGTCTGTTGCGCCAGTATCCCGGAAACCTTCGGACCAGCGTCGCGGCCGTCGGTGGCGGAGGCGGCGCCGGCATTCAGTATTTCATAGCCGGTCCCGACCTGGAGAAGCTTGGCCAGTATTCGGATGCCCTGCTGAACAGGATGAAGAGCCTTCCCGATCTGGCCGATGCCGACACGTCTCTGGTGATCGGCAAGCCGGAATTCCGCGTGGACATCGATCGGCAGCGCGCGGCCGACCTCGGCGTCCGCGTCCAGGACATTGCGCAGGCGCTGAACACCATGGTCGGCGGCCAGAACGTCTCCACGTTCGACGTGGGCGATTATCAGTACAACGTGATGCTTCGCGCCAGCGAACCGTTCCGAACGAACCTCGATGGACTGAAACGCCTGACCGTCCTGTCGACCCGTCGAGGAGCGGTGACGCTGGGCGACATCGTCGACGTCATGCCGTCCACCGGACCGTCGAGCATTCAGCGCCTGAACCGGCAACGCCAGGTCACGCTGAACGCGAACCTCATCCCGGGGGCGTCTCAGAGCGACGTGCTGGCGCAGCTGCAGCTGGCGGTTGACGACTTGCAGATGCCGGCGGGGTACAGGGCCGGTCCTGCGGGTGGATCGAGGGAGCTGGGCCGAGCCGCGATGTACTTTCTGATTGCGGTCTCCCTGTCGTTCATCTTCATGTATATCGTGCTGGCCGCGCAGTTCGAATCGTTCATCCACCCGGTCACGATTCTCCTGACCTTGCCGCTCGCCATCCCCTTTGGCATCCTGTCGCTGCTGGTCGCCGGCCAATCAGTGAATATCTTCTCGGGTCTGGGCCTGTTGCTGCTGTTCGGGATCGTCAAGAAGAATGCGATTCTGCAGATCGATCACACCAACGGCCTCCGCGCCGGCGGCCTCTCGAGAGACGCGGCCATCCTGCAGGCCAATCGCGATCGGCTGCGGCCGATTCTGATGACGACCGTCGCCCTGGTTGCGGGCATGCTGCCGCTCGTCGTGTCGAGCGGCATCGGGTCGGCGACCAACCGCTCCATCGGCGTCCTGGTCGTTGGCGGACAGTCGTTGTGTCTGCTCCTCACGCTCCTGACCGTGCCGGTCTTCTACTCGATCTTCGACGATTTGCAGAGGGTACGGCTCTGGAGCCGCGTCCGTCTCCCCTGGTCGTCCCTCGTCGCCGGGCGCCGGTCGGTCCACGATTCGAGCGCAGGGACGACGTAACCGACCCGCGACCGATCACTATCGCCTCGATCGGGGGTAGGCGTGAGTACTGGCGTTTCCCCAGTTCTCAAACTCCAGGCCGTTGAGCTAACATCGAGACGCGGAGTGGTGGGTTCGGACGTGGTGACGTCGGCCTTTCAGGAGAAGTCATGATCGGAGCAAAGCTCATTGAGCTCATTGAAATCCATGCCGGCCCGCTCGCCAAAGAGGTGACGAAGGACCTGATGACCAACCCGCGGACGCCGGGGTTCCGTGCCGTCCCTCCGGACGAGCTCGAGCAGCGCGTTTTTCAGTTGTTTCATCGCCTGGGTGACTGGATTGGCGAACCGAAGCACGATCGCGTGCAGGCGGAATTCGACGACTGGGGCCGGCAACGGTTCGGACAGGGCATTCTGCTCAGCGAGATCATCTACGCGATCATCGTGCTCAAACGCCATCTGCGCCAGTACATCGCCGACAACGGCCTGGTCGACGCATCGTTCCCTCGCATGGAAGGCGATTACGTCCTCCCGATGCACCTGCAGAGCCTGCAGGAGCTCAACGTCCGGGTCGGGACGTTCTTCGACGAAGCGCTGTATTACCTGGCCCGCGGCTACGAGGCGGAGGCCAAGCAGTTCGCGCCCAGATAGCGCCCCAGCCGCTGCAGGTCGCCTTGCGTTACCGGCCCGCGGACGTCGCGCTCGCGCCCGTCGAGTCGGGGACGAGCATCCGAATCATCCCATCCTGTCTCGACGTCAGGAAGAGCTCGCCGTCTCGGCTGCGGCTGAGGAAGAGATCCGCGCGCGTCATCGTGGCGCCCATCGTCTTCTCAATCAGCTCGCGAAACGTGACGAACGTGCGGTTGCCACTCCGCTCCCGGGTGTAGAGCTGGATTTCTTCGATCGGCGCCACCGTCTGGGGAATCCCGTCGTCAGCCTTCTTCATGGCGGCGAGGTCCGCCGCAAACAGACGGCCGCGCACGATGTCGCCGAACACGAACTTGCCGCGGAGCGCGGGGATGCGGCCGTAATAGGCGAATCCCGACGTCACGGCCTGGCCTTCGCCGTGATCGTACATGGCGACCGGGTAGACGAATTCGTCCTTTTTTCGTCCATCCAGAATCTCGGCGGGCAACGGGAACAACTGCTCGAGGGAGCCGCCCGGCCTGGCAATCCCGTTCTCGAACAGCCCTTCGCGCCGCATCCAGCCGTAGTTTCCCCCTTCGTGAACGATGTTGATCTCTTCGATGTTGCTCATGCCGATGTCCGAGGCGAACATCGTCCGATCCATGGGATCCCAGGAGAGCCTGTGGGCGTTTCTGAAGCCGTAGGCGTAGATCTCGCCGAGCGTGCGGGGATCGCCGTCGGCGGCGAACTTGTTGATCGCGGGAACGGTATAGTCCCCGAGACCCTTCGTTCCTTTCGACGCCGAAGGACTGCGCGGATCGAGGCGCAGGATGGCGGTGACGATCGAATCGAGCCGCTGGGTCTGCGACGGATTGTTCGCTCGTGGTCCGCCGCCGTTGCTGAAGGCGAGGTCGCTGACGCTGACGTAGAGCAGGCCGTAATCGGAGGCGCCCGGTTTCGACGTCGGGTTGAACTCGACGTGGCCGATCGGATGAAAGAGGTTGTCGACGATGTGGGCCACGCGGAGCAGCTCGCGCCGGGTGCCATCGAACGTGCTCGCGGCCGGGTTCGTGGCGTGCCACTCCGTGATGACGTTGTGGAAGGTCACATCCGCTGCGGTGAACCCGGGCGGGATGAAGTCGGGCGTTGCCGGGTTACCCATGGCTCGTTCGGCGTGAACGGTATAAAAGAGACCGTTTCGCGCGAAATCCGGATGAAAGTCGAACCCGATGAACCCGCTGGCCAGCCGGTTGTAGACGCTGAGCGGGAACGCCGCGCCGACGTTGGCGTAGACCGTCGGCTGATTGTTACGGTCGAGCTCGTACAGGAAGCCGCGCGAGTCGTTCGCGAACCGCCGCCCATCCGGGAGGTCGCGGACGTAGCTCACCCGTGCCCAGCCGGCCGGCACGACGTCCTGATCGGGTGGGCGAAGCTTGCGCGTGTCCGGAAGACGCACGACGTCGCTGATCTCGACCATCAGGCCGCGCTTCTCGATTGGCGCCGGTATCGGATCGCCGCTTTGGGCGTACATCACGCCCGCGGCTCCGAGCGCCAGGAGCCACGCTTCAATCGGCGGAATCGGTCTGCGCATAGGTCCTCCCAATCAGCATACTTACCTTAGACTGGCTGGTCCACGAAGCCAAGGAAATGGTTCTGGCAGGGGGGCACCCCGGGAGTGATCGATGGCGACGTTGGGATTCATCGAATACGAACAGGCGACAGCAGAAGTGCGAGCAGTGTATGACGACATCATGGCGACGCGGAAGATCGACTGGATCAACAACTTCTGGAAGGCGCTCGCCCACGATCCGGCGACGCTGCGGCGCACGTGGCTGAGCGTCAAGGACATTATGGCGCCCGGCGCGCTCGATGTGCTCACCAAGGAGATGGTCTACCTGGCAATCAGCGCGTCGAACCAGTGCGCGTACTGCATCGCCTCGCACACGGCGACGGCGAGAAAGGCCGGCATGACCGACCCGATGCTGGCCGAGCTGATGGCGGTCGTCGGCATGGCGAACGAATCGAACCGGCTCGCCAGCGGCTATCAAGTGGAGATCGACGACCGGTTCAGAACGCCTTGAAGGGCTTGCCGGGCGGCACTCTCTCTTGAGATGGCTTTGCGGTCGACAATCCACAGAGAGACCCATCACTACGCTAAGATGATGGGCATTCTTTGACTACGTCTATCCTGGCCGTCCTCGCTCTTCTGCTGGTGCTGCCCTATGCTTTCCCCCCGGTCTACCGGTTTCCGGTGGAAAAGCCGTTCTCGGGGACCAGTCTGTACAACCCGTACGCACTGGCCCACGGACCATGGCGCCGCGCCAACCTGCACGCGCACGGGCGGGCATGGCTGGGCTTGACCAACGGTCGGCAGTCGGACGCGGAAGTCGTCGCGGCCTACCGGGAGCGCGGCTACGATCTGGCCGGCGTTTCCAACTACCAGAAGCTGGGGACGCCGGTGGACCAGGCCCTGTCCATCTACGAGCACGGGTTCAACCTCGGAAAGCATCATCAGCTCGTCATCGGGGCCCGCCGGGTCGACTGGTTCGACCTTCCGGTCTGGCAGGGAATCCATCAGAAGCAATACGTCATCGATCGCCTGGGACGGTCAGCTGACATTGTCGGCATCGCCCATCCCTCCACTCTTCGGGGCTACAGTTACCCGCCCGCGGATCTGCGGCGTTTGACCGGCTACCGGCTGCTCGAAATCCTCAATGGGCCCTTCACGGCCGAGTCCGAATGGGACGCCGTCCTCTCGGCCGGACACCCCGTCTGGGCGATTGGCAACGACGACACGCACGACCTGACGGTGGACGGGCGGTTCGGGACTGCCTGGAACATGATCCGATCGTCTTCGCTCGACGCCGCGGCTTTCACGCACGCCCTCGCGGTCGGCAGCCACTACGCCGTCCTCAGAACTTCTGATCTCGATGAGCCCGAGCTGATGTTGTCGAGCGTCGACGTATGGGGCGATGTGATCACCGTCAGATGGACAGGACCGCCGGCGCACGTCTCGTTCATCGGCCAGAACGGCACGCTGAGAAAGGCCGTCGAAGCGGAGGACTCGGCGTCGTACACGGTTGCCGCCGAGGATACCTACATCCGCGCCGTCCTGAAGGCATCGCACCGGACGCTGTACCTGAATCCCGTGATCAGATTCGATGGTGTCACGTTGGCTGCGCCAACAGCGACGGTCGACGAGGTCCGCACCTGGGCCATGCGCGCCACCGTCCTCGCCGGCTGCGCGCTCGTGCTTTCAGCGGTGTCTCGATCGCGCGCTCGACAGCAGCGGGCGGGCCGGCGCGGCCGCTTCTTCTTGAAACGCGGCACCACGATCTTCGTCGTGGCGGGCACGCTGTTCAGCGTCCCGGCGCGGGCACAAAACCTCCGGACGACCGCCGGCGACGCCCTGGTCGACCGGCCGGATCTCGCGCTGACCATCGAGGCGGATTTCGCCGCGGAGCTCCCGGCGGGGGACAGCGTCTTCTCGCTGATGGAGACCACGCAAGCCGAAGTGATCAGCGACCGGGTGTCTGGGGGTGGGCTCGACTTCGCCGCTGCGCCCAGGTTGAGTGCGTTCGGCAGCTCATGGACCCAGACCCGATTCCGGTTGGGAGACGTCGACATCACCGATCCTTCGACCGGAGGTCAGCCGCTGTTCCTGCCTGAACTGTCGATATGGCAGCGAATCTCGATTGCGACGGGCGTCGCGCCGTCCGACACGTCGACGACGCCGGGGATGGTCGTCACGCTCGAGCCACGACGACCCGGTGATCGATGGAGCGTTGGCGGAGTCGGTTCGACTTCCTTCGGCGACGTATGGACTGCGGAACAAACGGGGTCCGTCCCGCCGGTCGCCCGACCGACCGGCTGGAACCGCGGAAGCGTTCTCGTGAGCGGTCCGATTGCGGCCGGGCGAGCGGGGCTCGTGGCGGCCGGCACGTGGACCGGCACATCGCAGACCCACCGCGATTCGTCGGCCTCCCGTGACTCGAGTCTCGGATCGGCTTTCGGTCATCTCGTGGTGTCGCAGTCGGACGCCAATGAGGTTCGCGCGTTCGTGGCCGTTCAGCGCGCGCTCTTCGCGCCAGCCGACACGGCCATGTTCGTCGATCCCTCGACGCGCGTCCGTGATGCAGCGGTGCACGTGCAGACGACCTGGTCGCATTCAGACAGAGTGGGGCAGGCGTGGCGAGTCTTCGGGGCCTTTACGCGACGGCAACGCGAGCCCCAGTCGCTGCTGCAGTCCTTCGTCACGATCGATCGGCTGTCGGGCGGCCCCGTCCACCAGCGTGTGCTCGACGCCCGTCAGCGGACCGATCGGCTGATTTCTGGCGGCGCGAGGACCGAGCACCGCATCGGCCCGGGCGAGCTGCAGGCAGGAGTCAGCGTCGACAACGCCCGGTCTTCGGGCGATCCCGGCTTTGCTGGAACCATCGGTGAACTCATCGATGGCTTACAGAGCCGTCTGTGGCGCTACTCCACGTCCGGCCTTCTCTCCGGGCGAGGCTCCACGACGGTGTCAGCGTTCGTTGCCGATCGTCTCCCGTTTGCGTCGCGCGGAACGCTGGACGTGGGGCTTCGTTACGAGCGGCTCGACGCTGGAGCCGACGGTGCGCAGCAAAACGTCGGCTGGTCCAGCTGGTTGCCGACAGTGTCGGCCCGCTGGGAGCTGTCCAGTCAGCATAGGATTTCGCTGTTTGCCGGCGCCGCGCGATCGGCTCACCTCCTGCCTCTCGACTTTCTCGCCCTCGGCGATCCGGCGGCGTCGGCGATTGAGGTGCTTCGTTGGACGTCCACGCCCTCCGCGCTCATGACGTCGACCGTGAGTCGAATCGATCAGGCGATCGAACGTCCATATTCGAACGAGTTCACATTCGGTGTCGACGCACGTCCCCGACCGGGCTTGCACATGCAGTTCGCTGGCTTCACAAAATGGGAGCGACGGTTGCTCGGCGTCGTCAACGAGGCGACCAACGGGCCGCAATACTCGACCGTCGGCATCCCCGATTCGGGCCCTGACGTGGTGGGCAGCGCCGACGACCAGGTGCTCGAAGTGGCGAACCTTCTCCCATCCGAGGTTCCCTATCAGATAGATGGCCTGCTGACGAACCTGCCCGATGGAACATCGCGACGGCTGGGGATCAGGGCCGCCGCGGAGATTCGAAGCCGCCGGGTTTCGCTTTTGTTCACTGGAATCGCGCATCTGGCCGAGAGCTTTGCCGCGAACAGAAATTTCGGCAGCGTCGAAAACGATCCGGGCGTCGCCGGCGACGTGGCCGTCGATCCCAATTCGGCCATCCACCCGCGTGGCCGCCTCTTCGGCGATCGCGCGTATATGGTGAAGATCGCGAGCGTGTACCGGCTGCCCTGGGAGACGACGCTCGGCGTCATCGCCCGGTATCAGGATGGACAGCCGTTCTCCCGCCTCGTGCTGGTTTCCGATCTCAACCAGGGGCCCGACGTCGTTCGCGCTTTTCCGAATGGCGCGTCGCGCTTTACCTTTACAGGCACTCTCGACCTTCGCGTGCAGAAGACTTTACACGCGAGGGCAGCCGTCTTTCTGGATGCCTACAACGTCCTCAATCTCAGCGAGGAGGTCGAGGAGAGGGTCGTGTCGGGAGCCGTCTATCGGACTCCGACGGCGGCTCAGCCCCCGCGCACGGTCCACGTCGGCGCGAGTGTCTCGTTCTGAGACTCGAGCTAGAGGCTGGAGGCCAGAGGCGAGAGGCCAGAGGTTAGAGGTTAGAGGTTAGAGGTTTCGCTCAGTTTAGAATTCGCAGGTTCGCCAGCGCCACGGGCACAGTTGGCGTCACAGCTAACGGGCACGTAATGCCGGCGATCTGTGTTGTGATCCATACCGATCGTTTGCGAGAGGATCGATAACGTCCTCAAACGCAATGAATCTCGCTTCGGTCCGAGGGCGGCGCCGACCTCGTGGGTTCGACTCTTGGCGCTGCATTCGACGAATATGTCACCGCATGTCGGTGATCGTCTTCCCAAGCGTGAGCGTTTCGACGCGAAGGTCCGCGGGACTGTGTCTGCTGGGCACCGCCTGGAAGGTCAGCGCCGTCCCGGCCCCGACATCTTCCTGGGCCACGCCTCTGAAATCCATGCGAATCGGGAGGCCGAGGAGAACGTCGTACATCCTTCCGCTGACGTCGATTTTCGCGACCGCCAGCTTGTCTCTTTCCCAGGTAAGATCCTTCACGACGCCCGTGTAGGTCTGCGATTTCGTCAGATCGAACGAAGTCCACTCCCACCGCGCCGGCACCACGCTTGCGGAATGATCCGGTGGGGCGACCCAGGGTGTGATCGCGCCATCGAGCAGCGACTGCAGATTGTTCTCCATGCAGGCGTACTCCATGAGCTCGACGTTGGGAGTGTTGACGAACACCCGTTCGTTTCTGATCGGCCTCGTGTACGTTTTGGGATCTTCGAGAACCCAGGTGAACAGGATGCGGCCCATGTCCGGCCGCTCGAACGTCATGGTCAGGTGCGCCTGATCGCTTGCAGGATGCCCGATGGTGCCAAGCGTCGCGTATCCGTTGAAGTTGACGACGTCGATGACGAGCTTGTCGCCTTCCCAGTGGCCGCGCGAATCGCCGAACCAGGTGGGCGCCCAGTCCTTGCGGTGCGGCAGCCCTTCGGTGTTCACCGCCTGGAACATGGTGCTCTGTTCGAACAGGAACGTGATGTATTCGTTGTTCTGAACGATCTGCATCGGGTGCGGGTGAAACGACCGGATCCATCCGAACGGCATGCAGCTCCCGGCGAAATCACCGTTCTTCACCGGGTTGTAGTTGTCCCACTGCATCTGTCCCCAGGGGGTGAAGGGAAGGGGATTGGGCTCGCCCTTGGTGCTCGTGCCGTTCGGGTTCGTAAAGCTCTCCGTCATGTCTCGCGCCGCGGGTCGTGCCCACACGCCGCTGAAGTCCGGCCTCCCGTTCTGAAGCCGCGGCGCCGGCGCCTTCATGTCCACTTTGGTCACCTTGGCGGTCTGCGCGGGCGCTGAAGCCTGGAAGATGACGATGGCGGCCAGCGTGAGCCCGAGCGTCAGAATCACTGCGGCTTTCATGACGGATCCTTTCGAAAAGTCCTATTACTGTAATCCAGCCGGGGCCCGGTCATGAAAGTCTGGTCCGGCCGGCGCGAGAGGTCGTTGTCGAGAGGCTCGAGGCGCCGCGACACCCTGACGGTCAGTCGCAGCGGAGCGCCTCGGTTGGATTGGCGAGCGCGGCGCGCCGGGCCGGCAGGTAGGTGGAAAGGGAAAGCGGGAACGCACACGTCCGGAGCCGCGTGACGGGCTCTGGCCTGGAGACTCCGCCGTCAGGGCGGCCCTGAGCGGGCCAGCAGGGCATTGCGCGTGGCGGTGATCGTGGCGCGGAGCGTTTCCCGGGGAATTCTGGACACAAGGGGTCCGACGAGCCAGCGGAACGCGAAAGGGATGTTGCGCGTGAGGGCCACCGTCTCCGATTGAAGGTACACGCCGCCATCGCGCTCCTCGAAGCGCCAGTAGATGTACAGCCGCCACAAGTAGCCGCTGTCGTTACCGACCGGTCTTTCGTGCTCTGCCGGGGTGCCGGCGTGATCGACCTGGGCGATGCGCGTCGAGTGGCTTCGCGTATGCGCCCGCCGCTCGCCCAGCACGAAATAGCGGACGTCGTTGTCGGTGTTCAGGACGACCGTGACGAGTGTCTTCTTGTAATAACGCAGATGCACCTTGAAGGTATCGCCGTCGCGAGCGACGAGCTTCGATCGCTGCACCTCCGGTCGATAGATGTTCTGGTAGTTGTCGTAATCCTGACTGAGCGTCAGCACCTGCGGCAAGGTCACGCCGGGAACGAACCCGGTTGCAACCCAGTGATGGATCATCCCGCCGGGGAAGTCGATGTCGCGGCCCGCGTCGCGCGTTTGCATCCGCTCGACGACCGTTTCGCCGCCCTTGATCTGCTGGTAGGTCTGCTGGCGGACCCGCTCGGGCTGCGCGTCCACCCACAGGAACGCCGTGCCTCGCCGTACTTCGGCGTCGATGCGCGATTCCGTCAGGCGGACGTAGCGCTCGAACGCCTCGACTGTCTCCTTTGTGAGCTCGGCGGCCTGCGCGGAGCCGGCCGGCCGGCACACCACACAAGCAGCCAACCCCACGACGCGGAGCGCCCTGACGCACGAGCTACGTCGGCTGCTTGGGCGTTTCAAACTTCGCCTTGTAGTGTGACACCTGAACTTTCGGTTCTCCTTCCTGCTGGTGCGCGGCGACGCCGACCTGCGCCTTCGAGGTCGCTCCCGCTGCCGGCCGGTTCGCTTCGGGCACCCTGATCGGCTCGAGCTGCGCCACAATTGCGGCGCGCTGGTCCTCATACCATGGCGGAAGGTGAAGTTTCGTCCCGAGCTCCTCCGGCGCTTCGTCCTGATAGAACCCGCCGGGGACGTTCGCCGTGCACTCGACGAGAATGCCGCCTGGAGAACGGACGTACATCGAGTGGAAGTAGAAGCGGTCCTTGATCTCCGACGCGTCGGTAAAGCCGAGCTCCTCGTAGACCGCCTTCTGCTTCACGAGCGCCTCGTCGGTCTCGACGTTGAAGGCGATGTGGTGTGCCGTCCCCGCGCCGAAGCCCCAGCTTCCCGGCCTGCGGTCTGGTTCGAGGTGCAGGTCCACGACGCGGCCGGCGCTGCTTCCTGGAACCTCGAAGCGGTGGTACGGACCGTCGACGCCGACCTTCCGAAAGCCGAGGGCGTCGACGAAGAACGATTCCTGATCGGC
The DNA here is from genome assembly GCA_035537875.1 of Vicinamibacterales bacterium. Taxonomy (GTDB): domain Bacteria; phylum Acidobacteriota; class Vicinamibacteria; order Vicinamibacterales; family CAVVIG01; genus DATLLJ01. The sequence continues at coordinate 2,672 of DATLLJ010000062.1, read as the reverse complement.
CACGTCGCGCACCGACAGTACGGCCCCGAAGAAACCGCGCGTCGCGACGTCGCGTCCGACCTCCTTCGTGGTCCAGGGATTGCGGCGATCGCTCGTCTCTTCGATCATCTCGAAGAGTAATCCGGCCGGATGGCGCACACGAAGGTACTTCGTGCCAAACCGCTCTTGAATGCCGCTGTGCTCCGCCTGGTGAGCGTCGAAATGTTCCTTCCAGAACGCCGTCGCTCCCTCGGGGACCGTATAGCTGGTGCTGGAGAGCTGTCCCGAACCGGCACGACCCGGCTTGCGTGCGTACGGGAAGGTGGTCGCGATGGACCCCACGTCGGCGTCGGCGTTCCCATAATACAGGTGGTAGATCGGGATGCTGCCGTCCATCAGCACCGTCTGCTTCACGAGCCGCTGCCCGAGCACCTCAGTAAAGAAGTCGATGTCTTCCTGTGCCCCTCCGGGACACAAGGTGATGTGATGGACACTTTGAATGAGGCTCTGCATGGTTCCTCCAGTCGCGCCTATTTTGCCTCTTTTGAAGGCCGATGCGCCATCGCGCCCGACGCGCGTCCGCCGCAGTCGGGGATCCACGGCGCGACGATATCGACAGCGCCTCTCTCAATCCATGGAATCGAACGTGCAAACAGACGCTCTGTATCTGACCGACGTCATCCGCCACGAAATCACGAGAACACGAAAAGCACTCGCTTGTTGTTCTTTCGTGATTTCGTGCCTTCGTGGCGGCGAACTATGAGATGGGTTCGACAGAGGCGGTCGTCGTTCGTGTCCCGTTCTTCCCCCGATAGGTCATCGGGTTGGCGTTCGCCTGGGCGTCGAGCCTGGCGCCCACAGTTCTTTTCCGGTCCCAGCGGCTGCGACGAACGTGACGTGTTTCATCACGCAGGAATGATGCATCGGCCTCGATTCAAGCTTTGCGAGGGGAGGCGTTCGTACGGTCGACTGCGAGAAACCGACGGCCGTTGACATCTGATGCGTGATGCGTGATGATCCAGGCATGCGCACCACGCTCGACCTCGACGAAGACATCCTGCAGGCGGCGAAGGAGATTGCGGCGACTCGGGGGACGACCGCTGGCAAAGTGCTGTCGGAGCTGGCGCGAAAGGGACTGGCGCCCACCCGCTCCGCCCGGGTGCGGAACGGTGTGCCGGTGTTGCCACGCCGTGCGGCGACTGCGCCCCGTCCGACGCTTCGCCTGGTCAACGAGCTGAGAGACGAGGGGTGAGCCGCCGTCGCATGCGTCGCGTCTCGTGAGTGCCGTCGCGTTGCTCGATGTCAACGTGCTGGTCGCGCTGTTCGATCCCGACCATGTCCATCACGAGCTGGCGCACGATTGGTTTGCCGAACAGCGCGCCAACGGGTGGGCGACCTGCGCCCTCACGGAAAACGGGTTGGTCCGCGTCCTCTGCCATGCGAAGTACGGCGCCGTCGTCAACCGCCCCGACGAGATTGTCGGACGCCTGCGCGCGTTCTGCGGCAGCGGACATCACGTGTTCTGGCCGGACACGGTGTCGCTCCGCGACGAGCGGCTGTTCAACCCGTCGTTCATTCGCGGGCACCGGCAGGTCAGCGATATCTATTTGCTGGGGTTGGCGACGAAGATGTCGGGCGCCCTGGCCACCTTCAATCGAAGCATCTCCGCCGGCGCCGTGGTTGGCGCATCGAGGCAGACGCTCGCCGTCATAGAGGCTGAGGTGTGAGGGATTCTTTCCCGCCTCAATCTGCGCGTCGCGTTCCTCTACAATTTGTACCATGATACGAAGAGTCTTCTTCGCGGCGCTGTTGCTGCTTCCTGCACTGCAGCAAGCCGAACCGCTCGTCCGCATCGGTCTCGATCAGAACGCCACCGCTGTCACCATCCGCTCGACCGAAGCGTTTCGCATTCAGGGGCAATCGGCGCGAACCGTTCGTTTCTCCACGATCCTCACGCTCGGTGAGGCGGCCAATGGCGCGGTGGTGGCCAAACGCGACGTGCGCTACAGGATGGCGGTGGAATTGGACGGCAACCGGTACCTTGTCGTTCCCATGGACACTCATATCCGCATTCAGCCGCCTTCTGCGCCGCGGACGGCGCGGCTGCAGGTGGACGATCGATCGTACCGCGGCGTCGTCGAGGTCTTTGGCAATGCGCGCAACACGTTCACGGTCGTCAACGAACTTCCGCTCGAGGAATACCTGCTGGGCGTCGTGCCGAACGAGCTCAGCCCTGCGACGTTTGGCGAGTTGGAAGCTTTGAAGGCGCAAGCCGTGGCGGCGCGGACGTACATCCTGAAAAACATGGGACAGTCCAGTGCGGAGGGCTACGACATCTGCGACACCGATCAGTGTCAGGTGTACTTCGGCGTAGACACGGAGGATCCCCTGGCCACGCGGGCAATCAACGAAACACGGGGAGTCGTGGCCACCTACGACGGCCGACCCATCAACGCACTTTACAGCTCCACCTGCGGCGGCCGGACGGAATCGGTCGAGAACATTTTCGAAGAAAAGCTGCCGTACCTTGTTTCCGTCTTGTGTGAATATAAGCATCCGGAGCCTCGGAAATTCTCGACGAGCCGCGTCATCTCCAACTTCCAGAGCGCCGTGCTGACGGTAGCGGGCGTTTCAAACTATTCGGACGCCCGGCGCTTTCTCGGTGTTGGGGGAGCGGGTGAACCGCCTTCGAC
>DATLLJ010000061.1:0-11660 GCA_035537875.1 Vicinamibacterales bacterium | reverse complement strand
TTGTCGAGATTCGAATCGGCCAGCGTCTGGTAGTAGCGAACGTCTCCGCGTAAGCCGACGTTGCCGAAGTAGCCCATCGCGCCGCCGCCCAGGTTGAAGCCGAACTTGTTGCTTTCGTCCTCGAACAGGAGCTCCTCGCTCTCGACCTGAGCCTTCACCCAGCCGAGGCCGCCCGAGAAGTACGGCCGGAAGCCGGTGCCGCTCGTGCCACCGACTGGGGCACCGACAATGGCGTTGAACATCAAGCTGACGGCCGAATCATCGATGGCATCGATGTCGTCAGAATTCAAAAGCGGGTTGACGTCCAGCTCGGAGTCGAGGTCGAGAAACCCCGGAGTGAAGGCGATCTCCGTCTCCCAGCCAAACCGTCCCGCGCCCATCCACCCGATCGAGGCCCCGTACGTGAAGCCCGTGCTGTTGCCGAACGTGGCGCCCAGATGCGGCGTAAATAACCAGTCGGCTCGTGCCACCGCCGGTGACAGCAGCACGACAAGCCCGACCAACGTGACCCATTTCTTTATCATCGCGTCCTCCTGAACAGTCGCTACACCGGGCGGAGAGCAGCAAACACCATGCACCGGACACGTGCCAGCTCGGATCGACTCGACGCGTTCTGCGATGAGCTCGCGCTAAAACACTGACGGTTCACGCTGTTCGACGTATTCGCGGCTGTGCGGGCATCGAAATCGAGGGTGTGCAGATCCGGCGAGCCGCACCACCGGGCCTTCCGGCGGGCCGTCACTCACAACGAGCGGCCGTGACCAGCTGGCGTCGCGGCGCGCGGGGCGCCGAGATGTTGTGCGACTGAGGCGGCGACATGCTGCGCGTCCTCACCGACGCCGAAGATGAGGCCCGACTTCCGCGTGTGCATCAGTTGCAGCCCGATGAAGTACACGCCCGGGTACGCATTGACCCCCTGCGCCTGCTCTGGATAGCCGTCGCGAAGGTTCAGGTCGAGGTCGATCCAGCTGAAGTCGAGGCGGAAGCCGGTCGACCAGATCACATTCGCGATGTGCTCCCCCGCAAGGTCGATCTCGGTCACGCCTGTCCGGCTCCGATCACCGCAACGTCAACCGTCCGCACGCAGCCATTCTGCCCGAGCTATCGACAACACGATAATCAGTGCGCCGCTCACTATTCGTCGCGCATGGCCCCTGCGACCATGAATCCCGAGTCCGCGCCGGCCGTCGCCGTGGAACGTCACTTGAAGCACAGGTTGAAGGGGGGTGGCATCATGCGAAAGCTCGTCGCATCAGCGGTCGTGGCTGTTTTCTGCCTGGCGGGAAGCCCGTCGTTTGCGCAGTTGGGGGCCGTGAAGGATGGCGTCAAGAAGGCCGGAGAGGTAACGAAGGACGTGGGTGAGGCGACCGTCGATACGACGAAGAAAGGTGTCGAGGCAGCCGAGAAGGGGACGAAGAAGGCCGTCCAGACAACCTACGTCTGCAACGACGGCAAGACCGATCAGGCGACGGTCAAGAAGAACGCGTGCAAGGATGACGGCGGGGTGAGAGCCGAACAAACGCCCAGGCCGAAAAGTAACGCGTCTTCGAAGAGGCCGATGAAGGTGGCAAGGATTCATGTACGCCGCGGACGTCCGTATACTGCGGTAAGTGATCACCTGCACACGGTCCCGGAATGCATGTTCCGCCGCCTTCGCAGTACTCTGCGCGCTGGCGGTTAGCGTCGTCACACTCGGCGGCCAGGCCGAGCAGGCAGCCGACAAGCAATGTGCCGCCACCACCGCGATTACCGGCAAGGAACTGCCGAATTCAACGACGCAAATCATCTCAGCAACGCACCGTCAGGCGAGCCCCATGCAGCCGTTTGGCGATCCGGCGTTGCCGTCGCACTGCGAGGTCCTCGGCCGAATCGCTGAACGGACCGGAGCCGACAAACAGCGTTTCGCGATCAACTTCCGGCTGCGCATGCCGTCGGAATGGAATGGGCGGCTCTTCTTCGACGGCGGCAGCGACACGAACGGATCGCTCGGTAACGCGCACGGTGATATGCAGGGCAACCAGCCGACCGCTGCCCTCGCCCTTGGATATGCCGTCGTCGCTCAGGATTCCGGGCACGACAACAGGACGAACAACGACCCGAAGCGTGGCGGCTCACAGAGCTTCGGCTTCGATCCGGAGGCCAGGCTCGATTTCGGGTATCGCTCATACGACGAGGTCACCCGCGCCGCCAAGGCCATCGTCGGCAGGCACTACGGCAGAGCCGTCGAGAAGTCGTTCTTCGCCGGCTGCGGTGAGGGCGGACGTGAGGGCCTGGTGCTGGCGCGACGGTTTCCCCAGCACTTCGACGGCATCCTCGCCTGCGCTCCCGCCCTGCATCTGCCGCAGGCGGCGCTCGGGGCACTCGCCGACACCCGGGCTTTCGCCGCGGCCGCCCGCGCGTTCGGCGCGACCGACCCGGAAAACCGGCCGCTTGTGCCTAAGGCTTTCACGGACGAGGACCTGGCGCTGGTTGGCGGCGCGGTGCTCGAAGCGTGCGACCGGCTCGACGGCCTGGTGGACGGACTCAGCCAGAACTTCACGGCCTGTACCGACGCCGTGGTGCTGCCGCAGCTGAAGGCGATCACGTGTAAAGGCGAAAAGACGCCGCAGTGCCTCGCGCCGGCGCAAGTCACGGCGATCGCCACGGTCATGTCGGGAAGCAAGCTCCCGGACGGCCGCCTCGTCTACGCGCCGCGCGTCTGGGATCCGGGGATCGGCGGTCGCATGCGGCTCGGATTCAACCAGGGATGGCGCAGCTGGAAACTCGGCAACTACACGTCGAGAACGAACAACTCGCTCGACCTGACCATGGCGTCCGGCGCAGTGGCGTCGATTTTCACCACACCGCCGGCGACGGTGGATATTGCGGAAGGACCAACGGCCTATGCGCTGTCGGTGAACCTCGCACAGACGGCGCGTGCGATGACCCTCACCTCCGGAGCCTTTCGCGAGTCCGCGCTCGACTTCATGAGAGCTGATTCAACCGACCTGTCGGCGTTCCGCAACCGCGGCGGTAAGTTGATCATCGTGCACGGCGCCGCCGACCCTGCCTTCTCGCTCGCCGACACCGTGGACTGGTGGAATGCGTTGAACAAGGCCGAAGGCGGCGGCGCGTCGAATTTCGCCCGTGTCTACGCAGTACCGGGCATGAACCATTGCAGCGGCGGGCCGTCGACCGATCAGTTCGACGCGTTCGCCGCGCTCGTGGAATGGGTCGAGAAAGGCACGGCACCAGATCGCATCATTGCCACCGCCCGGGCAGCGACGATGTGGCCGGGCCGCACGCGGCCGCTCTGTCCGTATCCGCAGCGGGCGCGGTATTCGGCCTCCGGAAGCATCGAGGAGGCGGCGAACTTCGTGTGCCGGTAGTCACAGACACAGTGGCTTCATCCCGGCGTCGGTAACGTTCTTCTGGACGAGCGCCCGGATCCGTTTCCCCGCTGTGGCAAGCGACTTCTCGTGTTCTGAACTTCTCGCGCTCGTCGGTTCGCTCCAGTAAAACCTCGTCCACCGATTGCCGCGGCGGACCTCGAGCGAGTGCAGGAAGCCGCGCGGCGCCCGATCGCCACTGACCCGCCGGATCTGCCGCGGAGCGTTCTGGACGTCGAGGACAGGCATCACCGCCGGGACGATCACGACAATCTCATCACCATGCTGCTGGATCCCGGGCTCGGCCGGCGCGACCTCGAGCCATGTATCGCGAGGCTCGCTGGACGCCTCGAACAGCCCGATGGTCAGCAGCGCGATGAACACATCAGCAGCCTCCTCGCCTTCAAAGCCGAATGCGAACTGCTGCGCCGTCGACGAAGAGCCCTCGGTGTTCTTGACAACCCGATCGATGGAATCGATTTCAACCACGGCCCCGCGGCACTCGTACTCGTAGACGAACGCGAAGTTTTCAGGAACCGACAACGGCAGCGACTGGGCGTAGGTCGCCGGCCGCGGATAGCGAGTTGGGTCGTTGAGGATGAAATGAACGGTAACGGTCACCGTCGAGGGGCTGCCGGACGAAGGCGCGAACCGCCACTGTCGAATCGCGTCGATCGCAGCCTGGTCGAGCAACGGAATGGATCGCAACACCTTCACGTCCGCCACCCGCCCGTCGATACCGATCACGACGGCAATCTGCACCGACCCTGACACAGGTACGGAGTGGGCAATCTGCGGATAGACCGGCATAACGTGGGAAACCAGCGCTGGCAGTTCGCTCGCCTGTGGCGCGTCGGCAGCGGTCTGCGAGATCCCCTGCGTCTGCGTGGACAGAAGAATCGCCATGGCGACGGTCACACGCGCGAGATGACGGTCGACCGAACTCATGATTCCGCTGTCATCATGGGGCGCTGGACCTCCTCGACGCTCCGAACAGGTAAACGTTACGCTGCCCGGCCGGTCCGGTCCAGTGAAGGCCGATATCGTGTCAGCGTTTCGGACCGCTCAGCAGCCGTATCTGCCAGCCGTCGTAACGGCGCACGCCTTCGACGGACACGAGGCGGTCCATCGTGACCTCGCGCATCAAGCCCACGGTCCGGTCAAAAAGGTACTTCGCATCGTCGCGCATCTGCAACGGCGGGAGCTTGGCGAGTTCCTCGGGCGGAATCGGTTTTCCTGCCTGTTGGGCCAGCGATTGGGTCACGCGTATCAGCACTGACGGGTCATACGTGGTGGTTGTCTTGATGGACGCGGAATCTTTCGTTGCCGATTCCATATCCACTCGAAACTTCGCAGGGATCACACCGCCACCAAACGGGTTTGGCTGTTCAAGGTCGACTTCAACCGCTTCGCCTGCAGCCAGCGACACGCCATTCAGCCCGAAATAGATCTCTGCCTCCCGTGTGGCCGATAAAATGAGCGTCGCTGGAGAGAGAATCTGACCAGTCAGCTTTTGAAACGCTTGGCGTTGCTCTGCGGGGAGGCGGGTGGACAGGTCCTGAACGAGCTTATCCACCAGCGCCTGCAGCTTCGGAACGATCTCCTTCTGATTCGCCAGGCCGGTGATTTCGCCATCCGCGTTCAACGTCAAGCGGAACACCATGTCACGCACGATTTCTGAAGCGGCGGCGACTGTTGGGTCTTGAGCGGCCAGTGGATTGTCGAGCACGGTTGCGCCGGGAGCCCAATCGAGGACGAAACCCTGCGGTGTGGCGGATACCACGCGAACACTGACGAGGGTGCGGCCCTTGCCATTCGCCTGCGGCCGGTCAGAGTTTTCCCGGATGCGCGTGAGTTCCAGACGGAACTCGTCGCCGGCGCGCAGTTGCGGCTTGATGTCGACCTCCTGCGCAGATGCATGAGCCGCGATCAGTGTGATTGCAGCAAAGAAAAGCGATGTGCGCATACGTTTCGTGTCGGCCGGTGCAGCATGCGCCGTTAGCGTGATTTTTGCGCGTGCGTCAAAGTCCGCTGGTTGCCATGATCTGCGCGGAATGACGGTCATGAGCAACCAGCGGGTGAAGTGCGGCCGCTACCGCCAGGATGCGATGAAGAAATAGATATTCGTCGGCGTGTCCTGGCTGACGAGCCCCTTCCCGCCAACATTCGGATCGGCCTGCAGCTCGCGCACCTTTCCCAGCGACTTGGATTGCGCGATGGCGTTCCATGCGTTGATGTCGCGGACCCGGATGTTGACAGTGTTGAACCATCCGCCGCCGCGCTGGTCGAGGATATGACTGTGCGATAGGGCCGGCCCGTTGACCGGTCCGCCGACACGGGATGCGTCGATCATCGCCGGATGATTCAGACACGGGGTGCCCACGACGCACGCAAGCGTTAAAAGGTCAGGCTGAATACCGCCGACAGCCGCGATCGCGTAAATCGTGGGGATTTGCCCCGGTCGCGGAGGCGTCTCTCCGGCCGCACCAAGTTCGCAACCCGTGGACGCACCGCTCTCCGGCGGTTCCGCACAGGAGAACGACTTCGTGTAGTAGAGCTTTACGGTCTTGCCGTTGAACCAGCCATCGATGTAGCCCTTGTCCCCCGCCGACATTCCGTGGGACGCCTCGGCCGCGTGATCGTTGTGCAAAGCCTGCGCGGTAGGAACTGGCGCAGGGGATGTCAGCCTGCCGTCCTCCGTACAGGCCGCGATCATCAGCAACAGTCCGAAATACGCCATACCGAACGCGACACACTTCCTCATCTGAACCTCGCCTTCTGTGGTCCGTTTCACACTTACGGAAACGACGCTCAGGCTCAGATCGGACAGCGCGCGACGTTATAATCGCGGCCTCTCTCGTCCGGCACGGTCAGCAGCTGAGGAGGAAACCATGCGGTGGATTCCATTGGCGGTGGTGATCCTGTCCCTTTCCGAGCCAGCCTTCGCGCAGGATTGGGCGCGCTTCGTCAGCGCAGACGAAGGGTTCAGCGCGAACTTTCCCGGTCAACCCGCAGTCGAGGCCACGACATACCGAACGGAGTACGGGCAGACGCTACCAGCGCGCGTCTACCGTGCGAAAGATTCTCTCGGACGCTATTCCACGACCGTCGTCGACTATCGCGGCCTCGAGAAGCTGCACTCCGATCGAGCGGCGAAGTGCCTTGCGGCAAAGGGGGCGAATCAACAGGACGGCGACACCTGTCAGAACGACTTCCGGCTCGACATCGCCGGCGCGACAGACCACGCGGTGTGGAACTACATGAAGCGCGACGGCGTGAAGATGACGCACTACATGTACTACTTCATCGAGCTCGTCTCAGGGCGACTGCTCCAGATGAACAACGCCGATCGATCGCGCACCTACGCGGCGATCCATCAGCACGCTGGCCGTCTCTACATTCACGAAGCCACGGTCGGTTCAGGAATGCCCGAGCCGATCCTGTTCATGCAGTCGCTGGCATGGGCCGACGAAAAGGGGCTCGCCATCCGCTATCGGACCATCTACACCGAAGGGTACGGGGAATGGACGTTTCCCCGCGAGCGTCCGCCGTTCACACTGCGGGACCTCACCACGTCGATCGACGGCGTCGTTCGGCCGCCGCGATAAGGAGGCAGTCATGGTGTTCAAGGCCTTCGGCGTTGCGCTCGTCTGCGTGACGTGTCTGACCGCGTCTCTCCGGGCCCATCACTCCCACGGCAATTACGACATCACCAAATGGACCGCGATGGAAGGCGTCGTCAAGCTAATTGTCATGATCTCGCCGCACTCGATCGTCCACCTCGACGTCAAGAACGCGAAGGGCGAGACGAAGATCTGGGCGCTCGAGGCGACCAATCCTCAGACCATCTACTTGAAGGGCGTCAAGAAGGAAGATGTCCGCGTCGGTGACCCCATCAAGGTTCGCTGCCATCCGCTCAGGGACGGCAGCCCCGGTTGCCTCCTCGGGTTCGTGACGCCGATGCACGGCGACAAGACGAGGGGGCATGGCGTGGAACTAGAGTGGGACTAGCTCTACGCGGGGTTGCTGGCCGGCGGAACGACGCCGTTGAGCCGGAGATACACGACGAGCTGGCCGTAGACGTCCTGGCTATGCGCCATCGAGAAGTTGATGATGCGCACGCGGCTCGCGCTCGGCCCGAGGAACAGTCCGTTCACGCGCTCGAGCAGCCCGGCATCGTCGAACTCCTTCACCAGGGCCTGGCCATATTCGAGCGATTGGCGCAGCGCCGCCATCACGTCGGCCTTCGTTGTCGCATTCATGTTGATCTGCGGCGCCGGAGTCTTTGCCCCGAGAGCAGCAAAGAGCTTGGAGTCGATCTGGACGATGTGCATCACGTGCTGCCCGAACGTGCGCTGCGGATCGGTGGTCTTGAAGTTCCATTTGTCTTCGGGCATCGCCTCGGCCGTCCTGACCAGCAGGTTCATGCTGCGTGCCCAGTCCGCCTGCACGTCGCACGCGAGGTTCGTGCACGCCGGTGCGCCGCCGCGACCTCCACGGCCACGTCCCTGCCCTTGCCCCTGGGGTGCCTGCGCATATGCCGTGGTCACCGCCAGTATCGTCACCCCGATCGCCATGGTCGCGCGTTTCATGATGCCTCCGGCCGCAATGGTATACGAGGTCAGGGTCAGGTCGTGGCTAGACCTCGTTGTGAACGACCTTGCCGCCCACAACGGTCATCACTGATCGCACACGTTTGATCTGATCGTCGGGTACGGTGAAATAGTCGCGGTCGAGGACCGCGAGGTCGGCGTGGTTGCCCACTTCGATCGAGCCGAGATCGTCCTCCCAGATGAACCACTTGGTGGCGGCCGTCGCGAGCCAGAGCGTCTCCTGACGCGTCAGCGTCTGATCGCCGAGGATCGGATCCCCTGCCAGGTTCCTCCCGGTAATCATCGTGGAGAAGTTGAGCCACGGGTTGATTACCGTGATATCGCCGCCATCAGAATGGAACGCCTTCCTGATGGCGTGGCCCATCAGCATCCGGTACGGCGGGCCGACGTTGGTGCCCGTCCGCGTCGGGCCCCACCCGACCAGGACGCCGATGCCAAGGGCGTTCGCGCGATCCGCGAGCTCCGATGAAAAGGCGGGAATGTGCGAGATGATCCAGCGCAGGCCGCCGATCGGGATCTCCTTGTTGACCGTCTCGCGGGCGGCGATGAGCTGGGTCGCGTTCTGAAGACTCAGCGAGTGGTCCTCACCGCGCCAGCCCGCCCTGGCGATGGCGCGCAGCCCGTCGAGGCCGCCGCCGGTGAACTCGCCGATGCCGCCGGTCCGGATCCAATCGTTGCCGAAGAACGGAAATGAGTTTTTCAGACGATCGGACAAGGTCGGGAGCGGAGGGTCGGCTTTCGGGGAGTCCTGATGCAGGAAGTCGAAACGGAGCCGCGCCGCCAGGCGCCCCTCTCGCATCAGCGCGAGAAACGGCTCGTGCATCGTGTAGGTGTTCTCGCTGGCGATCCCTGGTGCCGGCGCGTCGGCATGAAACGCGCCCGAGTCGCGATGCGTGGTGATGCCGAGCGTCGCGTAGTACTGCAGTGCATCCGCCGCCGACCGCTTGCGCGTCTCGGCCGTGAGCAGCTCCTTGCGCAGCGTCTGCAACGCCTGGCCGGTGGCCTGCCCGGTGATCGCGCCGTCGGCAGCAACCGTCACGCCTCGCGCTTCGAGCCACTTCTTCCCTTCTGCATTGGTGCGCGTGCCGCCCTGCGCGGCCTGCAGATAGACGGGGCGCGGCACTGCGTCGAGCTCCGTCAGGTTCGGCAGACGGTTCCCGGCGAACTGCATCGCGGCGAGCGGACCGACGCACGTGATCATCTCGCCGGCCGGCACGCCGTTGGCGCGCGCCTTCAACGCTGCGACGCAGTCCTCGATCGTAAACACGTGCTCGAGCGGCGTGTTCCACCCCGGGCGGTTTCCGACGAGGACGATGTGGTTGTGCGCGTCGACGATGCCGGGGATGACCGTGCGACCGCGGAGATCGACCCGGCGCGGGTTGCCCTGTGTAGACAGGTTGTTGCCGACGCCGGCAAAGCGCCCGTTCCTGATCCACACCTGGGATACGACGCGCGTGGCGGCGTCCATCGTGTGGAATCTGCCGTTGACGAGGTGCAGGTCGGCAACCTGCGGCGGAGCCGTCTGCCGTGCCTGCGCGCGCAGCCGCGCCTCGCCGTAGCCGCGAAGCGGCGAAGGCGGGCCGCTCAACCCGAGGGCCGCAGCCACAGCCGCGCGCTCCAGAAACCGTCGACGGGAGACGTCCATCGGCCGCCTAACGCGTGGCGGACTCCGCCGTGCGCGCGGCGCTCAGGATGTTCCTGATCGCCTGATTGCCCTCGTGGCACGCGTACTCGAGCACCGCTTCCTGGTCGTTCATGGTCAACGGAATCGCGAACGTCCACGGGCGTGACCACGTCGTCGGATCGTCCACCGTGACTGTCCACTCGATCTTGTCCTGCGCGGTACGTGTAAAACGCTCAGTCAGCTTCAAGGTGTCGGGGTTCGCATTGCGATACGCGCTGCGCTCCTTGAAGTTTGTCGTCTCGACGACGAGCGTGTTGCCATCCCACCGGCCGCGGGCGATGCCGATGTCGGAGCGGATATGCGACCCGGCGGGTGGTGTGTTTCCAATCGGAATCACCCGCGTGTCGTGCACCATCTCGTAGCGGATCGCGACGAAACCTGGACTCTGTACGATCTGATAGGAGTTGCCGTACTGCCCGGGAAGCATCGAGCCCGGCAGTCCCCGGGTGATGCAACGATCCCACAGGCTGAAGTCCTCGTGGCTGTTGAACGGTCCGCCGCCGAAGCTGCCGGTGCGTGGCGCCGCCGCGATGCGGGCGCGCGCCTGAGGAAGAATGGGCGGGATCTTGCCGTCCTGCGGATCGATGACGAACCACGGACGACTGCCTTTGTTGATTTCGTAGATGTCGCGGAACTCGGCCGAGTTGCCGATCCGGCCTTCAGGATCGCCGCCGAAGTATTTGGCTCTCGCCAGAGTGTCATCCTGCCGCCGCGCAACGGCGGCCGCGAGCTCGGCCGGCGTAATGTCTTCCATCCGGCGCCCTTCGAACTCCTTCGGACGCTCGAATGGCGTGCTTGTCTCGTACTTATTCGTGTAGTTGCCCTGCAGGTCTGGGTCGCCCCACGGTGTGCGTGGAGGGGTCCAGCCGCCTGCGGTGCCAGTGGCGCGCTGCGCGTGGATCGTCGCGACCAGGGAAAGCAGGACGAGGACCGCGCCGACGAACGGCCTATGCATGTGCCTCTCCCGAAAGAGCCACAGTATAATCCGCGGCGATTTGGCGTGATGACCTCCATGCGACCGAAGGAGGACCCGATGCGAAGGTTACTTGGCGTTTCGATTGTCGCTTTCGTGGGGGCGCTGGCCGGGCCCGGACTCCAGGCGGTCGCCGAATTTCCATTGTGGGCGTATGGCGTCACGACGCCCCCGCCGGCACCGGGGGCCACGCCGGCGCCCGCGGCTCCTGCACCCGCTGCTGGAGGCGGTCGCGGCGGCGCGGCCACGCCTGATACAACGGCGCACAGCCTGCCCGGCGCAACGCAGCAATTCACCCGGGCGCAGATATCCAACCAATACGGGCCCGCCGACTGGTATCCCGGCGATCATCCGCAGATGCCTGAAGTCGTCGCGAAGGGAAAGCAGGCGCAGAACGTCGCCGCCTGCAGCCTGTGCCACATGCCGAACGGCAAAGGGCGTCCGGAGAATGCGCCGGTTGCGGGATACCCGATCGAGTACTTCGTCAAGACGATGATGGACTTCAAGAACGATCTGCGGAAAAGCTCCGACCCGCGGAAGGCCAATACGAATCGGATGATCGCGTTCGCGAAAGCGATGACCGACGAGGAGATCCTGCAGACGGCCACCTATTTCAACGCGATGCCCTGGACACAGTGGATTCGCGTCGTCGAGGTCAGCACAGTTCCCAAGACCCGGATCCAGGGCGGGATGTTCCTCCGGCTCGACGGCAACGAGACGGAGCCAATCGGCAACCGGATCATCGAAGCGCCCGAGAACACAGAGCGCACCGAGGTGCTGCGCGACCCGCGCTCAGGGTTCGTTGCGTATGCGCCGATGGGGAGCATCAAGCGGGGGCAGGCGCTCGCGACGAGCGGTGGCAATGGCAAGACGATCGCCTGTGCAACCTGTCACGGCGCGAACCTGGAGGGGATGGGTCCGGTGCCGGGCATCGGTGGCCGTTCGCCGAGCTATCTGGTGCGGCAGATGTACGACATGCAGACCGGCGCACGGAAGGGCAGCTGGTCGGAGCTCATGAAACC
>DATLLJ010000060.1:0-251123 GCA_035537875.1 Vicinamibacterales bacterium | reverse complement strand
AAAGCCCGCCTTCTGACGAACGAAGTCGGGCGCGTGACCTTCGAGCACGTCGGCCGCTCGAGCAACGCACACGCCGACCGCCTGGCGAACGCGGCGATGGACGACGCGGCGCGAGGGTCGAAGCCCTAGCTGGTCACTAGTCGCGATTCCCGCCGCCGGCCGGTCCCTGCCAGGTCCGCGGGTGCACGACATGGCGATCGATGAAGAAATCGGCGAGTCCCGCGGCCATCTCGGCGAATTCCTTGTTCGAATCGAATACGTGCGGGACGCCCTCGATGGCGTGAAGCTCCGCCGGGACCTTCGCGTCGCGCAGCAGCTTGAAGAACCGCTCGCTGCTCTCGACGGGGATGGTCGTGTCAGCGGTCCCGTGAAAGATCACGGTCGGCGGAAATCCCGTTGCGACGTAGGTAACGGGTGACGCGGCACGATGCGCGGCTTCGTCGCTTCCGGCAGTCATCAGGTTGTTCGCGGCTCCGTCCGCGCGCGGCCGGATCTCCGTGGCAGGGTAGTATGCACAGCAGGCGACCACTCTTGTGCTGACGCCGGGAGTGCCGCCCTTCCCCTCGAACTCCGGACGATTGGGCGTCCCCGCGGCGAAGAGCGCCAGGTGACCGCCAGCCGAATGGCCCACGACGCCGATGCGGTCCGGATCAACACCGAGCGCCTTCGCGTTGGCGCGAGTCCAGCGGATGGCGGCTTTGACATCCTCGATTTGCGCCGGCCATTTCGCCTGCCCCGCCAACCGGTATTGCACAGCGAGGGCGACGTAACCACGCCTGGCGTAGGGCGGGACCCGCTCGGTCAGCGTGTTCTTGCTGCCGCCCGTAAATCCACCGCCGTGGATGTGGATGGTGGCCATTCTCTTTTCGGTGCCGGCCGGCGGCCTGTAGATATCGAGGCGGAGGTCGATGTCGCCTCCTTTTCCGAATACGACGTCCTTCTCGATCGACAGAGATCCCCCGGTCGGCGTCGAGGTCGGATCCTGACCGACGAGCAGCAGCGGCGCCGCTGCCGCCAGTCCGCTCGTCTCAATGAAGCGCCGTCTGGTCATCGACTCCATCACGTCACCTCGCTTTTACGCCACTATCCTAGCGCGAATCGTTGCCGCCATCCGCCCGGCGTTGGTGCCATCGCGGCGGTATGAGCACAGCGCCCCCGGGTGGCTCGCTGTACACAGGTCCGCAAGGAAGATCTGCCCAGCGGGGACGCCCGCCGCCTCGAGCTGGTCCCGGGTCGACAACGCTGCGTCGAAATACGGGTGCCCCGGCCGGGGTGCGCGCAGCCCGGGCATCGAGGGATTCGCGGGCGTCGGCCGAGCGTAGTTGGCGAACCAGCGCTCGAGAGCGGCCTCGGGCCAGCCCGCCCGGGTGAAGCGCTCGCGGACGTCCGGACCAACCTCGTAGCAACAGGCCCCGATCGAAGGGCCGGCGGCCACAATCAAATCGGCCGGAACGCTGGAGAACGCCCGCGTCATGGCCTCCACGGTGACGCCCGGTACGCCTGCGGCCAGCCCGCGCCAGCCGGCGTGAGCAGCTGCCACCGAGCCGGTGCGACGATCAGCGATCAGAAGCGGGACGCAATCGGCGGTCTGGATGGCCACCGCGACGCCCGGGTTGTTCGAGAGAACGATGTCGGCAACGGGCCCCCAAGTCGTCGGCAGTTCGTCATCCCGTCTCAGGACCAGAACGTCCGCGCCGTGTACTTGACGAACACGCACGAGCGCACTGCCCATCGCGTGTTCAACTTCAGTCCAGGCGTGGTTCTCGTCGGCGCCCGGTCGCCCGCCGAGGGCCCATTCCCGCGTGGTCATCAGGTGGATGGCGAACGGTCGAAGGGCCTGACAGACCAGGGCGTGCCGCGACGCCACTTGCACCCACTGAAAGGTGTCGTTAGGCTGAGGCAGTCGTATGTCGAACATCATCGGAATGGGTCTCGACGCCACAGATATCGATCGGATTGCCGACAGCATCGAGCGGTACGGCGACCGGTTCTTGAGGCGCATCTTCACCGACGGCGAGGTGGCATATTGCACACGCCGCAAGGTGCCGGCTATCCATTTTGCCGGCCGTTTCGCCGCAAAGGAAGCGGCGATGAAGGCGCTTGGAACCGGGCACTCGCACGGCGTGCTGTGGCGTGATGTCGAAGTCGTCCGGCACGGCGGTCCGCCGCAACTGCAGTTGCACGGAGGGGCAGCGCTGCGTTTTGCGTCGATCGGCGGTCACACGTCTCTTGTGACGATCACCCATTCCGACGCGCTGGCTCTCGCACAGGTGCTCATTCTCGGCCGTTGAGGCAACGGCCGTTGCCTCTCTCGGCGGCTCCGCGTTCGACGTAGTCGTGCGGGGGCACTAGGCGGCCACTAACCCGCACGCTGAGAATCCGTTGCCGGCGCACCGCTCTATTGCCTTTCGTGGCACTTTCCTTGATCCGTCCCCCCGCATCAGCCAATCAGCCGCCCGATGCGGACGGCTCAACGGACGCCAGGGAGTGGAACGATGACCATCAAGATTACGCCAAACGACAAAGGTAATCCGCCAGGCAAACTTGCCGACGCCGAGCTGCACTTCACCGAGGGCCCGCTCGAAGGACTCAAGCTGATCGGGTTCGGCATCTGGGAAAGGCGAGGCGGGGCGTCCGGCCGGAATGTCACTTTCCCGGCCCGTCAATACAGCGTCAACGGCGAGCGGCGAAGCTTCGCGCTGTTGCGCCCCCTGATCGATGTCACGTCACAGAACCGGCTTCGCGAACTGATTCTCGAGGCATTCCAGGAATACGAAGAGCGTGCAGCCATCGCGTCGTAACCGACGCGAGCGCCGAGGACGCGGGAACAGTGCCGCAAGAGGACGCGGACTGCCTACTGAATCACCGGCAGGAGTCGCGAGTTCTCCTGGGCGCGCTTCGGGGGCAGCGTCCACTCCTCACGCAGGCCCTTTTCGAACTCGTTCCGGAAGAACGCCGACTTCAGGCCGCCGTCGATGATGTCCCACGGCAGCATCGCGTCTCGGCTCCGGTCCCTGAAGAGAAAGCGGTCAGCGTCCACGTCGGCCTCGATCACGGCGGCGCGCCAGTTCTGACCGTTCCGCTCGGCGGCTTCGATGGCGGGCGCGACCCGCCGATCGCCGATCGAAAGGAGCGCCTGGTAGTAGGAATGACGCTCCGACTTGATGTTGAAGTACACGTTGTCGATGTCAGCGGTCAACGTTCGAAGTCGTTTGATTTTTTGGTCGATGACTGCCGTCTCGGTCATCGGCAGCCACTGATACGCGGTGCCGGGCTTCGGGATCAGCGGGTTGACGCTGGCGCCAATTCGCCCGACATGACCTCGGGGCCGCCCATGCTTCATCATGCGGTCGCGAATCTGAAGCGTCAGCTCGCGAATCGCCACCAGATCGTCGTCGGTTTCGGTCGGGAGGCCAATCATGTAGTAGAGCTTCAGGTTCTGTATTCCGTTGGCGAAGATCATCTCGGAGCGCTCGAGGATCTCGTCGTTCGTGATCGTTTTATTGATGACGCGGCGCAGCCGATCTGAGCCGGTCTCTGGCGCGATGGTGATGGTGCGCTCTCCGCTTTCACGGAGGATGCGGACGATCGAATCGGTGAGATCGTCCAGGCGCAGCGACGCAGGGCTGATGGAATAACCCATGGCCTTCAGCTGCAGGAGAATGCGCTCGATGTCTGGATGGTCGCACAAGGCAATCGATACCAGACCGACGCGGCCGGCATACGGACGAGCGGCTGCCGCCAGTTCGAGAATCCGGTCGGTCGGGAAGGGACGCACGGGAAGGTAGTTGTAACCGGCCCAGCAGAATCGGCACAGATTCGCGCAGCCGCGAACCACCTCGATGAGCAGCCGGGCGCCGAACTCGGTGTCGGGCGTGAAAATGCTGGTTGCCGGCGGATCGACCGCCTCGGTGGTCTTGAGCGCGGCCTTGTGGATCGGGAGAGGTGCGTCGCCAGAAACATGATACCCGGCCAGCGCGCCATCGGGGCCGTAGTGAGGCTCGTAGAACGCGGGGATATAAAAACCGCGCTCGCGCGCAAGCTGTCGCAGGAGGTCCGCACGGCCGGTCGCCGACGCGAACGTTCGGCAGAGTGACGGTATCAGCGACTCGCCTTCACCCGCGGCGATCACGTCGGCGAAGAGAGCCAGTGGTTCCGGGTTGACGAACGTCACCGCGCCGCCGATTACGACGAGCGGGTGGCGTGGACTCCGTTCCGCGGCATAGCACGGAATCCCGGCCAGGCGGAGCATCGTCAGAACGTTGACGTAGTCCCACTCGAACGAGACCGAAAAGGCGACCACGTCGAAATCGGCGACTGGCGTCTGCGATTCGAGCGTGACGACCTCGCTTCTCGCCGCGAGCATGGCGGCGAGCTCCTGCTTCGGCGGGAGGAAGAACCGCTCGCAGACAACGTCCGCGGCGGCGTTGAACAAGCGATAGACCGTCTGGAAGCCGAGGTTCGACATTCCGACCCAGTAGGTGTTCGGAAAGGCGAGCGCCACGCGCAGGCGGTTGCCATGCGGCTTGGAAATGTAGCCGACTTCTTTCGCAAGGGTTGCCCGTGCGCGTTCGCGTTGTGTCCAAGAGCTCATCTGACTGGGCCGTCCGGCCACTCACGCTCACACGCCGGCGTACGCGAGTTCCGTGGATCTATCTACTCTACCACCGCGAACGCCGATTCCCGGGTGTCAGGCCGTCCGTCCGTCAGACTTCCTGCCGCCGAAGAAATGCGGGCACATCGAACGCCGAGCTCGCCTCCGTGTCCGGATCGGCGCCCTCGGCTGCCGGCTGAGGTGCCACGCCTCCCACTGCTGGGGACAGCGGCAGCTCCAGGGATGGACGGCGGGCAATCGACAGACGCGACGACGCACTTCGCTCGGCCGCGACTGCTGCCGCCGGTTCGGGACGCACGCGCCCGACCTGGGCGTACTGGGTCATATCGACCGGCGTTTGCGCCGCCGATCCCGTCACCGTGCCGTGCGCCGGGGCCGGCGAGCCGAACCCCGTGGCGATCACCGTGATCTTCACCTTCCCCTTGAGATCGGGATCCACGACTGCCCCGAAAATGATGTTCGCATCCTCGTGGGCCGCCGCCTGAACGATGGATGAGGCCTCGCACACCTCGACGAGCGACAGATCCGGCCCGCCGGTGACGTTGATGATCACGCCTCGCGACCCGTTGACGGACGCGCCTTCGAGCAGCGGGCTCGAGATAGCGCGCCGCGCCGCCTCCATCGCGCGATCCTGCCCCTCTGCCACCCCGGTCCCCATCATCGCGAGTCCCATCCCCGACATGATCGTCTTCACGTCGGCGAAGTCGAGATTGATGAGCCCGGGCACCAGAATCAGATCCGAAATTCCCTGCATCGCCTGCCGCAGCACGTCGTCCGCCGTTGCGAACGCGTCGGTCAGCGGCGTCGTCCGATCGATGATCGTCAGCAACCGCTCGTTCGGGATGGTGATGATGGTATCCACGCACTCCCGCAACGCTTCGAGCCCGTGCTCGGCCTGGAGCTGACGCTTTCGGCCCTCGAATTTGAACGGCTTCGTCACGACCGCAATCGTCAATGCACCGAGCTCGCTCGCCAGACTCGCAATGACCGGCGCCGCTCCCGTTCCAGTTCCGCCGCCCAGGCCCGTCGTCACGAAGATCATGTCGGCGCCGTCGAGGGCTTGAATGAGCTTCTCGGTATCTTCCAGCGCGGCGGCGCGGCCGACGTTGGGATCGGCGCCGGCGCCGAGCCCTTTCGTGAGCTTCGAGCCAATCTGAATTTTGATCGAGGCGGCGTTCATCTGCAGCGCCTGGCTGTCAGTGTTCGCCACGATGAACTCGACCCCTTCGAGGCCGGAGCGCACCATCCGATTGACGGCGTTGCTGCCTCCGCCGCCGACACCGATGACTTTGATCCTCGCCCCTGGCTTGATGTCCTCATGAATCTGCAGCCTCAAACGGCTGGCCTTTCGGGTTCCGTCGATGTCCGGCATGATGTGGTCAGCCATTTGCATCCTCCTAGAAGAACTCCTTGAATAACCCGCGCAGCCGGCCGGCAACGCGCACCAGCGCGCCTGCCCCGATCGGCGCGCGCGACAAATCCCCGACGCTGTTTCGATACCCATAGAGAGCCAGGCCGACGCCTGTGGCGAACGTCGGGCTGTTGACGTGATCCGCGAGCCCGCCGACACCGGCAGGACAGCCCCGCCGAATCGGCAGATCGAAGATCTGCTCGGCGATCTCGGGAACGCCGTCCAGGATCGCCCCGCCGCCGGTCAGGACAATTCCCGAGTTGAGGCTCTTCTCGTAGCCCGCTCGGCGGATCTCGTCCCAGACGAGGTGGAAGATCTCCTCAGCTCGCGGCTGCAGGATCTCGGACAGGATGCGGCGAGCCATCACCCGGGGCTTGCGACCACCGACGCTCGCCACCTCCATCGTCTCGTCTTCCTCGACCAGACCAGAGAGCGCACAGCCGCATTTGCGCTTGATCTTTTCCGCGTCCGGCACAGGCGTCCGAAGTCCCACGGCGATGTCGTTCGTGAAATGGTCGCCGCCGACGCCGATCACCGCGGTGTGCCACAGACTGCCGCGCTCGTGGATCGCGATGTCCGTCGTCCCGCCACCGATGTCCACGAGGGCCACGCCCAGTTCCTTCTCGTCCTCGGTGAGCACCGCCTCGCTGGCGGCCAGTTGCTCGACGACGGTCTCCGCCACGGCCACGCCGGCCCTGTTCACGCACGCGACGATGTTCTGCGTGGAGCTCTGGCTCCCGGTGATGATGTGGACATTCACCTCGAGGCGCGCCCCCGTCATGCCCACGGGCGCGCCGATACCGTCCTGTTCGTCCACGACGAAGTCCTGCGGCAGCACGTGCAGGATTTCCCGCCCGGTCGGCAGCGATACCGCCTTCGCCGCCTCTATCGCGCGGCGAACGTCCTCCCGTGTAATTTCGCGGTTCTTGCCGGCCACGGCAATCACCCCGCGACTGTTGAAGCCCTTGATGTGGGGACCGGACAGCGCCAGATGCACCGCATCGATCTCCACGCCGGCCATCAGCTCCGCCTCCTCGATCGCCTTCTTGATCGATTCGACGGCGGCCTCGAGATTGACGACCACGCCGCGCCGGATGCCGCGGGACTCGGCGACGCCGAGTCCGACGACATCGAGCCCCATGCCGTCGAGCAGTTCGCCGACGACCGCCGTCACCTTCGACGTGCCCACGTCAAGTCCCACGAGGTACCGCTCTTTACGTCCCACGCTTGCGCCTCCGGCCCTACGGCCTCGTGCCCTTGTCACGGGCCTGCTTCCCCGCAGGCCGCACGTAGATCCGGTTCTCGAACCGAACGTCCACGTGATCTATCCGCTCGACACGTTCCCGCAGCGCGGGCGCCATCTCCAGGTAACCCTGCAATCGCTCGAGAAAGCGGTCGTCGCCAAGCCAGATGGCCGCGGGGTCGTCCGCGAGAATCACCCGGGCGTTGTGCACATCGCTCACGTCGACCTGTGACAGGCGACGGGCGACGTCCTGGTTGGGTTTGAACGCCGCGATCACACGAGATGCGAGCTCGGCGCGCGCCGGGTCGGCTGCCGGGGGACTCGCGCCCCCGGGAACGCCGAGTCCGTCGATGATCGGCAGGTCCAGATCGGCGTGCTGCGGCCCCAAACGCTCGATGATCGTGGCCCCTTCGTCCACCAGGTACAGTGCGTTCTTCAGCCGCCCGATTCCGATCGGCCGTCGTTCCCAGATGACAACCTCGAGCGTCGAAGGCAGCGACCGACGGAGTGTGGCGTCCTTGACCCATGGTGTGGCCAGCAGCTGCTGCCGCCAACGTTCCAGGTCCATTCGTACGAGGCTCTCACCGTGCACGCCGTTGAGCGCTTCGAGCACGTCGTCTTCCGATAACCGCTCGGTTCCTCGGACGACAATTCGTTCAACGCTCAATACATGAGCCTGGACGACGCTCTTCCAGCCGACGTGAGCACCGTACGCGGCAATCAGAGCCAGCGGCAGATACTTGAGCAGCGGCACAGCCCGATTCCACCGCCGACGTGCGCGCGACGGCTTGACGTGCGAGCGTCGGAACCGCCGATCAGCAGGCGCGGCAACCGTGGTCACGCCCGGCCCTCCAACGCCGACACGATCTGGTCGGCCAGCGTCCCGACAGATCCAGCGCCAAGCGTGATCACGACGTCGCCGGGGCGGGCAACGCGTACGATCGCCGCCACGACCTGATCGAGCCGCGGCACTTCTTCAACCGGGAGGCTTGCGGAACGTCGAATCGCGGCCGCCAGGGCTTCCAGCGTGATCCCCGGAATCGGATCCTCGCCAGCTGCATAGATGTCGGTCAGCACGAGGTAGTCCGCGCCCGCCAGTGCAGGACCGAACGCGTCCATCAGGGCTGCGGTTCTCGTATAGCGATGCGGCTGAAACGCCACGACGATTCGTCGGCCGAGCGACCGGGCGGCGTC
This sequence comes from Vicinamibacterales bacterium, assembly GCA_035537875.1. Lineage (GTDB taxonomy): Bacteria > Acidobacteriota > Vicinamibacteria > Vicinamibacterales > CAVVIG01 > DATLLJ01. The sequence continues at coordinate 242,660 of DATLLJ010000060.1, read as the reverse complement.
GAGCACCGCTTTGATCTCGGTCGGATGATGTCCGTAGTCGTCGACTACCAGCACCCCGTTGAGCTCGCCGCGAACGTCGAACCGCCGTTCGGCTCCACGAAACTCGCCGAGAGCCTCGGCCGCTCGCTCAAACGGCACGCCGAGCTCGGACGCGACGGCGACGGCCGCCAGCGCATTCTGCAAATTGTGGCGACCGGGCACGCGCAGACTCAGAGAACCCAGCGTCGCCGAGGATCCGACTGCGCTGCCGGCCGACGCTAGACGTTGGTTGACGATGGCCGAACTGCCCATCGGCTGCAGCCTCACGTCGCTGGCGGTGAACTGCGCCGCCTCGGCGGTCAAGCCGTAAGTCGTGACACGACGGGTGATCCGCGGCAGCACCGCCGCGAGCGCCGGATCATCGGCGCACGCGACCACCAGGCCGTAGAACGGGACGCGGTTGGCGAATTCGACGAACGCCTGCTGCAGATCGCCGAACCCGCCGTAATTTTCGAGATGCTCGTGGTCGATGTTCGTCATCACGGCAATCGTCGGAAACAGTTTGAGAAACGTCCTGTCGCTTTCGTCGGCCTCTGCGACCATGTACTCGCCCCGCCCGAGCCGGGCATTGCTGCCAAACGCGCTCACGCGCCCACCGATAACCGCTGTCGGATCGAGCCCCGCGCGTTCCAGCACGAACGCAATCATCGACGTGGTCGTCGTCTTGCCATGAGACCCCGCAACAGCGATTGCGTATCGCAACCGCATCAGCTCCGCCAGCATCTCGGCCCGCGGGATGACCGGAATCTCCCGTCGGGCGGCCTCGTCCAGCTCCGGGTTACCTGCACGAATCGCCGACGACATCACCACGACGTCGGCGTCGCTGACATTCGAGGCCTGATGCCCGTACGCGACGCGAATGCCCAGTGACGCCAGCCGCTCGGTCACGGCCGAGCGCCGTTCGTCCGAACCACTCACCACGTACCCGAGATTGGCGAGCAGTTCGGCAATCCCGCTCATGCCGATTCCACCTATCCCGATGAAATGAATTCGGCGCGTTCTGCCTAGCACGTTCTGGCTGAAGCCGGACACCGCGTTCTCCCGCAGTGTTCGACGTGCGCCGACACCCCTTTCAATTCGCAGCGTCCGGCGACCGCCGGACTTTCTCATCGAACCGTCTCATCATCTCGAGCGCCCGGTCCACGATGACCCTGGCCGCGTCGGGCCTGGCCAGCCCCCGCGCGGCCCGCGCCATCCGTTCACGACGTTCACGGTCGCCGGCCAGCGCGAGAATCCGCGCGGCGAGCACGTGGCCGTTCAGGTCGCGCTGCAGGAGCAGTTCGGCCGCGCCGCTGGCGACCAGCGCCTCGGCGTTCTTCCGCTGGTGATCGTCGGTCGCCGTCGGCAGCGGAATCAGGACGGCTGCCTTTCCCGCCGCCGTGATCTCCGCGAGCGTCGTGGCGCCAGCGCGGCAAACCACGAGATCGGCCTGTCGGATCTGGCGCCCCATGTCATCGAGAAATGGCTCGACATCGGCCGCCAGATTCCGCTCCCTGTATGCCACGCGCACCATTTCGAGATCTCGTTCACCCGTCTGATGGGTGAGACGAAGGCGCGACCCTTCGTTCGCCAACTCCGACGCTGCCTCCACCATGGCCAGGTTGATCGCGTGCGCACCCTGAGACCCTCCAAACACCAGGACCCTGGTGCCTCCGTCCGATTTCGACTGCTGTTCCCCCCATGCCTCGTCGAAAAACTCCGACCTGACGGGGTTGCCACTGACGAATGCCCTGGACCCGAAGTACTCTCGAGTCGACTCGAACGACACGGCGGCCGCCCGGACCAGTCGTGCCAGGAGCCGATTCGTCAAACCGGGAATCGCGTTTTGTTCGAGCACCATGGTCGGAATCCCACGGAGTGCCGCGACGAGGACAACCGGACCTGAGCTGTAGCCGCCGACCCCGATCACCAGGTCGGGCCGACGCGCGGTCACGATCCGCCAGGCGTCGACGACGCCCAGCGGGATCAGCGCCGCGCCTTTCACACGGTCGCGCATCGACTTGCCTTTCAGGCCACCGCTGCGAATGACATCGAACCCGAAGCCCTCGCGAGGGACGACGCGAGCCTCGAGGCCGCGCGCCGTTCCCGCAAACGACACCGTCGCCGCAGGCTGCCGCGTCAACAGCTCGCGAGCGACGGCGATTCCAGGGTACAGATGCCCGCCGGTCCCGCCGCCCGCCACCACGACGCGTGGCGCCGATGCGTCGGGAGCGCTCCCCCTCCTCCGACCAGCCGGCGAACTCGACATCGTGACAGAGACTCCCGATCCGTTTGCCGGTCATACGTCCGGCGTCGCGTGCTGCGACACATTCAGCAAGATGCCAATCCCGACGAGACAGACGAGCAGCGAAGAGCCACCGGCGCTCACGAGCGGCAGCGGCATCCCTTTGGTCGGCAGGAGTCCCAGTGTCACGCTGATGTTGACGAGCGCCTGCACTCCGACCATCGCCGTCAGGCCCGTGGCCAGCAGCGCGCCGAAGCTGTCCGGTGCGTTGACGGCGGCCCGAAAACCGCGCCACGTGATGACCCCGAAGCAGACGAGCACGGCGGTCGCGCCGATGAGCCCCATCTCTTCGGCGATCACCGAGTAAATGAAGTCGGTGTGAGGCTCCGGCAGGTAGAAGAGCTTCTGGACGCCGTTCATCAGACCTCGGCCTGAAATCCCTCCGGTGCCGACCGCAATCAGCGACTGAATGATCTGAAAGCCGTCGCCGAGGGGGTCCTCCCACGGATTGAGGAAGGTCAGGAGACGCCGACGCCGGTAGGGCGCCCCCATCGCCACGATGTACACCGCCGGCAGCGCTGCGAGGCACGCGGCGACGATGTATCGCGAGTGGAGTCCGGCGACGTAAACCATGGCGACGCCTATCGTCAGCACCGACATCGCGGTTCCGAAGTCGGGCTCGAGCAGAATCAACCCCACGAGAAGCGCGAGAACGACCGCGATTGGCGTCAACGAGTACGCCACCTCATCGATCCGGCTGAGTCGACGCTCGAGAATCGCCGCGGTGAAGAAGATCGTGACGAGCTTCGCGAACTCCGACGGCTGGACGCCAATGCCCGCCACACCAAACCATCTCCTTGCGCTGTTGACGGGGGCGCTGAACAGCACGGCAATCAGCGCCGCGATCACCAGGGTGAGACAGGTCCAGATGAACACCGGCTCGCGGTAGGTCCGATAGTCCACCCGCATGAGCAGCCAGAGCATCGGCAGGCCCAATGCCGCCCACATCACCTGCTTGGTCAGGAAGAACGAGGCCTGTCCGTAGCGCGACAAGGCCACCGGCGCCGACGCGCTGTACACCATTACCAGGCTCAAGGCCACCAGGAGAATCGTGGCACTGAACAGGACGTGGTCTGTCTTGAGCTTACGGGCCATATCCCCCCGCGGCGGCCACTACAGCCGTACTGCAGTTCGCCCGAAACATTCCCTGGCCGACGGATTACGATCGTCGTGAGCGGTCAGCAGTCATCAGTCGGCCCGGGCCGAGGCATCAGCTTCGCAGGCCGGGGCAGCCTGCGTTCCCAGCAGCCGATCCTCAACCGCACGCCGACTGACGACTGCTCACTGCTCACGACTGGCAGGTCCACACGGACCTGCGCTCCAATTCGGCGTTCCTGACGATCGTCGCGCGACCGCCGAATCGCTCTCATACCTGACGCCCGAGACGGGCGACTTCCTCCTTGAACCGACGCCCCCGCTCCGCGTAATCGCGGAACATGTCGAAGCTGGCGCAGGCCGGCGCGAGAAGGACGACGCCGGACGGCTTGGCCATCGCATACGCGCGCGCGACAGCCTCATCGAACGACGCGGCCTCGTGCACGTCGACCACGTCGCCCAGCGCGTCGCGTATCAACTCCTTCGCCTCGCCGATGGCAACGACCGCCCTCGCCCTGGTCCTGAGCGGCTCGCGCAGCGCCCGAAGATCGCCGCCTTTGAACTGTCCGCCCAGAATCGGGACCAGATCGCCGTCGAAGGTCTCGATAGACCGCCGTGCCGCTTCGACATTGGTCGCCTTCGAGTCGTTCACGAACCGCACGCCGCCCAACTCGGCGACCAGTTCCATGGCGTGCTCGAGACCCCGAAACCCGTCGACCGCGGCCGTCATGGCGCCGGGCGACGCGCCGGCGATGGCGCCGACGGTCGCCGCGGCCATGACATCGCTCACGAGATGGACCCCCAGCAGATGGATGGCGTCGAGGGGCACGAGTCGCCGATCGCCGTTGCGTGTCCGATCGACAATCCACTCGCTATCCACGACCGTCCCTTCGGCAATCTGCATCTGCCGAGCGAACAGCTTCACGGTGGCTCGCCCGCGACGGGCGAGCTCGAGCACAGCCGGATCGTCCGCGTTCACGACCGCCCAGTCACCGATCTCCTGGTTCTCGAAGATGCGCTGCTTGGCGGAGGTGTACGCCGTCATGCTCGGATGCCGATCGAGATGATCGGCCGACAGGTTCAACAGGACGGCAATCCACGGATGAAACCGCTCGATCTGCTCGAGTTGAAAGCTGCTCGTTTCCACGACGTGAAGCGTCTCCGGCGTGGACAGAGCGACCTGGGCGCTCAGTGGCGCGCCGATATTCCCGCCGACCGTGACCTTGAAGCCGGCAGCTTCCAACATCCGGCCCGTGAGCGCCGTCGTGGTCGATTTTCCTTTCGTGCCGGTGATCGCGATCACGCGCCCGAGAAGCCAGCGGGAAGCGAGTTCGATCTCGGCGATCACCGGCACCCCGTGCGCTCGTGCCGCCTCGATGACGGGCTGCGTCGGCGGCACACCCGGGCTCAGCACCACCAGGTCCGCCCGCGTGAATGTCTCCAGCCGGTGACCACCAAGTTCCAGGTCCACGCCGAGCGGTCGCAGCGGTTCCGCCTCTGGGACCTCGCGGCGGGAGTCCGACAACGTCACAGACGCTCCGCGGCGCGCCAGCAGCTCCGCAGCGGCTATGCCGCTTCTCGCCGCGCCGGCGACCGCCACACGCTTGTTCGTCACCTCGAACTCCATCAGCGCAGCTTCAACGTCGTCAGGCTGAGCAAGGCGAAGATGATCGCCACGATCACGAACCTCGAGATGACCTTGGGTTCGCTCCACCCGCTCAGCTCGAAATGGTGGTGAATCGGGGCCATGCGAAAGACGCGTTTGCCCGTCAACTGGAACGACGCGACCTGGATCACGACCGACAAGGCTTCGATGACGAAAACGCCACCGACGATCACCAGCAGCAGCTCCTGCTTGATGAGCAGCGCCACGGTACCGAGTGCCGCCCCCAGTGCCAGCGAGCCGACATCCCCCATGAAGATCTCCGCGGGGTACGAGTTGTACCAGAGGAAGCCGAGGGAGGCGCCCACGAGCGAGCCGCAGAAGACGGTGAGCTCAGCGACTGGCGAAAAGTGCACCAGCAGCAGGTAGTCCGCCAGCACGCGGTTGCCCACGACGTACGTCAGCGCGGTGTACGCACCGGCGGCGATCACAAAGACGCTGATCGCGAGACCGTCCAGTCCGTCCGTCAGGTTGACCGCGTTCGATTCGGCAACCAGGACGAACACCGTGAACCCCAGGTACCACCAACCGAGGTCGGGGAGAAACTGCTTGAAGAAGGGGAACGCCAGGCTCGTGCTGTAGAGACCCTTGCTGGCGAACACCAGAAGCGCGATGCCGACCGCCGTTCCGATCAGCACCTGAAACAGCATCTTGTATCGGGGCCGCAACCCGTGGTGCGAGCGACGAACGATCTTCAGGTAGTCATCGGCGAAACCTACAGCCCCGAAGCCCGCCGTCGTCAGCACGGCGATCCAGACGTACACGTTGGTCAGATTCGCCCAGAGCAGCGTCGGGATCAGCGAGGCCGTCAGAATCAGGAGGCCACCCATCGTCGGTGTGCCCTCCTTCGGTCGATGTGTCGTCGGCCCTTCCTGACGTATGACCTGACCGATTTGAAACTCGCGCAGTTTGCCGATCAGCCACGGGCCCAGCGCCAGACTGATCGCGAGCGCGGACAAGCTGGCCGCAGCGGTTCGAAACGTGATGTATTGCGTCACGTTGAGGACGGAGAGCTCGGGCGCTTCCCTGTACACGACCTGATACAACAGGTGGTACAGCATCAGCCGAGCTCCGCCTTCAACCGCTCCACCACCCGGTCGGTGCGAATCCCTCTCGAGCCTTTCACGAGGACGAGATCACCGGGTTCCACGAGTCCGGCGACAGCGTCGGCTGCCTCTTCGCTGGTCGCAAAATGGCTGACGCTGCCGCGAGGCATTCCTGCGCCCGCGGCCGCCTCGCTCATGGCTCTGGCAGACGGCCCCCCGATTGCGACGAGGCAATCCAGCTTCAAGTGAGCGGCCGTTCGACCAAGGTCTTCGTGCAGCCCAACCGAACGCTCGCCCAGCTCGAGCATTTCGCCCAGCACGGCCAGACGTCGAGATTGGGTGGTCGCATCGGCAAGAACGTCGAGCGCACGCGCGGTGGCCGTCGGGTTCGCGTTGTAACTGTCATCGATGACCACAACGCCTTCCGCCAGCCGCAACACCTCGCCGCGGTGCGCAGGCGGGGTCAGGCGCGCGGCGCGTTCCGCAATCGCCGAAAGCGGGACATCGAACTCGATCGCGACGGCCGCGGCGGCCAGAATGTTCGCCAGATTGCCGTGGCCGATGAGCGGCGTCGCCAACTCGAATGATCCGCGCGGTGTCTTGACGATCGCTTCGCTGCCGTCGATGCCACGCCCGCGGAGGGATGTGGCCCGGACGTCAGCATCGTGGGTGATTCCAAACGTCACGACTCGGCCGGCAAAGCGGGGGATTCGACGCCCAATCCGATCATCGTCGGCATTGGCGACAAGTACCGTCGACCGATTGGCGCCCTCGAAGATCTCGGCCTTGGCATCCGCGATCCCTTCGACGGACGAAAAGAAGCCCAGGTGGGCCTCGCCGACATTGGTCCACACCCGAACCTCCGGCTCGGCGACGTGCACCAGCGTGCTGATTTCTCCGGCGTGGTTCATGCCTAGCTCGACGACGGCGACATCCGGGCGCCACCTCAGATCGATGAGCGACAGCGGCAGCCCGATGTGATTGTTCAGGTTTCCCCGGTTCCGCATCACGCGATAGCGCGACGCGAGAAACTCGGCGGTCACTTCTTTCGTCGTGGTCTTGCCTGCGCTTCCCGTGATAGCCACCACCCGTGTGCCCGATTCGCGTCGAATCGACCGCGCCAACGCCTGCAAGGCGCCGATGGCATCGTCGACCTCGATGACAACCGGCGACCTGCCAGCCTGCCGGGGCCCGCCGGCCGAGTCACGAAACCGCCCGCGCTCGACGACAAATCCGCCGGCGCCGGCGTTCAGGGCAGCGTCGATGAAATCTGCCCCGTCGAATCGGTCGCCCCGTATCGCCACGAACAACTCGCCAGGTGCGAGCGTCCGTGTATCGATCGACACACCGCTGAACTCACAATCCACCCCTGCCGGACGGACGCTGCCGCCCATCGCACGGCTCACCCATTCGGCGGTCAGCCGAATCGCCGGCCCTCGGGAAGCCCCGTCCGGACCTCCCGGACCGCCGAAGCCCGCGGGCTCCGGCGCGTCGCCAGCCTTCATGCAACGCCCGAACTGGCTCGACGCCGGGCGAGCGCCTCGCGCGCCACCGTCACGTCGTCGAACGGCAGCACGCGGTCGCCAACGATCTGGTACTTCTCGTGTCCTTTGCCCGCGACCAGCACCAGATCGTTGGGCCGCGCGAGCTCGATCGCTTTGTCAATTGCCTCATGCCGATCGGCGATCGCCAGCACTCGCTGCGCGCTATCGCGGCCGCCGCTCTCAGCTGCCTTCGATAGGGGCCACCCGCCGCTGTCCGGCGTGATCCCCCGCCGTATGTCCTCGATGATCCGGTCTGGGTCCTCGCCCCGCGGGTTGTCCGACGTAATGATGGTCAGATCGCTCAACCGGCTGGCCACGGCTCCCATCAAAGGACGCTTGGTTCGATCACGGTCTCCTCCGCAGCCGAACACGGTGATCAGCCGGCCCGTCGCCAGCGACCGCGCCGTCTCGAGCAGATTGCGAAGCGCGTCGTCGGTATGGGCGTAGTCGACGACCACAGTGACGCCGTCCTTCTCACCGGACACGATTTCGAAGCGCCCGGGCACTCCCCGAACCGCGCGCACACCTGCTTCGATCGCATCGAATGGAAGATCGAGCGCGACTCCTGTCGCGCTCGCGGCCAGGATGTTGTAGACGTTCGGCCGACCGACGAGCGTCGAGCGCAGGCGCAGTGCGCCACGGGGCGTGCGGACGTCGAACGCGAGGCCGGCGAGCGAGTACGACAGGGGGCCGGGAGTAATATCCGCCGGCCTGTCCACGGCAAACGTCACCGGCCGTCGCACGATCCCCGCAAGCGAGAGACCCCGAGGATCGTCAACGTTGACGAGGCTCGGTTTTCCGGGAGGAAGCATCTCGAACAGCCGTCGCTTCGCCCGGAAGTAATCCTCCATGTCCGTGTGGAAATCGAGATGATCGCGTGTCAGGTTGGTGAAGACTGCGGCCGCGAAGCTGATCTCGTCGACGCGTCGGAGAGAGAGCGCATGGGATGACACTTCCATGGCGCAGGCCGCGGCCCCGCGATCGACCATCTCTCGAAGAAGGCTCTGCACCTCGGGGGCCTCGGGCGTCGTTCGCGTCGCTTCGCGCACCTCTCTTCCGATGCGATACGCCACGGTGCCCACCACCCCGCAAGGGATCCCCGCCGCTTCGAAAATCGACGCGATGAGGTACGCGGTCGTCGTCTTGCCGTTCGTGCCCGTGACGCCAATCACCTGCATCTCGCCGCTCGGATGGCGGTAGAAAGCAGCGGCGAGCTGCGCCAAGGCCAGCCGGGCATCGTGCACCTGCGTCCAAGACACCCGAGTCTGCTCAGCTGGCGGGTCCTCCGAGACGATGGCGACGGCTCCGCGGTCCATGGCCTGGTGAACGAAAGTGGTGCCGTCTGCGTGGAGCCCTTTCAGCGCCACGAAAACATTGCCGGGCTTGACCGTCCGGGAGTCATACGCCACCCCCGTGACGGTTACGTGCCGATCCCCGGAGTCCGTTCGATCCTCATGGATTGCACCGCGGGCGCGGAGTGCGTCACGCAGGTCGTTCCACTTCATGGCTGGCCGCCTGGCCGCTCGCCCGGAAGAATCTGCCGGCTCAGCACGAGTCTGCAAACACCCCCGGGCTCGAGGGTTGAACCGGGCAGTGGGTCCTGGGAAGTCACGAATCCGTCGCCCGCGAGCTGCGCCGTCCAGCCCAACGTTCCCAGCCGGCGAATCGCCTCGCGAGCACTCATCCCATGCAGATCCGGGACCGTGCCGGGCGGCACGTCGCTGACCAGATTCACGATCGGTTCGCTGCTGCTGGCGGCGCTGGCCGGGACGCTTTCGGCGTCACGACGATCGACCAGAACCGGCGGAACCGGATCGATGGTGGGGGGCACGCCGAGATACCGCAAGGCGTTCTCCGCGATCCGTTTGAAGATGGGCGCGGCGACGACACCGCCAGCCCGTCCTCCCGAGTGCGGTGCATCGATCACGACGACGATCGCGATGGCCGGATCCCGCGAGGGAACGAACCCCGCAAACGACACATTGTTTTCGGAAGCCGAGTAACGGCCATCGATCAACTTCGATGCCGTCCCTGTCTTCCCCGCGACCGTGTAGCCGGGGATTCTTGCGCGGGTGGCCGTGCCTTTCGGCGCCGCCACGACGTCCTCCATGATCCCGATGAGCGTGGCGGCCGTCTCCTTGCTGATCGCGCTTCCGACGACCTTCGGCGTCACCGCAAATCGCCGCCCGTCCTTGTACACCGCGCGGAGTATCCGCGGTTCGATGTAATCCCCTCCGTTCGCTATCGCGCTGTAAGCCGCGGCAACCTGCAGCGGCGTGACCGCGATTTGGTACCCCATTGAGACCGACGCCAGCGCCCGCTCGGTCCACTGCTCCGGCTTCCAGACGATGCCTGAGCTCTCCGCCGGAAAGTCGGGCGACACGCGCCGGCCGAAGCCGTAGAGCGACACGAACCTGCTGAGACGGTCGACGCCGACCCTGAACCCAATCTTGATAGCGCCCACATTGCTCGACCTGATGAGCACGTCGCGAAACGACAAGACGCCGTAGTTGTGTCCCTGATACTCGTCCACGATGCTGTTGCCGATCCGAATGAAGCCGGGAGCGGTGTCGATCATCGTCGTGATCGGCATCACCTTCTCTTCGATGGCGGCCGACGCGGTGACGACTTTGAACGTGGAGCCGGGTTCGTAGAGGTCCTGCACGGCCCGGTTGCGACGCCCGGCCGGTTGCCCGTCGCGGTAGGCGTTCGGGTTGAACGTCGGCGCATTGGCCATCGCCAGAATCTCGCCGCTGCGAGGATTCATGATGATGGCGCTTCCCCCCTCGGCGCGGTGCGCGGCGATTCCAGCCTGCAGCTCCCGTTCGGCGACGTGTTGCAGGTACTCGTCGATGGTCAACTCGATCGTCGAGCCCGCCGTTGGCGGGCGCTCGAACCGGCTGAACGCATGCCGTCGCGCATCCGTGTGAATCAGTACCGTGCCCGGCTTGCCGCGAATCTGCCCGTCGTAGGTCGCCTCGAGACCCTCCAGCCCCTCGCCGTCCACCCCCACGTAACCGAGCACGTGTGCCGCGAGCTCTTTGTTTGGATAGAAGCGGCGGCTCTCCTTGATGAACCCGACGCCATTGAGGTTGAGGGCGGTGACCCGCCGGGCTTCATCGGGAGACACGTGCCGCCGTACGTACGCAAAGAGGCGCTGGTTCTTGAAGCGTTCGGCCAGCGCCTCCTTCTCGCGACGAGAACAGTCCGCGAGCGCCTGACACAGTTTCGTGGCTGCTTCCTGGTCGTTGTCGATCTCAGCCGGCACGGCGTAAATCGAATCGACATCGACGCTGGTGGCCAGCAGGTGTCCGCGGCGGTCCAGAATGTCTCCACGTTTCGCCGGCGTCGTGCGCGTCCACGACTGCTGGCGCGCGGCGCGGGCCGTCAGGTCGGTATGCCGGAACAGCTGCAGATAGACGAGTCGACCCTCGATGACAGCGACCCATGCCGCCATGACCGTCGCGGCGATCACGATCCGCCGCTTCAGCGTCGCCCGCCACTGGAGTCCTGGGTCGCTCATTCGCGTCGGGCCACAACAGACTTCGCCGGCGGCTCAGCCGGCTGGACGCGCTCGAGCACCACGGCCTCGTCGCTCGACGGCGCCACCAGACGCAGCCGTTCCAGGGCGAGGGCTTCGATCCGCTTCGGCGATCGAAGCGTGTCGATCTCGAGGCGCAGTTGACGCCCGGTCTCTTCCTCGGCCGCCAGCTCACGGTTCAGTTCCTCGATCTGATAGCCGTGGCGCAGCAGCTCGAAGTGCTGCCAGGCCGAGAACAGCAGCACGATCACGAGAAACCCAGCCAGGCAGGCGGCTCGCCAGAGTTCGCGCTGGCGCGTCTGGTCGACCTCGCGCACGATGGGATTGTTGCGCACGTCCTTCTTGATCGCGTATTCGAAGGGTTCCATCAACCGAGCCTTTCCGCAGCGCGCAGCTTCGCGCTCCGTGCCCGCGGGTTGCGATCGATTTCCTGGTCGCCGGGCACCACGGGCTTCTTCGTCAGCACCCGGACCTTCCCAGCCTGATCGAGCGCTCGCAGCGTGTGCTTCACAATCCGGTCCTCGAGCGAGTGAAATGTCACGACGACGAGCCGCGCTGACGCGCGCAGCCGTCGAACCGCCGCCTCGATGAATCGGTCCAACCCGTCGAGCTCGCGGTTTACCCAGATGCGCAACGCCTGAAACGTGCGCGTCGCCGGGTCGATGCGCGACGGACCATGCCGCGGAATCGCACGCCGGACGATCGCCGCCAACCGTCCGGTCGTGGCGACCGGCGCCTGCTCGCGAGCTCGAACGATGGCGCGCGCGATGCGGCGTGAAAATCGCTCTTCGCCATAGCCGAAGATGGCGTCGGCCAGCTCCCGCTCGGATGCCCGGGCCGTCAGATCGGCCGCCGTGTCTCCGCCACTGCGGTCCATCCGCATGTCGAGCGGTTCGTCGCGCTGAAAACTGAATCCCCGGCCGGGCGTGTCGAACTGGAGCGACGAGACGCCCAGATCCGCGAGCATGCCGTCCACCACTTCCAACTGCCGCCGATCGAGCACGTCTTCGAACGAGCGATAGTCGGCATGGACCAGGTCGACTCGATCGGCCCAGGGAAGCAGGGAGACTCGCGCGACCTCCAGCGCGTCGCGGTCGCGGTCCAGGCCGATCAGTCGCGTGGCTCCCGCCTCGAGCAGCGCGCGCGCGTGGCCGCCAAGGCCGACCGTGCAGTCCACGAAGAGACCGCCGCGCTCCGGACGCAGGAACTCAAGCACCTCGGCGGTCATGACGGGCACGTGGGCGCTCAAATGCCGAACTCCGACAAAGCTCGCGCATCGTCATCGGTGTAGGCGTCGCGCTGCAGCTTGGTCTGGAACCGATCGTGGTTCCACACGTCGAGAAAGTTGTATAGCCCCAACACGTCAACCTCCCCGGCCATGGTGGCGCTCTCGCGAAGTCTCACGGGAATCAGCACGCGACCTTGCGCGTCGAGCTCGCCAGGCTGGCCGAAGTAGTTCACGCGATCGAGGAATCGCAGGCGCGAGGGGTGCGCGGACGGAACCCGCCCGAGCTTTTCTTCGAGCTCGAGCCACACGGGCATCGGATAGATCCGGACGTATTCGCCGGTCAGGCTGGTAAGAAAGAGCTCACGGCCGTATTTGGTCTCGAGTAATGACTTGAAAATGGTCGGCACCTTGAGCCGACCTTTGTCATCGATTCGAGCCGGCGCGTTGCCCCTAAACACGCGCAGCTACTCCACTTTGGACCACAAAATTCCACAGGGATAGTAGAAGAGGGTCTGGGGGTTGTCAACCGCAAAATCTAGTATGTCAGTAAGTTACGCCAAATGTTCGCCTTTTTCTCGCCCCTTCTCGAGCGTGGTACTATGCCGCGCTCATCCTCCACGCGCGACCACCGGGGAGAAAGCCCGGGCTTCGCCAGGGATTCGACGACATGCTCCGGGCTGCCCTCATCGGCTTCCGTTCCAGCGGGAAGACGACGCTGTTTCAACTCATGACCAGCGTGCGCGAACCGGCGCGCGGCGGCGGGGGCAAGAACGAGACGGTGATAGGAATCTCGAAGGTCCCCGATGCGCGTCTGGATACGCTGACGGCGATGTTCAATCCGCGCAAACGAGTGGCGGCGACCGTCGAGTTCGCGGACATGGCGATGACTGGACAAGGCGCCGGCGCACAGGCGCTGGTTGACGTCCTGGCCTACAAGAACGCCGACGCCCTGGTTCACGTGCTTCGCGCATTCGATGATCCCGCTGTTGCCCACCCTGGCGGATCAGTCAATCCGGCTCGCGACGCTCAAGCCATGGAAGATGAATTGATTCTCGCGGACCTCGGCGTGGCCGAGCGCCGCCTGGAACGTCTGGAGAAGGATCTCAAGAAGGTGCGCTCGGCCGATTTCGAACGCGAGCGCGACGTGCTCGCGGCGTGTCGTTTGGCTCTCGAAGACGGACGGCCGTTGCGGGCCCTCGAACTCAAGGGCGACGATCTCAAGCGGCTGCGCGGGTTTCAGTTTCTGTCGGCCAAGCCGCTCCTGATCGTCATCAACGTGGATGAGGCGCAGCTCAGTGCCGGCCACGTCGACCGTATCGCCGAGGCCGTCGGCCTGACGTCGTTTCTCTCCCGCGCCGGCACGGCGGCCGCTGCGGTGTGCGCGAAGATCGAGCTCGAGATTGCGCAGCTCGAAGCCTCCGACGCGGCGGCTTTCCTCGCAGATCTCGGTCTCCACGAGTCGGGGCTCGACCGCGTCATTCGCGCCAGCTACGATTTGCTGGGTTACATTTCGTTCTTCACCGTCGGCGAGGACGAATGCCGCGCGTGGTCCATTCCGCGGGGCACGGTGGCACAGCTCGCGGCTGGCGAGATCCACAGCGACATCGCGCGCGGTTTCATCCGCGCCGAGGTCGTGGCCTTCGATCGGCTGATCGAACGCGGATCCATGGCGGCGTGTCGCGAATACGGCGAAGTTCGACTGGAGGGCAAAGAGTACGTCGTTCAGGATGGCGACATCATCAATTTCCGATTCGCGACATGACGGGAGCTTCAACGGTCCACTCGCCCCAGCATTCGAAGGACGACGAGCATGACGGGTGAGCGACACCGCACGCTCGTGATCGTGCCGACGTACAACGAGCGCGACAACCTTCCGCTGCTCGTCGGACAGCTCATGCAACAACCTGACGTGCGAGTGCTCGTCGTAGACGATCACTCACCGGACGGCACCGGTCAGGTGGCCGACGAGCTCGCGCGCAACTACCCCGGCCGCGTCGATGTCCTGCACCGCACGGGTCAACGCGGACTGGGCCGTTCGTACATCGACGGCATCGCGCAGGGCGTTCGCGAGCCGGTCGATCGCATCTGCCAGATGGACGCCGATCTCTCACACGACCCCCGCCATCTCCCGGCGCTCATCGCCGCGTCGGCCCACGCCGACGTGGTCATCGGATCCAGGTATGTGCCCGGTGGCGCGGTCGTGAACTGGCCGCGTCGGCGGCGGCTGCTCAGCCGCCTCGCGAATGCGTACATCCGGCAGATTACGCGCCTGCGCGCGCGCGACTGCACGAGCGGATACCGCTGCTGGCGGCGTGAGGCCCTCGCCGCCATGCCGCTCGAACGCTTCATTTCGGATGGGTACTCCTTCCTCGTCGAGATGCTCTTCGTGGCGGGAGGCCTCGGGGCACGGATCGCGGAAGTCCCGATCACTTTCGTCGAGCGCCGACAGGGCGAATCGAAGCTGTCTCGAGCGGTGCTCCTGGAGTCGGCGCTCACACCGTGGCGCCTTGTGGCGCGCGGCCGCTCGTCGGACGGCCGACCGTAACGTCGGCTTTTTTCGTGTTATCGTTGGGCGTTCAATGCCAGCCGATCCCGCACGCACACCCGCGGGTCTGAGCGTCTTCTTCCCGGCGTACAACGACAGCGGCACCATTGCAAGCATGGTGATCCGCGCCGTTCAAGCCGCGTCGGAACTGACGCCGGACTTCGAGGTCATCGTCGTCAACGACGGCAGTTCGGACGCGACGGCTGAAGTCGCCGACGAGCTCGCACGGACCTATCCCAACGTTCGCGTCGTACATCATCCGAGAAACCGCGGCTACGGCGGGGCGCTGCAGACGGGCTTCCGCTCGGCCACGAAGGAACTGATCTTCTATACCGACGGCGACGCCCAGTACGATCCTGCCGAGCTGGAGGTGCTCTGGGCGAAAATGGACGCGGGGACCGATCTCGTCAACGGCTACAAGATCAGCCGCTCCGATCCGCTGCACCGCATCGTCATCGGCCGTCTCTATCATCACATCGTCAGCATTCTGTTCGGCTTGACGGTCCGGGACGTCGACTGCGATTTCAGGCTGATGCGGCGGTCGATTTTCGAACGCGTGACGCTCGAGAAAACGAGCGGCGTCATCTGTCTCGAGATGATGAAGAAGATCCAGGACATGGGTTTCCGGATCGTGGAGGTCCCCGTCCACCACTATCATCGGGCGTTCGGGCGATCGCAGTTCTTCAATTTCCGGCGGCTCGTCAAAACCGGGATCGACGTCATGCGGTTGTGGGTGGCGCTGGTGATCCAGCAGCGGCACCGCCAGCCGTCCGACGCCGTCGGGCGGCGGACCGACGCCGATCCGGTCTCGACGAGCTCTCCACATCCGTGACGGGGCCGTATCAGGAGTTCTACCGCGGCCGCAGGGTCCTGATCACCGGCGGCCTCGGTTTCATCGGCAGTAACCTGGCCCGCCAGCTCGTCGACCTCGGAGCCCACGTGCTCCTCGTGGATTCGCTTATTCCCGACTACGGCGGCAACCTCTTCAACATCGAGGGCATCGCCGATCACGTGCAAGTCAACGTCGCCGACATCCGCCAGCAGTCGACGATGAATTTTCTCGTCAAGGATCGGGCGGTTGTCTTCAATCTCGCCGGCCAGGTCAGTCACATCGACAGCATGCTCGATCCCTACACCGATCTCGAAATCAACTGCCGGAGCCAGCTGACGATTCTCGAAGCCTGCCGCTATCACAACCCGGGCGTCAAGGTGGTGTTCGCCGGCACCCGCCAGGTGTACGGACGTCCCGATTCGCTGCCCGTCAGCGAGCGGCACCTCGTCCGACCGACCGACGTCAACGGCATCAACAAGGCGGCTGGCGAGTATTACCATCTGGTCTACAACAACGTCTTCGGCGTCCGCGCCTGTTCGCTGCGGCTGACGAACGTGTTCGGGCCTCGACAGCTGATCAAACACAATCGTCAGGGTTTCATCGCCTGGTTCATCCGCCTGGCCATCGAGGATCGAACGATTCCGATCTTCGGCGATGGCACTCAGCTCCGCGATTTCGTCTACGTGGACGACGCCGCCGACGCCTTTCTTCGCGCGGGGGCCATGGATGCCTGCAACGGCGAGGTCTTCAACGTCGGCGGCGACGAGCCGCTCAGCCATCGTGCGTTGACCGCGATGCTCGTGGAGATTGCCGGCTCCGGCCGGGTGGAGTACGTCGAGTGGCCCGCGGACAAGAAGGCGATCGACATCGGCAGCTTCTACGCCGATTCGACGAGGTTCAAGGCCGTCACCGGCTGGACGCCGTCGGTTTCCGTCCGCGAAGGCCTCACCCGCGCGGTCGCCTTCTATCGCGCGCACCTGGAACACTACGTCGATCGCCTGCCGTCTCCGGAGCGCCTGTGACGGCCTGGCGCGTGCCCTTCAACACGCTGACCCCCGGAGCCGATCGGGCCGACGTCCAGGCGGCCGTCGATCGGGTCGTCTCGAGCGGATGGTACGTGCTCGGTCCGGAAGTGGACGCGTTCGAATCCGAGTTCGCCAGCGCCATGGGCGCCGCCCACGCCGTGGGCGTCGGCTGCGGCACCGACGCGCTGGCGCTCGTCCTGCGCGCGCTCGGTATCGGGCCTGGTGACGAGGTCATCACGACGCCTTTATCGGCAGCCTATACAGCACTGGCCATCCTCATGGTGGGCGCACGACCGATCTTCGCGGATATCGATCCGGACCGCCTCACCATCGACGCGCGTCAGGTGGACAATGCGATCGGACCGCACACGCGCGCCATCGTGCCGGTGCATCTGTACGGCCAGCCCGCCGACATGATCGCGCTGCAACAGATTGCCGAGCGGCACCATCTCGCGCTCGTCGAAGACTGCTGCCAGGCCCACCTCGCGACCGCGACGGGCCGTCCCGTTGGCACCTTCGGCGTGGCTGGTGCGTTCAGTTTCTACCCGACCAAGAACCTCGGCGCGCTCGGCGACGGCGGCGCCGTGATCACCAACGACGAAGCGCTCGCAACCCGTCTTAGACGGCTGCGGAACGGCGGCCAGGTGGACCGGTACCATCATCAGGAACCGGGCGTCAACTCGCGTCTGGACGAATTGCAGGCGGCGGTCCTGCGAGCCAGGCTGCCGCGGCTCGCCGCGTGGACCGAACGGCGGCGACAGCTGGCCGCGCGATACCGGCGTGCGCTGAGGGACGTACCCGCGATCGACGTGCCGCCCGAACGCGACGCCGGCCACGTCTATCACCTGTTCGTCATTCGCGTGCGAAGCAGCCGCCCGCGTCATGACGCCCGCGACGCGCTTCAGGCGTCGCTCCGGGCCCGAGGGATCGAGACGCTGATCCACTACCCGGTCCCGATTCCTTCCCAGCCCGCCCTCGCAGGGGCGGATCCGGCCTTCTGTCCGGAGGCCTCAAGAGCCTGCGGTGAAGTGCTCTCGTTGCCGCTCCATCACGGACTGGTCGATGAAGACGTCGACGCCGTGTGCGCGTCGGTGCAAGGCGAGTCGGCCACGCTGGCCCGGAGCAACTGACGAGTGATCGCGTTGATCACGGGGGGCGCCGGGTTCATCGGCTCGCATCTGTCGGAAGCCTTGCTCGAGACAGGCCACCGGGTCCTCGTGCTCGACGACCTGTCGACCGGTTCCATTGACAACATCGCCCACCTGAAAGGGCGGGAGGGATTCGAGTACTTCATCGACACGGTCAACAACGAGCCGCTGCTGGCCGAGCTCATCGATCGCAGCGACGTCGTTTTTCACCTCGCTGCAGCCGTCGGCGTGAAGCTGATCGTCGAGCAACCAGTGCACACCATCGAAACCAATGTGCACGGCACCGAAGTCGTTCTGAAACACGCGAACAAGAAGAAGAAGCTCGTGATCATCGCGTCGACGTCGGAAGTCTACGGCAAGAGCAATGACGTGCCGTTCCACGAGGAGTCCGACCTCGTCCTGGGACCGACGCCCAAGCATCGCTGGGCCTACGCCTGCAGCAAGGCAATCGACGAGTTCCTGGCGCTGGCGTACTGGAAAGAGCGCAAGCTGCCCGTGATCATCGTCCGCTTGTTCAATACCGTCGGTCCACGGCAGACCGGCACGTACGGCATGGTCATTCCCAACTTCGTCAGGCAGGCGCTTGCCGGAGAACCCATCACGGTCTTCGGCGACGGCACGCAGACACGCTCCTTCAGCCATGTCAGCGACACCGTCAGCGCGCTCCTGAAGCTCGTGGCGGAACCGAAAGCCGTCGGCCAGGTGATCAACATCGGCAGCACCGAAGAAGTCACCATCCGCGCGCTGGCCGAGCGCGTGCGCGAGCTTGCCGGATCGCAGTCACCAATCAAACTCGTGCCCTACGACGAAGCGTACGAGTCGGGCTTCGAGGACATGCCGCGACGCGTGCCGGATCTGAGCAAGCTCAACGGTCTCGTCGGCGTGGCGCCGCGGTACTCGCTGGATGACATCCTGACGAACGTGATCGAGTATTTTCGAAAGAAATAGGCCTGAAAGCGCGTATACTGGCAGGAGCTATGAGAGTCGCGGCTGCGGTGGCCGTTGGCGTGCTGCTCAACTTCGCACTGGCATCGTCCGTGTCAGCCCAGGTACAGCTGTCGATTCGCGATGGTCGCGTGTCGCTGGCGGCAACCAACGCGACCGTTCGGCAGATTCTCATGGAATGGGCTCGTGTGGGCCAGACGAAGATCGTCAACGTGGAACGCATTCCAGGCGGACCACTCACCCTGGAGCTGGACGAGGTGCCGGAGGCCGAAGCGCTCGACCTTCTGCTCAAGTCGGTAACCGGTTATGTGGCGGCTCCGCGGCCCGTGGGCGTCCCGACGCTCTCGCGGTACGACCGCATCCTCGTGCTACCCACAGCGGCCGTCGCGCGCGTTCCGGTAGCCGGGCCTCCGCCGCCGGTTTTCCAGCAGCCGGTCATGGAACCCGTGAATCAGGATAACAACGAAGGACCGAGCTTCCCGCCTCGCGGTCCGATATTCCCCACCCTGCAGCAACCGCCGCAGCCCGCAATTGGAATGCCGCAGGTGGTCGACGATCAAGCCAACTTCCCGGCCCAGGTGCCTCCGAGGCAGCCGAGCGCTCCGCTGACCTTCCCAGGCGCCTCAGCGGTTGGCACGCCGCGGCCCGGGATGGTGCTCCCGCAGCCGACACCGACTCCGCCAGGCCCCGGGCTCGTCTTTCCAGGACAGCCGCCGCCTCCGCCGCCGCCTCCGGACAATTAGTCCGACCCTATGGCTCTTCTCGACGATCTGAGCACGGCGATCGCCGACGCGATGCGCAGTCACGATCAGATCCGGCTCACCGCCCTCAGGATGCTCAAGGCGGCGCTCGTCAACCGCGAAATCGACCGCGGCCGCGCGCTCGACGATGCTGAGGCGCGGCAAGTCGTCAGCTCCCTCGTCAAGCAGCGCAAAGATTCGATCGAACAGTTCACCGCGGGTGGTCGACCCGACTTGGCAGACAAGGAAGCCGCCGAGATCCGTGTGCTCGAATCGTATCTGCCCCCCGCAGCCGATCCCGTCTTCGTCGAGCGGACCATCAGCGAGGCAATCGCGGAGACCGGCGCCGCATCTCCGAAGGACATCGGCCGTGTCATGAAAGCCGCGATGGCGAAGCTCGCCGGCCAGAACGTCGATGGCAAAGCCATCAACGAGCTCGTGCGCCAGAAGCTGACCGGGGCCTGAGGCAACGTTCCACCGTTGCCGCATTCCGAGGTGTCCCCCGCATCGTCGTCGGCACGGCCTCCGGGCCTTGTGGAGTCGGCCGGCGTGACCGTGGCGGCGACAGCCACCAGCCGCATTCTTGGGCTCGCGCGCGACCAGGTCCTCGCAGCCCTCTTCGGCGCCGGCAACGAGATGGATGCCTTTGCGGTCGCATTCAGGATTCCAAACCTGGTCCGTGATCTATTTGCGGAAGGAGCGATGAGCGCAGCGTTCGTCCCCGCCTTCACCTACCATCTGACTCGTCGAGGGAAGGAGGCGGCATTCCGGCTCGGCAACAACGTTCTGAACGCGTTGCTGATCATGACCGTCTTGCTCGTGGTTGCCGGCCTCGTGTTTACACGCCAGATCGTCAGCCTGTATGCCGGGAACTTTGCGAGTATTCCGGGCAAACTGGAGCTGACCATCCAGCTCACGCGAGTGATGCTGCCCTTTCTCATAACGGTCGTCGTCGCCACGGTGGCGATGGGCATGCTCAATTCGCTCCATCATTATTTCGTGCCGGCTGTTTCCACGGCGATCTTCAACCTCGCCACGATCGGATGCGCATTCGCCCTTGTGCCGATCATGCTGAGCCTCGATCTCCCAGGCATCATGGCCATTGCGGTCGGCGTCCTGCTCGGCGGCATCGGCCTCGTGCTCATTCAGTGGCCGCCGCTTCATCGCGAGGGTTTTCGCTATTCGACGGCGTTCGATGCTCGCGACCCGGCTTTCCGCGAGGTGCTGATGCTGATGGGCCCTGGCACCATCGGCCTCGCCGCGACTCAGATCAACATACTGGTCAGCACGCTGCTCGCCACGAGCGAAGGGACCGGTGCTGTCTCATGGCTGACATATGCGTTTCGCATCATGTCTCTGCCGATCGGGCTGTTCGGCGTATCGATCGCGACCGCTGCGCTGCCGGCAATGTCGCGGCATGCGGCGGCTGGTGACCTGGCGGGAATACGGGAGACGCTGTCACGCGCCCTTGGGATGACGTTCCTGCTGAACGTGCCAGCCACTCTGGGACTGCTCGCGCTGTCGCAGCCGATCGTCGAGCTGCTGTTCGAGCGAGGACGGTTTACGCCCGCTGACACGCGCGCCACGGCGGCAGCGCTGCAGCTGTACGCCGTCGGGTTGATTGGCTACTCGGCGGCGCGCATTGCCACGCCGACGTTCTACGCCCTCGGTCAAAGCCGCACAGCGGTCGCAGTGAGCATCGCCGCCATTGCCGGCAATGTCGGGCTCAGCATGGCGCTGGTCGGCTGGATGGGATTTCGTGGCCTCGCCCTGGCGACCGCGATCGCGGCTCTGGGGAACGGCGGCCTGTCTCTGCTGCTGCTTAGACGGCGGCTTGGGGCAATCGACGGCACGCGCCTGTTGGTTCTGTTCGCAAAGGTGCTGGCGGCAGCGCTCGTCATGGCTGTCGCCGCCCGGGCCATCCACTACGGAATGACCGGGTTACTCCCCGGACGACCGGTTCTGATGCAGGTGATGCGGCTGGGCGTGGCGATCGGTGGCGGACTGGCCGTGCTGGCTGCGGCCGCAAAGCTGCTCGGCATCGACCAATTCAACGACCTCGTAACTTGGGCGGCGGGCCGGCTCACGCGAGATCGCGGGCACGAAAGTTGCTGAACCAGCCGACAATGGCGCGAGCGGATAGGGCCCGCCCCCTCCGCCTTGTAGTACGATCCGGGCTTTCCTGATGCGCCGCTATCCATCGCCTTACGCTGCCTCGTTCTCGTTCGGCCCTGGTCCGCTGTCGACGGCCATGAAGGCCATCATCGGCGCCAATGTGGTCGTCTTCCTCGCGCAGCATCTCGGTGCATGGGTGACGAACGCTCTCGGGCTCGTCCCTTCCTACGTCCTCGGCAGGTTCTGGATCTGGCAGCTCGGCACCTACATGTTCCTGCACGGCGGTGTCTTTCACCTGCTGTTCAACATGCTGGCGCTGTGGATGTTCGGAGCCGAGCTGGAGCGCATCTGGGGGACGCGAAACTTCCTGAAGTTCTACTTCGTGACCGGCGTCGGTGCCGGCCTGCTCACGGTGCTGTTTTCGCTGTTGCCGTTCAGCGCCTCGGAGGCGCTGTACCGCTCGAACGTAATCGGCGCGTCCGGCGCTATTTATGGGCTCCTCCTGGCGTACGCGCTCTACTTCCCGAACCGCCAGATCTACCTGTACTTCGTCTTTCCGATCCCGGCGAAGATTTTCGTCCTGATTATTGGAGTGCTGGCCTTCTACGCCTCGTTTGCGGGATCAGGCGGTGGCGTCGCCAATGCCACCCACCTCAGCGGGATCGTGGTGGCCTATCTGTATCTGAACCGCACCAGGATCGACCCAGTCGGGGAGCTGAAGTACCGATACCTTCGCTGGAAGATCAACCGCGTCCGGCGCAAGTTCGATGTCTACTCCGGCGGGCGCACCGACCACTGGGACCGACGAGTGCATTGACTCGCTTCAGATCTGCAAGTCACGTCTGAGTCTCATCCCAACCCGCGCTGATCCGCTCGTGCGGTCCGCTGTGCTATCGGCGGAAGTAGTCGTCGGTGTGATCGAGCCAGTCCTGACGGATGGGGCTGAAGACGTCCAGAGAAAACGTGTCGTCGAGCGCCTCGGCCTGGTGGGGCACCCATGAAGGAATGTGCAGAACCTCACCTTCTCGTACGGTCATCTCCTCCCCTCCAACGAGAAACTTCAGCGCCCCCTGGAGGATGTAAGTCATCTGCTCGCTCTCGTGCGAATGCATCGGGACGACGCAGCCCGATTTGAGGTAGATCTGCGTGAGCATCAACCTCTCGCCGGTGACGATTTTTCTCGAGAGCATTTCCGTCACTTTCTCGAGGGCAATCTCGTCCCAGCGATGCAGTCGGACGGCCGTGGCACTCATCGATCGAGGAGCATATACCAAGAGCCCGAGACGTGCCGCCCTGCCCGGGTCAACTCAAAGACCAGGGGTATAATTTGGCTGGAATGAAGGCCGCCGTCGTCAACGGACGCGAAGCGCCGACCGCCGTGAGCTCGCACGGCGGGAGCCTCGATCGCGAACAGCTGCTGGCCGTGTATCGCACCATGCTGCTGTCCCGGAAGATCGACGACAAAGAGATCCAGCTCAAGCATCAGAGTCACATTTTTTTCCAGATCAGCGGCGCCGGGCACGAGGCCATCCTGGTCGCCGCCGCCCTGACGCTGAAGCCCGGTTACGACTGGTTTTACCCGTACTACCGTGATCGTGCGCTGTGCCTGCAGCTGGGGGTCACGCCCCTTGACATGTTTCTCGCCGGCGTCGGCGCCAGAGACGATCGCAGCTCGCACGGACGGCAGATGCCGTCGCACTGGGGCAACGCGGAACTCCACATCGTGACCCAGTCGAGCGCCACCGGTACGCAGGTCCTTCAAGCGGTCGGAGCCGCTGAAGCCGGGCTGCTGTACAGCCGCCTGCCAGAGATTCCCGATCGTGATTCGCGCTTCCGATCGGACGAGGTGGTCTATGTCTCGCTCGGAGACGGCGCCACCAGCGAAGGCGAGTTCTGGGAAGGGCTGAGCGCGGCGTGCCTGAGACAGGCGCCTGTCCTGTTTCTCATCGAGGACAACGGGTACGCGATCTCCGTGCCCGTGGAAGTCCAAACGCCAGGCGGCGACATTTCGCGGCTCGTGAGTTCGTTTCCTGGGCTCCATGTCGCATCCGTGGACGGCACCGACTTTTTCGCCAGCCTCACTGCGATGCGTGACGCCGCAGCCTACGTTCGCGCACGCAATGGTCCCGCGCTGGTCCACGCGCACGTGATTCGCCCCTATTCGCATTCGCTGTCCGACGATGAGAAGCTGTACAAGCCGCCGGCAGAACGCGAAGCCGAGGCGCGACGCGATCCACTGGCGCGTTTTGCCGAGTTCTTGCGGACAAACGGCCTGGCCAGCGATGCCGACCTGTCGTCGCTCGCGGCCGACATCGATCGCGAGGTGAACGAGGCGGCGGCGCGCGCGCTCGAGGCTCCGAAGCCACCGAAGGAAACAGCTGTCCTGTGGGTGTATTCCCCCACCGTGGATCCGACCTCGGCGGCATTCGACACGCCGTCCCGCCCAGACGGCAAGCCGGACACGATGGTCGGGCTCATCAATCGCACGCTCAAGGACGAGATGGCACGCGATCCCCGGATCATCGTGTTCGGGGAGGACATCGCTGACGTCAGCCACGCCGAGAACATCGATAGAGTCCCTGGCAAAGGCGGCGTCTTCCGCGTCACGCACGGTTTGCAGCGACTGTACGGCAGCGAGCGCGTCTTCAACTCCTCGCTGGCCGAGGCTTCCATCATCGGCCGCGCGACGGGCATGGCGACGCGCGGGCTGAAGCCCGTCGTCGAGATTCAGTTCTTCGACTATATCTGGCCCGCGATGATGCAGTTGCGCGACGAGATGTCGATGATTCGATACCGTTCGGGCAACGAATTTTCGTGTCCGATGGTCATTCGCGTCCCGATCGGCGGCTACCTGCGGGGCGGAGGACCCTATCACAGCCAGTCGGGGGAAAGCATCTTCGCCCACTGTCCAGGAATCCGGATTGCGTACCCGTCGACCGCAGTCGACGCGACCGGGCTGCTGCGCACCGCCATCCGGTGCGACGATCCGGTCATGTTCCTCGAGCACAAGCATCTGTACAGGCAGACATACAACAAGGGTGAGTATCCTGGACCAGACTTCATGATTCCGTTCGGAAAGGCAGCCGTCCGCCAGACCGGCAGCGACGTTGTGGTCGTCACCTGGGGTGCTCTCGTGCAGCGCGCGCTGCTCGCCGCGCATCAGGCCGAAAAAGACGGGATCAGTGTCGCGGTGCTCGATCTGCGGACCATCGTTCCGTACGACTGGAACGAGATCGCTGAGCACGTGAAGCGCACCAACCGCGTGATCGTTGCGCACGAAGATCAGATGATGTGCGGCTTCGGCGCCGAGATCGCTGCTCGCATTGCGGGCGAGCTCTTCGGGCACCTGGACGCGCCCGTCGTGCGGATTGGCGCGCTGAACACCCCAGTCGCCTACTGTCCGAATCTCGAGGAAGCCATTCTGCCCCAGGCCGGGGACCTTCTGAAGGCCATCCGCGAGATCGCGGCTTATTAACGCTCGCACAATCTGCGTGGCCGTGGTGCGTCTATGCGCGCAAGACTCTTCTGTTTTCTGCTTCTTCTGGTCGCGACCGATGTCGTGGCGCTGAAGCCGGAGGTCGTTCACTCCTCGGCAGCCATTCCACCTCACGTCGCCGGCCGGTTTCGCGAGCCGACCGGGTTTCAACAGTCGGCGTCGGGACAGTACTTCGTCTTCGATCGGCGGTCGCACGCCGTTTTCGGCGTGGACGAGGCACAGACGAGCTCGTGGGAAATCGTCAAGATTGGGGCCGAGGCTGGACGAATCATCGAGCCGACGGCGTTCTCGGTTGCGCCGGACGGCACATTTGCCGTTGCGGACGCGCCCGGCGGTGCCGAGCGCATTCAGGTTTTCACGCCGGTGGGCTTTCCGATCGGCGGCTTCTTTCTGCCGGGACGGGCGAGATCCCGGATCACCATCGACAACTTCGTCCTCAACGGTATCAGCACGTTACAGTACACAGGCAGCTCGATCCTGATGTCCCAGCCAGATGCCGGCGGGTTGATCACGGAGTATCACCTGCGCGGGACGGCAATCCGGACGTTCGGCAGTCTCCGTCCGACCGGGCACGAAGAGGACCGCGAGGTGCATCTCGCGCTCAACAGCGGGCTTCCCCTTGTGGATCCAACGGGAGGTTATTTCTTCGTATTCCAGGCGGGACTCCCGGTCTTTCGCAAGTACGACGCCAGCGGGCAATTCATGTTCGAGCGGCATATCGAGGGGATAGAAATCGACGGTTTCATCAAGGCGCTGCCGGCCAGATGGCCGCGCAGGCGGACGGCTGAAGGGGAGCTGCCGTTGGTCAGGCCGACGGTTCGCACAGCGGCGGTCGATCGGGACGGCCGGCTGTGGATTTCACTCGCCGTTCCATACACTTACGTGTATGCCCCAGACGGCGACAAGATCAGGACCATTCAGTTTCGCGGCACCGGCACGCTGACCCCTGGGTCGCTGTCCTTCGGAACGAAAGGACAGCTACTGGCCGCGCCTGGGCTCTTCGAGTTCCAGGTCGGGCCATGAGCTGCAGCGGTGCCGTCCCGGCCCGTGGCTGGTGGCCAGACGGGAAGCGGTGCGCCGACTCACCGTGACGATTGGATCCATGACTGCTCCCGCTCCTATTCGCTCTGCCGCGGTTCTCGGTGCCGGAGTCATGGGCGCCCAAATTGCGGCGCACTTCGCCAACGCTGGGCTGCCGACGCTGCTTCTGGACCTCACCTCTGCGA
This sequence comes from Vicinamibacterales bacterium, assembly GCA_035537875.1. Taxonomy (GTDB): domain Bacteria; phylum Acidobacteriota; class Vicinamibacteria; order Vicinamibacterales; family CAVVIG01; genus DATLLJ01. The sequence continues at coordinate 216,148 of DATLLJ010000060.1, read as the reverse complement.
TGGCCCGCGACGGGCTCGGGCGCGCGCGCAGTCTGAAGCCCGATCCGTTCTTCGTGCCCGAGGTCGCCTCGCTCATCGAGGTTGGTGGCTTCGACACCGACCTCCATCGGCTCACGGAGGCCGACATGATTGTCGAGGCAGTGGTCGAACGGCTCGACGTCAAGCGGGCGCTCCTCGAACGGATCGACCAGGTGCGATCCCCGGAAACGATTGTCTCCTCCAACACCTCTGGGATTCCCATCGCGACGCTCGCACAGGATCGAAGCCTCGAGTTCCGCCGCCATTGGCTGGGGACCCATTTCTTCAACCCCCCTCGGTACTTGCACCTGCTCGAGGTCATTCCAACGCCGGACACCGCCGCCGCCGTGATCGCACGAGTCTGCCACCTCGCTGACTTCCGGCTCGGCAAGGGAGTCGTGATCGCCAAGGATCGGCCCAACTTCATCGCCAATCACATCGGTCTTTTCTCGATCGTGCAGATCCTGAAGGCGCTCGCATCGGGCGAGTACACCATCGACGAGATCGACGCCATCACTGGGCCGGCGCTCGGCCGCCCGAAGAGCGCGACGTTCCGCACGATGGACATCGCAGGACTCGACGTGATTCATCAGGTGGCGACGAACCTTCAGATGCCCGTGCCTCCCGTCCTGGCCGCACTCGTCGAGCGGGGTTGGATTGGCGAAAAAGCCGGCCAGGGATTCTACAAGCGCACGGGATCCGAAATTCTCGTGCTGGATCCGGCCACTCTGACGTACCAGTCCCGGCAGGTTGTTCAACTTCCGATCCTCGAAGCCGCGAGAAACATCGCGGATCCTGCCGATCGGGTGAGAGCGCTCTTTCTGGACCAAGGGAAAGTCGGGCGGTTTCTGCGATCGACTCTCGGTCCGACTCTTCTCCACACCGCCACCGTGGCGAACGACATTGCTCATTCGATCGACGATGTCGATCGCGCCATGAGATGGGGTTACGGTTGGGAGCTGGGACCATTTGAGATCTGGGATGCCGTCGGCGTTCGCGAAGTGGTCGAGGCGATTCACCGGGAGTTGCCCGCTGGCGGCCTGCCGCCTCTCGTGCAGCACGCCGTCGACGCGGGCGCCAACCGGTTCCGGATCGGTGCACTTCCACCGGCATCGGCCGGCCTGCAGATTCTCAAAGCCGCCACCGACTCGACTCGCGTCGTCCGGCGCAATGCCGGTGCCAGCCTCGTGGACCTGGACGGAGGCGTGCTGGCCGTTGAGTTTCATTCGAAGATGAACGTCATCGGTGGCGACACCATCGAGATGCTGCATGTCGCCGTCGCCGAAGCGTCCCGCAACTTCACGGCGATAGTGGTCGGCAACGAGGCGCCGAACTTCTCGGCGGGTGCGAACCTCTTGCTTCTGCTGCTCGAGGCCCAGGAGGGCAACTGGGACGACATCGAGCTGATGATCCGAAGGTTTCAGGATGCGACGCAGGCGCTGCGTTATGCAGACGTGCCTGTCATCGTGGCGCCGGCTGGCGTGACGCTTGGGGGCGGCTGCGAGATAACCCTGCACGCCCACCGGGTACAGGCCGCGGCGGAAAGCTACATCGGCCTCACGGAGACGGCCGTCGGCCTGATTCCCGCCGCCGGAGGCGTGAAGGAGATGCTCGCGCGCGCCATGAGCGAAGCGCCCTCTTCCGCCGACCCGCTGCCCGTTGTCCAGAAGGTCTTCGAAACCATCGGATACGCGAAGGTCTCGGGAAGCGCCATGGAGGCGGGTCGCTTCGGCTACATCACAAACGCGGACCGCGTGAGCATGAATCGCGAGCGCCTCATCAGCGACGCGAAGGCGCTGGCCCTCGAGCGCGCCGGCGACAATTATCGACGGCCGGCCAGGCGAACGATTCACGTCGGAGGCGAGGGGGTACTTGCGGCTCTCAAGCTGGGGATCCACCTGGCGTGGCGGGCCGGTCGGCTCAGCGATCACGATGCAGTTATTGGTCGCGCCCTTGCCCTCGTTCTGGCAGGCGGGGCGTTGCCCCATGCGGCGACGGTCACCGAACAGCACGTGCTGGACCTCGAACGCGAGGCTTTTCTGAAGCTCTGCGGCGAGCGCAAGACCCTGGAGCGAATTCAGTACACTCTGAAGACAGGGAAGCCCCTCAGGAACTAGATGAACCTGGTCGATACGGGTGCAGGCCCGGCGCTCGTCGTGATCCCCGGCATACAAGGCCGGTGGGAGTATGTCGGGGCAGCAGTCAACGCCCTTTCACGACAGTTCCGGGTGATCACGTTTCCCCTCTGCGACGAGCCTTCTGCCGGCGATGCGTTCAGCCCGGCGCCGACGCTGGATGTGTACGTCGACCAGGTTCGTCAGGCGCTCGATGACTGCGCCGTCGAACGCGCCATCGTTTGCGGCATCTCGTTCGGCGGCCTCATTGCGCTGCGGTTCGCCGCAGTCCACGCGTCCCGAACCACCGGCCTCGTGCTGGCTTCGGTCCCCGGTCCGGCCTGGCACCTCCGCAGGCGACACGAGATCTACGCACGCCTGCCCTACGTCTTTGGTCCCCTCTTCCTCGCCGAAGCGCCGTGGCGGCTCCGGCGCGAGATGGCAGCTTCGTATCCCGAGCTCGCCGCCCGATGGCGGTTTGCGCGTTCACAGATCAGAACGCTGATCAAGGCTCCGTTATCGGTGGCTCGTATGGGTCGGCGCGCCAGGCTGATCGGCAGACTGGATCTCGCAGTCGATTGCGACCGGGTGAGCGCACCGACGCTGGTCGTGACCGGTGAGCGCAGGCTCGACCACGTCGTGTCAGTGGATCACTCGAACGGGTATGTCTCGCTGATCCGAGGCGCCCGGGGTGTGGTCCTCGAACGCACCGGCCACCTCGGATCGATCACTCGTCCCGAACAGTTCGCTGCGATCGTCAGGGATTTCGCCGACCGGCGTGCGCGGGAGGTGGCCTGATGCCGCTGCGTGAGATCACGGGCCCGACGGGACGGTTGGAGGCGCTGCTCGATGAGCCACGCGAGGGGCGAAGCGTGGATGCTGAAGGTCTCGTTCATAGGGGACGCCCAGAGGGAATCCGAGTTGCCGTCGTCTTCGGGCATCCCCATCCGGAGCGAGGCGGAACGATGCACACGAAAGTCGTCTATCAGGCGGCAAAGGCGCTGACCCGAACGGGAAGCGCAGTGCTCCGCATCAATTTCAGGGGGGCCGGCGCCAGCGAAGGCAGCTTTACCGGCGGTCCCGGAGCGATGGAGGACTTTCGGTTGGCGCTGGACTTCATGAGCCAGCGCTTCCCAGGGGCCCGTCTCTGGACGGCCGGCATGTCCTTCGGCTCCTGGGTCAGCATGATGGTCGGCGCCGACGACCCGCGCGTGTCGACGCTGATCGGCATCGCGTGCCCGATCTCACAATACGATTGGGAACGAGTGCGTCTGAGCCCTAAGCCGAAATTTTTCATACACGGCGAGCGAGACGAGGTCGCACCGCTGAAAGACATCCGTGAGTTCTACGCGCGTGCGGCCGAGCCGAAGGAGCTCGTCGTGATAGACGGCGCTGACCACCTGTTCGACGGGAAGGTCGGTGACGTGGCCGATGCGGTCGAGGACTTGCTCGGCGATTGGTCGTGCTGATCGATGGGACTCTGATCGGTTCCGGATCGGATTGAAATCATGGAAGAAGCCGTCATCGTGTCAGCCGCACGGACAGCTGTCGGAAAAGCTCGGGCTGGCTCACTCCGGGGCACACGCCCAGACGACCTGGCGGCCACCGTCATCACCGAAGCGTTGCGGCGCGCGCCCGCACTCGACCCGGCCGAGATCGACGATGTGATCCTTGGATGCGCAATGCCGGAGGCGGAACAGGGGATGAACGTCGCGAGAATCGCCAGCCTTCGCGCGGGTATTCCCGTGTCGACTTCGGCGGTCACCATCAACCGCTTCTGCTCGTCAGGGCTGCAGGCCATCGCGTTCGCCGCCGAGAGGGTCATGTGTGGGTTCGCGTCGACCATCGTGGCCGGCGGCACCGAATCGATGAGCCTCGTGCCGATGGGGGGACACAAGATCTCGCCCAACCCGACCTTGATCGATGTGTACCCGGACGTCTATCTGAGCACGGGGCTGGTTGCAGAGAATCACGCGCGTGAATCGGGCATCACGCGCGAGGAACAAGACCGTTTCGCGCTCTCCAGCCACCAGAAGGCGCTGGCGGCCATCGACGGGGGACGGTTTACCGACGAAATCGTGCCGATCACCGCCAGGGTCGTCGAACCGTCGACTGGCCGGGCTCGCCCCGTCGTCCGAGAGACCACGTTTGCGGTCGACGAAGGGCCGCGGCGCGATACAACGCCTGAGGGTCTGGCCAAGCTCCGACCGGCTTTTCACGCCTATGGCACCGTGACGGCTGGCAATTCGTCGCAGATGAGCGACGGCGCGGCGGCTGTCATCGTGATGTCGTCGCGCAAGGCCACGGAGCAGGGACTCGTGCCTCTAGCCCGGTTCGTCGGCTTTGCGACGGCGGGGGTCGAGCCCGAACGGTTCGGCATCGGTCCGGTTCCCGCGATGCAGAAGGTGCTCAAGCAGACGGGGCTGACCATCGAGCAGATCGATCTCGTGGAGCTGAACGAGGCGTTTGCGGCACAGGTACTGGCGTGTCTTCGCGCGTTCCCCATCGATCCCGAGCGGCTGAACGTCAACGGCGGCGCCATCGCTCTCGGTCATCCACTCGGATGCACGGGCGCCAAGCTCACAACCTCGATTCTTTACGAGCTGAAGCGGCGAGGAGGTCGCTACGCGCTGGTCACCATGTGCGTTGGCGGGGGGATGGGCGCTGCCGGCATTTTTGAGAGAATGTGAGTGTGGGGACGATCGCCGAGACGCCCATTGCAGTCCTCCGGGGCGGGGAGTGGCTCCTGACTTCGACAGAGCCGGACGCTGTCTGGACACCGGAACGGCTCACCGATGAACAGCATCTCGTGGTCCGCACCACTGAGGACTTTGTCGAGAACGAAGTCCTCCCAGCGCTGGGGCGCATGGAGCAGAAAGACTGGGCCACCGCCCGCCGTCTCTTGAGGCGGTGCGGCGAGCTGGGGCTGCTGGCGGTGGACGTCTCGGACGTGTACGGGGGCCTTCAGCTCGACAAGGTCACATCCATGATTGTCAGCGAGCGCATGGCGCGGGCGGCATCGTTCGCGTCGACCTTTGGCGCTCAAGCCAATCTGACGGTGCTGCCGCTGTGCCTCTTCGGCACCGATGCGCAGAGGCGCAAGTACCTGCCGAAGTTGATGACAGGTGAGCTGGTCGGCGCCTACTGCCTCAGTGAGTCCGGTTCGGGATCGGACGCACTCGGCGCGAAGACGCGAGCCACTCCTCAGCCAGACGGAAGCTTCTCCCTGAACGGCGAGAAGATGTGGATCACCAACGGCGGTTTCGCCGACCTCTTCATCGTTTTCGCCAAGGTCGACGGCGAACACTTCACCGCGTTCATTGTCGAGCGGGCTTTTGCGGGCGTGACGAGCGGCAAAGAGGAAAGGAAGATGGGGCTGCACGGGTCGTCGACGACCGCGATTGTCCTGCAGAACGTGACAGTGCCAGCGGAGAACCTGCTCGGCGAGATCGGCAAAGGGCACAAAGTCGCCTTCAACGTCCTCAACTTCGGCCGTTTCAAGCTGGGTGCGATGTGCGGCGGAGGAGCGCGGGCGGCCATCGGCGAGGCTGCCCGTTACGCCGGCCAGCGCAAACAGTTCGGGCAGCCGATAGCCGAGTTCGGCGCGATCCGTCACAAGCTCGGTGAGATGGTCGCCCAGACCTATGCGGTCGAAAGCCTGCTCTATCGAACCGCGGGGATGATCGATCGGCGCATCACCCAGGCCGGCGCCGGCTCCGCGGACGCCTCGGCGGCACTCGCGGCGCTCGAAGAGTACGCCATGGAAGCCTCGATTGCGAAGGTCGCGGGGAGCGAGGTCCTCGACCGTGTGCTCGATGAAAACATCCAGGTTCACGGCGGCAACGGGTACGTGCAGGATTACCCCGCCGAGCGACACTACCGCGATTCCCGCGTGAACCGGATTTTCGAGGGCACCAATGAGATCAACCGCCTGCTGATCAGCGGGATCATGCTTCGGCGCGCCGCCAAAGGTGAGCTGCCGCTCATCCGCGCCGCAAAGACGCTGCAGGACGAGCTGATGGCTCCGACGGCGTCGGCGCCCGTGACAGAAGCTCCGCTCGAGGAGGAGACACGAAGCGTCCAGGCCCTCCGGAAGTTGACCGTGATGACCCTCGGGCTCGCCATGCAGACCTATGGACAGAAGATCGCCGACGAACAGGAAGTGCTGATGCTCACGACCGACATGCTGATCGACGTGTACGCGGCCGACAGCGCGGTCCTGCGGGCCGAATCGGTCGCGGCGAGCCAATCGTCCGATGCGTCCCTGCATGCTGACGCGGCACGGCTGTTCGTCGGAGGGGCCGCCATGCGGGTCGAGAGCTGCGCGCGCCAGGCGCTCGCGGCGATGACCGAAGGCGACGGGTTGCGCACCGCGCTGGCGGCTCTGCGTCGGCTTGCGAAGTTCACGCCCGTCAATGGCGTCGTGCTGCGGCGGCGGCTGGCTGACGAGGCCGTCCGGCGGGGAGGCTATCCGTTATGAGCACAGCTTGTCGGCGTTCTCAAGTCGGGGGCCGTGCGGGTGCCCTTGTCATCCTCGCGGCGCTCTTGGCCGGATGCGCCCCCAAGCCGCCAGACAACAGGGGGTATGTCGCCACGCTCTCGTCAGAACGCGAAGGCAAGGACGCGCAGTTCATGGAGGAGGACGATCCCGTCCCCCGAAACCGCAAAGCGGAACTGCTGCCCCTCGCGTACTTCCCGATTGATCCGGATTACAACGTCCCGGCTGCCCTGAGACCCGCGGCCGAGGAGGTCGTCGTGGACATGCCGACCTCGACGGGAAAACCGCTCCGGCATCGAATCGTCGGGTCCGTCGAGTTCGTGCTCAAAGGCGAACAGCACAGACTCGTCGCGACGGTGGAAGTCGGCGCGCCGAACCTCAATCACATCACGGTGATGTTCAACGATCTGACCAGTGGCACCGAGACGTACGCGGCCGGCCGATACGTCGATGTCTTCCTCAACCCCCAGGGGATCTACGAGCTCGACTTCAATCGGGCGTACAACCCGTACTGTTACTACAACGAAAGTTACCAGTGCCCCTATCCGCCTCCGGAGAACCGCCTGAAGGTGCCGATTCGAGCCGGCGAGCGAACGAAAGTCTAAGTGCTTCGCGCGGTTGTCTTCGACTTCGACGGCGTCATCGCCAACAGCGAACCGCTGCACTACCGCGGTTTTCGCGACATCCTGGGTCGGGCGGGGATCGAGCTGTCCGAACGCGACTACTACACGCGCTACCTTGGGTTCGATGATGCGGGTGTCTTCAGAGCCGTGGCGACGGACCGCGGCATCGAGTGGCCGGACGAGCGAATCGCCGAGCTCGTTGCCGCCAAGGCGGTCGTTCTCGAGCGTCTCGAGGAGGGCTCGTCGCTGCTCTTCCCCGGCGCCGAAGAGGCCGTGCGGCGCACAGCGGCCTCGGTGCCGCTGGCGATCGCGTCTGGCGCCCTCGGCGATGAGATTCGCCGCATCCTCGACCGAGTGAGCTTGACGGCCTGTTTCAGCGCCATCGTCGCGGCTGAAGATACGGCTGTAAGCAAGCCGGCCCCCGATCCGTACTTGCGCGCCGTGCAACTGCTCGCGGACACGCTGCAGGAGCCCCTTGCGCCCGCCGACTGCGTCGCCATCGAGGATTCACCGTGGGGACTTCGCTCGGCGCGCGCCGCTGGCCTGCGCACGATCGCCGTCGCGCACACCTACGATCCGACCGCCCTCGACGCCGATTTGGTGATCGCATCCCTCGATGAACTGGACGTCGAGGCAATGCGACGGCTCTGCGGCGTTTGAGTTATCCTGTTAGCCGACGCCACCTACATGCTCAAAGAGAATCAAGTCCGTAGCTTCACTCAGGCGGCACTGAGTCCGGATCCCGACTTGGCCGTCGCCGCCCTCATGATTGCGAGGGTGGAGTACCCGCAGCTCGATGCCGGGCCGTATCTCGATCGCCTCGACGCCATCGGTCGCGAGGCGACCCGCCGGCTTGCCGCGGCCATGGAGACCCCCGTCAACGCACCCTCACGCACCGACCCACACGACTACGCGCGGATTACGGCGCTCAACGATTACCTCTTCGGCGAACTGCGCTTCGTCGGCAACAACGTCACCTACGAGGACCCGCGCAACAGCTACCTGAACGCGGTGCTCGATCGTCGAACCGGGATACCGATCACGCTGGCGCTCGTGTATCTGGAAGTCGCGCGACGTGCCGGCGTGTACGTCGAGGGCGTGAACTTTCCCGGACACTTTCTTCTGCGCTGTCCCGCCCGGCGGGGACTCCCGAACACGGACGACCTGATTATCGACCCGTTCAACGGCGGTGCCCTGTTGTCCGAGGAGGCCTGCCGCGCCCGCCTCAGACGTCGGGAAGACGAGCCGGCCGGCGATGCTCCGCTGCTCGTCCACGCCACGAAACCGCAGATCCTCGCCCGGGTGCTGCTGAATCTCAAGCGTCTGTACGTCCAGATGCACTCATTTCCGCAGGCGCTGGACGTCACGGAACTGCTGCGTGCCGTGGATCCGTCCGCAATCAACGAACTGCGAGATCGCGGGTTGCTCGCCTACCACCTGCGTGATTTTTCGGGGGCCTTGAGGGACCTGCAGGCATACCTGCGGCTCTCGAAATCGACTGAACTCGATGACAACGACCGAGCCGAGCATGCCCAGATCTGGGAGCACGTCAAGACGCTCCATCGCCGCGTGGCGTCGTTCAACTGACCACGCGGCAACCCGCTATCTGCCGTCGGCAATCGACAGTTTCTTCCTTCCGTAAGCGCACGCCTCCCGCAGTGGACAAATGGCGCAATGGGGGTCGCGTTCGAGACACGTCGACGCCCCGTGATGGGACAGGTAGAGGAACGTCCGACGACAAGCGGCGACGTCCGAGCCGATCTCCAACTGCAGCGCGTTTCGAACCGAGCGAGCCGCCTTGCCAGCGGGCCCCGTCGAGTCCCCGTACCCCAACCGCCGCGCCACGCGGCAGACTGAAGCATCGACGGGCAGCACACACTGATCGGCGGCAAACAAGAGCATCCGGTGTGCACCACCCTGATCGATCCCCGGAAGACCTCTCAGGGCCCGTCGAGCGCTCGGAAGCGGCCCGCGAATCAGTTGAGTCAGGCGGGGCGAACGCCTGAACCGGTCCGCCCCGGTTCTGAGCGCGCCCACACGCTGCTCGGCGTAGGGACCGGCGAGCGCGACGCTCTCCTCGAGCGGCTTCTGCGGCGTCCGCCACATGGCGTCTGGCGTCAGCGCACGGATCTTCTTCAGCGCACGGAACGCGGCGTCGCGCTGACGGGGCGTGGAACGCACGGACAGAACTTCCCAGACGAATACACCAAAGGGATCGCGTGGAGGCGTGGGAAGCTGTCCGTAAAAGCGGCGCAACGCATCAATCAGTGTCTCGATTCGTGACATCGGTCAGACGAGTCCGGGTGCTCACGCCGGGACAGCGACCGTCGCGATCTCCTCGTACAGAATTGCGGAGGCGATAATCCCGTTGTGAAAGTTGCCGAGATCGAGCTTCTCGTTCGGGGCGTGCGCATTCTCGTCGGGAAGCCCGACGCCGAACAGCACTGCAGGTAGCCCGAGCTCTTCCTGAAACGTCGACACGACCGGGATCGACCCCCCCTCGCGCGTGAAGACCGGTTTCTTCCCGAAGCCACGCTCGATCGCGCGGCCCGCGGCCTGTACGAAAGGATGATCGTAGGAGGTCATCCACGGTTTGCCCCCGTGCATTCGCGTCACCTTGAGCTCCACGGTCTTGGGCGCGATCGTTCGAATGTACTTGTCGAACAGGTCGGCGATCTTGTCGGGATCCTGGTTGGGAACGAGCCGCATGCTGACCTTGGCCATCGCGACGGCCGGCAGGACGGTCTTCGCGCCTTCCCCGGTGAACCCTGACAGCAGGCCGTTGACTTCGACCGTCGGCCTCGCCCATGTTCGTTCGAGTGTCGTGTACCCGGTCTCGCCGAACAGTTTCGGCATGCCGAAGTCCTTCTTGTACTGCTTCTCGCTGAACGGCAGCGTCGCCCAAGCCTGGCGTTCCTCGTCCTTCAACGGCACGACGTCGTCGTAGAATCCCGGGATCTTGATACGACCACCTCGATCCTTCAGCTGCGTCAGCATCTGGGCCAGCACCAGAGCCGGATTCGCCACCGCGCCGCCGAACGATCCGGAGTGGAGGTCCGTGCTGCTGCCCCGAAGGTCTATCTGAAAGTAGACGAGCCCACGCAGCCCGTAGCAGATGGAGGGCACGCCGCGCGCGAACATACCGGAATCGGAAATGACCACCACGTCGGCCTTCAAATCCGACTTGTGCTCGCGGATGAAGTCGTCCAGGTGCTCGCTGCCTACTTCTTCCTCGCCCTCCAGGATGAACTTCATGTTCACCGGGAGCCGGCCGTTCTTCTTGATGTGCGCCTCGACTGCCTTGAGATGCATGAAGACCTGGCCTTTGTCGTCGGCCGCGCCGCGCGCGTAGATCTCCCCGTCCCGGACGGTGGCCTCGAACGGAGGGGACACCCAGAGGTTGAGCGGGTCCACCGGCTGCACGTCGTAGTGACCGTAGAAGAGAATCGTGGGCGCGCCGGATGCGCCCAACCAGTCCCCGTAAACGACCGGATTGCCTGGCGTTTCCATCAGCTGGACGTTCTGCAGCCCGATGCGCCGCATCTCGTCGACACACCATTCGGCGCAGCGGCGGACGTCGGCGGCGTGCTCGGTCAGCGCGCTGATACTCGGGATAGCCAGCAGGTTCTTGAGCTCCTCGATGTAGCGATCCCGATTCACGTTGATGAAATCGATGACCTGGTCCGTATTCGCCATGTCGTTTTCTCCTGAAGGGGTTCCGAGAAGGTCAGACTCCATCGACAACCGAGGCAGACCCCCGAATCGGCGGCCGGGAACTTCGTCACAGCAAGCGCCATCCATCCTTGTCTGCGGCGATCCCGTCGGCACTGAGCTTCTGGAGATGCGCGCGCACGTTTTCGCGAGCCGCGGCCATCAGCCGGGCGTCAAGCCCATGATAGATGGATTCGGCAATCGCCTCCACGCTGCGGTGCCCCTCGGCCAGCGCCGTGACGACCTGGCGCTCTCGCATCAGTCGATGCGCCACGTGAGCGCGCACCAACGTCACCGGATCGTCGACGCGAGGGCCATGCGCCGGAAACAGCCGGGAGGGCTCGAGCTCGAGCACCCGATCGAGCGAGCGCAGATATTGCCGGAGGTCGCCGCCCCGCGTCACGTCGATGACGATGCTGCCACCGGAGACGACCAGATCGCCCGTGAACAGCGCGCGTGTCGGCCCGTGCCAGAACGCAAGATGATCGGGCGCATGTCCGGGTGTGTACACCACGGTCAGACACTCGTCACCGACCTCCAGAGTCTCTCCGTCCTGGAGAAGCTGCCACGGCAGCCCCGCGGACGTCTCGCGGCCGGGCCACTTTGCGAACGTCGCCGAGGGGTGAACAGCTGCGATATCTCGAACACCGGAGACGTGATCCGCATGGTCGTGAGTCACCGCGACCACTCTCAGCGTCGCATCGCTCTCTCGGAGAGCGCGATCGAGGGCCGCAAGATGATCCGGATGACCGACGCCGGCATCGATGAGAGCCGCGGCCCCTTGAGAGGCGAGCAAGTACGTGTTGTTGCCAGCGCCGGTCATCGGACCGGGATTGCACGCATCGAGAACGATCGGATCAAGCACAGGCGAACCCTAATAGCTGTACCGCAGCGTGGCGCTCATGTACGAATTGCGCCGATACTGCCCGAGAAAATCGTCCGTTTCTCCCCCGATCACCGCCGCTGCGACCGTCGTGCGCCAGTGCTGACCGTGCGCCTGTGAATACTCGCCTCTGGTGTAGACGCCCCGCCCATTCTCACGCACAGCACCCTCCAGGGCCACGCTGCGGTTTGGGTCCAGCGTGTACGCAGCCCGGCCGAGGAAAGCGTGGCTCAGGCCCCGGTCCGGCGCAAACGGCAGCGACGACCTCGATCGGACGACGATCTCCCCTGCATAGCCGCCTACGAACGTCCATTCGCCCGACTGACGCTCGAGTTGCGCGACGAACAGCACGTAGTCGTCGCTGCGCTCGTCTGGCGGGACATCATTCGAGGATGACTCGAAGAACGCCGCTTCGCCCTTGATCGTGAACCACGGGGTGGGCGCCGCCAGATCGCCGCCGTACGTGCGAATCGCGGGATACAGGCGCGTCACGACCACCGCCGGCGCCTCGATGTCGACGCTCGATCGGATCAGCGGCAGGTGGTTGAACCCGTCGAAGTACGACAGCGAATACTCGGCCGCGGCGCCGAGGTGAGACCAGCGAATGCCGAACTGGGATCCCGTCGGCATCGTCGCGCCACCATCGACGGGCACCTGAACGGCGTTCGGTGGGATGCCGCTCCACCGCTGATCGAGGAGCGGCGTCCGGCTCGGTGTGAACCGCGGCGCCCAGACACCGTCGAACGCGTCGTCTCGGAGCTGGATGACGGCCCTCACCGCGGTGACAGCCAGAAATTCGCCGTTGATCACGTTCAAGAAATCACGCGGCGCGAAGCGGTCAGTCGGTGTGACGATGTCGGTCTTCCCCCAGCGAATGAACTGTTTGCCGCCATCCACTGTGAGCCGGCTTTTCGTGTAGGTCGCGGATAACCGTCTCACCGACAGACGCGGCCGCTCCGCACCCCGATCCCCGTAGTCGAGCCGCCAGCCGGCTTCCACCTGATCGTGCGAGTTCGCCCGCAGGTCGAGACCACCGGCAAACTGAATCACCGGCGCCGGCTTGTAAAAGACTTCGCCACGCCCGAGGAAGTGGCCGATCAGGCGGGTCGGGTCGGCGGGCACCTCCTGCGGGAACCAGAACACCTCGCCCTCGCCGAAGCCGCGGACCGACAGCGTCTGCGCGTCGGCCGCGGCCGGCGCGAGCATCAGCAGGAGAAGAACGAGCGTTCTCACTGCCGCCGGATGGCCTGCAGCGTGAAATCCTCTTCCTTCAACGGAAGGTTGTATTGCAGCCTGTCGAGAGTCAGGCGCGTTCGGCTGCCGCGCGTCAAGTCGGCCATCTCCATTCGTCGAGCAGTCCAGATGCCCTGCACGTTCTGAATATCGGAGTAGTCCAAACGCCGCACCAGTTTGTCCTTCTGGTAATTTTCGATCCGGGCCAGCGCATACGTGTCCTTGCGAATCCACACAATCGAGCGGGTGTACTGCGACGATTTCGTCCGCCTCGGCGTCGACTGAATCTTCCAGCACACGAAACCGTCGATCGGCTCCTCCCCCGCGAGCACGTAATCGAACTGATTGACATCCCGCTCTTCGAGGTCTTCGAAACTGAAGTCGGTGCCGAAAAAGCGCGTGGATCGATCCTGCAGGGCAATGCGCCGATCGCGCTCGATGGCGGGCGTCCACATCCATTGGTCGGACGCACGGTCGGGATGGTTGACCACGAGCAGCGCCACTCCCTTCACTTCCGGCGGCGCGACAAACCGGAGAACGGCCCGACTCTGACCGTGCGATCCGAGCCGCTCGAACGTCCAGCGTTTGTCGCTGATCCTGCCCCTGGCATCAAAGACCTGAAGCAGTCCCTCGTACCGCTGCGACTTCGCGTCCGTCCTGCGTTGCGCCTCCTCCACGATTGTCCGTGCATCGTCTGCGGCCTGCGCGGTGACGCCGCCCGCCACGTGCGACGACACGACCACACCGACGGGCAACCACAGAAACGCTGCGGCGGATAACCGCCGTCGCTTACTCATACTCCAACGCCTCCACAAGTGAGCCGCGCACCGCCGCTTCCGCGGGCCAAAGGGCGGCGATGAACGCCGACGCGAGAATCGTCGGGACCAGAGCCACGACCACGCCGGTCGGAAACGCATAGTCGAGGCGCATCCCGGCGATATCGTGGTGCACGATCTGCAGGATGTAATACAGATTGATCGCCCCGAGCGCGAACCCGAGCAGCAGACCGAGCACACCGATACTCAGCGCCTCTATCCAGATGGTCCGGCGTATCTGCGCGCGGAGCCCACCCACCGCCTGTAAGACGCCGAGCTCCCGTCGCCTGTCGGTGATCGACACGGTCAGCGTGTTGACGATGCCAAGAATCGCGACGAGAACCGCGACGGCGATCTGCACGGATGTGAGGCCGAACCACTGGTCGGTGATTTTCAGCACGTACTCCTTGAGCTCACCGTTCGTCAGCACGAACACCTGGCGGACGCCTTCGTACCGTTCGAGAATTCGCTGACGCACCGCCGGAACCGACGCCGGATCGTCGAGGTACACGCGAAACACGTTGACGGAATCGTCGTTCCAGTATTTCTCGAAAAGCGTCCGATCCATCAGGATGGTCCCCTGCTGATCGGAGTAGTCCAGGACGACGCCGACGATGGGCAGCCGGATGACACCGGCTGGGGCCGGTACCTCGAGCATGTCACCTACCGAGAGCTGCTGAAGCTGGGCGAGGTTATCCGACACCATCAGCCCCTGACCGCTCGCCGTAAGCCGGTACATGGCAGCCGGATCGCCCGCCACGGGCGGGCGCGCCGACGTCTCTGCGAGGCTCTCGATTTCGATGGCAACGGCCATGACGGGCGTTTCGCGAAAGACGATCCGAGCGGAGCGCACCATCTGGATCCGCTCCACCCCCGGGATTGACGCGAGCTCGGCCCCCATCTCCTTGGGAAAGCGAATCGTGCGGATCACGACGCTCTGCGACGGCAGCACGAACAGATCCGGGTTGAACGCCGTGTCCATCCAGTCGATGATCGAATCGTAGCTCGCTCGTGCCATCCCCGCGAACGCCACGACGAGCGCGAGCGACAGCATCAGCGCCGCGACGCTCGCCGACGTACGCCGCGGCGCCTGGATCATGCTGTCCGCGGCGAGCGCGCCCTCGACCGGGCGGATCCACCTGAGAATCGGTCGCAGCGTTCGCGCGAGGGTCAACGCAAGCAGGGGACTCAAAAGCAGCGCGACGACAACGGCGAGAACGTAACCGGTGTAGAACAGCGGCCGCGAGCCGCCTCCGGCAGATCCCCCAATCGACGGCGCGGCCAGGCAAGCGACCGACACGGCGCCCAGAACAGCGGCCGCCACCGCTCTCGCACGACTTTCGCCGGCCGACAGCACCTGATATTTTCCCTTCTGAAGCGCGTGAACCGGATCGACACGCGCCGCCTGGTAGGCCGGAATCACGGCCGCCACCATGCTGGTGGCCACGCCGATGCCGAGCGCCACCATCAGCAGCGCAGGACTCGTCGCAAGCTCGCCAGCCTGTTGCGCCACGCCGTAGACGTCGGTGATCAACGAGCCGATTGACGCTGCAATTCCCCGGGCGATCAAGATGCCGAAGACCACACCCCCCAGCGAACCGATGACCCCTGTGATGGCGCTCTCGCCGAGGAACAGCCAGCGAATCTGCCCTCGAGTGGCGCCGAGGGCCCGCAGAATCCCGATCTCGGCGCGCCGCTCGGTGACCGCAATCGCGAACGAGTTGTAGATGATGAACATCCCGATGAACAGCGCGAAGAGGCTCGAGATGCCGACCATCATCGAATAGGCGGCCAACATCGCCTCGAATTGCTGGCCACGCCCGGACGGCGGTTCGATTGTGAAGCCAGCGCCCAGCATCGCCCCGAGCTCCGCCTCGCATTCGGCGATGGTACGACCATCGGCGACGGCAAGATCGACGCGATCGAACGTCCGGCCGCGGCCAAACATCTTCTGCGCGGCGTAAACGTCCATCACGGCCAGGTTGCCGCCAAACGCACTTGTCAGGCCGGACGACTTCATGATTCCACGGACGGTGAACAGCTTCTCCCCCTCGATCGTTCCGAGCGGCAGCCGGCTGTTCGTCGTGAGACCGTTTCTCCCCGCAAACTCGTTCGAGACGATCACAGAGTCCGGCTGCGCGAGAAACACGAGGGGATCGTCGATCACGGCATCGTCGCCGCTTTCGAGGTCGTAGTCGCGCAAGCTTCGATCGCCCGTCATGTCAATGCCGAGGATGAGCAGGTTGCCCTGGCCCCGGATGTTCGTGTCGACGACCGCTTCGATGACGGGGACCGCGACCCGGACGGTCGAGGCGGACTGGACCTTCTCGAGTACCTCCTCGCCGAAGCCGGTCTCGCCGGCGGTGACCTGCAGCTGGGTCTTGCCGGCAATGCGGTCGACGGTCTGGGAGAACGCCATGAGCACGCTCTGGTTGGCCGTGTGCATGCCCACGAAGACCGCCACCCCCAGCACGATGCCGGCAATCGTCAGCATCGTCCGCAGCACGTGTCTGCGGAAGTACGGGCGGGAGATCAAGCGGAAGAGCATCATGCCGTCACCTGTCAACCGCTGCGCGGACGGTCTTCGACGACCCGACCGTCGCGCAAGGCGATCGTGCGGTGGCAGCTGGCCGCCACCTGCATGTCGTGCGTGACGATGATCACCGTCGAGCCGAGCTGCTCGTGCAGCTCGCGGATCAGCGCGAGGATGTCGCCACCGGTTTTGGTGTCCAGATTCCCAGTGGGTTCGTCGGCGAGGAGGATGGGTGGATAGACCGACAACGCGCGCGCGATGGCGACGCGCTGGCGCTCACCGCCCGACAATTCGTCGGGAAGGTGGAGCATGCGGTGACCGAGCTGGACCAGCGTGAGCAACTCGCGCGCCCGTTCCTCCGCCTTTTTTCGAGGCCAGCCCCGAAGGTGAAGCGGCAGGCCGACGTTTTCCAGGCACGACAACGTCGGAAGCAGGTTGAAGAACTGGAAGATGAAGCCGATCTTGTCGCGGCGAACCCGCGTGAGCTGGTCGTCCGTCAGGCCGGCCAGGGCCTCGCCTTCCACGCGCACCTCGCCGGTGGTGGGTCGATCGAGGCCACCGACCAGGTTCAGCAACGTGGACTTGCCCGACCCCGACGGGCCAATGATGCTGACCATCTGGCCTCGCGGAATGGTCAGGCTCACGTCGTCGAGGGCCACGACCTGGCGCTTTCCGAGGAAGCGCTTCGACACGCGGTCGAGCTCGACGATGGTCGAGGCTTCGGTCGGAATCGTCGAGGGGGAAAGCGCCGATCGCGAAGGAACCGCCATACCCGATTATGTGAAAGCTTTCACAAAGTTGTCAATGGCGGCCGAATTCACTGCAGTTTCAATGGTCGTCGGCGTAGAATACCGTCGCTTTCGGTCCCAGCGTGCCCAGCATTCCCATGACAACCGAGACGTTCACCGCCGAGGAGGCTCGGGCGCTCGCGCCCTACTTCACCAATACCGTTCATCCCGTTTTTGCGCTCGTCAATCTTCCCGAAACCGTGAAAGGCGCGCTCTTCGCCCGGTACTCGCGATCGGCCAAGTCGTTGCGGCGTCTGTTCCTCGACGAGTTCCTCCCCGATTTCGGTGCAAGTGGCCACGCCGTCACCGCACCCGCGCCCGTTCCCGCTGCCGGCGTCGATCGCGCCGACAGACTCTACGCCAGGGTGTTCAGCGAATACGGCGACGATTCGGTCGCGCAGCTGGGTGCTGCGCACCTCGCCTGCGAAGGTGTCTCGAACATCCTGACCAAAGTGCTCGAGTGGGGACGACTGATGGCGTACCTGGAGCAGTCGACTCGTTACGTTCCTTATACCGATCGTCCCGGTGGACACTGGAAATACCACGTGCCCGCCGAACTCGACGGGTCGCCACTTCGCGCGACGTTCGTGCGCACGCTCGACTCGGCCTTCGACGCGTACGCCCGGTGGATTCCGGCGCTCGAAACGCACTTTCGCGCCAGATATCCGAAATCACCCGAGGATCCGGAACACGTCTACCGCTCCGTCATCCGCGCGAAGGCGCTCGACACCCTGCGCGGCCTCTTGCCGGCAGCGACGACCTCGAACGTTGGACTCTTTGGCACGGGCCAGGCTTTCGAAGCGTTGCTTCTCCGCATGTTCGCGCATCCTCTCCTCGAGGTGCGGACGTACGCCACTTTGATGCTCGCCGAGCTCCGACAGGTGATCCCGGCATTCCTGACGCGCATCGACCAACCCGATCGCGGCGTGCGATGGGTCGAGTACCTGTCGCGGAGCCGACAGGCCTTCGACGACGCCGCGCGAGGCGTGCTTGCAGAGCCACACGTCGACGCCACCGATGAGGTGACGCTCACGGATTTCGATCCGGACGGCGAACTGAAGGTGGTGGCCGCGGCGCTCTACGCGCATTCCGCGCTATCTGATAGACAGCTTCTGGAACAGGTCCGGCTTCTGTCGTCCGAAGCCCGGACGTCGCTCCTCAGGGCCTACGTCGGTCAGCGCACGAACAGACGACACAAGCCCGGACGGGCGTTCGAGCGGACCAGCTACCGGTTCGATGTGCTCACGGACTACGGCGCATTCCGCGATCTGCAGCGGCACCGGCTGCTCACCATCGATTGGCAGCCGCTCAGCACGCGCCATCGATATATGGAACCCGCAGCCATCGAAGAGGCGGGAGCCCACGTCGAGTGGCGGACGATCATGAGTCAGTCGGCCGACCTCTACGAACAGCTGATGGCGGCCGGCATGCGCGACGTTGCGCCCTACGCGGTCCCCATGGCGTATCGCGTTCGCTTCTACATGGACATGAACGCGCGCGAAGCGATGCACGTCATCGAGCTGCGAACTTCACCCCAGGGTCATCCCGCGTACCGACGTGTCTGCCAGTCAATGCACCGCGCCATCGCCGACGTCGCCGGACATCGCGCCATCGCGGCGTCGATGCTGTTCGCCGATCACTCGGAGGTCGAGCTGGAACGGCTCCAGTCGGAAAGAGCGATGGAGCGCAAGCGGCGAAATTAGACTCGTTCAGCGCAGACGGGAATCAGCAGTCTGCAGGAAGTCCGCCGTCTGAACTTTCGAACCTGCGATCCCTTCTGCAATCCTGCAATCCTGCAATTTCCTAGACTTAGGCTAAGGCTAGGCTAGTCCATCGTCTGACCCCCGCACATGTTGTACGTCTGGCCAGTAATCGCGCCGGCTTCCGGTGAGGCGAGAAACCTGACGAGGTGTGCGACCTCTTCGGGCTGGATGATCCGTCCGATGGGAACCGCGTCCAGCGCTCGTTTCCGGAACTCGTCATAGGTCACGTGCAGCGCCTCGGCTCCGTTCTGCATGCCCCGTCGCGCCATCTCGGTTTCCACCCACCCCGGACAGATGGCATTCACAGTGATGTGTCGATTGACGAGCTCGAGCGCCAGAGCCCTGGTGAAGCCGATCAGCGCGTGCTTCGACGCGCAGTAGGCCGTATACCCCGGCACACCGAATCGCCCAAGCACCGAGGACATGTTGATGACCCGCCCACCGTCGCCGAGCATCTGAACGGCCTGCCGGGTCACCAGAAACGTGCCCCACACGTTGGTGTCGAGGACGCGCCGCCAGGCGCCCGTATCGGTCCGGTCGATCGGAAGGCCACCGCCGACGCCGGCGTTGTTCACCAGCACGTCGAGCGACGACGTCGTCGCGCGCAGCTGGTCGAAAGCCGCAACGACGGCCTGTTCATCGGTGATGTCAACAGTGAGCGTCACCGCGCGAGCGCCCCGTAACGCAATCTCCCGAGCCGTCTCATTCAATTCCACCTGCGTTCGTGCCGCAATGGCGACGATGGCGCCGGGGTCGGCGAAGCGTAGAGCGATAGCGCGGCCAATCCCGCGACCACCGCCTGTTACGAGAATCGTCATAGACGTAAGAACCCGGTTGACCGATGCCCCGCGCCGACTCTAGTCTTTCGCCCAGTACCGAGCGTACTCGTCCATAAAGGTCAACGACTCGAACGACCGCATCCGATCGAAAAACAGAATGCCGTCCAGATGGTCGGTTTCGTGCTGGATGACTCGCGCCGGGAAGTCGTGCGCACTCAGCTGAATGCGCTCGCCATGACGATCGAGCGCGCGAACCTTGATTTCGCGGGCCCGCGGGACACGGCCGCGCACGTCAGGGATGCTCAGACAGCCCTCCCAATCCTCCACGACGTCGCTGCCCACGATGGAGATCTCGGGATTGATAATCACGTAGGGCTCGTCCCGGGGAGTGTGATCTTCCTCCCCGGCATCGAGCGACGCTACGAACAGCCGCAGCCCCTCGTGCACTTGCGGCGCCGCCAGACCGACACCATGGTACTCGGTCATCGTCTCGATCATGTCGTCGATGAGCTTCTGGATGGCCGGCGTCCTGACGTCGCCGCGTTCCAGCGCACGCGCAGTGGAGCGGAGCACCGGATGACCCATGCGTGCGACCTTCAGAATGGACATAATCGGGGAATTATACTGAGTGTCCGCGGTGTCCGGCCGAAGCCGGACAGGGCAAACGACACGCACATGCTCGAAAGACAGACCCAACGGCTGCCTGGCGGAATCGGTGGCGTCGCATGACCGGGCCGGTTCATCCACCCGACCATGTCCCGGTATTTTCCTTCTGTCCGCGGTGCGGCGGCTCGCTCGAACGCCGTCTCCTCAAGCGCACCGAGCCGGAGCGGCCCGTCTGCTCGCGCTGCGGTTTCGTTTTCTACCTCGATCCCAAGGTCGCGGTCGGCACCATCATCCGTTTCTCCGGTGACCGAATCATTCTCGTGCGGCGAGCGATCGAGCCGGGGTACGGTCGATGGGTGTTTCCCGGCGGGTATGTCGACCGCGGCGAGGCACTGCCCGCGGCCGCCATCCGCGAGGCGCGCGAAGAATGCGGCCTCGACGTCCAGCTCGATGGGCTCGTCAACATCTATTCCTATCCCGGCCGCACCCCCGTCATCGTCGTCTATGCAGCCACGGCCGTAGCCGGAACACTCTGCGTCGACGACGAATCGCTGGAGACGGCCGAGTTCGACGTCTCGGCGATTCCGTGGGACGATTTGGCCTTCCCCAGCACGCGCGACGCGCTGAAGGACTACCTGGCGGGCTTTCTGCACCCGGTCAGCCGAAGCCGCTGACCGACGCGCTATTTCAACGAGCTGGGCCGCGTGGCCGCACAATTTTGTGCATTCACGGCCCAAGCCTGTAACCGTGCCGCCCGGGGCGGCTGCGATCTCATGACAAGATACCTGCTCGCGCTCATCGCGATTGCGGCCTTCGGAACCGCCTGCTCGTTCGAGAACCGCACCGAGCTTCTGACGCCGGTGGCGCCGGGTCCGCTGCCGATTCCGCCCGCGCCAACCTCGCCGGTGTCGACGGATCCGTTCGTCGGCACCTGGACGTCCACCGAGATCGCGATCCCGACGGCGGGCTCGTGCAGCAACTTTCAGTGGCAGGTCACCCAGGCCACGGCCGACTCGCTCGCCGGCAACTTTTCAGCAACCTGCGACGGCAACATCGTCGTCACCGGAACGGCGTCGGGCCGCCTGGAAGGCAACTCGGTGCCGCTGGCAGTCGCTGGCACGGCCACTTATGCTGGCGTGATCTCGTGTGATTTCTCGCTGTCGGGGACCGGCATCCTCGAGAACAACGACACGCTGACGCTTCCCTATTCGGGCACCACGTGCCTGGGGCCCATCAGCGGCACCGAAGTGTTGCGGCGCCCGGTGCAGGCTGAACCTCCGCCGCCGCCGCCCCCACCGCCGCCAACGGATCCGCTCTTCGGCTGCGGCGGAATTCCCGACAAACAGCTGCTCGTGGAGTGCATCTGGGGTCACATCCGCCCGACCGACAACAACAGTGCGTTTGAGGTGACGAAGCGCGTGGCCTGGGCGCTCCGCGACGAAGGGGCGGGTCTGCTGAGCAAGAATGGTGGCGAGAACATCACCGCCTGGCGCGGGTACCTCTTCTCGTCATCACGGATCTGCTACCCCGACGGCCGCCTGGTCAAGGTGATTTACGATGCGGGCCCGGGTGGCGCGAATGGACCGTCGTGGCAGGACACGGGCGAGTACGTCAGTCCCAGCTTGTACGTGCCGCCGATGGATCCGTCGCTTCCGTGACGATCAGCGCTCAGGGCTCAAGGCTGGTTCGAGGTGCCAGACCCCCAGCCTTGAGTTCGGTGCGTTCAGGCTACCGTCACGTCCTTGCTGAGATACACGTCCTGGATGGCATTGAGGAGCGCAACACCGTCCTTCATGGGCCGCTGAAAGGCCTTGCGACCTGAGATCAGGCCCATGCCACCCGCGCGCTTGTTGATGACGGCCGTTTTCACGGCCTCTTTCAGGTCGCTCTCGCCCGATGACGCTCCGCCCGAGTTGATCAATCCCGCCCGGCCCATGTAGCAGTTTGCGACCTGATAGCGTGTCAGGTCGATCGGGTGGTTGCTGGTGAGATCGGAGTAGACCTTCTTGCTCGTCTTGCCGAAGTTGATCGCATTGTAGCCACCGTTGTTCTCTGGCAGTTTCTGCTTGATGATGTCGGCCTCTATCGTGACACCGAGGTGATTGGCCTGTCCCGTCAGATCGGCCGCGGTGTGGTAATCGGCCTCCTTCGTCTTGAACCCGTTGTTTCGAAGATAGCACCAGAGAATCGTGCACAGGCCCAGCTCGTGCGCCTGCTGGAACATCTTGGTGACTTCCTGCAGCTGCCGCTTCGACTCGTCGGAGCCGAAGTAGATGGTGGCGCCGACAGCAACCGCGCCCATATCGAACGCCTGGCGAACGCTCGCAAAGCGGATCTGATCGTACGTGTTGGGGTACGAGAGGAACTCGTTGTGGTTGAACTTGAGAATAAACGGAATCTTGTGCGCGTACTTCCGCGCCACCGATCCGAGCACCCCGAGGGTCGAGGCGACACCGTTACAGCCGCCTTCGATCGCCAGCTTCACGATGTTCTCGGGATCGAAGTACATCGGGTTCGGGGCAAAGGACGCACCGCCTGAATGCTCGATGCCCTGGTCGACGGGCAGAATCGACACGTAACCGGTGCCGGCGAGTCGACCGTGGCCGGCGAGCGCCTGCAGGCTGCTCAGAACCCGAATCGGGCGATCCGAGGCGGCGAAGTTCCGCTCGACGAAATCGGGACCAGGCAAATGGAGGCTCTCTTTGGGAATCGTCTTGCACTGATGATGGAGAAGCGAGGCGGCGTCCTCTCCGAGTATCTGTTCGAGATTAGCGCTCATTTCCTGGACCGGCATGGTGTCCTCCCTCAGCAACCGCGTATTTTAGCACCGGGAATCGGAACTCCTCCACGCCCGTCGCCGCGACTGCCGCGGCGACCATCTGCTCGATCGGCAGCGCCTGTTCCGCGTTCAACACGTCGGCCAGCGAGGCCCGCGTCGCAGGATGACGCGGTGTAAACAGCTGGCAGCAGTCCTGATCTGGAATGATTGAGATTGGGAACGTCCCCATCCGCTCTGCCTGCGCGACGATCTCGTCCTTGTCCATGCCTATCAGCGGTCGAAGCACCTCCATCGTGGACGCCTCGGAGATCGTGGTCAAATTCTCGAGCGTCTGGGAGGCGACCTGGCCGAGGACCTCGCCGGTGACGAGCGCTCGAGCCCGCCAGCGGCGCGCGAGCGCGTCGGCGATCCGCAGCATGAGGCGACGATAGATGACGACCCGAAGCTCCGGGGGAACGGCGAGAACGACCTGCTGTTGCAGCTCGCCGAAAGGAACGAGCAGGAGTCGAGACCGCAGCTGATACTTCGTGAGGAGCGTGGCGATCTCGCGCACCTTTTCCTGCGAGGCTCGCGAGAGAATCGGATAGCTGTGAAAGTGCACGAACAGCACCGTGCAGCCGCGTCGCATCATCCGGTACGCCGCCACCGGCGAATCGATACCACCCGACAGCAGACAGGCGACGCGCCCGCCGGTGCCCGTCGGCAGGCCGCCAGCACCAGTCTCCTTGCCGAAGAAGTAGAACGCGTGATCGGCCATCATCTCGAGGTGAATCGTCAGCGTCGCTTCGTCGAGGTCGACCCGCCAGCCTGTCGCCTGCTTGATGCGGCCGCCCACTTCGCGTTCGATCTGCGGAGATGTGAACGGCAGACGCTTGTCGACGCGTCGGGCCGACACGCGAAATGAGGAGACATCCCGATCGCCCAGGTCACGGAGAATCGCAGCCGCAAGCGCATCCACATCGCGCGGCGCCCGTGCGGCGGCTGAAAAGTTCGCGATCCCGAACACGCACCGCACCCGATCTCGGACCGCTTCCCACGAAGGCGCGTTCACCTCGATCTCGATTCGCCCCATGACCGAGCGAATCGACCCCACCTCGAGGTCTGACAGCGCGGACCGCAGGTTGCGCACCAGATGCTTGACGAACCAGGGGCGATTGCGTCCCTTGAGCGTCAGCTCTTTGTAGTGAACTACTGAGATCATGAGATTTGGTAATTGGGTAATCGGGTAATCGGGTAATCGGGTAATCGGGTAATCGGGTAATTGATTGGGACATTGAATGTGGAAATCAATCGCGCATTCAATTACCCGATTACCAGATTACTCAATTACCCGATGCTATATCTGCGGCCCTGTGTCCGGAGCGCACCGCGCTTTCAATCGTTGCCGGCAGACCGGTATCGAGCCAGTCACCTGCGAGCAGCAGGCCGCGCACCGGCGTTCGGGTGTCCGGCCGGACTGGCTGGCCGGGGGCGAGCGAAAACGTGGCCTTCGGCTCGCGGACAACGGTCGCGCGCTCGACCCGCGCCCGCCGGATGTCGGGCATTGCCTCGACGAGTTCGCGATGGGCCGCCGCGATCAGCTCCTCGTTGGCCCGATCGACGAGCGGCGACGCGCCACTCGAGACGAGCGACACATGCGACGCCCCATCGGCGAAGACTTGCCGCTTGTCGAAGGCCCACTGCATCGCGCGCCCGGGAAGACCGATGAACGGATCCTCGGTCTCGGACAGAACCGGCCGGTCGAACCACATGTTCACCGTCACGATCGGCGACGCGGCCATCGCGGCAGCCCGCGACAGAATGCCGGAAAGCTCCTGCGGCGGAGCCGGAATCAGATCCCCAAGCGCGAACCAGGGGACCGCCGACACCACGACGGCCGCACCCAGACGTTCGCCATCCGCGTCGACCGTGACAGTCCCCTGGTCCACGATCAGGCGCGCGGTCACGCCCGTACGAACCGATCCGCCGCGGCTTTCGAGGAACTCACGTGCCGGTTCCGCGTACATCAGGTGCAGCGGGCTCGTCGGCAACACGATCGCCGCATTCTGCGACGTCGATCCGAACATCTCGGCCAGGACGCGGGCAAACGGCGGCGCGGAGGCGACCGTCGTCGGCTGATTCAGCGCGGCCAGCGCCAGCGGTCGCCACAGCATCTCGCACGTCCGCTCGGTCTGTCCGTTGCGCGCGAGCCACGTCTCAACGGTCTCACCTGGGGAGGCGGCTCGTTCCGGCCCGCCGCGCATCTGGCGACGGGCGAGGTCGATGGGTTTGGACATGCGCAACGCGGCGACCTTGTCCCGCCAATCCAGGGCGTCCCATTCGAGTACGCCAGCGATCAGATGAAAAGGCGACGGCAGCGCCGGGCAGGTCAGCCGCGACCGACGCCCGGATCGATCGATCATCGTGACGGCCAGTTGCGGCTGTGCGCGGACACGATCGAGGGCGTGCACGTCGCGGAGAAACTCGAAGGTGCTGCTGTAGCAGCCGAGCAGCACGTGCTGACCGTTGTCCACCAGTTCGCCCGTCTCACGATCCGGAAACGCGGTCGCCCGTCCTCCCAGCCGGGATCGCGCTTCGAGCACCAACACGCGCGCGCCCCGATGCGTCATCCGCACCGCGGCACTCAGACCGGCGAACCCCGCACCAATCACAATCGCGTCATAGCTGATAGTCATAATCGACTCGAGTCGGTCACGGTCACGACCGCAGCCAGGTCCTCAGGGCGAGGACGGCCTGACGGGGTCTGGCGACACGCACGCGCTTCGTGAAGACGTCGTAGCCATGCGGGCCGCTCTTCTCGATGCGCGTGAGGGTTTCAAAGTACACCGTCCGCATGATCTCGGCCGCGACCAGGCGGGCACGGTCTTCGACCGGCCGTGCCTGGATGGCCCGCCGATAATACTCACGGGCGCGCCGACATTCGAACGCCAGCAGGTCCCGCATTCGCCCGGTCACGATGCCCGCTTCCAGGTCGGCGATCGTGCAGCCGTAGGTCGCCAGATCGTCGAGCGGCAGATACAGGCGGCCGCGGGCCAGATCGTCCCTGATATCCCTGAGGATGTTCGTCAATTGAAGGGCGACCCCCAGATTCAGGGCGTAGTCGCAGGCGCTCGCGCCGCGGCAGCCGAAGATCCGGATGCAGATGAGACCCACCGCGGACGCCACCCGTCTGCAGTACTCGAACAGATCGTCGAACGTGCGATAACGCGTCGTGTCGAGATCCATCGCGACGCCATCGATCACGTCTTCGAAGGCATCACGCGGGAGCTCGAACGGACCCACGAAGGGCTGCAACCGCCTGGCCTGCTCGGTCACCGGCTCCCCGCCTTCGTAGCACTTCGCGAGCTCCCCGCGCCAGAACCCGACGGCTTCACGGCCAGCAGGCAACCCGCGGTCCGGCAACGGCCCTGACGGCGCCTCATCGATCGCGTCGTCGACGGCGCGGCAGAAATCCCAGACGGCGATGATGGCGCGCCGTTGTTCGGGCGGCAGCACCAGAAAGGCATAGTAGAAGCTCGTCTTGCGCGCCATCGGCCGATCACGTCCAGCGCGCCGCGCGCCAGAGCAGCCACGCTACATCCGCCGCCCCAAGAGTCGGCCGATGGCTGAGCAGACGGTCGCGCGAACGCTCGACCCGGTCCAGAATCCTGGACCCGCCGAGCCAGGTGAAGCGAAGCTCGACCCCCAGCCGGCCCGAGACGCCGTTGCAGACCTGACGTCCCTGCTCGAACAGGCCGCGGGTGACGGCCACACACCGCGCCAGCGCCTGGCACCACGCCGGCCCGAGACGGCCGGCGCCAAGCTCGCTTTCCGCCGCGCCGACGGCCATTTGTTCATCGCGGGGCACGTACAGACGACCCGCGCGCCAGTCCCGACCGAAGTCCTGCCAGAAGTTCGTCAGCTGCAGCGCGGTGCAGAGCGCGTCCGACGATCGATCGAGGGCGTCATCCCGATAGCCAGCGATGCGAAGGACAAGGCGGCCCACCGGGTTCGCCGAACGGCGGCAGTAGTCGAGCACGTCAGCCCACGAGGCGTACCGTGTCGTCATGGTATCCTGACCGAACGCGCTCAGCAGATCATCGAACAGCCGGAGCGGAAGGTCGAGAGAGCGAATCGAGTGACCGAGCGCGATCGTAATGAGCGCATCACGATCGACGCCGCGCCCGACGTCTTCCGCGCTGCCGAGGTCGATCTCTCCCCCCGCGGCGCGGTGAAGCCGCTCCTGCCACAGGCGCAGTCGGGCCAGACGTTCGCCCGGCGACGCAGTGCCTTCGTCGGCGATGTCGTCAGCCACCCGGGCGAACGCGTACACCGCGGCGACATGCGGCCGCATCGGCGCCGGCAGGAGTCGCGAGGCGACGGGAAAATTCTCGTAATGCGACCGCGCGAGCGCCAGGCACGCCGCGTACGCCTGGGCCAGCGGCGCGGTTGTCGTGGCGGCACGGGCATCGGCCGAGGCGCCGGGCCACAGTGACACGGACGCATTCTAATGCGTGACCTCGTCGCCGCCATCGTCGCGATCGTGCTGCTGCTCGTCGCCGCGAGCCTCGCCACGACGCTCCGGGCGTACCGGCGGCGACGGCAGCGGGCGCGCGAATCGGAGCGGGCGCGCGGCCGGACGATCATCGCCGAACTGCCAACGGCCGACGAGCTGGTCCTCGTCAGCCAGGACGATCGGCGCTTCTATTATGGCGACCGTGGAATCGACAAAGATCTGATTGTCGCCGTGCGCGTGCTCATCAACGGATCGCCAATCGCGGCGTACGTGTCGAAACGCGGGGCGACGGCGCCGCTGCACGTCACGACGTTCGACGATCGGCCCGAAGGCATCGCGCGCGATCGATGGGACGTCGCCGTCGAAACCGCCGCGGGCACCACGCTCATCGAGTGCGGAGCCATCCGGGAACGCGTCTCCCAGGAGCTCGCGCGCACCGTCTTCGATGCGATCAAAGCTGATCTCGAGGAGCGGGACCGCTGATTACCATTTCACCTCGGATGCGCCAGCACGATGATTGATCCAACGCGCCATCACGAAGAGCAGATCGGACAGTCGGTTCGCGTAGCGGAGCAGAACCGGTTCCACGGGCGGTTGCAGCTTCACGATGCGCCGCTCGGCGCGGCGACAGACAGCACGCGCAAGATGAAGCGCCGCCCCGGCTTCGACACCGCCCGGCAGGATGAAATGGGTCAGCGGCGGGAGGTCGGCTTCCAGCCGATCGATGAGCCGTTCGAGCCGCTCGACGTCTGTCTCCTCGAGCGCCGCCTTCTCGATCCGAGGCGAGACGCGACCCGATGGATCGGCAAGCCTCGCCCCCAACGCGAAGAGATCGCGCTGGATCAGGACGAGCGCGTCAGCAACTTCGTCGAACGCGCCCCGATCGGAGCGACCATGGAGCGCGGCGAGCGCGAGGCCGAGACAGGCACTCGCTTCGTCGACCTCTCCGTAGGCGTCGACCCGAGGATCGCCTTTCGAGACCCGGGTGCCGCCCAAGAGCGACGTGTCGCCAGAATCACCAGTGCGCGTGTAGATTTTCACGGTGTGAACAGAGGCTCTCAGATTATATGACCCCCAGACGGAGTCCCCGATGCGTTCGTCAGCCGGTGCCGCTGCCGACCCCGGCCGATCGCCGGCGCTTTCGCGCTCGACTGCTCGCCTGGTATCGGCGTCACGGACGGGACCTGCCATGGCGCAAGACCAGCGATCCGTACCACATCCTCGTCTCGGAGATCATGTTGCAGCAGACGCAGGTCGACCGCGTGCTGCCCAAGTACCTCGAATGGCTCGACAAGTACCCGTCGCTCGAAGCGCTCGCCACGGCTCCAGAACACGAAGTCAGCGCGACGTGGTATCCGCTCGGCTACAACGTCCGACCGAAGCGACTCCAAACGATCGCGCGCGAGTCGGTCGCCCGGTACGGCGGCCGCCTGCCCGCCGACGAGGCGACGCTGCTCTCGTTCAAAGGGATCGGCGCCTATACAGCCGGGGCCATCCGCAGCTTCGCCTTTCGGGAGCGTGCCGCGATCCTCGACACGAACGTCGCGCGGGTGCTCTTTCGGGTCTTCGTCAACCGAGGCGATGCCAAGACGCATGGAATGAAACGACACCTGTGGCGGCTGTCGGAGGCGATGGTTCCCGTGCGGCATGTCTTCGACTTCAACCAGGCCCTGATGGACTTCGGCGCCATGGTCTGTGTGGCGCGTAACCCCCGCTGCCTGATCTGTCCCATGCGCAAGAATTGCCGCGCCACCGCCTTCGAGTCTCCCGCCCGATGACAACCCTCGTCGTCGCTGCCGCCGTCATCGAGCGCGCCGATCGTTTTCTCCTGACGCGGCGTCAGAGGGGCGTTCACCTCGAGGGGTACTGGGAGTTTCCGGGCGGCAAATGCGAGCCGGGCGAGACACGGTCCGCGTGTTTGCGTCGCGAGCTGCGAGAGGAACTCGACGTCGACGTGGCGATCGGCGCCGAACTGCTGATGATGACTCATGAGTACCCGGACCGGGTCGTCGAGATCCACTTCCTTCGATGCGACCTCGACGGCGTGCCTTCACCGCAGCAGGGCCAGGAGATGCAGTGGGTGCGGCGATGCGACCTTGCGACGCTCGCCATGCCGCCGGCCGATGCGGAACTGATCGCCCTTCTTGGAGTGGGCCTGCGAGGCTAGCGGTCGAGCGGCGTGCTTGATCCGACGGCTCTCCAGCACCGCTATGCGGACAGCGGAACAAACGGCAGCCTGTTGACGACAGCCGGGGTGTCGCCCACGACCACGGGCGTGCCCGGCTCGACGAAGTCCCGCTGCACGTAGCCGAGCGCGATGGGTCGCCCGAGTGCGGGTGACAGCGCCGCGCTCGTGACGCGACCGATCTCGCGTTCGCCGGACCGTACGGTCGTCCCGGCGGGCGGAGCCTCCGAGCCTTCGAGCAGCAGGCCCACAAGCTTTCTTGCAACCCGGCCGTGCCCGCGGTGCAGGACGCGAATGATGACCTCCTGGCCAACATAACAGCCCTTGGTCAGGCTGAGCGCCCGTCCTTCGATGCCTGCTTCCAGCGGGATCGTCTCCTCGTCCATGTCCCGATGGAAGAGGGGCACGCCTTGTTCAATGCGGATCGCATCCGCCGTCGCCTCGTCGAGCTGGACAACGCCAGCCTGCTGCAGACGTTCCTCGAACATCGCGGCATCGGTGCGATCCAGAAACAGGTCGAACCCTGGCTCCCCTGTGTCCGACTCCCGCGCGATGATCACGGGATGGTCCAAAAGAGCCGCGCGGAGGTTGCCGTGGGCGCCCAACGCGGCCACCAGTTCGGGGGATGCCTGAATGAGGGTAGCCATTGCTGTAGCGGCGCCGGGGCCAATCACCGCATATTGGGCGAACGTGTCGGTCACGTTGCCGAGTCTGACGTCTTCCGTGAATACGAATTGATCCAGTCTGGACACGAGAGCGTCCGTGACCTCTCCTGGCACGTTCAACAGGATGGCGTCGCCGAGCTCGTAGACGAGCAGGTCGGTAATCATCCGGCCCTGCGGAGTCAGATAAGCCGCGTAGCACCCGGTTCCCGCTTGGAGCGCCACGATATCGTTGGTGAGAAGGCCTTGAAGATACGTGGCACGGTCCGGTCCCGTGACGACGATACGGCCGCGGTTTGAGCGGTTGATGTACGCCGCCTCGCGCCGCGCCGCGTCGTACGCCTTCCGAGAAACTGTCGCTAACATGTTATAAAGTCGATGAGTCGGAAGATGCCTGTACGCCATTGTATCCGTGCCGCGCTGGTTGCCCTCACAGCTCTGGCGCCACAGTCGTCGGCCGCGCAGCAGTCGCCGGACGTCGCGACTCAAACCGGGGAGGCCCAGTTTGTCGTGTTCCTTCGTTCGCGGATGATCGGCACCGAGGAGATCGCTGTCACCCGGGATGCCAACGGGTGGAGGATCATCAGTTCCGGTCGGCTTGCTGCACCGCTCAACATCGTCAACCGTCGGCTCGACATTCAATACGATCGGGACTGGAAACCTCGCGAGATGACGCTCGACGCCACCGTGCGCGGGCAGAGTCAGAGTATCCGGACCACGATGAGCGGAACCACAGCCGCGAGCCAGATGGTCGTTGACAACAAGCCCGGATCCAGCACGGCGACAACGACCGCGGAGATCTTTCTGCCAAGCCTCTTTTTCGGCGCGTTTGAGGCGCTGGCGGCGAGGCTCAGCACTGCGACCCCCGGGACGACGCTCGGCGCGCTGGCGCCGCCGGAAACCGAGATCACCATTCTGGTTGGCGAATCGGTCGGGGAGCGGATTCAGACCCCGAAAGAGATCATCGAGGCGCGCCACACGCACGTGACCATCACGCCGCGGCTCACGGGCGCCTCGGCCGTCGAGGCCGACATCTGGGGAGACGAGACCGGCCGTCTGCTGCGAGTCAGCATTCCCGATCAGGGCCTCGAGGTTCTGCGCGAGGACATCGCGTCGGTCTCGACCCGCCGCGTGCCAATCTCCAGACCGAACGACGAGCAGGTGCGCATTCCTGCCAACGGATTCACCATGGTCGGCACGCTCTCGAAGCCCCCGGCCCCGTCGGCGGCTCCGTCGCCGGCGGTTCTGCTCGTGGGCGGCAGCGGCCCAACCGATAGGGACGAGCTCGTCTCTGGCATCCCGATCTTCGGCCAGCTGGCTGACACGCTGGCCGATGCCGGTTTCATCGTGCTTCGCTACGACAGGCGAGGCGTCGGGCAGAGCGGTGGCCGTCCCGAAGCGGCGACGCTCACTGACTTCTCCAACGATGTGCGCGCGGCCGTGAAGTTTCTGGACGATAGAAGGGAGGTCGACTCGAAGCGCATCGCCGTCCTGGGCTACGGAGAGGGGGGCGCCGTCGCGATGCTCGCCGCCGCCAAGGAAAAGCGGATCGCCAGCTTGGTACTCGTCGCCGCGATCGGCACGACCGGCGCCGAGCTGAACTTGGAGCAGGTCCGGCGCGCAGCCGCTAAAAGCAACAAATCGGAGGCGGCCCAGCAAACCACCGTCGAGCTGCAGAAGAAGATCCAGCAGGCAGTCCTCACCGGCGAAGGCTGGACCGACGATCTGGTCGCCTATCGGGGTCAGGCAGACACGCCGTGGTTCGAGAGCTACCTCGCCTACGATCCGGCGAGAACCATGCGGGATATCCGGCAGCCAATCTTCGTCCTTCACGGGGAGCTGGATGCCCAGATTCCACCAGACCATGCCGATCGCCTTGGGAACCTGGCAAACCAACGCAAGAACAGGCCTGCCACTCAGGTTTTGAAGGTCGTCGGCGTCAACCACTTGCTGGTCACAGCCACCACAGGCGAAATCGAGGAGTACGCGTTGCTCAAAGACAAGCGAGTCAGCGACACCGTCTCGGCACCGATCGTCGCCTGGCTCCAGTCGATTCGCGACGAACCATGAGCGGCTGGATTCTCCAGAGTGCCGAATCCGGTGACCAGTCGCTGACATTTCGTTTGAGCGCCGGCACGATCAAGACAATCGGACGCGCCCCACGAGCCGACTTCATCGTCGATCGCGCGCTGGTCTCGCGGATCCATTGCCGCCTGACCGCCGGCGACGAGAAGCTCGAAGTTCAGGACCTGGCAAGCACTAACGGCACTTTTGTGAACGACCAGCGCGTGGATCGGGCCTGCATCGGCATCGGCGATCGCCTGAGGGTCGGCCGCATCGAGCTGATGGTCCAGAAGGCGCCCTGAAGGCGCCCGCGCTACTCGCCCGTCAGGAACGGATTCGTTTTCCGCTCGCGGCCGATGGTGGTGTCCGGGCCGTGTCCAGGGTGAACGACCGCCGCGTCGCCAAACCGGAAGAGTACGTCGCGGATTGACGCGATGAGCGTCTCGTAGTCGCCGCCAGGCAGGTCCGTTCTGCCAATCGATCCGGCAAAGAGGGTGTCGCCGACAAACAGGTCGGTACCGATCTCGCCGGCCTGACCGATCTGAAGGCATACCCCGCCCGGACAATGGCCTGGTGTGTGGTGCGGCCGCGCTTCGAGCCTCCCGAACGCGATCGCCTCTCCGGCGGTGTAATACACGTCGATCGGCGGCTGGGGTTCCACCCGGAGCCCGAACATCGCGCCCGACTCGACCGCGTGCTCGTAGAGAAACAGATCGGCGCGATGAAGGTGAACCGGTGCGCCGAGGGCGCGCTTCGCGCGCGCCACGCCTGTTACGTGATCGACATGGGCGTGCGTCAGGAGAATGTGGACGACGGCCAGGTGGCGCGTTCGAACGATCGCCAGAAGATCCTCGACCTCGTCGCCGGGATCGATCAGCACCGCCTCCCGTGTCTGCTCGCAGGCCACGACGAAGCCGTTCTTCATGAACGGCGGGACGGCCCGGC
The DNA here is from genome assembly GCA_035537875.1 of Vicinamibacterales bacterium. Classification (GTDB taxonomy): domain Bacteria; phylum Acidobacteriota; class Vicinamibacteria; order Vicinamibacterales; family CAVVIG01; genus DATLLJ01. Next base: position 182,654 of record DATLLJ010000060.1, on the reverse strand, counting down.
TCTCGATTATCATGACCGTGACATGATTCTTGCCGTACTCGACGACCTCATGTTCACTTCGAAGATCAAGACGGCGGCAAGCCAGCTCGGTCTGGGCGTGACCTTCGTCCGATCCTCAGCGGCCGCGCTGGCCGAGATGCGGCGAAGCCCGCCGTCGCTCGTCATCTTCGATCTGAACAACCCCCGCACCGATCCGCTTGTGACGATTTCCACCATGCTCTCCGACCCGGCGCTCGCGAGCATACCGACCGTGGGATACGCCTCGCACGTGGATACAAATCTCATCAACGCGGCCAAACAGGCAGGCGTCGGCGAGGTGCTGGCGCGATCCGCCTTCACGGCTCGGTTGGGCGAAATCCTCAAGCGGACCTGAAGTACCACCAGGCACCGGCAACCAGCGCGCCCAAGATGAGGACGACCACCAGCCATTTGACCGTGGTATCGGAACGCGATCGCGTGGCTCGGGCGATGGCCGAGGGTGGAACGGGGGCGGGGCTCGCCTCTTTCCGGGCGTCGATCATGGCGCCGACGGCCCTCAGCTCGGCGCCCAGCGTCGCCGCGGATTCGAACCCGCCACTCTTGCCCATCGCTCGCGCCACGATCGGGTCGATTTCTCTCGGCAGCAGGCGATTGACGGCGCTCGGCACACCGGCGCCGGGCGCAGGAACACGACCGGTGAGCATCTCGAACAGCAGCACACCGACCGCGAACAGGTCCGCATCGGGCCGGGGTTTGCCCACCCACTCCTCGCCGGTGTCCTCTCGCGATCGCCTGGCTGTTCCCGCAGCGGTTCCCCACCAGGCCAGGCCGGCGTCGGCGATCTTCGCGTTTCCCTTCGGCGTGACGACCACCTTGTCGGACGTGATGGACCCGTGCACGACGTCAGCGGCATGCGCCTCGGCGAGCGCGTCGGCGATCTGACTGGCCAGGTCTATCGCCCTTCGTGGATTCAGCGGCGTGCCACCGATCAGCGCCCTCAACGTCTGGCCTTGTACGAATTCGTACACGAGGTAGAGGCGGCTCTCCTCATCACCCACTTCATAGAGCGTGACGATGTTCGGATGCGAGAGCGCGGCAGCTCTGCGAGCATCCTCGAGAAACTGCGCGCGGCGTTCGGCAGTAGACGTGATCCGGTCGGCGACGATGGTGACCGCGACAGTCCGCCCGACCCGGGTGTCCCGCGCGCGGTACGTGTCTCCGAGCGGTCCGGACGGCATCGATTCGAGAATCTTGAACTGTCCGACGCTCTCGATCATGACGGCCTGGCGCGCAGCTCCTCCATCGCGCTCTGCACGAGCTGCTTCGCATCGTCCAGCTGCTCGAGGATCAGCGCGATGTCCATGCGCGGCCGGCCCACGAACCGCTCGCTGCGGCAATAGACACCGTGCTGTCCGACGAGCGCGAGCGATTCGGTCAGCAGATCGAGGGCGACTGCCAGCCGCCCCCGCGCGCTGCCCATCATCGTCTCGTGGTGTTCGAGCGCCTCGTGATGCTTGTCGAATACGGACATATCGTTCACTTCTTGGGCTTCGACGGCCGCAGCTCCACACGGCTCGGGAGGCTTCGGGGATTGTGTCGCAGCAGGTTCACGACGACTTCTGCCACTTCCTCGGGCGCAACCTTCCAATCGGCGCCTTTCGACGCGTCACCGCTCGAGAACCCCGTCGCGACCGACCCGGGGAGCACAGAACTGACGCGGATGTCATCGTAGCGGACCTCCTGCATCAACGCCTCGCTGAACGCGTTCAGGCCCGCCTTCGAGGCGCAATACGCCGCTGCGCCAGCGAAGGGATTCTTTCCCGACAGGCTGCTGATGTTGATGATGGACCCTCCGCCGCGACGCCGCAGCTGTGGAAGCGCCGCGTGGCAGGCGTTGAACACGCCGGTCAGGTTCGTGTCGATGACTTCGGCCCACTGCGCAGGGGTCATATCGGCGACGTTCGTGAAGATGCCAATGCCTGCGTTGTTCACGAGCACGTCCAGGCCGCCGAAGCGGCCGACCACCGTTTCTACCGCCTGCTCCATATCTCCAAAGCGACGGACATCGGCACGAATCGTCGCGATGCTCGCCCGCCCGTCAGGGGCAAGGCGGGTCAGCCGCCCCAGGCTATCGTCCAGGTGCGACTCGCTGAGACCCGTAATCGCGACCTTCATGCCTTCGGCAAGGAATGCTTGCGCGATGGCCGAACCGATGCCGCGCGAACCGCCGGTAACCAGCGCGACCTTTCCGTCGAGCGTCTGCATGAGTCCTCACAGCGAACTGAGCGAGCGGATAGCTTCCCACAACGCATTACAATATCGCACCGCATGCGCGAGGTCGCCATCGTCGGCGCCGGGGAGCTGGGCGGGCTGACCGCGCATGCGCTCGCGCGGCGCCACGCCGCCGAGGTCGTCCGCATCGTCGATGACGTCGGGCGCGTGGCCGAAGGGAAGGCGCTCGACATCAGCCAGGCAGCCTCCGTCGAGCGCTTTTCGACGACGGTCGTCGGGGCCGCAGAGCTGTCGGTGATTTCCTCGGCGAGCGTCGTCGTCATCGCTGATCGTGCCGGCGGCCTCGACTGGCCCGAAGAGGAAGGCGTGTCTCTGCTGCGCCGCGTGAGGGCCGTCGCGCCTCGTGCGTTGCTGCTGTGCGCCGGATCGTCACATCGTGAGTTGGTCGAGCGCGGCGTCCGCGAGCTTCGAATCGCACGGACACGAATCGTGGGGTCTGCTGGGGAGGCGCTCGCCGCCGCAGCCATCGCTGTCGTGGCCCTCGAGCTCGATGTCTCGCCGCGCGACGTCGGGCTGGCCGTTCTGGGCGTCCCGCCGCGCCATCTCGTGATTGTCTGGGAGGCCGCGACGGTAGCAGGATACTCGCTGACCGGAATGATCCGCGATCCGGTGCGGAGGCTGCTGACGCAGCGCATCGGAGCGCTCTGGCCGGTCGGGCCCTACGCGCTCGCATCCGCCGCCTGCTCGGCGGTTGAGGCAATCTCGGGCGCTTCACGGCGTCCGCTGACCTGCTTCGTCGCGCCAGACGACGGCAGCGGGAAGCGGACGCGAACGGCCGCATTGCCCGTCAGGCTGGGCCCAGGTGGCATTGAGGAGATCATTGCGCCGCCGCTGAGCGCGGCCGAGCGCGTTGCGCTCGACAACGCGATGCTGCTCTGACGGATGAGCGAAGGAACGCTCCGCTCAACAGCCGTAACAGGGCTTGTGAAGAGCCAGCCCGCCGGCGAAATCCGCCAGTTGCTTTCGGAGGATCAGCCTTCCGCGATGCAGGCGGGACTTGAGCGTCTGATCCTTGACGCGCAGCATCGCGCTCGCCTGCTCTGTCGAGAGGCCTTGGATGTCGCGAAGCACGACGGGCGCCCGATAAATGGCGGGTAAGGCAAGAACGGCACGCATGACGCGTCGGCGAAGCTGGGCCCGTAGCACCTGTTCGTCCGCCATCTGACTCCAGTCAGCCACACTCTCAGCGTCAGCACCGCCATCGTCCTCGGCCAAGGACCCGGTCCGGTTGTCGTGGGCGTGCTGATAACTGACCGTCCTCATCCGCGACATCGCCGCGTTGAATGTGATGCGGTAGATCCAGGAGGACAACGCCGAATCGCCGCGGAAGCTGCCGACGTTGCTGTAGACCTTGAACAGGACGTCTTGGGTGAGTTCTTCCGCGTCTTCCCGGTTCCGAAGATAGCGGAAGGCCAGTTGGTAGATCCTGGCGCTGTAGGCATCCACCAGATCGGCTAAGGCGCTGTCGTCGCCCGCCTGCAGCTTCTTGAGAAGATCGGAATCCCGCGAGTCCCGCATATGCTCCTCGGCTTTAGCAAGGAGAACCCCGCGCAGGCCCGAGAAATTCCGCCTCGCGATTCGAAGCCGTAACCTACTGATAAACAATGGGTTATACCGTGGTCTCGAGGGTGACGACAGTCAGAGTCCGGTCGAACACCTCACCGAAATGCGCGGCAAGCCGATCGTCGACTTCTGCGAGCCCGACGGAACGGCCAAGCACAGCAGCCAGGGACGTCACCCCCCGATCCGCGATTCCACACGGCACAATCAAGTCGAAATTCGCGAGATCCGTCGTCACATTGAGCGCGAAGCCGTGGCTGGTAATCCATCGCGAGATGCGTACGCCAATCGCGGCGAGCTTCTCGCGGCCCACCCAAATCCCCGTCAACCCGCTGACTCGTCCCGCTGCTATGCCGTAGTCGCGTGCCGTCCGGATCAGCACCTCTTCGAGGTCGCGGACGTACCGGTGGACGTCGCACCGATCGGGCCGCAAGTCGAGGATCGGGTACCCGACGATCTGCCCGGGTCCGTGGTAGGTGATGTCGCCGCCGCGGCCGGCCTCGTGCACCTCGATGCCGCGCAACGCGAGCGCGTCGGAGGTCGCCACGATGTGGGACCGCCCTCCGTCGCCGCGTACGCCAAGCGTCAGAACCTCCGGATGCTCGAGCAGGAGCAACACATCGTCGATGCGTTCTGCGCGACGCTCCTCGACCAGTCGTCGCTGCAGTTCGAGTGCGTCTGAATAGCCGACGCGGCCGAGACGGCGGATTTCGAGTCGGCGGCTCAATCTGTCTCGGCGTCCCAGCCTTCGAGCTTCCGCTTCAGGTGGGACATGAACTCGTCGGCCACCGACCCGTCGATCAGCCGATGGTCGTAGCCGAGCGAGAGGTACCCCATCGGCCGGATCGCGATGGCGTCGTCGATCACAACGGGGCGTTTCTCGATGTTGCCGATGCCGAGAATCGCCACCTGCGGCTGACTGATGATCGGCATCCCGAAGAGGGCCCCGAAGACGCCTGGGTTGGTGATCGTGAAAGTGCCACCGGTCACCTCGTCCGGCTTCAGCTGCTTCGCGCGCGCGCGCGCAGCGAGATCCACGATCGCGCGGCTCAGGCCGAGCAGATTCTTTTCATCGGCCTTTCGGATGACCGGCACGATGAGTCCCCACTCGAGCGCCACAGCGATACCGATGTTGATGTCCTTGTGATAAACGATAGAATCGCTATCGACCGATGCATTCACAATCGGCACGGCGCGTAGCGCCTCGACCGCGGCCATCACGATGAACGTCAGGTAAGTCAGTTTGCCGCCAGCGCGTTCGTACTCCCTCTTTCGTGCCTCGCGAAGCTGAGCCACCCGTGAGAAATTGACTTCGAAGACAGAGTGCACGTGGGCCGACGTGCGCCGGCTCATGACCATGTGCTCGGCGATCCTTCTCCGCATCACCGTCATTTGTTCCGTGTGATCGGAGGTCCCCGGCTTGAACGCCGGCGCCGCCGTGCCGATGGGCGCAGCCGCCGGCGCTGTCGGTCCCGGCTGCCCCTCCCGGCCGATGAAACCTAGAATGTCATCCCTGGTGACCCGACCGGCCAAGCCAGTTCCGCGGACCTGAGAAATGTCGATGTTGTGCTCCTTGGCTATTTTTCGGACGAGCGGTGAGGATCGCTGGCGCATCCCTTCTGCTGAAGGAGACTCGCCCATCCCTCGCGCAGGCGACACGGAGAGTGGCCCGGGACGCTCACGAGACTCGGCGTGCGGCTCGGTCGCGACGGCCGGCACGCGCGTTGACGAGCCGTCGGCTTGAGGCGACGGTGTCGGTGGCTGCGGCGGAGTGGCCGCGGCCGGTGGCGGGGGCGTCGGCGGCGGCGACCCTACCGCAGACCCGCTGGGCTTGGACGTGGCTGCGGATTCCGGCGCTCCGATGACCGCCACGACGGCGTTGACCGGCACCGTTTCACCTTCGCTGTGCCGGATCTCGGTGAGAACGCCCGCCGCGGGCGCTGGAATCTCGGCATCCACCTTGTCGGTCGAGATCTCGAACAGCGGTTCATCGCGCTCGACCTTGTCCCCGACTTTCTTGATCCAGCGAACGATGGTGCCTTCGGCGATCGACTCGCCCATTTGGGGCATCACGACGTCAGTCGACATGGGGGAACTCCCGGAATCTGGTAATTGGATAATCGGGTAATTGATGGGGAGATTGCGTCCTCTTCTTCCAACCGATCCTCGCGCTCCCAATCAATCTCTCAATCCTTCAATCCCCCAATCAATTACCCGATTACCCAATTACCCGATTACCCAATTCATATGTGGATAGCCGTTCCGTGCACGCCGTGCGCCGCCTCCCCCACGGCTTCCGCCATGGTCGGGTGTGCATGAATGGTCCGGATCAGCTCCTCGACGGTCGACTCGAGTCGCAGCGCCAGCGTGGCTTCCGCCACCAGTTCGGTGGCTCGCGGCCCGATCATGTGCACACCCAGCACTTCGTCGTACTTCTTCTCGGCGACGATCTTGACAAATCCTTCGCGCTCGTTCGCCATCTTGGCCCGCGCCAGCACACCGAACGGGAAGCTGCCCACGCGCACGTCGTAGCCGCGCTGCAGCGCTTCCCGCTCGGTCAGTCCGACGCTGCCGATTTCTGGATCGCAGTAGGTGCAGCCCGGAACATGGTCGTAATTCAAGGGCCGCGTCTCGACGCCCGCAATGCGCTCGGCGGCGATGATCCCTTCGGCCGACGAGACGTGAGCGAGCTGCGGATGCACCGGCAGGCCCTCCACGGAGACGACATCGCCGATCGCGGAGATGCCGGGCACGCTCGTCCGGTACAACCCGTCCACCTTGACGTACCCCTTCTCCATCTGCAACCCGACTTGTTCGGCGTCGATCCCGGCCGTCACCGGACCACGGCCGGTTGCCACCAGCAGGCAGGCCGCGCGAATCGTTTTGCCGGCGCCGTCCGCGAGCTGGACGGCGAGATCCACTCCGTCGCCGCTGACCGTCGCTCGCGTCGCTCGGGCGCCGGTGTGGCTGATGATCCCCGATTTGCGAAATGACTTCGCCAGCTCCGCCGATACGGCTTCGTCCTCGACCGGCACGAGGCGCGGCAGGAGCTCGATAATCGTCACCTCGCTGCCGAACCGGCGGAAGATGGACGCGAACTCCACGCCCACGGCGCCGCTCCCCAAGATCGCGATCGATTTCGGCACCTCGGGCAGATGAATGGCTTCGTCGCTCGTCACGATGCGTTTGTGGTCGATTTGGATGCCAGGCACGCTGCGAGGCGCAGAGCCCGTGGCCACGATGACTTCCCTTCGCGCCTTCAGGCGCTGCCGATCGCCCTCGAACACATCGACGCCGCCGTCGCCGGTCAGCCGCGCCGTCCCCTTGATCCACTCGATCTTGTTCTTCTTGAAGAGGAACTCCACGCCCTTGGCCATCCCGTCGACGATGCGATCCTTGCGGGCGTGCACCTGCCTCATGTCGATGCCGACCGATCCGTCGCCGGCGCCCGTCACGCCCCATTCTTGTGCCTGCTGAATGACCTTGAGCGCGTGGGCGTGTTCGAGCAGCGCTTTCGTTGGGATGCACCCCCAGAGAAGACAGGTTCCGCCGAGCGCCTTCTGCTTCTCGACCACAGCCACCGTGAGACCGAGCTGCGCGGCCCGTATCGCGGCAACATAGCCGCCAGTTCCCGCGCCAATCACAATGACGTCGTAGTCCTTCATAAGATCGTGAAAGCGGGTGCGACCCTTTATCGCTTCAGTGAAGACAGCGGCACGAAAGCCGTCGTGCCGGTTGGGCGTGTTTCTTGTCGCGGGTCGGTGATCCCAGCCGGTCCGGGCGCTTCCGCGCTCGTTGCGGGCGGTTCCAGGCGGGTCACGCGGGCGCGCAGCTGGCCGTACTCGTACCGCAATTCCCAGTACGATTCAGTGAGCCGCTCGAGCCGCCTGGCGACTCGACGCGCACGCAGAAACGCCACCAGGGCAAAGAGGAGGGCCGCACCCGTGAGCAGCCATTGAACATTCAACAAGCGAGTACAGTAGCGAACGGCTTGCAACAGTGTCAACCGCCTGCCACAATACCGCGGGACTGCCGACCTCCCCCCAACTCGATGGTCCATAAGCCCAAAACGGTCCTCATCGTCGACGACGATGAAGGGATGCGAGACACGCTGACCGCGATCCTCAAGCGTGAGTACCGTGTGCTTCGTGTCGCGACGGGCGAGGCGGCGCTGCCCATCCTCAGCCGAGACGATGTCGACTTGATGCTGCTCGATGTGCGGCTGCCCGGGATCAGCGGTTTCGAGGTCCTGCGCATCGTCAAGGAGAACTACGGTCTGATCGAGGTGATTATGATCTCGGCCATCAGCGAGGTCGAGACCGCCGTGCAGGCGATGAAGCACGGCGCCTATCACTACATCACCAAGGATTTCGACTACGACCAGCTCCGGTCGCTGGTCCGGAATGCCGGCGAGCGGCAGGATCTCAACCGGCAGGTCATGACATTGTCGGCGCAGGTGGCCGACCAGGCCGAACGCGAGTTCGTCGTCGGCTCGAGCAAGATCACCCGTGACATCGTCGATCTCGTGCACAAAGTGGCCAAGCTGTCGGCGACCGTGCTCATCCTGGGCGAGAGCGGCACCGGCAAGGAACTGCTGGCGCGGCTGATCCATCGGGAGGCCGGTGATGCCGACGCGCCGTTCATCGCGGTGAATCTCGCCGCGATTCCGCGGGAACTGGCCGAAAGCGCGCTCTTCGGCCACGAGCGCGGCGCCTTCACCGGCGCCCACCGCCAGCAGCTCGGCAAGTTCGAGCTCGCCTCGAATGGCACCTTGTTCCTCGACGAAATCGGCGACCTGCGGCTGGATCTGCAGGCCAAGTTGCTGCGCGCGATTCAAGAGGGCGAGATCGAGCGGGTGGGTGGCACCAAACCAATCAAGACCGAGTTTCGTTTGATCGCCGCCACGAACGTCGATCTCGAGAAGGCCGTCAAGGAGGGACGCTTCAGGGAAGACCTGTTCTATCGGATCAACGTCATCCCGATCAAGCTGCCGCCGCTGCGCGAGCGCGCCGACGACATCCCGCAGCTCGCCGAGTTCTTCCTCCGTCGATACAACGCACGCTTTCGCAAGAGGATCGAGGGCATCAGCGAGCCGACGATGGCGATGCTGAAAAGCTATTGGTGGCCCGGCAACATCCGCGAACTCGAGAATTTGATCGAACGGCTCGTGGCAGTCAGCGATAAAGACTACATCGCGGAAGAAGATCTCCCGCTCGAGTTCCATTTCGCTCAGCTGGAACCCCACGGGCGAGGTGGCGGTTCACTGTTCGAAGAGGCGACCAACACGTTCGAACGGAATTTCATGCTCCGCGCGCTCGAAAAATGTGGCTGGAACGTCACCGCCACGGCCGAGTATCTCGGGATACCCCTGAGCACGTTGAAATACAAGATGGACAAGCTGGACGTGCGGCAGCTCGCGAAGCGCCTCCGCGGCGTCTGACATGCGGCCAACAACCTGACCAGAGCGGGCAAGTCCTTGTCCGCACCGGATAAGCGGCACATTTCACGGCGGTAACTGCGTCGAGCGACTCGCGGTCGCCGTGCGGCCCGGCTAACCGGTTGGCCTCGCCTGCAGAGAATCTGCGTGAGTGGCCGATCGCCGTGTCCGCGCGTTCGGTAGTTTCCTGAACGTTTCTGCGATTCTCCTCGCTGACTGCCTGGGCTGGAATACGCGTTGCACGGTTGCCGGGCGCATCACAGCTCGTTCTTTAACCAAGAACTGATCCCACATCCGTAGCAGCGACAGACGCGATTTAGAGGCGGACCCACATGCAGCCGTCGATCTTCAACGTCCGTGTGCCTGTGCCGACAAGGAACGAGGTGTTCCTGATGAACACGCTCACGGACGCACAACTGCTGGTCTCACCCGATGTCATCGACCTGCTCGATCGCTGCGACGGGAGCGACCCACCCCATCAGCCTTACACTGAGGACGAACGGGAAACGTTGACGTCGCTGGCGGAACACGGCTTCGTGGTCCCCGATCGCGCCGCCGATCGGGGCGCGCTCGACCGGTACTTCTCGTCGGTCAAGAACGACACGGCCGAGCTGAGCGTCACGCTTCTCACCACGCTTCAGTGCAATTTCGCCTGTGACTACTGTTTCCAAGGCGATCACGGCGACTACAACAAGTTCGCCGAGAAGATGTCGATCGAGACCGCGACGCAGGTCGCCGCGTGGATCGAGCGACAGCTCGATGCGGTCCGGCCGGAAACGCTCGCGCTGACATTTTTTGGAGGGGAGCCGCTGCTGAACCTGCCCGTGATGTATTACCTCGCGGAGACGCTCTGCGCACGCACGCAGGCGCGCGGCGTGCCGATGTCGATCAGCGTCATCACCAACGGATTGCTCCTGACGACTGAAGTGGTCGAGCGTCTGCTCCCATTCGGGCTGAAGGGCGTGAAGATCACCCTCGACGGCGACCGCGAGACCCACAACCGGATGCGGCCGCTCCGCGGCGGCCAGGGAACATTCGATCGGCTCATCGAGAACATTCGAAGCGTCGCCGGGCGCTGCCGCGTGGCGATCGGCGGCAACTTCGACGAAAGCTCGGCCGACAGCTTCTCCGCGCTCCTCGAATACCTGAGCCAGCAATCGTTCGCCGATCAGCTGGTCAACGTGAACTTCAAGCCGATCGTTCGGAACGATCGGACGCCAGACGTTGCGACGCTCCGGGGAAAGGGGATCGTGCCTCTTCTCCCGGTGAACGACAGCGGCGTGCCGCTCAAGCCGCTGAACGGCACCTGCATGTCGAACGTCGGCGAGGGAAGCGGAGTCGGCTGCGACAGCTGCGAGTTCCTGGACGACAAATGGTCGCAGCTGCGCGAGCAGACGAAGCGGCATGGGTTCTCCACGCCCGATGGGGTGCACGGCGGCCCCTGTCACGTGCATCACGTGCACGCCCACACCATCGGGCCCGACGGCTCGTTGTATGCGTGTCCCGGGTTCACCGGGGAGAAGGCGCTGTCCACCGGGCACATCGACGGCCGGCACGACAACATGCGCGAGAGCGCGCTCGAGCGGTTCGAGCGGTTACATCCCTGGGACGAGTGCGCGGATTGCGCGTTCATCCCCGTGTGTGCCGGGGGGTGTGTGGTGGCGTCGCACACGCAGCTTGGTGACATGAACAAGCCGACATGTCACAAGCGCAGTTACGAATCGGCTCTGATTGCGCTGGCCCATGAGGTGGCCGGCGCCGCGTAGGAGATTACAATGAAGATTACAGTCATCAAGAAGGCCACAAACGCCAAACCCCAAGGTTTCTGCAGCGCGTTTATCGATGACGGACTGCTCAACAAACGATAAAGGGTCTGTGCGGCAGCGACAGGAGCGGGTGAACAAGAACGCTCGTTCGAGCGTGCACCTTCTCCTGTTTCTGCCGCTCGCATTGACGGCCTGCGGTTCTCGCGTTCCTCAGCAGCCGCAACAGGAACTCACGTTGCGCATTGGCGTTGGCGAGGCGGCGTCGGCCAATGCCCCGGCCGGACTCCGTCAGGTGGTTCAGAACTTGTCGGTCGAGGGGCTCGCCAGAATTGCAGAGAATGGCCGTCCTGAACCACGACTTGCGGAAAAGTGGACCGTAACGCCAGACGGCCTGTCGATCGTCGTGCAGCTGAGACCCGCCGTCAAGTTTCACGACGGCTCACTCGTAACCGCTGACGCCGTTGCAAGAACTCTCCGCGAACAGCTCCCACCATTCATGGGACCGGCCTATGAAGACATCGACGAGATCCAGGCGCCAAACGAGCACGAGATCGTCATCAAGTTCAGACAGGCTTCGCCCTTTCTTCTTGAAGCTCTTGAAGTGCCGGTCCGAAAGCCTGGCGCTAACGTGGGAACCGGGCCCTTCGTTCCAGTCCCTTCAGAGTCAACCATCGAACTGCGAGCCAACGATGACTATTATCTTGGCCCTCCCTCCATCCGACGGGTGGTGGTAGCGAACTACCCGAGTCTCAGATCGGCATGGGCGGATTTGTTGCGGGACCGCATCGACATGTTGTACGAGGTTGGACCCGACGCGATGGACTCGCTCAGCGGTTCGAAGTCGGTTTCGATCGCGAGCTTCACCAGACCCTACCAGTATGTCATCGCCTTTAACTTGAGCTCCCCGAACCTTCGGTCGGCGGCGATTAGGCGGGCCCTGAATGCCGCGGTCGACCGCGACGCGTTAGTTCGCGAAGGACTGCAGGGGCGGGGCTCACCTTCTGCGGGTCCGATCTGGCCTCAGCATTGGGCCTTCTCGACCGATCTGCCGAAATTCCAGTTCGCCCCGATGGAAGCGGCCGAGCAGCTGGGCGAATCGAAATCTGCACGAGGGTCAATCAGACTCCGTTTCACATGCTTGGTTCCAGGCCAGTACGAACGTCTGGCGCTTGTTCTCAAGCGTCAACTCGAACTCGTTGGTGTCGACATGCAGATCGTGGAGGTCTCCCCTGATAGCATCTTTGAGGCCTTGAACACCTCTTCGTTCGAGGCTGTCTTTCTAGACATGGTAAGTGGGCCGAGCTTCTTCAGAATCTACGAATGGTGGCATTCAGGAGGTTCCTTGAATTTGGGTGCGCTCGGCAGTGCTCCGATCGACGCCGAGTTGGATCGCGTTCGCCATGCGGCATCTGACGACGCATATCGTCAGGCGATAGCAAGCTTCCAGCGGGCAATCGTGAATGACCCTCCTGCCATCTTTCTCGCCTGGAGCGAACGTGCCCGCGCTGTGAACCGGCGCTTCGATGTGGCGGCCGAACCCGGCCGGGACATCCTGACGACCCTCCGGCTCTGGCGCCCCACTACCGACCTCCAGTACGTCGGCCGAAACTGACAGAGAGCCATGACCGTGAGAATCCGGCGAATCTCCGTCCGCTTCATCCTGCTCCTCGCGGCCGCCGCCGTCGTTCCGCTCCTTGCTTACGGATTCATCTCCCTCCTGTCGCTCGAACGCGGGACGCGCCAGACGGTCATCCAGGGAAATCTCAACGTCGCCGTGCGCGCCGCTGAGGAAATCCGCCGGTACGTCGTCACCAACGCGGAACTGCTGAAGACGCTGTCAGCCGATCTCCAGGACACGGGACTGACCCAGGCTCAGCAGGACAAGATTTTGAAGAACTACGTCCTCCAGGTTCGTGAATTTCGAGAGATCACGCTCTTCGACTCATCGGGCGCGACCATTGCGACCAGCCGCATCGGCGCCCCCCGCGTCGAAATTCGCCGCAGCGACGACCTCGACGTCAACGGCGTCGCGATGTCGCCAATCCGCGTCGACGAAGACCTGTTGCCGACTACGACGTTCGCCCTGGAACTGAAACGCCTCAGTCAACCGTCGGGCTGGTTGGTCGGCGAGTTCAGCCTCGAGGAAATGTGGCGCATGGTCGACCGGATCCGTATCGGCGACAGCGGCTACGCCATGGTGGTGGCCTCCGATGGCGAACTCATCGCCCACGGCGACCCCGACAAAAAAGCGCTCGTCGCTCAGACGACCAATCTGAGCGACGATCCGCTCGTCGCCGTCGCGCGCGCCTCTGGGCCGGAGACCCCGGTCTCCCTCGAGTACGTCGACGCCGACGGCCGGAGCAACCTCGGCGCTGCCGCACGCATCCCCTCGCTCGGCTGGACCGTTATCGTCGAACAACCGACCAGTGAAGCCTATGCCACCGCGGCTCAGCTTCGAAAACAGCTCATGGCGGCGATCTCGATCGCATTGCTCGGAACGATCGCCGTCGGCTTCGTGTTCGGTCGCTCGTTCATCAAACCCATCTTGAAGCTGAAGAGTGGCACCCAGGGTCTCGCCGCCGGTCAGCTCGATACGCGGGTCGACATCCGCACCGGCGACGAGTTTGCCGAGCTCGGCGACGCGTTCAACACGATGGCCGACCGACTGATCGAACTGCAGGAAAGCGTGAAGCGCCAGGAGCGACAGGCGATGTTCGGCCGGATCGCGGCGGGACTCGTCCACGATCTGTCTCATCCGATCCAGAACATCGGGAACAGCGCGCGCCTGATCGCCCGCGAAGACGTCGACATCGAGGCTCGCGAGATGTTTCGACAGACCGTCGACCGCGAGCTCACGACGATCCGACACTTTCTCGACGACCTCCGCAATATCGCCAAACCGACGCCGGTGGAGCGCTTCGCCCTCGACGTCAATGCCTTGATCGGCGAGGTCGTGGAGTCGATGCGCGTCGAAGGAGAGCGCCATGGCATCCGCCTGGAAGGGCACTGCGTGCCGGGGCCGCTCGTAATTCGCGGCGACCGTTTTGCGCTCGGACGCGTGTACCGCAATCTCATCACCAACGCCATCCAGGCCACGGCCTCTGGCGGAACAATCACCGTGACGACGGCGCGAGGTCCCGACGCCGCCGAAATCTCGGTGGCCGACACCGGTTCGGGTATCCCGCCCGAGCGCCTGTCGGCGATTTTCGAGGACTTCGTCACGACGAAACGCCGCGGTCTCGGTCTGGGCCTCGCCATCTGTAAACGAATCGTCGAGCAACTGGGCGGAACCATCAGCGTCGCGAGCGAAGTCGGACGGGGCACTGCCTTCACACTACGGTTTCCATTACACGACGAAGGGACCGCCGAAGCGGCGGCGAGCTAGTCCGCGACGTGGGAGGGCTGCATGTTCAAGACACTCGTGAAAACAGACGTGATTGCGGGACTCGACGATCAGACGTTGTCGGTCCGCTACTTCGAGATCCGGACGCTGCGCGGCTTACGCCGTTACAGCGCCGAAATTCTCATCGCGGCCGCCGATCACATCATCCTCGACGATGACTCGCTACCGGGCCTCGAGGCGAAGACCAATCGCCTCGTGCCCGCGACGATCTACAGCCGCGCTCTCACCGGGCGGGCCACGGCCGCCTGAGGTTCGAGGGAGCGCAGCGGCGCATCAATCGCCGCCACGCTGCCCCACCAGGTTTTTCGGGGGTCAAGGGGGAGTCCGAAGGTTTGGACGAAAGGTCTCGGAGAACCCGTCTACTTCCGGGGCAGCACGGCGTCCTTGAGCTGTTTCGCGATCCTCGCCTTCACAACCGTCTTCGCCGGAATCTTGATCGCCTCCCCGGTCGCCGGGTTGCGGCCCATCCGCGCCTTCCGCTTCTGAACGACGAGTTTCACCATCCCGGGCAGCACAAACTCACCTGAGCGCTTCAGCTCTTTTTCCGCCAGCACGGTCAGCTCGTCGAAGTACTCGCGGGCCTGTGTCCGCTTCACCTCGAAGCGCTCCGCGAAGTGCGAAAAGAGTTCTGATTTGCCCATTCTGCGGGCGTCAGCCATCGCGTTTCCCCTCTTTTGACGCGCATGGGTTGTGTACCGCGGAGCCGTCGCGCGCGCAGCGAGACTGCGGCATTGCTCGAAAAACGCCGTATCCTAGTCCGCGCTTCGAGCCATGTCAAACCGATTCGGGCCAAAAACCGCCAATTTCGGCTAGAATTTTTGCTGATGTCAAGCTCGACGCTCGAGACCTTTCCCAACCCGCAACCGGGTCGCGACTACGAGATCGCCATCAATTGCCCCGAATTCACGTCGGTTTGTCCCAAGACAGGCCTGCCCGATTTCGGCGAGATCCGCATCACCTACGTGCCCGACGCGCGCTGCGTCGAGCTGAAATCGCTCAAGTACTACCTGATCGAGTTTCGCCACCGCGGCATCTTTTACGAGAGCGTCACCAACGAAATCCTCGACGATCTCGTCGGTGTCCTCCAGCCGCGGCGCATGACTGTCACCGGCGATTTCTCCGTCCGCGGCGGCATCAAAACCGTGGTGACCGCCACGTACGTCGCGGCGTGAATCGCGCCACACCGCCGCATGAGCGATGAGCCCATCGAAATCCCCATAGAGCCCGAGCTCGATCTCCACGCGTTCGCGCCCGCCGACATCCTTTCGGTCGTCAACGAATACATCCAGGCCGCGGCGGCTCGCGGCCTGCGCGACGTCAGACTGGTACACGGTCGTGGCCGGGGCGTTCAACGCGCGGCCGTGCAGGCGGCGCTGGATCGACATCCGCTCGTCGTCGAGTTCTGGGACGATCCGGCGGCTCACCTCGGCGCGACCATCGCACGACTGCGCGAGTAGCGACTGCCTCTTTCCACAACCCGGCGGAGCGGCACGCCGATTGCCCGAGGGAGGCGCAGGCCTGCTCAACCTAGGTAAAGCACGCCGAGTGATCACGCCTCTGTAATGCGGATTTCAATTCTGCCGACGCTGCACCGGCGACCGCTCTTCGTCATACTGGCTGTGTTTCTCGCCCTTATCGAGATACTCGCCAGAATGTGGGGCGGCCCGCCTCCGTCGCTCGCGCTCATCCGCAACCCTTTTGCGGCGATCGCCGCCGCGACCGTCTTCTGTCGGTACGTCATCGAGGACCGTCGCGGGCCGACTCGAAAGTGGATCGTTTACCTGAGCCCGGTGACGTTCGTGGCGGCCGCGACGATTGAAGGCAGCGGCACGTTCATGCGTTTGCTCCTGCTCGACATGCTCAGCGCCCTTGGGGCGCTGGGAGTCCTCGGCTTTCTCCTCGCCGCCATCACTGCGGACTCCCCCCAGAGCCGAGACCGCTACATCCAGCAGCTGGCAACGGCCCTGATCGTCCCGATGGCCGCCTCCATGGCGTCCTTCGGGCTCTGGTCCACTTCCGCAATCAACCCGGTGTACGACGGCCGTGTCTATGCGTTCGAGGAGATCCTCGGTTTCAGGTTCTCGCTGCTCGGCGTTCAGAGCTACCGCTGGCTACCCTCCCTCAGCGCGATCGCCACCGCGTGTTACGGGCTTCTGCCGCTCGCCGTCGCGCTGATCGCGGCCGCCCAGCAGGACAGGCGTGCCGAGGACGAAGTCCTGAGAGCCACGGTGTTTGCCGGTGGCTGTGGCTTCGCGCTGTACTTCTTCTGCCCGGTTGCCGGGCCGCTGCATGCTTTCAAGCCCGCCTATCCTGAAACACTGCCCGCGATCTCCGCTGGCTGGCCGCTCATCACCGCGCCGATCGGAGTGCCGCGTAACGGCATGCCGTCTTTGCACACGGCGTGGGCGCTGCTCCTCTGTTTCAACTCTCGGACCCTCGGCGCCGCCTGGCAATGGGCACTGAGGATATTCGTCGCGCTCACGCTGTGGGCAGTGATGGGGCTCGACGACACTCACTGGTTTCTCGACGTCGTCGTCGCCGTCCCGTTCGCCGTGGCGGTGCAGTTGGCGTTCGTGTCGAGCGCCGCACAGAGTTCACGACGCTGGATCGACGTCGCAGTCTGTTCAACCCTAACCGTTGTGTGGCTCGTCGGCCTCAAAACAGCCACTCCCCTTCTGGGTCTGCCGCCTGTACTGGCATGGGCGGCCGTCGTTTGGACCGTGTGGTGGCCGGTCACTCGCGAGCGGGCAGCTGCGCATACAGGTCAGGTGACCCCCACACTCGCGGTCGCGAAAAGAGCCACGGTCGAGAGCCTGCCAGCCTGACGGCATCTTCCTTGCCCGCCATCCGCGTTCGTCGCCCCAGTTAAGGGTGCAAGCCTCTGATTTCGTTCGTTCGCACCGAGTAACAGTGGCACGAATTGCAAACCGGCACTGAGCGCGTGATGCAGATTTCGCAATCCGATGTCGTCCGCTTGCGCGCGGCGCGATGGCGCGTGGTCGACGTCCGAGAGTTCGAGGACTGTCGCCTTCTGAAACTGCAAGGCCTGGAGCCCTCGAACTCGGGCGTAGATCTTCAAGTGCTCACCCCGTTCGACGTGCCTGAACGGCTGGAGCGTCGTGCGTTCCCGACCTCTACCTCCCGACGGCGATGGCGCCGAGCCTGTCGTGGCTTCATCGCCGAGAACAGGCCGCCTGGCTCCCTCTGCTGCGCCCGAGACGCCCGCATCGACCTTCTGCCCCATCAGCTCGCCCCGGCTCTGGCCAT
This sequence comes from Vicinamibacterales bacterium, assembly GCA_035537875.1. Lineage (GTDB taxonomy): Bacteria > Acidobacteriota > Vicinamibacteria > Vicinamibacterales > CAVVIG01 > DATLLJ01. Next base: position 164,950 of record DATLLJ010000060.1, on the reverse strand, counting down.
CCTCCGCGGCCTCGGCGTCCGAGTGCTGCTTGCCGACGATGTGGGGCTGGGGAAGACGGTTCAGGCCGGGCTCATCGTCGCCGAGTTGCGCGCCCGAGGCGTCGCCGATCGCGTTCTCGTCGTCACGCCCGCGGGTCTGCGGGATCAGTGGGCGAACGAACTCCTCGCCCGCTTCGGGATCGCGTCACAGGTGCTCGATGTTCGGACTCTTCGGTGGTTGCTGGCCGCTCATCCCGTCGGCGTGAACCCCTGGAACACCGTTCCGGTAGCGATTGTGTCGGTAGACTTCATCAAGCGCCCGGAGGTGCTGGCGGCAGCGGCGGCCTGTCAATGGGACGTCGTGATCGTCGACGAGGCGCACGGCGTCGCTGGAGACAGCGAGCGGCATGCGGCCGTTTCCGCGCTGGCCGCGCGCGCCTCGTACGTCGTGCTGCTGACGGCCACACCTCACAGCGGCGATCGGCGCACCTTCGTCTCTCTCTGCAGCATCGGTGGGCAACGCGAGGAGCACCTTCTGGTCTTCAGACGATCCCGCCAGGAGGTGCGACCGGGTGCGCTGCGGCGGATCCACAGGCTGCACGTGCGGCGGCGCGACGGCGAGATTCGGATGCACAACCTCCTCCTTCGGTTCTCGAGGGAGGTTCGTCGCAACCATGGCGGTCGGCTCGACAAAGACTGCTGGCTCGCCCTTTCCGTCCTGCACAAACGCGCGCTGTCCAGCGCCAACTCGCTCGCGCTCTCGGTGAATCGCCGTCTTGCTGGGCTGAGCTCGACGCTCGCACAGGACGACCTCCAGCAACGGCTCCCGTTGGGTGAGGCGGCCGGCGAGATGACGGGCGCCGACGAGGCGCCGGAATGGTCCCCCCTCTTGCGCCTTCCAGACGTGGCACAGGAACGACGCCTTCTTGGCGCTCTGGCGCGCGCGGCATCGAACGCGTCACGGCACGAGAGCAAGATCGCAGCGCTTGCGCGCCTGCTGCGCCGAGTGAGAGAGCCCGTCATCGTCTTCACGGAGTATCGCGACACGCTGCTCTATCTCGATGCGTCTCTCCAAGTACCAGCAGCCGTGCTTCACGGAGGCATGGCGTCCAACGAACGGCGGTCGTCGCTTGACCGCTTTGCCCGTGGGGAGGTTCGCCTGCTGCTGGCTACGGACGCCGCGGGGGAGGGCCTCAACCTTCAATTGACCTGCCGGCTCGTCGTCAACCTGGAACTGCCCTGGAACCCGAGCCGCCTCGAGCAGCGCATCGGGCGGGTCGATCGAATTGGTCAGCGCCGCACGGTCCATGTCGTTCACCTCATCGCGCGCCCCAGCGCTGAAACGGACATCCTTCACCGCTTGAGGCGTCGCGTCGCCGTCGCACGATTCGACGTGGGTGGCCCGGATCCTCTGGGCGCGAACGAACCCGATGGCCTGGCGCACGATGCCCGGGTTGAAGTCGAAGCCGGCGTTGAAGATGGTGCGCCGAGACTTCAAATCCCGGCGCTGGCTCACGAGGCCGGCCTCGAAGCCACCCGAACCGCCGCGGCGCGCCGGTTCATGAGAGCGGGCGACGCGAACGCCGCTGCTGAGGCACAGAGTGTCGGACCGCTCATCGCAACGACCCGGCATAAGCGAACGCGCGTCGCCCTCGCTGGTCGCGCCCTGTTGATCTGGCTCATCGTCGCTGAGAACGGGGCCGGTCGGCAAGTGGGCTCGACGATGGTGGCGGGCCTGGCTGACGAATGGACAGCCTTCAGCCAGGGGGACGTGAGGCGCGTGATCGAGCAGGCGGCACAGCCGTGGCGCCGGCGTCTTGCGGACCTTCACGAGGCTTTCTTCACTATGTGTCTGGCGCGCGAGCGGCGGATCAGACCCGATGGCGATACGACGTTGGTGTCGCAGCCGGGTCTGTTCGATCGCCGCTCGGAACGAACGCGGCTCGCGTCTGCGATCACGCGCGAACTGGATGCGCGAAATCGCCAGGAGCGCATCGCGGTTCTCGAGCGCGCCCGCTCGATCTCCTTCCTTCCACCCCAACTCATCCTTGTTCTCACCCCCTGACAACCATGCTGCGAGGCTTCGCGGGCCACCTGATTTCGGAGACCTTTCTCGAGCGCCAGGTGACGAGCGATAGCTTGGCGCCCGACGAGCGTACTGCCCGGCGGCTGGCCGCCTGGCGAGAGAACAGGCTGCAGCTTGGACCAGCCTCGAGCGTCCGAGCGATGCTTCAGGTCGGCGCGGAGCCGCTGCTCGTGGCGCTCGGGTGCGACCCCTGCAGCGACCTCGTGCATGGTGAGCGATGGGCGTGCGCCACGATGCGTAACCGCGGGGCGCCGGCGACACTGCTCGTTGCACCTTGGGGCGAGCGGCTGGATCCGCTCTGGCGGGAAGCCGCCACGCAGGCCCTTCAGCGTTTCACGCCCTGGTGTCTTCTGTTCAACGGAACACACCTGCGCGTTGTCGATGCCCGGCGGCCGTTCAGCCGGCGCTACGCGGAGTTCGAACTCGACCAGGCACTCGACGATGTGCAAAGCCTCTCAGCGCTGCAACTCATTCTGCCGTCCGGTCCGCTGCGGTCCCTGGTGGACGCGTCAAACCAGCATGCCGCCGCTGTCTGTCATTCGCTGCGGGAAGGGGTGCTGGAGGCGTCTGCCGCCGTGTACGGGGCACTACTGTCTGGGCGAGCGCGACCGCATCTCGATCTCGACGCGGCGTTTGAGCAGGCATTGACCATCGTCTACCGCTTGCTCTTTCTGCTGTTTGCCGAGGGCCGCGCGCTGGTTCCGATGTGGCACCCCGTCTACCACGACAGCTACAGCCTCGACGCACTGCGCGCGGCCGCGGAGCGGCGAACTGCGGGCCTCTGGGACACGGTTCGTGCGATTACGCGCCTTGCGCACGTGGGTTGCCGGGCCGGAGATCTGCGCGTCACACCGTTCAATGGGCGGTTGTTCGCTCCAGCGCGAACTCCCCTCTTGGATCGCAAGAATCTCGACGATGAGGCGGGACGGCGGGCGGTCCTGGCGCTGTCTACGCGACCGGCGCCCGATCGACAAGGGCGCGAGCGCATCGCCTACAGCGATCTAGGCGTCGAACAGCTTGGCGCCGTATACGAAACGCTACTCGACTACCGACCTGCGGCCCACACGTCGCTCCTCCACCGACGTCCTGCCCGGGCTGAGCTCACGGCGCGACCGGGGCTCCGGAAGTCCACCGGCACGTTCTATACACCACAGCCCGTCGCGGAATATGTCGTTCGCCGGACACTCGGGCCGCTCGTACGCGATGCAGAGCCGGAACGCATCGTTCAGCTTCGAATCCTGGACCCGGCTATGGGAAGCGGTGCGTTTCTTGTTGCCGCGTGCCGTTATCTGGCATCAGCGTACGAGACGGCTCTCGTACGTTCGGGCCGCTGTCATGCCAGCGACATCGATCAGAACGAGCGGCACTCGATCCGCCGGCTCATTTCAGAGCGGTGTCTGTACGGCGTCGATCTCAACCCGATGGCTGTGCAGCTCGCCCGCCTTTCGTTGTGGCTGACGACGCTCGCCGCTGACAAGCCGCTCAGTTTTCTTGATCACCGCCTGGTCGTCGGAAACAGTCTTCTCGGCACCTGGCTCGGAATGCTCAGGCAATCACCGGTTCGGCGCCAGCGCCGACGGCCGGCCGACTCATGCGAACCGCGGCTGTTCGACGTGCTGCCCGCCCGCGATCTGCTGCGAGACATGCTGCCGGTGCGGTTTTCCTTGGAATCGGCGCCCAACGACACGGTGCAGCAGGTGAGGGACAAGGAACGCGCGCTCGCGGCGCTGAATGCCCGCGGGTCGGCGCTGCGCGCATGGAAGGAGATTGCCGACTTGTGGTGCGCGTCATGGCTGGCCGGCGACTCGGTGCCGGCGGAGGCATATGGCGCGCTGTCGGACGCCGTTCTCGGGAACGGCGTCTCGCTTCCGGGACACGCCGCCGATCGCTTCTTGAGGCTCTCGGCGGACTGCTCTGCCGCCCATCGCTTGTTCCATTGGGAGCTCGAGTTCCCGGAGGTCTTCTTCGCGGCGGACGGCTGCAGGCGGCCCGACGCGGGGTTCGACGCCGTCTTGAGCAACCCCCCCTGGGATATGCTCCGCGCCGACGAAAACGCCCCCCGCGAGTCGCCCGCGCGCCTCGTGCGATTCACGCGCGACAGCGGCATCTATTCGGCGCAGTCCAGCGGACACGCCAATTGCTATCAGCTCTTTGCCGAGCGGGCCGTCTGGTTGACCCGCGCGGGCGGTCGTGTCGGGCTGGTACTGCCTGCCGGGCTCGGCACCGATCGGGGAAGCGCCTCGCTGCGCCGCTTTCTGTTCACCCGCTGCGATGTCGACACGCTGGTCGGCTGCGAGAACCGCCGGAGCATTTTCCCGATACACCGCAGCATCAGATTCCTCCTGATGACGGCGTCGGCAGCTCAGTCAACCAGCAGCATGGCCTGTCGATTCGGCGTGGACGATCCGGCCGAGCTCGAGGCGATCGGAGAAGAGCCGACCCGGTCATGTTCGTGGTTCCCGGTCCGGCTCGCCCCATCATCGCTTCGCAGGCTGTCGGGTGAGGATCTTTCGATCCCGTGGCTGCGATCCCGGACCGACCTGGCGCTATCGGAGCGCGCGGCGGCACTGTTTCCCCCGCTCGGCGACGCCGACGGCTGGTCGGTGCATTTTGGCCGCGAACTGAACGCCACCGAGGATCGTCAGCTCCTGCGCAGCCCGGGCAACGGGCTGCCCGTTGTCGGTGGGCGCCAGATCCGCCCGTTCACCGTGGACCTCGAGTCGAGCCGCTGGGCGATTGGCCGTCGCGATGCACTCGCGCGACTCCGGGATGCCCGTCACACCCGGCCGCGGCTGGCGTACAGGGACGTCGCTGGCGCAGCGAACCAGCTGACGCTCATCGCGGCCATTCTCCCCGCAGGCTGTATCTGCACCCACACCGTTTTCAGTCTGCGGACTCCGCTGACCGACGACGAGCAACAGTTTCTTTGCGCGCTGTTCAACAGTTTCGTCCTGAACTACCTGGTGAGGCTGCGCGTCGCCACGCACGTGACCACTGCGATGCTGGAGGGGCTTCCGGTTCCGACACGACTTGATGCATCAGGAGTCGCCGACGAGATGGCTGGCCTGGCAAGGGCGGTGTCGAAGCGATCCGATCCCCGCGCCGGAGCCCGCCTGCAGGCGCACGCCGCCGCGCTGTATCAGCTCACGACCGAGGAATTCGATTACGTGCTGTCGACGTTTCCTCTCGTTCCGCGGAAACAACGCGACGACGCTCGCGATGCCTTTCGTAGCAGCTAGGCCTTCGGCTGCGGCACTATCCGGATGTAGGGCTTCGGAGCCTGCCAACCGTTGGGGAATCGTTTCTTCGCGTCCTCGTCAGAAACAGCCCCGGAAATGATGACGTCTTCACCGTTCTTCCAATTGACCGGCGTCGAAACGCTGTGCTTCGCGGTGAGCTGCAAGGAGTCAATGACCCGAAGAATCTCGTCGAAGTTGCGACCGGTGCTCATGGGATACACGAGGATGAGCTTGATCTTCTTGTCAGGACCGATCACGAAGACGTTGCGCACGGTCTGGTTGTCGGCCGCCGTGCGTCCATCGCATGTGCCCTCGAGCGTCGCGGGCAGCATGCCGTAGAGCTTCGAGACATGCAGATCGGTATCTCCGATCATCGGATAGTTCGGGGCGTACCCCTGCGTCTCCTTGATGTCCTTTGCCCATGTGGTGTGCTTGTCAACCGGATCGACGCTGAGACCGACGACCTTGACGTTCCGTTTCGCGAAGTCGGGTTGGATCTTGGCCATGTAGCCCAACTCGGTCGTGCACACCGGTGTGAAATCCTTGGGATGGGAGAAGAGCACCGCCCACGAATCACCAATCCATTCATGGAACCGAATGCGACCTTCCGTGGTTTCGGCCTCAAAATCCGGAGCCGTGGCCCCAATCTGAAGCGACATCATCAACCTCCTTCTCAGTCTGCAATTCCGCCACTCTACAACTAATTCCGTCGAGATCTACCGGCCCCCCGCTCCCGGCAACCCACCTTCCGGCTAAATTTGAATAGTCAAAACAATGGCTTTCATCAATATAAATAGCCCACAGTGGTCGCTCTTGGCAACTGGGCGGCCCCCTCTGTGTGAGCTCGCCCCTCGACACCTATCGCTATAATGCCCGCTCGCGCGCTCAAAGGTGCGTCTTATGGCGGGTCCGCGTTTTACGAGCGAGTCGCTCCGATTCCTGAAGGCTCTCAAGCGAAACAATCGCCGCGAGTGGTTCAACGCGCATCGCGACGACTACGAAGCCCACATCCGAGAGCCGATGCTGGCGATCGTCGCGAGTCTTGCCGAAGACTTCCGCGAGTTCGGTCCGGAATTCGTCGCGAGCCCGAAAACATCGATGTACCGGATTTATCGCGACGTTCGCTTTTCCGAGACCAAGGCTCCGTACAAAACCCACGTGGCGGCGAATTTTCCGACACGCGGTCTGCCCAAGCACGAAGGGGCAGGCCTCTACTTCCACGTGTCATCCGACGAAGTCTGGGTGGGAGGAGGAATGTACAGTCCGCCTCCACTCCGCCTGCATGCCGTGCGCGAGCACATTGCCGCGAACCCGAGACGGCTGCGCACGCTCGTCGAGTCCCCGGCATTTCGTCGCGAAGTCGGCGCGCTCGAGGGCGAGCGGCTGCAGCGCGTCCCGCGCGGTTTTCCGAAGGATCACGAGGCTGTCGAGTATCTGAAGTACAGACAATTCCTGGCCGGCCGCGAGTTCGCCCCGTCGTTTGCCACTGCTCCGCGCTTTTACGACGGCTTGCTCGGCGTCTTCCGGCGAATCGCACCGCTCATGCGTTTTCTCAACGAGCCGTTGATCGAGCCCAAGGGGTGACTTATGACGGGCGACCCGAAGCAAGCGCAAACCAAGATCACCTACGCGACGATGAGCGCCGACCGGATGGAGGACCTGCACCGGGAACTCGATCGCGCCATCGAACAGGTTCGATCGACGTTCGGCGCCAGCTATCCCCTCCTGATCGACGGCCGCGAGATCCGCTCCTCGAGCGAGTTCGAGGACCGCAGCCCGATCGATACGCGGTTGCTACTCGGCAGATTTCAGAACGCGAGCCGCGATCAGGTGCGCGACGCGATCGCCGCCGCCCGCGCGGCCCTGCCTGGCTGGAGCGCGAAGCCCTGGACCGAACGCGTCGCGCTCCTGAAGAAAGCGGCCGACGTCATCCGTTCCCGCCGGTGGGAGCTCTCGGCGCTGATGGGTTTCGAGGCCGGTAAGAATCGGCTCGAATGCGTGGGCGACGTCGAAGAGTCGGCGGACCTGATTGAGTACTACTGCGATCAAATGGCCGAACACGGCGGCTTCGAGACCAGGCTTGGCACTCTCGCGCCGGGCGAAGACAACAGGAGCGTCATGCGCCCCTACGGGACATGGGCGGTCATCTCACCGTTCAACTTCCCTCTGGCGCTGGCCGCGGGCCCTGCCGGAGGCGCGCTGGTGGCTGGCAATACCGTCGTGTTCAAACCCGCGTCGGCTACTCCGTTGCTCGGATTCAAACTGGCGGACGTCATGCGGGAAGCGGGGCTGCCAAACGGTGTTTTCAATTTCATCACGGGAGAGGGGCGCACGGCTGGGCAGGAGCTCGTGGACAACGCCGGCATCGACGGGATCGTCTTCACGGGGTCGAAGGACGTCGGCATGCATCTCATCCGCGCCAACGCGTCCAGACCCGTACCGCGGCCGCTCATCATCGAGATGGGTGGAAAGAACCCCGCGATTGTCATGCGATCGGCCGATCTCGAGAAGGCGACCGACGGCGTCATGCGGTCGGCGTTCGGGGCTCAGGGGCAGAAGTGTTCGGCATGCTCGCGCGTGTACGTGGCGACGCCGATTCGCGAAGCGTTCGTGCGGCTGCTGGTCGAGAAGACAAAGAAGATTCGAATTGGCAACCCGCTCGATCGCAATGTCTATCTCGGCCCGGTGATCAACGAGGCGGCCGTCACAACCTACGAGCGCGCCATAGCGCAGGCAACCGCCGATGGCGGGATCGTGCTGACCGGAGGGCATCGCCTGACGAACGGCGAGTTCGAACACGGTTGGTTCGTAGAGCCCACGGTCATCGACGGACTTCCAACGAACCACGTGCTCTTTTCAGAGGAGCTGTTCGTCCCGATTACGCTGATCGCCGACGTGCCGTCGCTCGACTCCGCCATCGAGCTCGCGAACGGGTCCGAATACGGCCTCACGGCGGGCATCTTTTCCGAAGACGAAGACGACATCGCCCGGTTCTTCGAACGCATTCAGGCCGGCGTCACGTATGCGAATCGCCGCGCCGGCGCCACGACGGGGGCCTGGCCCGGCATCAATTCGTTCGGCGGCTGGAAAGCAAGCGGCTCCACGGGCCGCGGCACCGGTGGGCCGTACTATGTGCAACAATTCATGCGCGAGCAGAGCCGCGTGCGCATTCGCTGACACGTCAACGCGTTCACGACAAGATTCGATCGAGGATGCAACCCAATATCTGCAATCGACAACCGGCAATCTCCAGTCTGCAATTCTTCGGAGGGTTTATGCGCCGAGTGAATGTTCTCTTTCTGATCGGGCTTTTCGTCGCGGCATGTTCGACCCCGGAGACGCCGCCAACCACCGCTCAGGCGACAGGCGTCACGGTGTACGAAGGCGCGCGGGTGATTCTTGGGGACACGCGCCCGCCCATCGACGACGCCGCGTTCGTCGTCGACAACAACCGCTTCGGTCAGGTCGGCCGGCGCGGACAAATCACCGTGCCGGCCGGCGCCGCGCGGGTGGATCTGACCGGCAAGACCGTCATGCCAGCCATCATCGATGCACACACGCACATGCCGAGCACGACGACGCGGGAGGCCCTGATCGAGGCCTTGCAGCACAAGGCCTACTACGGGGTCGGTGTCGTGATGAGCCTCGGACAGGACGGCGACCTTGCGTTCCAGGTCCGCGACGAGACGACCCCGAATGCCGCACGCATACGCACCGCGGGGCGCGGAATCACCGCTCCCGAGCCGGGTCGCTCGGACGTGCCCTACTGGATCACCACCGAAGCCGAAGGGCGGAAGGCCGTGCAGGAGCAGGCCGCGAAGAAAGTCGACCTCATCAAGATCTGGGTGGACGACCGCGACGGCAAGTACAAGAAGCTGACACCCGACCTCTATCGCGCGATCATCGACGAAGCCCACAAGAACAATCTCCGAGTCACCGCCCATATCTTCACGCTCGACGACGCGAAAGGGCTGCTGCGGGCCGGCCTGGACGCCTTCGCTCACGGCGTCCGTGACAAGGATATCGACGCCGAGGGGCTCGCGCTGTTCAAGGAACACGCGAACGTGTTCATCGTCCCGAATCTGCCGGATCGCGGTGTCGCGAGCGATCTGGCCTGGTTGAGCGAGACGATCCCGGCCGGAGAGCTGCAGAAGCTTCAAGCTGCCGCGACCGATCGTCCGGACGTGCAGGCCACGTTCGGAATCCAGGCGCGCAATCTGAAAAAGCTCAGCGACGCCGGTGCACGCATAGCGTTTGGCACCGACGGGAACGTCGCCTGGAGTCAGCACGTCGAGATGGCGGATATGGTGGCGTCCGGGATGACGCCGGCTCAGGTGATCGTCGCCGCCACGAGTACGTCGGCCGCGCTCCTGGCATTGCCGGATGTCGGCACGGTCGAAGAGGGCAAGAGCGCCGACTTCATCGTTCTGGACGCCAACCCTCTCGATGACATCACGAATACGCGTCGAATCGCGAGCGTGTATCTGCGGGGCGACGCCGTGGATCGCGACGGTTTCAGGGCGTCGCGGACCGGCCAAACATCGCAGTAAGGGCGTTTTTGTGACAAATTCTTGAAATTGGGAGGTGTCTCACAAATTCGTCTGATCCCGTCGTCTAATAGGGGCATGAGGCCACAGCTTCTCGCCACCACGCTCGCGAGCGGAATTGCCGTTGCGGTCCTCCTCGGGAGTATGCAGCCGGCGCCGGTCGCAGCGGCTGGGGTCCCGGGCGACAGCCGAGCCATCGTCCATGTCCTGAACAGACTGGGCTTTGGACCCCTCAGCGGCGACATCGAGAGAGTGCGGGCGATCGGTGTACAGGCCTACATCGACCAGCAACTGTATCCGGAACGGGTGCCGGATGCGGAGATGGCGTCGCGGCTGGAGGGCTTCCTGACAATCGGCATGAGCTCTCGCGAGATCGCGGAGCGGTATGCGTTGCCCGTCATGGAGGCGAGGCGTCGGCAGCAACAAAACGCCGGCCAGAGCGGCGCGGCGCAGCCCGCGATGGCCAACCGGGAGGCTCAGCAGGCGGCCGCCCGCGTCATGGCCGAACTCACGGCCCAGAAGATGCTGCGCGCCATCTACAGCGAGCGGCAGCTCCAGGAAGTGCTGACCGATTTCTGGTTCAACCACTTCAATGTCGATGCGCGAAAAGGACAGACGCGCTTCATGCTGACGGAGTACGAGCGCGACGCGATTCGCCCGCTCGTCCTCGGTCGGTTCCGAGATCTTCTGGAAGCGACGGCGAAGAGCCCGGCGATGTTGTTCTATCTCGACAACTGGATGAGCGCCGATCCCGACGGGCCGCACGTCGATCAGCAACTGCGACCGCGCCGTCTGGGTCGCCGCGGCCTGCCGCCCCCGCCGATGCCCCGTCCCGCCGGCCAGCAGGGCATGCGGAGAGGGTTGAACGAGAACTATGGCCGCGAGCTCATGGAGCTCCACACCCTGGGTGTGGATGGCGGCTACACACAGAAGGACGTCACCGAGGTCGCCCGGGCGTTTACCGGGTGGACGATTCAGAATCCACGCCTCGGCGGCGGCTATGTGTTCGATCCCCGTATCCACGATCCCGGGCGGAAAGTCGTCCTGGGACACGAGATCAAAGCGGGCGGCGGCGAGAGCGACGGCGAACGCGTGCTCGACATCCTGGCCGCTCATCCGTCGACGGCGCGGTTTATCGCCACCAAACTCGCCCGCCGCTTCGTGAGCGATACCCCGCCACAGACGCTCGTCGATCGTCTGGCGTCGACATTTCGTGAGACGGATGGCGATCTGCGCAGGGTCATGCAGACGCTTTTCGCGTCTCCCGAGTTCTTCGCGCCAGAGTCGTTTCGCGCTAAGGTGAAAACCCCGTTCGAGTTCGTCGTCAGTGCCGTGCGCGCGACCGGCACCGACTTTCAGAGCGCTCTGCCGCTCGTTCGCGCCGTGCAGCAGCTGGGAATGCCCCTTTACATGTGTCAGCCGCCGACCGGCTACCAAGACACCGCCGACGCATGGGTGAACACCGGGGCTTTGGTCAACCGGATGAACTTCGCACTGCAGCTGGCGGGCAACAGTGAGCGACAGGGTCCACAAGGCGCGTCGTTTCGTTCAGCTGCAGCGAGCGGCCTTCAGACGTCGCCCGCACGCATCATCGAAACCGTCCTCGACAACGATGTCTCCGAAACGACGCGTGAGACCATCGCCAGGGCCACGACGACCGAACAGATGACGGCGCTCACGCTCGGCTCTCCGGAATTTCAACGAAGGTAGCGCCATGATTTCACGAAGGGTGTTCGTCAGGGACGGAGCGTTCGCGCTGGTGAGCCTCGGGTTTGCCCCTTCGTTTCTCGCGCGAACGGCGATGGCCGCCACGCCGACGCGTACGAAACGGTTGATCGCCCTCTTCCAGCGTGGGGCGGTCGACGGGCTCAACATGGTCGTTCCGTTCGGCGACAAGGACTACTATCGCGCCAGGCCGAGCATCGCCATTCAGCGTCCCGGCGGCGACAGCGATACCGCCCTGGATCTCGACGGATTCTTCGGTTTCAATCCTCGGCTGCAGCCGCTCAAGCGCTTTTGGGACGCAGGTCAGCTGGCCGTCGTCCACGCCTGCGGCTCTCCTGACAGTACGCGATCGCACTTCGACGCTCAGGACTACATGGAGACGGCGACGCCTGGCGTGAAGAGCACACCTGACGGATGGCTCAACCGATATCTGGAGGCCCGAAAGGACGAGGAGGCGACGCCGTTTCGAGCCGTCGCGCTCACTCAGCAGCTGCCGCGCATGCTTCAGGGTCGAGCTCCGGCGCTGGCGGTGAACCAGATCGAGCAGTTCGGTATTCGGGCGGGACGGGCGAGCGATGTCGTCGCGACCTCTTTCGAGAGCCAGTTTGCTGCGGCCGCGGACCGTGTACTGAACAATACGGGTCGGGAAGCCTTCGAAGCCATGAGGATGCTGAAGCGGGTCGACGCCGCCGGGTACCGCGCCGAACGCGGCGCTGACTATCCTCGGTCGGCGTTCGGCCAGGCGCTCAGCCAGATCGCCCAGCTCGTGAAAGCCGACGTCGGTCTGGAAGTCGCCTTTGCCGATGTCGGCGGCTGGGACACCCACGTCAACCAGGGCGGCGGGCAGGGCCAACTGTCGCTTCGCCTGGACGATTTCGCCCGCGCCATCGCCGCGCTCGTCGTGGATCTCGGCGATCGCATCGAAGACACCGTTGTGCTGACGATGTCGGAGTTCGGCCGTGCGGTCAGCGAGAACGGCAACCGCGGAACCGACCACGGGCACGGGAACGCGATGATCGTCGTGGGCGGCGGCCTCCGCGGGGGGCGAGTCTTCGGCAAGTGGCCGGGGCTCGGCGGAGACGAGCGTTACGAAGGACGCGATCTCGGGGTCACCACCGATTTCAGGGATGTGTTCGGCGAAATCGTCGTCCGGCACCTTGGTGTCAGGAACACGACGTCGATCTTCCCAGGCTACGCAATCACCGACAGAAGATTCCCTGGCTTGTTCGGTTGAACGCCGACGGCTTCACGACTGCCACCACCTGCTCGAGACTCCGTCAAGGGCTTGGCGGCCAGATCGATAAGTCTGCGTCGACACCGGATCACGCGTCGGCGCTGCGCTCCGATCGGCAAGATAGCGTAGACTATCAACGTCATGGCGGAGAAACGGGACATCGGTGACGCTCTGGGCCTCGTGGAGACTCGCGGGCTCGTCGGCATGATCGAAGCGGCGGACGCGATGGTGAAGGCCGCGAATGTCGTGTTCGTCGGCTGGCAGAAAGTCGACGCCGGCCTCGTGACGGCGATCGTGCGAGGCGATGTCGGATCCGTCAAGGCGGCGACCGACGCCGGCGCGGCCGCGGCACGCCGCGTCGGAGAGCTCGTCGGGGTGCACGTCATTCCGCGCCCGGCCGACGATCTCGAGAAGATCTTCCCGATCCGCTGAGCCGGCGTTTCTTCCGAGTCGTCTTCAGCTTTCCGCTCAGTTCCTTCAAGAGCCCTTCGTCACCAACCACCAGCAGCGGCTGTGTCGGCGTTCTGAGGAGGTTGAAGAATTCCCCTGTGGACGTACGCGCGTAGACCTCCCGCCCGTCCGTGAGCAGCCGCACCTGGCTTCCTCCTCCGGTTGCGTCGAACAACCGGATGCCGAACTGGTCCTTGAGCGTACGGACAATCGTGTGGAGCTGCGGAATAGAAAACCCGCGGTGGCGAAGATCCCCGAGGACGAGCAGCTCGAACAGCTCGATGGGCGTGTAGCGCCGCTCGGTATATCCGCCTGCGGCGGTTCGATGCGACGGAATCGACGGGGCGAGGAGTCCGCTCGCGCTCCAGATTTGAAGCTGACGCGCCGTCAGACCGGTCGTCAGAGCGACTTCGCGGGAGCTGTACGTTTTCTTCAGTCGCATCATGGGTCAGAGGGTGGCTGGCCTGCGGCTGCGGATCTCGTCGAGGCGCACGCGAGCCGCCTCGAGCGCCTCGAGCGACTCCTTCTGCATTTCAAGGGCGCTTGGCCCTTCGATGGGACTGCTGAAGGCGCTGCCGGCGATGGTCCGGTGATAGGCGCGCTCGGCACGCTGGAGATCCTCGAGCGCCGACGCATGTTCGTCCTGCCATTTCAGCCATCGCGCGACGCGGTCGCACGCTTCCTCGGCTGTCGCGCCCCCGCACTCCGTGCCGAACGGCGCGCCGGTGTCCGTACGCTCCGCGTGCGCGATCCATTGACGATCGCGCTGGATCGCGACGATGTGATAGCGAACAGCTCCGACGGAAATGTCCTTCATGTCGTGGGACACCACGAACACCGCGTTCGCCGATCCTTACAGCTCGCCGAAGCGCTGGGGACCGACCGCGGCAAGTGCTGGATCCTCGGCATCGTTGAGCAAGGTGTTTGCTACGAGCATCGCCGTCAGCGGAGCGAGCAGAATCCCGTTCCGATAGTGGCCTGTCGCATACATCAGATTCGGGTGGACACTCGAGCGGCCGATGATCGGCAGCAGGTCGTCGCTGGCCGGCCGTAAACCAACCCGCGCTTCGACGAAACCCGCTGTCCAGGCGCCCGGAAGCATCTCGCACACCGCTTGTATCAAGTCGTGCACGCCAGCCACTGTCGTCCGTTCGTCAAATCCCGCATCCTCCGCCGTAGCGCCCACGAGCAACGACCCATCGTCCCATGGAACGACATAACAGCGGCTGCTCCAGACCACACGCCGAAGGCCAGGGCCATTCCATGCCAGCCGCAGCAGCTGTCCCCGGACCGGGCGCACGGGAGCGCGTAGCCGTACGCCCGCGATCTCGATGCGCGGTGACCAGCTCCCTGCGGCCAGCACGACTGACGAGCCGGAGAGTGGCCCGCGGTCCGTCTCGACGACAACCTCTTCCCCCGACGGCGCGATCCTCCGGACGCGGCTGCCCTCGATGATCTGCGCGCCCCGGCGGCGCGCGGCGGCCGCAACAGCCCGCACCAGCTCGCCAGCCGCGACGAATCCATGAGACGGGATGACCAGACCACCCGAGACATCCTTGCTCAGGTTCGGCTCTTCGAGTCGGATGGCCTCAGCGTCGAGGATTGCGAACGGGACGCGCTGAGCATCCAGACGTGCGGCGGCGTTTCGCAGCTCCCGCAGTTCCTCGTCGTTGACCGCAATCTGCAGGGTGCCAGTTCTCCGATAGAGCAACTCGACACCGCTGTCCTCCTGAACAGCCGCGATGAAATCGTCGAACAGCGTCAGGCTTCGAACCGCCAGCGACAGCAGCGTATTGGACGTCCCTCCCTCGACATGGGGAGCAAGAATGCCTGCCGCCGCCTGAGTGGCGCCCATACCGGTGGCGCGTTCTTCGACCACCTGAACCGACGCGCCGCGCCTCGCCAGCTCATGGGCTATGGAACATCCGACGATTCCCGCACCCACGACGATGATGTCCGGCTGACGCGGCATGGGTTGATTGTAGTCTCCACGTTTTGTGCGAGAATCGGGCCCGGCCGGTGCACTCCACCCAGGACAGGTTCCCTCGAAAAGGGACAGCGCTCTCCAGGTCTGTTGGCGGTTATGCCTTTGAATTCAATGTTTTGCGCGTAACGCTACGGGCCGAGGGCAGGCATGCCGCTTGCGTCGCGCTTGCTTGGGTTTCCAAGGAGAGTTCGTGATGGTTTCGAGTCGATTGGCCCTCGGCGCCCTGGCAGTTGCGTGCATGGCGGCCGCCAGCGTAGGGGGGTATGTTGCGTCTCGGCAGAATGCCGTGCCCGCGCCCGCCGTTGCCGCCACGCCATCTACGCTTGGCGCCGAAGCCACGGCCCCGGGTGTGCCGGTGCAGGAAACCGAGGCGGCTGTGACCGCGCGGGCCCCAGTCGCGCCTCGACGGGCCTCGACATCGGTAGCGGCCCCGGCAGGGTCAGCGTCGAGCCGTCGGCCGGAAGCGCAGACCACACCTCAACCCGCCAGGTCGATTCCCAGCCGGTCCTCACGGGAGCCGCTGCCGGCCGATCGCGCGGACGCTCAGAGCCCGGCGGCACGTTCGCCGCTGCCTTCGACGACTCCAGCACCCGCCACTGTGGATAACATCGCGATCGCGACACCGCCCGTCGAAGAACGAGCGCCGCTCGACGTGCCTCGCGCACCCGAGCCGCCGGAGAAAACCTTCGAGGAGATTGTCGTCGCTTCGAACTCCGTGGTCGGTCTGCAGACCGAGACGCGCATCTCGAGCGAGACGGCGCGTGTCGAGGACCGCGTCGAGGCCCGGGTGACGCGAGACGTCAGGGTTGGCGATGTCGTCGCGATTCCCGCCGGTTCACGAGCGATCGGAACGGTCATTCAGGTGGAACGAGGCGGCAAGTTCAAGGACCGGGCGCGGCTCGGTATCCGTTTCACGAGCCTCGTGCTCGCAGACGGGACTCAGATGTCGATTGGGACCGAGACGATCTACCGCGAAGGGGAAGCGCCAGGGAACGGCAGTGCCGCCAAGATCGGCGGTGGCGCGGTCGGCGGCGCGATTCTGGGCGCGATTCTGGGCGGCGCCAAGGGAGCGGCGATCGGCGCGACGGCAGGCGCGGGTGGCGGTGCAGCTGTCGTCCAGGCCGGCGATCGCAGTGAAGTCACGCTTCCCGCAGGCTCGCCCCTGACAGTGCGCCTCATGGCCCCTTTGACGGTCACCGTGGAAAAGCAGTAGCTTCGTTCAACCTCCACAGTTCCTTCCACGAAGATCCGCCGTCGCAGGTCTCCACCGCGACGACGCCATGCTGCGGAAAGGCCGCCAGCGTCGCGCCCGAACCCTGAGCGATCAGATCCAACAGTCGCGGGAGATGGGGAAAATGCCCGGCGACCAGGATGTCGTGCGTCTCACCTCGCACGCGGTGAAGGAGCCATTCGGGCGGGTCGTCGGGCTGAAGGTCGCGCGTGGCTGAGAGCGACGCGAGAGCATTGCAGGCCCGCCAGAATTCTTCCGCCGTCTGCCGAGCTCGCAGCTTGCCGCTGTGCCACACGACGGCCGGTCGGGCACCAAGTCCGGCGGCCTCTGCGGCGAGCCGCGCGACGTTCTGACGTCCGCGTTCAGATAGCGGACGGCGCGGGTCGATGCTCGTGCCGACGGCGTCGCCGTGATGAACCAGGTAGAGAACCAAGACGATCGTCGTTTGTCACTTCTGCCCGTACGCTTTTTCGCCGGCGAGAATGCGTACCGTCAGACGGTTCTCGGGAAGCGGTATCGGACACGTCGTATACGGGTTGAACGCGCACGGAGGATTGTAGGCCTGGTTGAAATCGAGCACAGCTGTCCCGTCTGGCCGGAGATCGGCATAGAGAAAGCGCGCCGTTTCGTAGGTCTCTTTGCCGCTCGTGCCGTCGCGGAAGATGAACCAGAACCGATTGGGTCTCGTAGTCATCGGGCGCAACCGGACCGACTCGCCGTGCAGTCTGAACTCGACGACGCCCTCGCTCTGCATGACGTCCTCGTCGCCGAGCTGATTGGGCGCCCGAATCTCCCGAGGGGCCGCATCTTTGATGAAGCGGCCGACGACGCGATAGCTGTCGTCGATCGGAAACCACTGGAATCCTGAAAACGAGCGCGCTGTCTCGCCGTCAGGGTCGCGCATCCGGATCGTCGGACGCTCGCCGCTGATGTGCACCCAGAGGGAGAGGGGACCAATCGCGAGCTCGTCCAGCTCCTCCGACGCGTCGGATCGCAACGTTACGCTGCCGGTGACGGGGCGGCCCTTCAGCAGAACCTGCACGCCCGGCTGGGACTCGAACCGGACCGTTTGTCCCTCGAGGACGAACCGTCCGACCACCGGAGGCGCCGATCGCGGCAGGACGATGTTGTTCGAAGCGCCGCTACCGGCGGTATTGAGACCGTTCTTCAAGGAGAAGAGGCCGGCAAGCGGTACGTACTCGCGGCGGTAGTCTGCCTCGTGCTTCTTGCGCCACTCTTCCGTTTCCTTTCGCGACGCTTCGTCCATAGCCCTCGGCTGGACCGCCGCGAGCGCAAGGATGGCGGTGGACGTCACCGCCGTCCGGTAGAGCGTGCGCCATGAGCGGGGCCCTATTAGCATGTAGCCGATGGTAGTCCCACGCCACGATGAGGTCAACGAGCCGGGCATGGGGATTGGCGGGTGGCTGGCGCTGCTGTGTCTCCTGCTGCTCGTCTGGCGACCGCTCAATCTCGCGGTCGCCACGGCCGGATCGTTGGGATCGCTCACGTTCCGGGGGCTGCCGATGGCGGTGGTCGTCGTCGCCCAGCTGCTGGTCACGGGCGTCGGCGTGGCGGCGGGCCTCGCGCTGATGAACCGTCGGCGGGGTGCAGCTACTTTCGCGATGTGGTCACTGATTCTGTCGGCGTGTATGGATGTGTTCGTCTACTCGACGTCCTTTCTCCCAAACCGCCGAATGCCCGGAACCACTCCCGCGTTCATTGCGGCGTCGCTGATTTATCACGGCGTCTGGATCGCCTATCTTTCCCGTTCGAAACGCGTCCGCAACACATTCCCCGCCACCTAGTCTTCACTTCAACGACGACGTTGGGGGAAAGGCGGGCTGTGCGCCCGCCTCGCGGCGAGCTCAAGATGCCGCTGACCCGTGGATCTCGGCGTGGGCGAGAACTGGAAGGACGCCAGCCGGAGCAGCCCGTGGACTCAGGGAGCGGGAGCCGGCCCAGCGGGCTGCGCCGGCAGCGTCCGCGCCCACGCGACGAGTGCGTCGGCGACCGCCGAGGGCTGTTCGATCGGAACAGCGTGCGAAGAGTCCGGGATTACAACAACGGTGACACGCTCGCGACCGAACTCGTTCACCAACTCGTCCGCCGTCGATCGCGGCCGATAAGGGTCGTGGGCTGCCTGCAAGTCGAGCAGCGGTGCGGTTCCCGAAGCCCAGTACTCCTCCTGCGGCGTGCCTATCCGGGTCGCGTCCTGCATGGCGCGCACTTCTGGGCTGAAGCCGGTCAAATAGGGACTCGGATCGTTTCCGGGCGCGAAGAACACCATCTGGATGTACTTCCGGCGCTCCTCCAGCGGACGGGTCGGGTCCGACCCAATGGCGTTCCACCGCCGCACTTCCTCGCTGATGTTCTTCTGGCTCGCCGCGACGAGCGCCACCCCGCGCACCAGGTGCGGAAAATCGACTGCGGTCATCTTGGCGACAAAGTGGCCGTAGGCGTGACCGACCACGATTGCCAACCCGGCGCGCTCGTGCTCGACCACGGCGGCGATATCGCGGGCGAAGTCGTGCAGCGTAAGGCCTTCCATTGGCCCGACGCTCCGCCCAAATCCGCGCGGCCGCGGCCGCACGACGCGGAAGCCCGCTGCTCGGAGCCGCTCGGCGAGCGAATCGAACTCGGTCACGTCCCGGCCGAGCGACGGCAGGAGCACCATGAGAGGCCCACTGCCTTCCGCGATGACGTCGAGAGTCACGTTACCCTGCTGCACGATGTGCGACGTGCGCCCGGGGCCGGGTGCTTCGGTCGCGGGTGGATTCCCGGTCTGTGGAGCCGATCCACAGGCCGCCATCGCCGGGAAGGATAGGAGCCCAACCAGCGTCAGGATTCGCATGCGCGCGATTATCACACGTCCTCGGTTGACGAATCGTTCGCCACCTCTCAAGAAGCCTGTCGATGCGAGAGAACGTGGTCAAGTAGGATTACAGCCATAAGAACCGCCAGCGTTTCCTGGGATGGGAAATCGTTAACGGACACAGTGAAGGTTTTGACTGGGCTGATACTCTCGGGAGGCCGCCATGACCGCACCTACTTCAACGGACAGACCACATCCGGTTGCCATCGGGCCTGGCCATCCTTTTTCATCTCTCGTCCGGATAGATGTCAGCGCGCGTTCGCACCCCGGTTACCACCGCCCGAACAACGAGGACCACTTCTTCGTCACGAGGCTCGGCCGCACGCTTCAAACGCTCATCACGAGCCTGCCGGCGGGAGATGTGCCGGAACTCACGGAGGAAGTCAGCTACGTGATGGTCGTCGCCGACGGCATGGGCGGCCACGCCGCGGGCGAAGTCGCGAGCCGGATGGCGATCTCAGCGCTTGTCGGCCTCGCTCTCGACGTGCCCGACTGGATTTTCAAAATCGATGAAGAGTATGCGCGTGAGATCGAGCGGCGGTCCCGCACCCGCGTGCAGGAAGTCGGCGCGATGCTCGTCGAGCGCGGCCGGCGCGACCCGGCGTTGCGCGGGATGGGGACGACGCTGACTGCCGCTCGAAGCCTTGGCCGCGACCTGCTGATCACCCATGTGGGCGACTCCCGAGCCTACCTGCTCCGCGCCGGAGGTCTGCATCGCCTCACACGGGACCACACGTATGCGCAGCTGCTCGTCGACACCGGCCAACTCGCGCCCGGCGACGTGGCGCACTCGCGCCATCGTCACGTTCTGACGAACGCGCTCGGCGGATCCAACGAGCATGTCCAGGTGGACACGGACCGGCTGCAGCTTGAAGACGGCGATCGCTTGCTGCTCTGCAGCGATGGGCTGACGGACCTTGTGGACGACGAGACGATCACCGATACCCTGCGCGAGTCGACGTGTTCGAGCGACGCCTGTGAGCGCCTCGTGCAGCGGGCGCTCGATTGTGGCGGGCGGGACAACGTGACCGTGATTGTGGCCGTCTACCAGCTTCCGGAAGAACCTGCGCGAACGAAGGAACTTGGGGGCGACGAGGCAGACACTCAGGCGGGCCGGTAGAAGGAAGACCCTGCCAGTCCCGCAGGGTGGGCACCCGACGGCCAAGCCGTCGCGTATCGTGCCGGTGGTGCAGGAGCGGATGGGATCTGCATCAAGCATGTAGACAGCGGGCATCGCGGCCCGAGTAGTCCACGCGAAGAGAGCGACCCGCGCGGCAGAGTGCGCGCAACAACTGCGATCGATAAGGCCCTCGACCCGTCGCTGCCCCACACTACCCGGCCAAGGCTTCCAATCGTCTACGTCCCCGGATCGTCCCCTGACGGACCGTAGATCGACGGCACCTTGGCGCCCATCGGCCGCAGATAGGTCGACAACTGTCCGCGATGATGGATGGCGTCTAAGAGAAACCCGAACAGCATGTCACCGAGTGTCGTCTCCCACATCGGCTTCCCGTTCATCAGCAGCCGCGCCTTCCCGTCCCACTTCGCATCGTCCACCGCCGCCAGCCGCGCCTGGAGCGCCGCGGCGTGTTTCTCGTAGGCGGCGATCGCCTCCGGGATGGGCGGTGCCGGCCTCTCGACGTAGCTCACCTCCCCGCGATCGATCAGCTCGCAGGCGTCGTGGAGCTCGACGGCAAGCAGCCACACCAGATCGCCGGCCGACGTGGACCGCGGATGAGGGCGATACGACGACTGGTCGGGTGGGACCGCCTTCAGGACGCGGAGAAACGCCGGGCGTTCGGATTCGAGGCACGCAGTGTAATACTCACGAACTGTCTTCATGTCACCTCCTCGATGCGCGCCTCAGATACTAGCTCAGGCCACAATGTACCAGCCGATCGCGCTGGCCCGGCTGCGTCATCAGCCCGGCGTGCAAATCGAACCCCCGGCGCGCGCGTGGCATGGCCCCAGCGCGTCGGCGTGACTTCTTCAGGTGAGTCGTCGCACCGGGGTACGCGTGCGCCCGCCCTCGTGTGACGTCATTGGCGGCCGCTTTTCAGCATCGCGTCGCGTCTGGCTTTGAACTCGTTGCCCGGTTTCCACTCGGGGAATCGATCGGCCTGCGCCACTCGATACCCGACCGCAAAGTACACCTTGAGATCTTCGTGAGCGCCGGTGAGATCCCAGTTCGGCAGCACCACGTCGGCAGGTTTGTGATAGCGGTTGGCCGTCCAGTCGTCGCGCACCTGTTTTCCGTAATCGGCAGGCCTGCCCAGATACTCGGTGCCGCCCTCCGGGTTGAGCGCTGGCACGCCCTGCTTCGCGAACGCGAAATGATCCGATCGGTAGTAGTTGCCCTTTTCAGGCTCTGGATCCGCCTGCACGATTCGGCCTTGTTCGGCCGCCGCGTCGCGGACGTAGTCGTCGAGATCGGACGCGCCGAAGCCGACGACCGTCAGGTCTTTCGTCCGGCCCCACAAATTCCAGCTGTCCATGTTGATGTTCGCGACCATCTTGGCCAGCGGGTAGATGGGAGTCACCGAATAGTATTCTGATCCGAGCAACCCTTGTTCTTCCGCCGTAACCGCGAGAAACAGGATCGAGCGACGGGGAGGTGAGGGCAGCTTGGTGAACGCGCGGGCAACTTCGATCAGCGCCGCGGTTCCGACCGCATTGTCCCGCGCGCCATGAAAAATCCCTTCGTCGCGTTTGCCGAAATGGTCCCAGTGGGCCGTATAGATGACGTGCTCGGCTTTTCTTGCCGAATCGGATCCTTCGAGCCGGGCAATGACGTTCTGCGAATCTATCGTCTTGAGCGTGTTCTTGAGCGCCATCGACGCCGTCACGCCGAGCGGGACCGGCGTGAAGTCCCGCGTTGCCGCCTGCTCCTTCAAGACGTCGAAATCCTGGCCGCCGAGCTCCAACAACTTCTTCCCCGCGTCGAGCGACAGCCAGGCTTCGATCGAAGAGCGGCTCATGTTCTTGTCGGGCGTGACGAGGTCGAAGCGCTCGCCGGTGAAGCCGTCCTGGACCACCTGAAATGGATAACCGGCCGGACCGGTTTCGTGGATCAGCAAGGCAGCCGCTGCGCCCTTCTCCGCGGCGATCTCGAACTTGTAGGTCCACCGTCCGTAGTACGTCATCGCCCTGCCACCGAACACCGTGACATCGAGCTGCGACGGATCGGCGGGGTCGAGGACCGGAGGGTCGTTCACGAGCATCACGAGCGTCTTGCCCTTGACGTCGAAGCCCTTGTAGTCGTCCCAGTCGTACTCGGGAGCAACGACCCCGTAACCGACGAATACGAGCTCCGAATCGGCGATGGCGGCCGTCGGAGCCACGTGCTTCGTCCACGCGACGACTTCGTCGCGCCACGTGAATGCCTGCTCGTCGCTTTCCTTCTTCACGACGAGCGGAGCCGGCGCCGCCGTAATGCCCACCAGCGGCACCTTCTGGACGTACGTGCCGTCGGTGTTGCCGGGCTTCAAGCCGACCTTCTTGAACTGATCGATGAGGTAGGCGACGGTCAGCTCTTCTCCCCTCGTTCCTGGAAGACGGCCCTCGAACTGATCGGACGAGAGCCTCTTCGTGTGCTCGAGCAGCGCGGGCATATCGATGTCTGGAAGCTCACCGATGACGACGTGCCCGGGAGGAACCGAGGGGCCCGTCTCGGCCGCGGCCGCGGGCGGAGGCTCCGATTCCGAGCAAGCGGAGACAGCCGCCAGCATCAGGCAAACGGCGAGCGCGCGCAGCGACACAGAAGGCTTCATATGCGATCGATTATGTCGCGCCAGCCCGGAAGGGTCGAGTCCCTTCACCTTCCGGGGTTCAGGTGATAGTGTGGCAAGCATGGCCGAATCTGGACCGGCTGTGGCGATTGTCGGAGCCGGTGCCGTGGCTCAAGCGCTGGGCCGTCTGATGACCGCGGGCGGCCTGCCGGTCGTCGCTCTCGCAAACAGGTCCGCCGAACGGGCTCAACAGGCCGCGGCGTTCATCGGGGCAGGCTCCACGACCGGCAAGGCTCTCGAAGTCATCGATCTCGCGGCATTGCCCCGGCGGGCTTCACGTGTGCTCATCGCGGTCAGCGACAACGCCATCGACTCCGTCGCACAGACCCTGGCGTCAGCGGGCATGCGGGTGGGTGTCGCGCTTCATACATGCGGAGCCAGAGGTCCGGATGCGCTGCACGCGCTCCGGGAGACGGGTGTCTCCTGCGGGCTGCTGCATCCGCTCCAGACGGTCATGACGCCTGCGCAGGGGGTGCGAAACTTGCCCGGTACGACCTTCGGTCTCTCGGGCGATCAGCCCGCGCTGGATTGGGCCAGCGAAATCGTCCGAATCGTGGCGGGAGCGCACGGGGGATCGTTGCGGCTCGACCCGGACCGCCTGAGCTATTACCACGCGGGTGCGGTCATGGCGAGCAACGCGGTCATTGCGGTTCTGGATGCCGCCATCGATTTATTCGAAGCGGCTGGCGTGGATCGGGAGACGGCGCTGAGGGCAATAGCACCGCTCTCGCAAACCAGTCTGAGCAATGCGCTCACAAGCGGCCCAGTCGCCGCGTTGACCGGGCCGGTCGTGCGCGGCGACGCGACGACGGTTGAGGCGCACTTGCGGGCTTTGAAAGAAGCGGACCCGACCGTGGCCGATCTGTACGCGGCCGCGGCCGCTCACCTGTTGCAGCTGGCAAAACGACGCGGATTGTCGGTCGCCGGCGCGCAGGCCGTGGCAAGCACCCTGGAAAGGCGGGGCTGGTGATGTCCAACGAAACAGGCCGCGTTCGCGTGCCGGACTTCCTGAAGATGAAGCGGCGCGCGCAGAAGATTACCGTGCTCACGGCCTACGACGCGACGATGGCCCGTCTCTTCGAGCGCGCCGGCATCGACGCGCTGCTCGTCGGAGATTCCCTCGGCATGGTCGTGCTCGGGCATGAGACAACGCTCCCCGTAACCTTGGAGGCGATGATCCACCACACGAGCGCCGTCAGCCGCGGCACCGAACGGGCGCTCGTGATCGCGGACATGCCGTTTCTGACGTACCAGGTGTCGGTGAGCGACGCCGTGCACAACGCCGGCCGCCTTCTGAAGGAGGGTGGCGCCGCGGCGGTCAAAGTTGAAGGTGGCCGACCGATGGTCGACGTGGTCCGCCGGCTCGTCGACGTCGGCATCCCGGTGATGGGACATGTCGGCGTCCAGCCTCAGTCCGTCCACAAGCTGGGCGGGTACCTCAAGCGTGGAACCGTGCCGCAGGATGGTGACGCCATCCTGGCGGATGCTGAAGCCCTCGAACAGGCAGGTGTCTTCGCCGTGGTGCTCGAATCGATCTCCGCGGAGCTGGCCCGAACCATTACAGCACGCCTCAGCGTTCCCACCATCGGGATCGGCGCCGGGCCCGATTGCGACGGTCAGGTCCTCGTCAGCTACGACATGCTTGGCTTGTTCGATCACACGCCTTCGTTCGTCAAGGTCTACGCCCGGCTCGGCGAGGAGATCGTCACGGCAACCGAGGCCTACATCGACGACGTCCGTGCAGGTCGCTATCCAACCGCGCCTGCCAAGGCGGTCGGCGGCCGAACGACCTGAGATGGCAGCGGAGCTGATCACCTCGATCGAGCCGCTGCGCCGCCGTCTCGCTGACGTTCGCCGGGCTCGAACGCCCGTCGGTCTGGTCCCGACCATGGGGGCGCTTCACGCCGGGCACGCCCGGCTGATCGAAGAGGCTCGCAGCGAATGCCGCACGGTGACCGTGAGCATCTTCGTCAACCCGCGGCAGTTCGATCGTGAGGACGACCTGCTGCGTTATCCCCGCGCCCTCGAAGCCGATCGGACGCTCTGCGATCGGCTCGGCGCCGATCTTGTCTTTGCCCCCTCCGCAGACGAGATGTATCCTGCTCAGCCGGCGTGCACCGTGGATGTCGGCCAGCTGGCCGATCACCTGTGCGGCAGGTCGAGGCCCGGCCATTTTCGTGGTGTGGCGACGGTTGTCCTGAAGCTCTTCGGCATTGTCGAGCCTGACCGAGCGTACTTCGGTGAGAAAGACGCCCAGCAACTCGCCATCGTTCGGCGGATGGTTGCCGACTTCAACGTCCCGGTCGCGATCGTGGGGGTTCCCACCGTCCGCGACCATGACGGCCTCGCGCTCAGCTCGCGGAACCAGCACCTGACTCCATCCGAACGCCAGCTGGCTCCTGTGTTGTTCAAGGCGTTGCAGGTGGCCCATCGTGAAATCGCCGACGGCAACACCGACCCAGAATCCGTCAGGCGACTGGCCCTCGCCGCAATCCCTTCGACCGAGTCGTCGTTGAGGCTCGAGTACCTCGACGTTGTCGACCCGGAGCGGATGCAGCCGGTCACGACCATCTCCGGGCCGGTGCTCGTCGCGGGCGCTCTGTGGGTAGGGACCACACGGCTGATCGACAGCGTCATCAGTCACCGAAACGCGTGATCGCCACATCACGAGTCCGAGCCGCCGGATGTCTTGCTGCATGAGTCTGTCGCCATGCCTCCTATCAACGATGCCCATTGCCATTTTTTTTCCACGCCGTTCTTTGCCGGCCTTGGACGCCAGCTTCACGGACTGGGTGACGAGGCCCCGGATGTCGCGGCGCTCGCGAGGCTCGGCTGGGACCCTCCCGGCGGCGCCGCCGCGCTTGCTGACCGATGGGTTCGCGAACTCGATCGAGCGGGCGTCCACCGCGCGTCGCTCATCGCCAGCATCCCGGGCGACGCCGAATCGGTCTCCACGGCCGTACGGTCGCATCCTTCGCGATTCGTCGGCTTCTTCATGGTGGACCCGACGCATCCAGAGGCGGACGCGCAAACCACGCGTGCGCTCGACGCAGGCGGCCTTCGCACGGTATGCCTGTTCCCGGCGATGCACCGCTTCTCACTGCAGGACGAGCGCGTGCATCGCCTTTTCGATCTCGTCGCGGCCAGGCCGGCAGCCGCCGTGTTCGTGCACTGCGGCGTCCTGACCGTCGGCATCCGCGCCAAGCTCGGCCTGCCCAGCCCCTTCGACATCCGGTACGGCAACCCATTGGATCTGCACGCTCTCGCGCTCCGATATTCGAAGGTGCCGATCATCGTCCCCCATTTCGGAGCCGGCTTCTTTCGGGAGGCGCTGATGGTCGCGGATCTGTGTCCGAACATCCTGCTGGACACCTCTTCGTCGAATCACTGGATCCGGTACCATCCCGGCCTCACGCTCAGCGCCGTCTTCGAGCGGGCGCTATCGGTCGTCGGTCCCGATCGGCTGCTCTTCGGAAGCGATTCGTCGTTCTTCCCGCGAGGGTGGATGAGCAGCGTTCTCGAACAGCAATCGAACGCGCTCGACGAGATCGGCGCGGACCCGACAGTGCGCGCCAGGATTCTCGGCGGGAACTTCGATCGGTTGTTCTCGTGAACGTGAGAATCAAAATCATTCTCAAATATCCGGTCTGACGATCCCATTCGCTAAGATGGCCTTCTTCCATGCCATCGACTTCGTCCGCGAGCCGCCGATTCGTCTTCTTCGTCCTGTTCGCGGTCTGGCTGCGGAGCGTGCCGCTCGCTCAGGCACCGCCGCCGGCGCAGGCGGCCGCGCCCGCGAGTCCGGGTGAACTGAAGCTCGACACGGGCAAGGACATCTTCGAGGCTGCGTGCATCGGCTGCCACGGCCCCGGCGGCCGCGGCCAGCCGCAAACGACGCTGGGGTTCGAGCCTCCCGCGACGTTTCCGGATTTTTCAGACTGCAACGGCAGCACGCGCGAGCGGACATTCGACTGGCGGGCGACCATTCACGAGGGAGGCGCCGGCCGTGGCTTCTCGGAAATCATGCCGTCGTTCGCCGAAGCTCTGACGCTCGAGCAGATCGATCGCGTGATGGCGTATCTGCGCTCGCTGTGCACCGAGCCGGGTTGGCCGCTGGGCGAGCTCAACCTACCCCGCGCCCTCGCGACGGAAAAAGCGTATCCGGAAGACGAGACGGTCGTCGCGATGTCGGTCAACGCGAACGGCTCGGGCGCGTTCTCGACCGATTTCATCTACGAAAAACGCATCGGCGCGCGCAATCAGCTGGAGATTGCGGGCCCCATCACTTTTGCCTCGCAGGACGGAGACTGGGCCGGGGGGGTCGGGGACCTGATCTTCGGCTACAAGCGCGTGCTTGCGGCGAACAGCCGGACCGGGTCGATCGTCAGCGTTCAAGGGGAGGTCAGCGCGCCGAGCGGGAACAGCGACCGCGACCTTGGCGCCGGCGTCACCATTTTCGAGACGTTCGCGTCCGTCGGCCAGATTCTGCCCCGCGCGAGCTTCGTCCAGGTTCAGACAGGAGCCGAGTTCCCCACCGACACCGACAAAGCGCCCAAGGCGGTTTTCGCGCGGACGGCGGTCGGAAAAACGTTCAGCCAGAATCGGGGGTTCGGCCGGAGCTGGACTCCGATGGCCGAGATCATCGTCGATCGGGATCTCGATGAGGGGGCGAGCACGAACTGGGACCTCGTGCCGGAAATGCAGATCACCCTCAACAGGCGTCAGCACCTTCGCGTGAACATCGGCGTGCGGACGCCTCTCAATCACACGGCCGGCCGAAGCACGCAGATTCTCTTCTACGCGCTCTGGGATTGGTTCGACGGCGGGCTGCGCGATGGCTGGTGAGGAGAGGACATGAGACCGGCAAGACTGATCCGGTGGGCCTCGGCTGTCACAGCCGTCGCGATGTTCGTCTGCATCGGGCCCTCGGGGCGTGTGGCTGCGGTGGACGGACCCGTCAAGGGCGAACTGTTCCAGACCTCCGATCGCTGTTTCGCCTGTCACAACACGCTGTCCACGTCGCAAGGCGAAGACATCTCGATCGGCTTCGCCTGGCGCGCCTCGATGATGGCCAATTCCGCGCGAGACCCCTACTGGCAGGCGGGCGTCCGCCGCGAGACGATGGATCATCCCGAATCCAGTAAGGCCATCGAAGACGAGTGCTCGAAGTGCCATATGCCGATGGCGCGGTACCAGGCCCGCTTCGAGGGGCGGGAGGGCGAGGTCTTCGCGCACCTCTCGTTCGGCTCGGACGATCGCATGGATCTCTACGCGCAGGACGGGGTCTCCTGCTCGCTGTGCCATCAGATCTCGAAGGAGAAGCTCGGAACCCGCGAGAGCCTCGTGGGCAACTTCGTGGTCGACACGACGAAGCTCGCTGGCGAACGGGAAGAATACGGGCAATTCAAGATCGACAACGGAGAGACGCGGATCATGCGCACTTCGTCGGCCGGCTATCGGCCAACCGAAGGCGAGCACATCCGGCAGTCCGAGCTGTGCGCCACCTGCCATACCCTCATCACCGACGCGCTGGGGCCCGACGGCAAAAAAATCGGGTCGCTCCCCGAGCAGATGCCTTATCAGGAGTGGCTGGTCAGCGACTATCGCGACAAGCAAAGCTGCCAGAACTGCCACATGCCTGTTGTCCAGGAGCCGGTGAGAGTGACGAGCGCGCTCGGCAAGTTCCGCGAGGGGATGTCGCGGCACACCTTCCTGGGTGGCAATTTCTTCGTCCAGCGGATGCTGAACAAGTACCGCGGCGACCTCGGCGTGCTCGCCCTTCCCAACGAGCTCGAGAGCGCGGCGGCCCGGACCGTGGAGCATCTGCGATCGCGCACCGCGCAGGTCGCCATCGACCGGATCGACGTCAGCGGCGACCGGCTTCAGGCCGACCTTTCACTGCAGAATCTGACGGGGCACAAGTTTCCGACCGCCTACCCCTCTCGGAGGGCCTGGCTGCACGTGACGGTTCGCGATGGGGCCGACCGCGTCGTGTTCGAGTCGGGCGCGCTGAACCTGAACGGGGCGATTCAGGGCAACGACAACGACGCGGACGCGACCCGGTTCGAACCGCACTACGCAGAGATCAGCAGCGCGGACCAGGTCCAGATCTACGAGGCGATCATGGCCGACGCGAAGGGCCTGCCGACGACCGGTCTCCTCAGCGCGCTTCGATTCATCAAGGACAATCGCCTGCTGCCGAACGGCTTCAACAAGAACGGCGTCGATCCGGAGATCACACCGCAGGGCGACGCGATGAATGACGCCGACTTCGCGGCCGGCGGTGACCGCGTCCGCTACGTGATCGCGCTCGGCGGCGCCCAGGGGCCGTTCCGCGTCGACGTGGAGCTGTGGTTCCAGCCGATCGCCTATCGCTGGGCGGCGAACCTCAAGTCGTACAACGCGATGGAACCTGCGCGCTTCTCGGGCTATTACGACGCGATGGCGTCGGGTTCGGGCGTGATCGTGTCGCGAGCCGTGGCTTCCAGATAGGTCACGAACGAACCGGGTGGGCTGTCCGAAAGCGCTCCGGCACCACCTCGCGAAGCGACGCCGTGAGATCCTCGACCAGATAGTCGATGTGCTGCTGATGCGTTCGAAAGCTCAGAACGCAGACTCTCCCGAGAAATCTCCCCCGGGCGCTGCACCCCGTCAACATCACGCGTCCTCGGTTCGTTGTCTGCTCGAGCAGCCGAAGGGTCGCCTCGTCTTCCTCTTCGCGGGTGGCGCCGGGCCATGTTACGTGAAACGCAAAGAGCGAGAGCTCAGGAGGCGCATCAACGACGATGTGATCGAGCGCAGCGATACGCCGGCAGGCATCGACCGCCAGCTGACGTTTTTCGGTGATGGCCGCTCGAAAGGCGGCCGTGCCGAACAGCTTCACCGAGAGCCAGACTCGCAGGCCTGGAAACCCGCGCGATAGCTCCGGACCGTGCTGACTCGGATCATAGAAATCCTCGGGATGCGGCACGGCCGGCAGGTAGGCCGCCGTCGCCTCGTGGGCCGCGCGCAGGGTGGCGCCATCACGGACGAGGAGCGCACCGGTTCCGTACGGCAGGAACATGCCTTTATGCGGGTCCAGCGTCAGAGAATCGGCTCGAGCGAGCCCCTGCAGCACCCCGCTGAGGTCGCTGCACAGGGCGAAAAAGGCGCCGTACGCGCCGTCGACGTGATGCCAGAGCCCTTCGCGCGCGCACAGATCGGCCACGGCGTCGAGCGGATCGACGGCTCCGGTATTCGTGGTTCCCGCCGTCGACACGACCACGAACGGTAAGAAGCCCTCGCGTCGATCGACTGCAATCGCCGCAGCCAGCGCGTCGACCTGAAGGCGAAAATGCTGGTCGGCCGGTATCGCTCGCACACGGTCCGGCAGGATCCCCGCCAGCTTCGCCGATTTCAGCACTGAATGATGGGCCTGATCCGAGGTGTACAGCACACCGCGACGAATGTCGGCGCCGAGCCGACGTTCCCGTGCGCACAAGATCGCGTTGAACGTCGCCATCGAGCCGCCGGTCGTAAACAGACCGCGGCTCGTCTCGGGAAATCCCATCCACTCGCGCAGCCAGTCGAGTGCGTTTGCTTCGAGCTGCACCAGCGCGGGCGCGGACTGCCAGATCCCGGTAAAGCGGTTCGTGGTGTCGGCGATGAAATCGGCCAGCGCAGCTGTGAAGAGACCACCGCCCGGCACATATGCCAGATATCCCGGTCCAATTGTCGTGAACGACCGCGGAATGCAATCGTCAAACAGCAGGTCGAGCAGCGGCCTCAACGGCGACCCTTCCTGCGGCGCCCGCTCGCGAAGAGTCCGACAGAGCGCCGCAGCATCCATGTCGCCACGGATCGGCTGCCGATCGACCGAGGCGACATGCCCGAGCGATCGCGCGACCACCTCGTCGGCCATCGCCCGCATCTCGGCTTCGGACAAGTCAAGGCCATCAGGGACAGGCTGCCGGTTCATGCCGCGCGTTCCTCCACGGGCGCCCGACGGACAACCCAGACGATCACCAGAGCGAACGCGACGGCGACGGCCACGAACGTCCAGCCGAACAGCCAGAGCGTGCGATAGAGGATGGAGTCCGGATCCATTCTGGCGTCGAGCGTCAACCGGACTCCCTGCAGGCGAGCCACAAACGGTTGCTCCCACACGAGTATGTTGCCGCGACCGATCTCGCCCCCGCTGTTGTGATACCGAATCCTGCTCGGCAGGTGCAGCCGGAACGCCACGACCTCGTCTCCGCTCCACCCCACGTCACGCACGTCCTTTCCGGCGCCGGTCCCGACGGTCTGCCGAAACATGTACAGGTCGCCGTCCCGCCGGAAGTCGTATGCGGACCAACTAAACGGGGCCGCCTCGCCCAGCCAGCGGATATCGTCGACCTCCACTCGTACGTGAACGAAGCGGCGGTTGCGGCGCCGCGACGCGTCGATTCGACCGACCACGCGTGTCACGGGTGTCGAGAAGAAGGCCCGCACGGCCTCGCGGTCGAGCGGCGCGTTTGGAGTGGTCGGGAACGCTGTGCCTCGCAGCGCATTGAGCGCCGGCAGCGAGCTGTGCACGTACACCGTCGCCGTGCCGTCGAGCGACAGGTACACCTCTTCTTCGTACTCGTACTGCCGAAACAATCCGCTCCCGCCGTCCCGGTCGACTCCGGCGCCGCACGAGGCCGCCATCACGGCCGACAGCGCGACGGCCGCGGTCGCCGCAGTCATTTTGACCGCCCCGATCCGCATGACCGCAGATGATATAGTACACGTTTCCCTGCATCGTTCCCTCGACGGCCGTGAAGCCCACGATCTATCTCATCGACGGCAGCTCGCAGATGTATCGCGCGTTCCACGCGCCCATTCGCACGGCCGAAGGCGGCTTTCTGCGCAACGCGCAAGGGCGTCCGACGCAGGCGGTCTACATCTTCGTGACGATGCTCCGAAAGCTCCTGAGCGAACACAAGCCCGAGTACATCGCGGCGTCATTCGATCTCCCGGGCAGAACGTTTCGCGACGAGCTCGCGGCAGACTACAAAGCGAACCGCGCACCGATGCCCGACGAGCTCGCCGAGCAGATTCCGATGGTTCACGCCGCCTGCGAAGCGCTCGGCGTCCGGATTCTCACGTCCGAGCGCTACGAGGCCGACGACGTCATCGGCACGCTCGCCGCGAAGGCTTCCGCAAAGGGATTCGACGTCGTGATTGTCACCGGCGACAAAGACTTCTTCCAGCTGGTGGGCGACGGCATTCGGGTGTTCAATCCACGCGACGAGGGCACGTGGTACGACGCGGAAGGCGTCAAACAGCGATTCGGCGTCGCGCCGGATCAGGTCGTCGACGTGCTCGCCCTCATGGGCGACACCATCGACAACATCAAGGGAGTGCCAGGCATCGGTGAAAAAGGTGCGCGCGAGCTCATCTCCACGTACGGATCGCTCGAGAACCTCCTGGCACGCGCCAATGAACTCCCTCAAAAGAGATACCGCACGCCGCTCCTCGCCAACGTCGATTCGGCGCGGCAGAGCCGTGAGCTGGCGCGCATTCGCACCGATGTCCCCGTCGAGTTCGACCCAGACGCGCTCCGCTACGGCGGCGCGTCTCCCGAGCGCTGTTTCCAGATTTTCAATGCCCTCGGATTCCGAACCCTGGTCGCCGAGTACGCTCCCACGGCCAAGACCATCGAAAAGACCTATCGGATCGTCAGCACCCAAGAGGGCCTGGATGCGCTCGCGGGCCGCCTGCGACAAGCCGGCCGGTTCGCGCTGCGTGTCCTTCCGGACCGACCGTCCGCCATGACCGCCTCCATCGTCGGCCTCACCCTGTCGGACGCTCCACGCCAGGCGGACTACATCCCGACCGGCCATCGCGCTCTGGGAAACGTCGCCTCATTGCCGATTGAGACGGTGCTGCGAGCGCTGAAGCCGCTGTTCGAAGACGAGCGCGTCATCAAGGTCGGCCACGATTTGAAGTTCGACGCCATCTTGCTCGCCCGACAGGGGGTGACGCTTCGCGGTCTCGACATCGACACGATGATCGCAAGCTATCTCATCGACGCGACCCGTTCAGCGCATCGGCTGGAAGATCTCGCGCTCGAGCATGCGAGCTATAAGGCGATCACCGAAGAGGACGTCTGCGGACGAGGCGTCAAAGCGGTGTCGCTCGTCGATGTGCCCGTCGAAGCGGCCGTCGAATATGCCGGCGAACGCGCCGACCTGGCAGGACAGCTGGCGCCCATTCTCCGGGGGCTCCTCGAACAGGAGCGGCTGCTCGACGTCTACGAAACGCTCGAGAAGCCCCTTATTCCCGTCCTCGCCGCTGTCGAACAGGCCGGGGTTCTTCTCGACGGACCGGCGCTGGCCGCACAGTCGGCGCGTCTCGATCAAGAGCTCACCCAGCGGACGAAGGAGATTTATACGGTGGCCGGCTGCGAATTCAATATCGCGTCGCCAAAACAGCTCGCCGACGTGCTGTTCGAGAAGCTCCGGCTCCCGGTGTTGAAGAAAACGGGCACGTCCAAGGCACCATCGACAGCGGTCGAAGTCCTCGAAGAGCTCGCTCTCGCCCACGATCTGCCCCGTCGGATTCTGGAATGGCGCGCGTTGATGAAGCTCAAGGGGACGTACATCGACGCGCTTCCGCAGCTGGTCAATCCCGCGACTGGACGCGTTCATACGTGCTTCAACCAGGCGGTCGCGGCAACCGGGCGGCTCAGCAGCAGCGATCCGAACCTTCAGAACATCCCCATTCGAACCGAGGTCGGCCGCGAAATCCGCCGCGCGTTCATCGCCGCGCCGGGATACGTGCTCATTTCAGCAGACTACTCGCAGATCGAGTTCCGCGTGCTCGCCCATCTCGCCGAGGAGGACGTGCTCATCGAGGCGTTTCAGCGGGGCGCCGACTTCCACGAGCAGACGGCTCAGCGTCTGTTCGGCTCCAACAGCGGCCGCGACGCCCACCAGCTGCGCGCGACGGCCAAGATGGTCAACTACGCCGTCCTCTACGGTAAGACGCCATTCACGCTGGCGAAAGACATCAACGTCACCCCTCAGGCCGCGCAGGAATTCATCGACAGGTACTTCGCAGGCTTCCCGCGCGTTCGCGCGTTCATCGACCGGACGCTGGAGGAGGCCCGGCGAACGGGGGTGGTGAGGACGCTGTACGGCCGGCGACGCCTGGTGCCAGAATTGACCAGTCGGGACTTCCAGCGGCGCTCGGCCGCCGAGCGCGAGGCGGTGAACATGCCGATCCAGGGCACAGCCGCCGACATCATGAAACGAGCCATGCTGCTGGTGCATGCGGCGCTCGCAGCGGACGCCGACGCGCGAATGATTCTCACCGTCCATGACGAGCTGCTCTTCGAGGTCCCGGCGGCCAGGGCCGAAACGCTCGCCTCCCTCATCCGCGAGCGCATGGAATCGGCCGCACAACTGAAGGTGCCGCTGACGGTGGATGTGGGAATCGGCGCCAACTGGAAAGACGCAAAGCATTGATGTAGGGTAGCTACATGAAGAGACGGCTCGCGCTCCTGGTTGCCGTGTCGGCCGTGGGACTGATGGCCGTCACGCTCGTGGCGGCTGACGAAGCGGACCGCTGGTGGGCGCACGTCACGTTTCTCGCAGACGATCGTCTTCAAGGACGCGACGCGGGCAGCGAAGGACACCGCGAGGCGGCCCGATATGTAGCGGCTCAGTTCGAGCGCAACGGTCTGCAGCCGGGCGGGCTCGATGGCTATCTTCAACCTGTCCGTTTTCGGTCACGCCGCATCCTCGAAGACAAGTCCGGCCTGTCGCTCGAAACAGACGGCCGAACCGTACCCGTGGTCCTCGGGGACGAGGCGACATTCAACATGCGGATCGACGCGGCACCATCGGTGACCGCTCCGATCGTGTTCGCGGGCTACGGCCTGACCGTGCCGGAGGTGAACTACGACGATCTGGCCGGGCTGGATCTCCGAGGCAAAGTCGTGCTGCTGCTGACCGGAGGGCCTTCGCACATACCGGGGCCGCTTCTCGCGCATTACCAGTCGGTGCGATGGAGCATCCTGAAGGAGACCGGCGCCATCGGGGTCATCGCGATCGCCAACCCACGGGGAATGGATATTCCCTGGGAGCGCTCGATGTCCGCGCGGCTTCTCCCGTCCGTGACGCTCGTCGATCCCACGCTCGATGAAACCGTCGGACAGCAGCTGAGCATCACGGTCAATCCGGCGCGGGCGGAGAAGTTCTTCGCCGGCTCGGGCCATTCGTTCAAGGAAATACTCGCCGAGGCGGATAAGGGACAGCCGCTGCCGAGATTTCCGATTCCCGCGACGGTTCGCGCGACGGTTGCCACCGCCACACAAGACATCGAATCACAGAACGTCGTCGGCATCCTCCCGGGATCGGACGCGGCTTTGAAGGACCAGTACGTCGTCTTGAGCGCGCATCTCGACCATCTCGGCGTTGGAGCGCCCGTCAACGGCGACCGTATCTTCAACGGCGCGATGGACAACGGCGCGGGTATCGCCACGCTGATTGAGACCGCCGCTGCGATCCGCGCGTCGGGCCGTCCACTGAAGCGGTCGATTGTCTTTCTGGCCGTGACCGCCGAAGAAAAAGGGCTGCTGGGCTCGCGCTATTTCGCCGCGCACCCGTCGCTTCCCCCGGCGGCGCCGCGGCCGGCCGGGCTGGCGGGTCGCCCTGGTGGCGTGGTCGCCAACCTGAACACCGACATGTTCCTTCCGCTCTTCCCCCTTCGCAGCGTCATCGTGCAGGGACTCGAGGAATCCGATTTGGCGGGCGATCTCCGGCGGGCGGCTGAGCCGCTCGGCATCAGGGTGCTCAGCGACCCCGAGCCGGAGCGGAACGCCTTCGTCCGCAGCGACCAGTACAGCTTCATCAGGCGCGGCATTCCGGCGCTCTCGCTGAAAGCGGGCTTCGACAGAGACTCCCCCGAGCACGAGATCGTCAAGCGCTGGCGCACGGAGCGCTACCACGCGCCGTCCGACGATCTGAGCCAGCCCGTCGATTTCAAGGCCGCCGCGGATTTCAACCGGCTGTACGTCGACGTTGTCGCCGCCGTGGCGAATCGCGCGGACCGCCCACAATGGAACACCGACAGCTTCTTCCGCAGGTTTGTCGGCCAGGTCGGTCCTTAGAACGCGAAGCGGATCCTGCCCCAAGACAGATGGCGAATTCGCGTCCTGAAGTGTGGCTGCGGGGACCTGTTCCCGGCGTCCCCGCAGCGCTTCAACCTGTCGCACACGCATTGCTGCAGGCGGGGGAGGAAGTGGAAGCAATCCTGCTCAACTTCCCCGATCCGAAGCTCTGGGAACGTCCTGCGGGTGTCGCGTCCGTCGGCTTTCACCTGCAGCATCTCTCAGGTGTGCTGAACCGTCTCTTCACCTATGCCCGCGGGGAGTCGCTCGATCCGGTTCAACTGGACGCGCTCAGGACGGAAGAAAAGCCGCGTCACGATCACGTCACCTCGCGAGAGCTGATTGACGCTTTTCACCGGGAAGTGGATCGCACCGTCGAGGAGCTGCGACGCACCGATGAAGGCACGCTGCGCGAGCCGCGGACGGTGGGGCGCAACCAGCTTCCGTCCACGGTTCTTGGCCTGATGGTCCATGCCGCCGAGCACACACAGCGCCACGTCGGACAGCTGCTCGTCACGGCACGCATCGTTCAGAGCACTAGTCTTCCTTCCACAGTTCCTTGAACTGCTCCCACATCAGGCGCAATTCTTCCTCTGACTGCCCAAGCGCCCGCGCCCGCTCGGGAACGATGGCGAGCAACATGATCTGATCGAGAGCGGCACGCAACTGAGCGCCGCGATCCTTCGCCAGGACGGCACGGACCCAGCCCGCCTCGGCGGCGTCCCACGCTCCATTGATGTCTCCCTGGGAGCGGGCGGCAGAGGCGGCCCAATATCCCGCAGTCGGGCTTTCGGGACGAACGTTCAACTCGCCACGCATCCGATCGCGGATGCGTTCATAGAAAACCTGCTGTTCCGCGAACGATTTCGTCCATGCCTCGCGATCGACGGCGATCGCCCACCAGTCGAGCACCCGCTCGCGCGCCTCGGGATCGAGCGTACTGCTGCCGCCCTCGAGCACCAATTGCAGCAGATCGGCAGCGGCTCCGAACGAGCCGTCGAAATAGAGCGTCTCACCGAGGCCGACGATGAATTCCGCTCGCTCGCGGGCGTCGAAGCTTTGCGGATTGATGCGCCGCAGCCGGTCGCGGGCGCTCGTGAGATCTTTGATGGCCACGGTTTCGCGGTATCGCTCGAGAAACGCCCGGGCAGCGATGAGATCCGCTCGATCGACCAGAGCCGGGGTGACTCGCGCGCGCTCGGCCGCGTCGACCGCCGCCTCGAACCGTCCTTCGTTGTACAAAACGCGGGCCTGAGTGAGAAGGTCGGCAGGCTCCTGGGCGCGAACGCCGGCCCATGACCAGACGAGAAAGAGAGCGGTCAACCCCGCACGGCCCATCGGGCCGATGGTACCATACCGTTGTGATGGCTCTATCTCGTTGGTACATCGGTTCTTATCGGTCATTATTCGACCGTTTGGTACAATGCCAACGTGGTCGTACCGAGGATCATTCCGCGCGCCGAGCACCCGATCTCGCGCCGCGACATTGATCCCGACGCACTCAAAGTCCTGTACCGACTCCGACAGTTCGATCACGTTGCGTACTTGGTCGGCGGGAGCGTCCGCGATCTGCTGCTCGGCCGGCGTCCAAAGGATTTTGATATCGGAACGTCCGCCCACCCGTACCAGGTCAAGAAGCTCTTTCGCAACTGCTGGATCATCGGCCGGCGATTCCGACTCGCGCACGTGAGGTTCGGGCCGAAGGTCATCGAAGTCGCCACGTTCAGACGTCAGCTCCAACCGGGAGAAGAAGTCGTCCAGGACGGTGTCCCGGCGCCTGATCCCAGCACCCCGGAAGGCGAGCATCTGATTCATCACGACAACACCTTCGGCACACCTGAGGAGGACGCGTTCCGCCGCGACTTCACCATCAACGCGCTGGCGTACGACATCGCGACCTTCTCCATCATCGACTACGTCGGCGGCCTCGAGGATCTTCGGGCCGGTGTAGTCCGGTCGATTGGCAACCCGGAAGTCCGGCTCCGCGAGGATCCCGTCCGGATGTTGCGCGCGATCGCGCTGGCGGCGAGGCTCCAGTTCACGATCGATGAGCCGGTGCTCGACGCGATTCGAACCTACCGGCAGGAAATCGCGCAGAGCTCGGCTCCACGCCTGCTGGAGGAGTACTACAAGATTCTCCGCGCCGGAGCGTCCGAGAGAACGTTCCGCATGCTGGCCGAGGTCGGCCTGCTGGAGCCGATTTCAACCGAACTCCACCGCGGCGCGACCGATCCACTGTGGCGATCGCTCTCAGCCCTCGACAGCTACCGACACCGGTTCGAGTCGATTCCCGACACGCTGACCAACGCGATTCTGCTCGGATCGTTGCTCGTTCCACTTGGGACATCGGTTGCGGGAGGCAGGTCCAGAGATCACGTTCCGGGCTCCACTCAGGACGCGCCCAGGCTGGGGGCGCTGCCGCTGGCGAGACGCGATATCGAACGGCTGCGTCAGATTCTCGCCCTCCAACGCCGTCTGCGGGATGTCGGCGCCAGCCGGCGCGCGCAGCGCGCACTCGTCCATCGAAGCCTGTTCCTCGAAGCGTTGACCTGGCTGGAGATCCACGGGGAAGCCCCGGACCTCGTGGGACACTGGAAAACAGTGCTCGCGGAAGCCCCGGACGGGAAGGAAGGCGAGGTCTCGAGCGCGGCAGAAACGCCAGCACCTGGACCGCATCGTCGCAGGCGCCGGCGACGGCGCCGCCGTCCGCCGATTCGGCCGGTCGGATCCTAGGCGGCGATCTCGTCGATCGTCTTGCTGGGAGTTGCCAGCCCCATCATGATGAGGAGCTTGATGATGGGCCAGGCGGGATCGAATTCACTCGGCCGCCAGCTGAACTTCGGGCTCCGAGGGAACCCGTGATGATTGTTGTGCAGCCCCTCGCCGCCGGTCACCAGCGCGAGCAACCGCAGGTTGGTGGCGGTGTTCTCGAAGTTCTTGTAACCCACTTGATGGCACAGCCCGTTTATCGACGAGGAGAGCACGAACACGTACATGAACGCGTGAATGCCGGCCGCCAGAAGCGCGGGGCCGATCCCTATCAGAAGACAGAGGGCGGTGACGCCAGTGGCCAGTCCCAGGGTGCCGTGACGGAAGAGCACCCTTTCTGACCAATCGTCCGTGATGTCGCGTGCGTACTTCTCGACAATGGCCGGGTTGCGCGCTTCCTTGAGGTAATGAAACACGTTGCCGAGCTGCACGGACCAGAATCCCATGAGATAGGGACTGTGAGGATCGCCTTCCTCGTCTGTAAACGCGTGATGCTTCCGGTGTACTGCCACCCATTCTTTGGTCGACAGGCCGGTCGTGAGCCACAGGGAAAACCGAAATACCCACGCCACGGCGGGGTGGAGGGTCAATGCCCGATGCGTGGCTGTGCGATGCAGGTAAATCGTCGTCCCGAACACCGCGACCTGAATCAGGACAGTGGCGACCACAAGACTCAAAATTAGCGAACCGAGCACGCGTCTACCTCCAGAGCGTAAACATGGGGTAACCCGTTGATACCAAGGGGGGAGCGCCGACCGGAAACAGGAGATGATATCACAGGAACCCGTCGCGGTCTGGCCCTTCTTTACCCGTTTCGGCGCTCAAATTCACTCATAAACGAAACCAGCGCGTCCACACCCTGCTCGGGGAAGGCGTTGTAAAGGGAGGCCCGGATGCCCCCGACCGAACGATGTCCTTCGAGTCCGTCGAGCCCCGCGGCAACGGATTCCTTGATGAAGCGTTTCTCGAGATCCTCACTTGGCATGCGGAACGTGACGTTCATCTGGGATCGATCCTCTTTCCGCGCGGTGCCACGATAGAAACCGCTTCGATCAATCGCCGCGTAAAGCTTGTCGGCCTTGCGCTGGTTGTGCCTCCCGACGGCCTCGAGGCCCCCCTGGCCTGCGAGCCACCTCATCACGAGGCCCACGGCGTACACCGCAAACACCGGCGGCGTGTTGTACAACGACCGGTTTTCAGCGTAGACCGCATAGTTGAGCATCGTGGGCAGCGACGCCTTCTTGGCCGCCGATTGCGCCACGAGATCGTCACGAATGATCACGACCGTCACGCCGGCGGGTCCCATGTTCTTCTGCGCCCCGGCGTAGATCAGCGCGCGACGCGACACGTCAATCGGCCGGCTGAAGAGATCGGACGAGGCGTCCTCGACGAGCGGGATCGAGCCCACCGAGGGGAGCTGCGTGTATTGAGTGCCCTCTATCGTGTTGTTCGAGGTGATGTGCACGTAGGCGGCGTCCGGGGTCAGCGTCAACTCAGAATCAGCCGGGATCCGCGCGTAACGCTCGGCCTTCGTGCTGGCCGCGACGTTGACACGGCCTACCTTCCTGGCCTCCGTGATGGCCTTGTCGGCCCAGGAACCGCCATCGATGTAGTCCGCTGTCGCTGACGCGGGCAGGAAGTTCATCGGCACCATGGAGAACTGGAGGCTGGCGCCGCCCTGGACGAACAGCACGCGATAGTTGGACGGCACGGCCGACAGCGACCTGATGGACGCCTCGGTGTCGGCCAGGATCGACTCGAACGTGCGGGAGCGGTGGCTGATCTCGAGGACCGACATGCCGACGCCGGGAAGCGCAATCAAGTCGCGCTGGATTTCTTCCAGGACGGAGACCGGCATCATGGCGGGGCCCGCCGAGAAATTGAAGATCCGGTCAGATAACATGAATCAGAAGTCCATCTCTCAGTTTCGGCTCGAACCAGGTGCTCTTTGGCGGCATGATGCCGCCGGCATCCGACACCTTCATGAGGTCCTCCATGCTCACCGGAAACAGCGAGAATGCCGCGGCTGCGCGGCCAGAATCGACCAGCCGCTCGAGCTCCTCAGCCCCGCGCACGCCGCCCACGAAGTCAATGCGCGAATCGCTCCGCACGTCGCGAATGCCCAATAGAGGCTCCAGCAGCTGGTCCTGCAGCACGCTGACGTCCAATGACGAGATGACGTCCGAGGCTCGGCGACGGCCGCGCAGCAAATGCCACCGACCTTCCAGGTACATCGCGATTTCGCCGCGGTTCCTGGGAACCGGCGTTCCAGGCACGACCTCGAAACGCTGGCCGACCTCATCGAGAAACCCGGCCGCGGAGCGCCCCGCCAGATCGCTGATCACGCGGTTGTAAGGCAGGATCTGTACCTCCGTGTCGGGAAAGGCCACAGCGAGAAACCTCCTGAACTCTGCTTCCGCGCCAGCTTCGCCATCGCCGAGGGTCTGTTTCTCCAGTTCAATCCGCGCGCGAGCCGCGCTCGCCGCGCGGTGATGACCGTCGGCGATGTACAGCGTGGGTATCTGTCTGCTTGCTGCGATTAGGGCGTCGCCTGCTGGCTCATCGGCACGCCACACCGTATGCCGCACACTGTCCGCCGACTGGAAATCGACGAGCGGCTCCTTTGTGGTCGCTTCCTCGACCAGATCGGTAATCGCATCCTGGGCACGATAGACGAGAAACACGGGTCCAGTCTGTGCCCGAAGGGACACCATGTGCCGCGTGCGATCGTCCTCTTTGTCGTGCCTGGTTCGTTCGTGCTTCTTGATGACGTTGCGGTCGTAGTCGTCGAGGTCAAAACAGGCCCCGAGACCGGTTTGTCGGCGGCCGCCCATCTGCAGGCGGTACAGATAGATGCTGGGTGTCTCCTCGAGAACGAACGACGAGCGCCTCAGGCTGGCGAAGTTCTCGGCGGCGCGCTGATACACGGCGGGCGAGTGAGGGTCGGTATCCGGCGCCAGTTCGATTTCGGCTCGAGATACGCGTAGAAAGCTCAGCGGGTTGCCTTCGGCCAGCATCCGGGCCTCATCGGTGCTGACCACGTCGTACGGCACGGCGGCGATGCGGGCCGCATCGGCCGGTCGGGGTCTCAACGCACGGAAGGGTCGAAGCGTCGCCACGGGGTTCGAATTATGTCACGGCGACCGGCCTCAGCCGCCCGGGCGTTCACGGTGTCGGTATCGTCAGCTCTCGCAGCAATCGGTCCCGGACGGCTGCGAATTCGGCCATCCGGGCCTCGGGCACCGGGTCGGCCGGCGGCATCTGCTGCGTCGCCGTCAGCGGATTGATGAACGCGCCGTTTCTTCTCACTCGATAGTCGAGATGGGGCCCGGTCGCCAGTCCCGTCGCCCCGACGCGGCCAATCAGGTCGCCCTGTGCGACTCGAACGCCAGGGCGAACGGCGATTGACGACAAGTGCAGATACTCGGTCTCGAACCCGTTGGCATGGCGAAGGTGCACCATCCGCCCGGCGCCGCCGTTCACACCAGCCTGCACCACGAGGCCACCGGCCACCGCTACGACGGGAGCGCCAACGGGCGCTCGGTAGTCGACGCCGAGATGGGCACGGCTGCCACCGAGAACCGGATGAACGCGGCTGCGCGAGAAGCCCGACGTGATAATCGGATCGAACTTCAGCGGCGACTTCAGCATGAACCGGCGCATCGACACGCCGCGCTCGTCGAAATAGGCGGGCGAACCGTCGGCCTGCGTAAAGCGCACCGCGCGAATCCGCCGGCCGTCGTTTTCGAATTCCACCGCCTGAATCGGCCCGTAGCCGACGAACGCGCCGCCCCCGTCGCGGAATTGTTTGTCCACTGACAGCGAGAACCTGTCGCCGGGCTGCAGCTCGGTGTTGAAGTCGATGTCGCCCGAGAAGATGTCGGCGAGAGCCAGCGAAAGATCTACCGTGCCCCCGGCGCCTGCCATGGCGGCGAACAGCGACGGCGTCTCGCGGTCGATCGTGCCCGCGACGACCACGGGCGTCATGGTCTTGGGGATCGGCAGGATGTCTGCGCGCCACCCCGCGTCCGCGCCTGGCGGCCGACTCACTCGCAGGAATCGATCGTTGTCGATCTCGTATTCGAACTGACGCAGCGCCCCGTCGGTAGACTGAACGACCCTGTACGGCTGTTCGCTTCGTACCTTCCGGGGGTCGAATACCGTGCGCACCGCATCGATCACTTCG
This sequence comes from Vicinamibacterales bacterium, assembly GCA_035537875.1. Taxonomy (GTDB): domain Bacteria; phylum Acidobacteriota; class Vicinamibacteria; order Vicinamibacterales; family CAVVIG01; genus DATLLJ01. The sequence continues at coordinate 121,737 of DATLLJ010000060.1, read as the reverse complement.
ATGACTTCGGCACCGGACAGCTGAGCGGTACGGAGAAGGGAGGCGAGCGTCATGCCGGTACTCACGCGAGCCACGAAGGCTCGCGTCTCGCTCCGCAGGTCCATGTCGGTTCCCGGGACTTTCAGGGAGACCCGTTCCGGGGGGGGAGTTTCCCGACCTGACGACCCGCAAGCCACCGAGACCAGCGAGACGAGCAGCAAGATGGTCCGCACGACGTACCTATCGGCCATGGGTGATGGCTGCATCACGCTCGCCTGTACTTTGCCGCCCATCGATTGAGCGCGCCCTGACGCTCGCACGCCGTGGGAATCTCGTCCCATCGATCCGACGGCCAGGGCAGCCGATAGGTCCAGTTGTCTCCGCCAATTGTCGCCGGCTCGTTGATGCGATCGCTCCATCCAAACACGTCGATGAGCGGAAGCAGCAGGAGATTCGAGCCGGAGGCGAACAGCGCCTCGATGAGCGTATCGCGGACGACCGGATTGTAACGCGCGGCGCTCAGATCCGCCGCGGCTATTCGACGAATGGTCGGCAGCGCCGCAATCAGGTCCCTCTCCTCGGCAGAACAGCCTTCCCACCAGACCGCCAACGATTCTGTATCGTGCGTCCCGGATGTCGCGACCGAGACGGCCGGATAGTCCGCCGGGTCGCGGAACGGCTGCCCTTCGACCTTCCAGAGCCGCTCCCAACGGAGAACCCGGAATCCGGGAATATTCAGCCTGGTCAAGGAAGCCCGGACGAAGTCCGGCACCGTGCCCAGATCCTCGGCGATGATCGTGGACCCGGCTTCGCGAAAGACCGCCATCAGCCGTTCGCCGAGTCGGGTTTGAGCTGGCTCGTCGGCGGGAGTGAAGAACGGCTTGCTGGCATCCAGCGGCCATGCATAGGTTCGATAGAACCCGACGAGATGATCGATGCGGTAGCCATCGAAAAGATCGGCGCTGCGCCGGACGCGCTCTCGAAGCCACCGGAAGTGCTCGGCTTCGATGACGTCCCACCGATAGAGGGGCATCCCCCAGTTCTGGCCTTCCGCGCTGAACGCGTCGGGAGGCGCGCCGACCGAGGCGTCCAGGCGAAACTGGTACTGTCTCGCCCAGACGTCGGCGCTGTCTCCGTCGACCATGAACGGCAGATCGCCGAACAGCGCGACGCCGTTCGTCTGCCGGCGCGACGCCCGCCATTCAGCCGCCGCCTCGCACTGGACGTATTGGTAGAACAGGACCTCGGACGTCAGCTCACGCCGGGCCCTGTCAATCTCCGCCGGCTCGCGGCGTTGCAGCGCGGCGGGCCATTCTGTCCACGGACGCTCATCGAGACTGGCATGAATGGCGCGGAACAGCGCGTAGTCCTCGACCCACCACGCCTGTTCGCTGATGAAGGCCTTGAGCTCACGCGCCCGCGCCGTGTCGTGGCACCACTCGACATTGAGAAATCGCTCGAATGCCGAACGAAGCGCGGCCTGCTTGAGCCGGCGGATCGCCGAATAGTCAATCTTCGGGGACCGACGCACCGCGTCCAGGAGCTCCCGGCTGCCGCGAGAAAGCGAGGCCTCGCCCCCGAGCGCGGCGAACTCCGGCACATCGGGCACGCGCACGTAGATTGGATCGACGGCCATCGCGCTGATCGCTGAGTACGGCGACTGTTGATCCGGAGCCATCTCGTTGAGCGGCAGGAGCTGCAGCAGGCGCTGAGCGCCGCCGGCGAGCCAGCGCGTCAAATGAACCAGGTCGCCGATGTCGCCCACACCCCAGCTCGTCGATGAGGGACAGGAGAAGAGCGGAATCATGAGGCCCGATCGCCGGGCGACGCCCTCACTCACGGCTCGCCACCGCATAGTCGAAGCGCCGTAGGATACGGTCGACGCCTTCGTCGAAGGAAGCTTCGGCAGCGAGCAGACTCACGATCAGGTAGGTCTCTTTCGGAAAATCGAAGAAGTACCCCGGATGCACCAGCACGCCGTCTTTTCTCAGCAGCTCGAGGACGAGCACCTCCTCCGATTCGAGGGACGGCACTTCGAGCACACCGTACCAGCCGCCTTCGGACGGCACGACGCGACACGCCGGCATCTCGTTGACCCTCTGCGCCAGAGCTCGGTAATTGGCTGATACCCGCCGGGCGATCTGTTCGCGAATCGGAGCACCCCTCGACAGCAGCTCCCCCGTCGCGATCTGCGCCGGGGTCGACACCGAAAGATATGTGTCGCAGATGAGCTCCAGCCGGTCCAGAGCGGGCCCGACGAGTTCCGTCGGGCCCGCCGCGCCAATCCACGAAAGCTTCACCTGCGGGAGGCCGACAGATTTCGATAGACCGCCCAGCGAGAACGAGAGGACATCGGTCCGGTTGGCCACCAGACCCGCGGCGGCGCGCGCCCCCGGTATCAGCTCGTAGTCGCTGAAGACTTCGTCGACCACGAGCGCCAACTCCTGGGCAGCGGCCACCTCAACGAGCTGTTCGAGCTCGTCCGGCTTGACGAACGAGCCTGTGGGGTTGTTTGGCGAGACCACGAGAATCGCGCGGCTCCGGCTCGTGAGCGCCCCGCGAAGCGAGTCGAAATCGATGCGCCATCCGCACTCGACGTCGAGCGAGTAGGGCCGCGCCACGACTTGATCCAGACGAGCGAGATGATCGAAAAGCGGATAGCTTGGCGTCGGCACGAGCACCTCGTCGCCGGCGTCGGTCAGAAGCTTGAAGAGGCAGGCATACGCTTCACTCGTGCTGGCAGTCAGCACGATCCGTTCCGGCGACAACTGAACTCCGCGCCGGGCGAAATCGCGGGCGACGGCCAGCCGGGCCTCTGCGAGCCCGAACGGCGTCGGGGTGTACGTGAGCGCGCGGCGGTCGCTGAGAGGTCGCAGCAGGTCTGCCGGGTAATCGAAGCCCGCGCGCGTCGGGTTCGACTCGGTCAGATCGAGCAGGCGCCGCCCTGCAGCTTTGGCCTCGCTCAGCGCCTCGGCCAGACGATTCGGTGTCAGATCCGCGGGCGTGCGGGACGAAAACATTCACTGCCGAAACGGCCGCGTCGCCGCTGAATACTCGAGCATCTGCCGTGCGAAGTCCTGCGGGTACGAGATCGTCACGTCCGTGATCGCTCCCCCGTCCCCGGTCTTCGCTTCGAGCTTTGGCATGACGAACCCGGTGTAGGACGGCAGGCGCAGGCGGTCGACGCGCGCCACCACCTCGTCGCGCAGCATCGAATCGAAGTGGATGCCGTAGGTGTCGAACAGCCGTCGGGCGGCGGGATAGTCGCCTTCCCCTTTGATCCGCTGGACTTCGGCGAGCAGCCGCCCCACGCCGTCCCGAAACGCCTGCGGGTCGGTCATCACGTAATAGGTCTTTCCGTCACGCGACCGGACCTCAATCGCCTTGGTGTTGGCCATCAGCCAGCGGACGATCATCTGCCGGTTGCGCATGTGATCTTCCTCGAGCTGCGTGCCTTCTCTGACGCGTCGGAGCTGGACGATGGCGTTCCGGGTATAGCTCTCGTACTCCGCTCGCACGATTTCGCCCTGAGCCTCGTTGGCGATCAGGCCAATCTCGGCCAGCTTGGGATCGGGCAGGAAATACAGCGCCACGAGATCGGCTCGCGCTTCTTCCAGGGCCGAAAACTGCTCCTTCAACACCGCCTGCGGATTGCCTTTGAGCCGTTCGTCGACTTTTCCCGACGCATGGCCGATAACTTCGTGCATGTTGGTCGTCAACTCGCCGGCGAGAGCGCCCCACTTCGCCGACCGCTCCGCTTCCTCCGGCGTCCACGAAAACTCGGTGCGGAACTCGGGGAGCGTCGATTTGTCGTAGGCTTCGTTGATGTTGGAGAGAGAGACGGACTTGCTCCCGTGCTGCTCTCGAACCGACTGATCGTTCGGCAGGTTGATGCCAACGGGGGTCACTGGACCGGAATCTCCCGTTTCAATCACCACGTCGATGGCGTTCGCCGTAATGCCCTGAACCCCCTGCTTCCGGAACCTGGCATCCCACGGCATCCGATCTTCGAACCACTGTGCGTTCGCGGCCAGCTTCTGGATCTCGGAGGTCTTGGCGGGATTGACGTAGAACACAAGCGCTTCCCAGGCCCCTTTGATGCCACGAGCATCGAGATACACCTCCGTGAAATTGTTGATCGTGTCGACGGGCGAAGTCTTGTCGCGCACCCACGCGATGTCATACGCCACACGATCCCGCGTCTCGCCACTCCTGTAGAAATTGATCAGGGCGCGAAGGGCCGCTGCCATCGGTTCACTCGCAAAGGGCACGGCATCCTCGAGGTGCCTCACCACCTGAGCGAGTTGGGATCCGTAACGGCCTCCCACTCGATACACTTCTTCCACGAGCCTGCCGTCCTGTTTCACCAGCCGCGAATTCAGCGGATACCGTTCCTCGAACCCTTCGAGATCCTTCATCGACACGCCGACGTACAGGTTATTGGCGCTCTCCTTGAGAATATCTGCGCCCGCCGACGGTGCCTTGTTCGTGACGATTGAATCGACGCCCGGATCGAAGAACTTCGGCTCGAGCCGCGCAAGCAGCTGGTCGAGCGTCTCGCTGTTCTTGAGCGGGAAAGCCGCGCCGGCTTTCGCCGCCGCGTGGGCCGCCGCGGCAAATGCCTCGGGCGTGCACCGCAGAACGAACTTCCGGGCGGTCAGGTTGTTGTGCGGGCCGTTGTTGATCCAGAACAGCTTCGTGTAGCGCGTGATTTCGTCCAGCGTCGCTTTGTCGACGGCACTCGCGTGGCTGATAATCCCCTCGAGCACGTCCCGCATGTCGAGGCTGAAGGCGTATTTCTGGTCCGGGAAGATGTCCCTGCCCGCCAGCGCTGCCTGGTAGAGATGCCAGATCAGCGTCTTCTCTCTCAACGGAAGCGACTCGAAACCATCGGCGTAGACCTGAACGACGGCTGCTTCATCCACGCGTTCCAGCAAATATTGCCGCTCGACGGCAGCGGACGCCGCCGCGGGTGCCGGCACGTCCGAGAATTCTCCGTTTCCGCACGCGACGGTTCCTGATATCGTCATGACGGCGATCATCCTCTTCGTCCCCACGGCCCAATTCATCTTCCTAGCCTAACCCAGGTTCAGCTCGACCCGTTCCAAGTGCCGCGCGATATGAACGGCCCACTGGCGCTCGGCGACGATACGCGCAGCCAGCGCCTCGAGCGGTCCCGGCTCTCCATGCACGAGGTAGGTCATGGTCGGCGGCCGGACGAACGCGGACAGCCAGCGCATGATTTCCCCGGCATCCGCGTGCGCAGACATGGAATCGATTCGCTCAACCCTTGCCCCAACCGGAACCGCATGCCCGTGCAGCTTCACCTGTTTCGCACCATCGCACAGCAAGCGGCCTCGAGTGCCGGCCGCCTGGTAGCCGACGAACAGGACGGTGTTGCGGGAATCGGGGAGCGCCGCCTCCAGGTGGTGGAGCACCCGCCCGCCTGTGGCCATCCCGCTCGACGCGATGACGATGGCCGGTGTGCTGGACGAGACCAGACTCTTGGATTCCGCGACCGACTCGACAACGGTCATGCGCCGGGTTGAAAACGCCGTCACATCGCGCGTCGCCGGCCGCGTTTCTTGGTCCAGTTCGGAGAGCCGATTCCGGTAGAACGTGAGCGCTGCGGACGCCATGGGGCTGTCCACGTACACGGGCAGCATGGGAATGCGCCGGGCGTCCTCGAGGCGCTTCAACCAGTAGAGCACTTCGACCACACGGCCCACCGCGAAAGCCGGCACGATCAGCCGTCCGCCTTGTCCGACAACCCGCTGCACAATCTTCGCGAGACGCTCGCCATCGTCGTCGGGCTCGTGAAGGCGATCACCGTAGGTCGATTCGAGGAGCAAGATGTCCGCTTCGTGGACCGGCGTCGGATCAGGAAGGATTGGCCGACCGTACCGACCGAGATCTCCCCCGAACAAGATGGTGTGCCCATCGATCGATACCAGCGCATACGCCGAGCCGAGAAGGTGGCCGGCGTTGATGAAATCTACCTCGACCCCCGGCACCACCTCTATCGGCCGGTCATAACCGACCGGCTGCAGCCGATCGAGCGCCCGCACCGCGTCTGTCTCCGTGTACAGCGGTTGCGCGGGACTGTGCTTGGAGTAGCGGTGACGGTTGGCCTGGCGCGCATCCTCTTCCTGGATGCGTGCCGAATCGGGAAGGATCAGCGTGCAAAGGTCACGGGTCCCTGCCGTGCAGAAGACACGGCCCCGAAAGCCCTGCGCCACGAATCGCGGCAAGTACCCGCAGTGATCCAGGTGGGCGTGCGTCAGAATCACCGCGTCGATTTGTGCGGGATCGATCGGAAAGGCTGCCCAGTTGCGAAGCCGCAACTCCTTCAGACCCTGGAAGAGGCCGCAATCGACGAGCACCCGCCGATCGCCGATCGTGAGCAGGTGCTTCGAACCGGTCACAGTACCGGCGGCGCCGAGGAATGTCAGCGAAGACGTCACGGCTCTGCATTGTATATTTAGAGTCACGACCATGGCAGAAGGCGATCTCCTGTCCGCGCTTCGCAGCGGCTCACCTGTTTTGGCCGCCGAGCTCAGACCACCACGCGCCGATCTCGCGTCAGCCGACGGCATCGACGCATGGATCGACACGTACCACGCCGTTCGTCGTCTGACCCGCGACGACACGTTCGTCTTTCTCACCGACAGCGCCGTCGGCGCCGAAGAAGAAGACAATCTCCGTCATCTCGTCATCAACCTCGGTCGCGACGTGTCCCGCTCACGCGTGGTCCCGTTCTTGACGTCAAAGCACTCCCTGGACTTCTGCTTGTCGTACGCCGACCGGGCCCGCCAGCACGGCTTTCCCGCTCTCGTCGTCCTCGGCGGCGATCGATCGCTCGGTGCGCCGCGGTCGGTCGAGCACGCCTGGCAGCTGCGCCGCATGCTCCGTGAACGCGACGACACCCTTTCGCTCGGGGGCTGGGCCAATCCGCATGCCGATCCGGAGCGCCAGGTGGACTATCTGACCGCGCCGGACTTTCACGCCGACTTCTTCCTGACGCAGATCATCAGCCACCATCGAATTGGCGCGGCGGCCCGCTTCATCGAGACGGCCGATCGGCGCGGCTTGACGCTGCCAGGCCTCTTCGGCGTGTTCTACTATCGAAGCGCCAATCGCCGGACGCTGGAGTTGCTGAGCGGGTTTCTGCCCGTGCCGATTGACGAGATCACGAAGGAGTTCGCGGAGGGGGCGACGCCGGAGGAAATCTGCGCGCGAACGATTCGAGCCCTCAGCCGTGCGGGTGCACGACACTTCTACATCAGCAATCTCCCGCCGGCGCGAGCCCAGACCGTCCTGGCGAGCATCATCGAGAAGGCGAAGGGACTCGACCCCGCTCCGCGTTAGCCGAGCGCCTTTCGTGGCGGTGCGGCACGTGAGAACGCGCTCATCGCTTTAGACGAGGAGCGCCGGGCGACCGAGTGGTGCACGGACAGTCGCCTGGTCATCGGACATGCCGACCGCCATCCACCCGGATCGTCTCGCCGGTGATGAAGTCGCCGTCGAGCAGCGCGAGCACCGCCTTCGCGATTTCCAAGCCACCACCCCACCGCCCGAGCGGAGTCGCTTCCTCGACGGCGCGCAGCTCCTCATCGCTCGTGCCCGCTGGAGCGAGAATTGGGCCAGGGGCGATCGCGTTTACGAGGATTTTGTCGGCGGCGAGCTCGAGCGCCAGCGCCTCGGTCAGCGCGATGACGCCAGCCTTGGCGACGTAGTACGCCAGGAACCCCTGATACCTCGGCCGTCCGCTTCGCGCCGTCCAGTCGCTGAAGCTGATGATGTGACCGCCTCCCTGACGGCGCATGTGGGGGACGGCGGCGTGAGCGCACAGGAAACTTGCGCGCAGATCGACGTTGAGCGTCCGGTCCCAATCGGCCGCGGTCATGTCGTCCACTGCTTGGCGCCGATATACGGACGCCATGCTGATCAATACGTCCAATCGACCGAATGCTTCTGCTGCGCCGTTGACGAGCGCCTGACAACCGGACGGCTCGGACAGGTCGGCCTGCACGACGGTCGCCCGTCTGCCCGCCGCGCGCACGGCACGGGCACCCTGTTCCGCATCCTCCCGAGACCGGGCGAACCCCAGCACGATGTCGGCGCCGCGCGCGGCGAGTTGACCCGCGATGATCAGGCCGATCCGCCTGCCCCCAGTGATCAGGACGACCCTGTCTTGTAGCTCCATTCAGCGACGGCCTTTCATGACTTCGAGGGAACTCGAGAACGTCGTGCCCTCGAGCCCGACGGATCGGTCTGTCATCGGCGTGTTTTCGTATCGGGCGGGGCGGAATCGAGGGTGTCGATCAGCTCGGTCAGGGCTGCGATTTCGTTCCTGGCGGCGTAGATAATCGCGCGTCGTTCCTGCAATGTAGGAGCCGCCCAGTCCTCGTTCTCGAGCCGCACTCGACCGTCGGCGTCAACGTCGATCACGATCGCGTCCATTGGCTCCACGTAAAGACGCATCACACGCCGGCGGCGGCAGAGGCGCGCGCCGCGTCGGCCACTCCGAGAACGAGCGTCGCCGTCGGACCACCTTCCGCCGCGCCGCCATACACGTAGTCCAGGTTTACGTTCGCATCAGCGACAAGCCGCAGCACCGAGGCGAGCGAGCCTGGGGCGTTCGGGATCGACGTCACGATGACGTCCTGCAAGCTCACCTGGTGGTGGTGGTCGCGCAGCACAGCCGCTCCGTGAACGTGGTTGTCGAGGATCATCCGGAGAGTCCCTGTCGTGTCGAGCGACATCGCCGTGATGTTCACGCGTTCCTCCGACAGCAGCCGGCAGACCCCTGCGGCTGCGCCGGGAGTGTTGGGAAGCCTGAGTGTGACTTCGATACGAATCGCCATGGGGTGAGAGCGTATCAGAAGCAGATGGCGGGTGGGAGATCCGGGAAGAAAGGGCCGCGGCGCTGCGGGGGGACAAAGAAAACGGGCGGGAAGGGCCTGCGGCCCCGTCCCGCCCGTTCAAAGGCGATCGGTGTGTAAGGTTCGAACTAGGTGAGCACCTTGATGACGACGCGACGGTTCTGTGCGCGCCCATCCCGGGTGTTGTTGGGCGACACCGGCTTCTCTTCGCCGTAGCTGATGACGTTCATCTTGTGCAGAGGAATCTGGTACTGCTCGTAAAGATACCGCTGCACCGCTTCCGCGCGTTCCAGACCAATGCGCTCGTTGACGAGGGGGTCACCGACGTTGTCGGTATGGCCTTCGATCTCGATGAAGATGTTCTTCGGATCCGCCTTCAGCTGGTTGACCATCTGGTCGATTGCCGACTTCGCTTCATCAGGGAGCGCCACCTGATTGAAGCGGAAGTTGCCCTGATCCTCACTGAGAACGACTTCGTACACCAGTCGGCGATTGGTCGCGTCGATGGCGCTGAACTTGGCATCAGCCCGCCGCACGCCCTCGCCGGCCTCACCCGCCGCGCTCTGCGCCGCGGCTGCCGCCTGGTTGGCTTTGGTCGCCGAATCGGCCGCCGCCTGCGCCTTGGCATCGACCTCGCTAATCCGCCCTTCGTTCCGGCGGGTCCGCTCCTGCGTCTCTTCCACCGAGCGCCCGAGCGAGTCCACCTTGGTATTGACTTCCCCGACGCTCGACCTGACGAACTTCTTGCTGGCGCACGCGGTCGTGCCCCCGACCGCCAGCGCCATGATCGCCGCCGCCATCACGAACTTGCGTACCATACCGACCCTCCTAATCCGAACTGGGGCGAGATTGCCCCGCAATGTATCCGCTCCGGGCTCGAACAATCAGGTCCTTGTCGCGCGTGCGGACCACGAGCGGATGCCATCCCGGTTTGCCGCTCGATTCAAACGCCATGAGATATTGATGACGCAGTTCGTCAGCGATCTGTTTGGCAGACGAGCTGCGCGCGCCCGGCGTACTGGCCACGAAGACGTGCCCGCCCGTCCAGGTCGCAAGATCGGCCAACGGACCAGAAAGCGATGCTCCTTCCCCGCCCTTGACAAAGCCACTGGAAGGATTGTCGATCGAAGGAACGGCGGCGAATAGGTACACCGGGACATCGATGGAGCTGGCGATCGCCGATACCTCCGCGGGTGCCATTCGGCTTGCATTGTCTCGCCCATCAGTGAACACGACCACGGCACGACGACGGCCCTCGCGCTCACCAACGCGAGCGGCCACGCGGGCGATCGCGTCGTGAAGCGAGGTCGCACCAAACGGCGTCAACTTCTGCACCGATTCCGGCAACGCTTTCATCCCGCTCGCGAACGGTGTGATCTGGGCCAGTCCGGTGTCGAAGGTGAAGATCGCCGCCTCGTCCCTCGCCTCCAGCCAGCTCAAAACGTGCGTGGCGGCTTCGCGCGCTTCCGGCAGCGTGTGCTCCATGCTTCCGCTCGCGTCGATGAGAAGCGCGACGCTGATCCCCGTACTGTCCTGCCGGAAGTCGGTGATCTCCCGAGGTCGCCCATCGTCGAGCACCTCGAAATCGGCCTTTGCCAGGTTCCGAACGAATCGGCCTTCGTCGTCGCGAACCACAGCGGAGACCCGCACCAGGTCGACGCCCGAGCGGAACGTGGCCACAGGCTCCTGAGCCGCCGGGACCATTGGGGCCCACCAGATTGTCGCGGTGACCGCAAGAATGCCCGCCGCTCTGTTGCTCGACTGACATAATCCCTCACGCGCCAACATTGCTGGTGCTCACTACCAAGGGTCTTGCCAACTTCGTAACTCGTTGAAATTAGAGCATGTTATGCAACGATGCCCCTGGCTGAACCGTATGGAGATGGTATCGTACGGGAAAAAAATACGCAGTTCAGGTAGTTTCGGCGTGCACGAACAGTGTAATAGTTACGCGCATCGCTGCCGTGTTTTTCTCCTTGTGCATCAATCGCTTATGCTGAGCCGAAAAGACTGGAGATCTGGCGGGGGTAAGATGACTTTCGTGGCACCGATTAGAGCCAGCGCTCCTTCCGTCCCTGTCGCTGCTCGGATTGAGCGCTTTTCGTACGCCATCCGGAGCATCGTCGCTGAGGCGCGGAAGGTCGAAGCGAGCGGTCGGCGCGTTCGCTACCTGAACATCGGCGACCCTGTGGCGTTCGGTTTTGCGACGCCCCGACACTTGATTACCGCCGTCGAGCGAGCCCTCCGGGACGGGCACAACGGCTATGGCCCCTCCGCCGGAATTCCGCAGGGCCGCGACGCAGTCGCCGCCGAGTACACCTCCCGCGGGTTCCCGGTTGAGGCTGACAGAACCTTCCTGACGGCCGGCACTTCGGAAGGCATCGAGCTGATACTCACCGCGTTGGTCGACGAGGGAACCGATGTCCTCGTTCCGCTGCCTGTCTATCCTCTATATACGGCTGTTCTCGCGAAACTCGGTGCCCGGGCCCTTTGCTATCGCACCGATCCTCAGCGCGGCTGGACCCCCGATCTCGAGCATTTGGAGTCACTGATCACGCCGGCCACCAGGGCCCTCGTCATCAACGATCCCAACAACCCGACCGGCGCTTGCTATTCCACCGGCACCCGGCGCGCCTTGCTGGACCTGGCCGATCGCCATGCGCTGGCGATCGTCGCGGATGAAGTCTACGGCGATCTCGGATACGAGGGACCGATCGCACCGCTCGGCAGTCTCGATCCGGACGCGCCGATCATCTCCATCTCCAGTCTTTCCAAGGCCTATCTCGCACCCGGATGGCGCACTGGATGGATTGGCGTCGGGCGCACCCCCCGGCTCAACGATGTCGTCAAAGCAATCGGCAAGCTGGCCGACGCCAGGCTGTGCAGCACGCTGCCGATGCAGCACGCGGTCACGGCGGCACTGACCGGCGACCGCTCACACCAAGTCGGGTTCCGAACTGCGCTCAAGGAACGCGCGGCGTTGACCCATCAGCGGCTGAACGCCATCCCAGGCGTCACAGCGGTCGCCGCAAGGGCCGCGTTCTATGCGATGCCGCGAGTCGCGCTGCCGGCGGGACGAACGGACGAGGATTTCGTGCTCGCACTGGTCCGCGAAGCCGGAGTGCTCTGCGTCCACGGCTCGGGTTTTGGTATGGCTCCCTCGGAGGGTTACTTCCGCATCGTCTTTCTGGCCTCTCCAGACGAGCTCGACGACATCTACCGCTTGATCGCTGAATTCACGATCGATTACCTTCGCCGCCCGGGCAGCCGCTGACCACCACTCGGGCATCAATTTTGATGCTGCGCCTCTCAGTTCGCGGACCTCGCGCGAAATTCGCGCAGAACCGCCTCTTAGAGGCATCGGGATGCGACGTTTGTACCGGCGCTGGGATACAAAAAGAAGCCTCTTTGGCGACTTTGTCGTGCTCGGGTTCGTCATCACACAGTGTCTGGATGGTGTGTTCACGTACCTCGGCATCAGTCTCTGGGGCCCCGGCGTGGAGGGGAACCCGCTCATAAGATCGGCAGTGTCGTTCGCCGGGCCCGGACTCGGCCTCGCCGGGGCCAAGCTGTTCGCGGTTTCCCTCGGCATCGCCCTCCATCTCTTCCGTGTTCATAACGTGGTCGCGGTCCTGACCGGCCTGTACGTCGTCGGCGCTCTGATCCCCTGGGCCGCTCTCCTCATCCTTGGAACGTAGCCTGCTGCCGCCCCAACCGCTGGTCTGTGCTCGCCCGTCACAGCTAGACTTAGACGTAGACTAGCCGTCGGCACTGTCCGACGATATGCGTCACGATCCGCTCGCCTATCTGACCGCGGAGCTGGACTCGCTCAAACAGCAGGGGCTTTTCCGGCAGCTTCGAGTGCTCCAGAGCGAACAGGCAGCGACTGCGACGTTCGATAACCGTCAGGTCGTCAATCTATCCTCGAACAACTACCTCGGCCTCACGACCCACCCACGGCTACGCGAACGGGCACTCGAGGCGATGCGAACGCTTGGAGTCGGCGCCGGCTCGGTTCGGACGATTGCCGGCACGATGGCAGTGCACATGGAGCTCGAGAGGCGGCTCGCCGCCTTCAAGCAGACCGAGGCGGTGGTCGTCTTTCAGAGCGGCTTCGCGGCGAATGCGGGAACGGTCGCCGCTATCCTCTCGCCGGACGACACGGTCGTGTCCGACGAGCTGAACCATGCGAGCATCATCGACGGATGCCGTTTGAGCCGCGCGACGATCAAGATTTTTCCTCACCGCGACGCGGGTGCCGCACAGAAGATCCTCGAGTCGCTGCCCGCCGGGCGGCGTGTCCTGCTCATCTCCGACGGTGTCTTCAGCATGGACGGGGACCTTGGTGCGCTGCCACCTTTGTGCGACCTCGCCGAGCGGTTCGGCTGCATCATGATGGTAGACGACGCGCACGCGAGCGGTGTCTTCGGACGGAACGGTCGCGGCACCATCGATCACTTCGGCTTGCACGGCCGTGTCGACATCCAGGTTGGAACCCTATCGAAGGCCATCGGCGTGCTCGGCGGCTACGTGGCGGGGACCCGGTCCCTCATTGAGTTCCTCTACCACCGCGCGAGACCGTTTCTTTTCTCGACCTCGCACCCTCCGGCCGTCGCCGCTGCCTGCATCGCGGCGCTCGACGTCCTCGAAGAAGAGCCGGAGCTCATCGACCGACTGTGGGAGAACACCAAATTCTTCAAATCCGGCCTGCGAAACCTGGGATTCAACACCGGTCCGAGCGAAAGCCCGATCACGCCGGTCATTGTCGGCGAGGGGGGGCTCGCCATGACGCTGTCCGATCGGTTGTTTCAGCAAGGGGTGTTCGCGCAGGGCATCGCCTTCCCGACGGTTGCGCGCGACAAGGCCCGCGTTCGGACCATTGTCACGGCCACCCATACGAGGGATGAGCTTCGGTTTGCGCTCGATGTCTTCTCTTCTGTCGGACGCGATCTCGGCATAATCTAATCGAAGCAGGATCATGCGCACTCGAATGGCGGCTATCGCCGCTTTCGCCATGACGGTCATGGCGCCGGCGAGCGTGTCGACGCAGGACACAATCGACGAGGGTGTGCGGCGGTTGCTCGACCGTCTCGAACAGATCTTGGAACGCAACGACCATGCTGGTTACGGCAATCTGCTGACGGACATCGTCGATCGCGAGAGCGTTCAGGATTTCCTGGCGACCGAGATCACTCCAGGGATGACGCGTGCGGTGATTCAGGAGCGCGCCCGCACTGAACTCGTGGGGACGCTTCCCGGCCGCGGCTTCAATGTCGCGGTCGACGTGTTTCAGGAATACGGCGATCGCGCGCGCGTCGCCGCCTGGTCGTTGGAAGTCAAACGCTTTGGCGACTCTGGCGCCGAGGGCGAGTGGCGCATTGCCAGCCAGACACGGGTCAGCTCGGTCGAAGAACTCTACAGGCTCTCTCTGGATTCCACGCGGCAGTTCGCGGTCAAGAATGTTGCGCTGACCGATCACGATCTCGAGCTGACGTTGAGAGAAGGATCGGTGTTCGTGTCGGACACTGATCAGGGGATTACCTCCATCGTCTTTGTCGGATTGGGCGACATGACGTTTCGACCGCAGCTCGAACGGGAAGCGAGCCAGGTCAGGATCTTCAGCGGCGCGAATGCGATCGCGACGTCCTTCGACTCCATGTATCTGCGGTTCAATCCCAGCGACTTCGAGAGACTGTTCCCGAACGGGCAGCTCGTACCCGTCACGGTCGATCGGGACGATCTGAGGAAGGCGGACCGGATCTTCCGCGAACAATCGCCGAAGTCGTTCGGCCTCGAGCTCGCGGACCTCTCCCGAGAGAACTGGTGGCTCCTGCCAGAACCGCGCGACCTGGTGGCCGAGATCAGCACGCGACGGTTCGAGACCCTCACCTACTCGCGCTCCTCGTCGCTGCGCGAGGACATCAGCCTCTTCGATCGACGTCGTCAGAAGACCATCGCGCTGTACGCATCGGGTGCGACGGACGGTGGGGAGCTGCAGTCCGGCGGGGGCACCGATCCGCCTTTTGACGTGGATCACTACGATATCGACGTTACAGTCGATCCGTTCCGCCGGTGGATCGAGGGCCGGTCGAGGCTGCATGTCCGCGTGCTCGGCCGGGCCGTCAGCACGCTTGTGATGCGGTTGGCTCAGCCGCTCGTCGTGCATTCGATCATCAGCGAGGAGTACGGCCGCCTGTTCAGTATGCGCGTGAAAGACCAGGACTCGTTGATGGTCGGCCTGCCTACGACCCTGGCCAGCGGCTCGAGCCTGACGCTCACCATCACTTACACGGGCCGACTCGAACCTCAGGCGATCGACACCGAGGCGGTCGCGCCCGGTCAGGCGACGGTGGAGGGCCTCGATCCGACTCGACCGCCCCAGCCAAGCTTTCTCTTCAGCAGTCAGGTGGAATGGTATCCGCGCGCTTCGGCCAGCCACTACGCGACCGCGACGCTGCGCATCAGCGTGCCGGCCGGTCTCGAGTGCGTCGCGAGCGGCATGCCCGATCCGCAGTCGACGGAAGCCGTCCCAGCAACGGCCGCGGCGCCCGCGCGCACCACGTATCTGTTCCGCGCAGAGCGGCCGCTCAGGTATTTCGCGTTCGTCCTCAGCCATCTCGAGCCGACAGCGCAGATGGTCGTTCGCTTTCCGCCGGGACCGGCCGCGCCGGCAGGGACCACCGATGCGGCGGACGCGGCATTGGATCTGTCCGTGCTCGCCACTCCGGGTCATCGGCGGAGCGGCCGTCTCATAGCGGCACGCGCCGCCGACATCGCGCGGTACTACCAGTCGCTGATGAACGACGCGCCGTATCCAAGCTTCACGGTGACGATCGTCGAGAATCTCAGGCCTGGCGGTCACAGTCCCGGTTATTTCGCCGTGCTGAACGAGCCGCCGGCGCCGGCCGCTTTCTATCCGAGACGAAACGACCCCGCATTCTTCGAACGAGTTCCCGATTTCATTCTCGCGCACGAAGTCGCGCATCAGTGGTGGGGCCAGGCAGTCGGATGGCGCAACTACAACGAACAATGGCTCAGCGAAGGGTTCGCGCAGTACTTCGCCGCGCTGTACGCGGCGCACGCGTCCGGATCAGATGCGGCCGGACGGGAAACCTTTCGGGACGTCTTGCGGCAGATGCGCCGGTGGGCGGCTGACATGACCGACCAGGGTCCCATTTCGCTCGGCTCACGTCTCGGTCACCTTCAGAGCGACAGCCGCGTTTTTCGCGCGCTCGTTTACAACAAAGGCGCTGTCGTGCTCAACATGCTCCGGCAACTCGTCGGAGACGAGGCCTTCTTCGACGGTCTTCGCCGTTTCTACGAGGCGTCGCGCTACCAGGCCGTCGGCACGGCCGAGCTCCTGTCCGCGATGGAACTGGAGGGCGGTCGCCCGCTGGCCCGCTTCTTCGAACGTTGGATCTACGGGACGCGCCTTCCGCGTCTGACGTTCAGCTACGAGGTCGAAGCCGGTGAGGTCGTGCTCAGCGTCGAACAGCGCGGGGAGATTTTCGACCTTCCCGTCGTTGTCACGCTGCGGTACACGGACGGCTCGTCCGCCGACGTGATCGTGCCGGTGACGGAGGCCGTCTCGCACGCGAGAGTGCCCCTCGCGGGCACGCTCCGCAGCGCCGAGATCAGCCGGGACGAACCACCCCTGGCCGAGATCGTCAGAACCCGGTGAACGTCCAATCCCGAGTCTCCCGACGGGTCGCCTCCCGGCGAAGTTGATATGATCGTCCCGACATGGACACCGTGACGTTGACGATAGACGGGCAGCAGGTGACGGTCAGCAAGGGCAAAACCGTGCTCCAGGCCGCCATCGAGCATGGGATCTCGGTTCCCTATTACTGCTATCACCCGGGCATCGGCATCGATGGATCCTGCCGCGTCTGCATCGTCAAGATCGAGAAGATGCCGAAACTGCAGACCTCGTGCTCGACCGTGTGCACCGACGGCATGGTCGTCAGCACACGAACGCCCGAGGTCGTCGAGGCGCGGGCTGGCGTCTTTGAGTTTCTTCTCATCAACCACCCGCTCGACTGCCCCGTCTGCGATAAGGGCGGTGAGTGCCCCCTCCAGGACTTCTCCTACACGTTCGGACCTGACCAGAGCCGCATGGAGTTCACGCGGCGCGTGTTCGACGGAGAGGGCGTCAAGGGGGACGTCGACTTCGGACCCACGCTGATGCTCAACCGACAGCGATGCATCCTCTGCACGCGCTGCGTGCGGTTCATGCGCGAAGTTGACGGCGACGCGCAAATCAACATCATCGATCGAGGATACGGCAGCGAAGTCGCGACGTTCCAGGAAGAGGGGGTGCACTCGCTGATTTCAGGCAATTTGATGGACGTCTGTCCGGTCGGCGCCATCACGACGCGAGATTATCGGTTCAAGTCACGACCTTGGGACAATCCGATCGTAGCGGACACGATTTGCACGCAGTGCGACAAAGGGTGCAACGTCACCGTCTGGATAAAGGCCAAGCCTGAATGGGCCAAGGGGGCACAGCTGGTTCGAGTGACGCCGCGCTTCAACCCGGACGTGAACGGGTACTGGATGTGCGACATCGGCCGGTTCAACTACCGGTGGATCGAGGGCGAGGAACGGATTCGCCGGCCGCTCGAGCGGCGAGGGGAAGGCGTCCTCGAACCGTTGCCCTGGCGCGACGCCGTCGCCAGGATCTGCGACCGTCTGGACGCGGTCGGCCGGGCCAATCCGAACGGGATACGTTTCCTGATCTCCGCGCACGCCTCCCACGAAGAGCTGTTCCTCTTCAGGTCGATCACCGACCACCTGCTCGGTGAGGAGGGGATCAACGCCATCGACGTCGGGTGGCGTTACCAGACGAAGCAGCAGCCGCCGAACACTCGGTTCCCCGTCCCCCCAGTGGACGCGCCCAACGTCAACGGCGCTCGAATGTTTGGCTTGGTCGCCGGCCGCGTCGGCGACGAGGTGAACGCGGCGGATCTCTCTGCGCTTCAACGCGCGGTGAATGCGGGTCAGGTGTCGGCGCTCTACCTCTTCGATCCGGGTCCAGACGGGTCGCTCGGATCGATCGAGTGGCTGCTTGACGCGCGACTGAGAGGCCTCGTTCCCCTCCTGATCGTTCATGGCGTTCTGCTCACAGACCTCGCCAAGGCAGCCGACTTCGTTCTGCCTGGCGCATCCTATGTCGAGAAAGAAGCGTCTTATACCAACGGGGAGGGGCGCCTGCAAGGAACAGCCCGGGCCATGTCTCCGCCAGGCGATGCGATGGAAGATTGGCAGATACTGGTCAATCTCGGCACGGCTCTCGGCGTGCCCCTGGCGTATACGAGTGCGGCACAAATCAGATCCAGTATCGCCACCCGATTCGGCGGGGCTGGACAGGACCAGATTGACTCGTTGAGCTTCAGCCGACCCGTGTCGGCGCAACATTGGCTCCAGTCGTCGAACCCGTCGGAACGGTGGAAATGGGACTTCATGTTTCAAGATCTGCCACCGGTGAAGGGCGATCTCGACCCCACGGCCCTGCCGCTTCCACCTGGTGCCATTCAGCTCAAAGAAGTGAAGTGAAGTCTCAGCTTTCTGCCCTCTGCGGACTGATACTCGCCTGCGCGAGCGTGGGCGTTGGACACGCACAGATGGGCGGGGCAACGGCGAGCGTGACGACGTTTGTCGAGCGTGAGCGCGTGGCCCCGGGTTCGACTGTACGGGCAGCGCTCCAGGTCACGCTCCCCGAGGGGTTCCACGTACAGTCGAACAGACCGCGCGATCCCAGTCTGATTCCGACCGAGCTGACGTTCGCGGCGCCGGATGGCGTGACCATCGAGGAGATCGTGTTTCCGTCCCCGGTCGATCTGAAGCAGATCGGCCTCGATCAGCCGCTGGCCGTCTTCGAGCGGGTTTTCACGGTCGGCGTCCAGTTCGACATCGACTCCACCATCCCAACCGGGTCCATCGAAGTCCCGGGGCGCTTGCGGTATCAGGCCTGCAACGAAACAACGTGTTTCGCGCCACGGACTGCGGAAACCTCGTGGCGTCTTCTCGTCGCCGCGGATGGAGCAATCGCCCCCGCACAGCAGACGGAGATCTTCGATCGCATTGCGTTCGGCACGGGCCAGGCGCCCGGGGCGGCCCCCCTCGCCGCCGCCGATCCCCGCGGGCCGGCGATTCTGGGCCAGCCTGAACGCGTCGACGTTCAAACGAGCCTCGACGACTTCACCGTGCAGGCGTCGACCGGCGGGTATCTCGGCGTCGCCGACTTCCTGACGTTCGTCCGAAATGCCGAGACCGGTGTGAAGGAACCCGGATGGTTCGAGGGCCGGGGACCGCTGGCCATTCTGCTGCTCGTGCTCGTCGGAGGACTCGCGCTGAACCTGACGCCGTGCGTCCTGCCGATGATTCCCATCAATCTGGCCATTATCGGCGCCGGTTCGCAGGCAGGATCGCGTGCGCGGGGGTTCATGCTCGGCGGCGCCTACGGTGCGGCCATGGCCTTCGTGTATGGCCTGCTCGGCCTCGTCGTCATCCTCACTGCCGGCACCTTCGGCACGATTAACGCCTCCCCGTGGTTCAACCTCGGTATCGCGCTGCTGTTCGTGGTCCTCGGGCTGGCGATGTTCGATTTGATCACCATCGATTTCTCGCGTTTCTCGAGCGGTGTGACCGTCGGCGGGGCCGCCCGTGGGTCCCTGATCGTGGCCTTCGGCATGGGGGCGATCGCCGCGCTGCTCGCTGGGGCGTGCGTGGCGCCGGTCGTCATACAGGTCGTGTTGTTTGCGAGCGACCTCTACGCCCGCGGCACCACGATCGCGCTCGCGTTGCCTTTCTTCCTCGGAATCGGCATGGCGATACCTTGGCCCTTTGCGGGGGCTGGCATGGCCGCGCTGCCGAAACCAGGGGCCTGGATGGTTCGCGTCAAGCAGGCGCTCGGCGTGGTCATCCTCGCGACCGCCGCGTACTACGGACAGCAGGCGTTCGGACTCTTTGCGAACCGGTGGGTGGACCCCACGGCAGTCGCTTCGAGCGTTCAGGAAAAACTGAAGGAGGGGTGGTACGCGTCGCTGGGGGCCGGGCTGGATGAAGCGAAGCGCGAAGGGAAGCCAGTCCTTGTCGATCTCTGGGCGACGTGGTGTAAGAACTGTCTCGTCATGGACAACACGACGCTGAGAGATCCTGGCGTCGTGGCGACGCTCGAACGATACGTGAAGATCAAGTTTCAAGCCGAGGATCCGGATAACGAGCCTGCGAAGAGCATCATGCAGCGCTTCGATGCCGTCGGGCTTCCTGCCTACGTCATTCTCACGCCCAGGTCCGATCGGTAGCATTCTCAATCTCGTACGAACCTCCTCGAACTTCGCCAAGCGTGTGTGGTACTCTGTCCGCGTCGGCAGCTGATGCGATCGCGTGCAGTTCGACTATCGTGCGTCGTCGTCGCGTGGATCGCGCTCGGCGTCACGGCGTATCTCGTCATTCGAGCCGAACAGCAGCTCGTCGCTCGCCGTGCCGATCGGGGCACCTTCGACGTCCAGGCACGCGACATCATCGCCGCTCTCTCGGATCTCAGGTCGGCGCAGCAGGCCTACGTCGCCGCAGGACAAGGCGTCCTTTTCTGGACGCCGAAAGTGGTGCAGGCTGTCGATGCAATTCGCGTCTCCGTCGGGACGCTGCGCGCGTCAGCCAGCGCCTCCGCGTCCCGTGAAGCGCTCGACGAAGCGATCGGCACGCTGGCCCGGTTTGACGACGTCGACGAACGCGCCCGCGATTACCTCAGAGCCGGTCAGGTCCTGATGGCCAGCGACATCATCTTTTCCGAGGGCAACCAGCTCGCGGCGTCGGCCGCCGAACAGGTGAGCGCCGCCCGGTTCGCCGAAACCCAGTCGCTCGAGAGTCTGGAAGCCGCCGTCCGGCAACAGGAAGGGATCGCCCTTGCCGTCGCGGGAGGGATAACCGCGATCATGGCGTTGGTGCTTGCTCTGACCTCAGGTCCCACTCGGGAGGCCGGAGAAATGCCGGCGCTTTCGGTCGTCCCTGAAGTGACGAAAGACAGCGGCCAGGCCGAGTCGATCGTTCCACAGCTGACGCCGATTCGAACCGAGTCGCCCGCGCTTAGAACCGCCGCGCAACTCTGCACCGACTTCGCGTGCATGCAGGATGTGAACGACCTTCAACTCCTGTTGACGCGAGCCGGCGACGTCATGGACGCGGCTGGCCTGATCGTCTGGCTCGGTAGCTCCCGCGGCGACGATCTGCAGCCGGTACTGAGCCATGGCTACAACGCCGAGACGCGCGCACGCCTGCCGAATGTCCCGCGGTCGGCCAACAATGCGGCGGCGGCCGCATACCGGTCGGGCGATCTCCAGATCGTGCTCTCCCGGCCGGGCGGGTCGAAAGGCGCGATCGTCGCGCCCATTCGCGGAGCGCACGGCTGCGTCGGCGCCCTCTCGGTCGAAATCCGCGGAGGCGGAGAAGCTTCTGAGAGCGTTCAATCCCTTGCAACGATCGTGGCGGCGCAGTTGGCCGGGGTCCTCTCCTCTTCCCACGGCGAAACCGAAGGCGCCAACGCTCGCGCTGCCGCCTCCTCCTAACGGCTGAGTCCTTTCCAGGGCCATCCTTGTCTCACGCCGAGGTCGATCACGGCGTCAAGTACTCGATTTTGCGCCGTTTATCGTTCATTTCTGACGGTACATAACTTGAACTGAACCGAGCCAGGTCGCGTCGAATCTACGAAGTACGAAATTCGCAGGCGCTGGCACCGCCGTACTTCGTCCGTCTTCACAGAGTTCGGCGCGGCCCATTTCTGTGAGGCGTTCATGAGCCATCGAGTCCCGCTTCGAATCCTGGCCGTCTCGATCGCGCTGGTGTCGTCTGCCTGCGCCCTGCGCAGCGCCAGCATCGCCGATTTGCAGCAGCGGCCCGGTCGATACGAAGACCGCACCGTGACGCTGACGGGTGTCGTCACCGATTCGTGGGGGGTTCCGCTTCTGCCGTACAAGTTCTACCGGGTAGACGATGGTACCGGGCAGATTGCCGTCCTGTCTCAGTCCTATCGAATGCCAGGCAAGGGCGAGCGTGTACGCGTCAAAGGCCGCGTCTCGAACGTCGCCGTCCTGGGCGGGCGCTCGCTGGGCCTCCATTTGAGAGAACAGGACCTCGACGTCAGACGCTGAGCTCGTCGGACGGCCCGGCACATCAGACGCTATAATCATCAGGCCGATGGATCTGGTCCTTCCCCTCGACTACGCGGCAATCGAGCGCATCCTGCCGCACCGCTACCCGTTCTTGCTCGTCGATCGCATCACCGAATTTGAAGTTGACAAACGGATCGTCGGCATCAAGAACGTGTCGCTGAACGAACGGCACCTCTCCCACAGCAGCCACGAGCCGCCGGTTCTGCCGCCGACGATTCTTACCGAGGCCGTCGCTCAAGTCGGCGCCATCATGATCCTGGCCAAGCCCGAGAACCGCCAGCGCCTCATTTACTTCATGGGGATCGAGCGCGTGCGCTTTCGGCGGGCGGTCCATCCGGGTGACGTCGTCGAGATTGAAGCGCGGGTACTTCGACTCAGAAGCCGGATGGGGCTCTTGAAGGGCGCCGCGCGCGTCGATGGGAAAGTTGTGGTCGAGGGAACGATGACCTTCGCTCTGGGTCCGGCGAGTCCGCGAAGCAGCGCAGAGCACGAAACCGCGGCCGTCTAGCTCATCCATTAGCTCCGGCATTCATGTTGCACTTTGACATGGAGACTGCCCCGTGTGCCGGTGGCAGACTGGAGGACCGTATGTTGGAAACGATTGCGATCATTCTGATCGTGCTCTGGCTGCTCGGGATGGTGAGTGGTTACACGTTGGGCAACTTCATCTACGTCTTGCTGGTCATCGCCATCGTCTTGTTCGTCGTGCGATTGATCAGCGGCCGACGTGTCGTCTGACAAGAGCTTGCCTGAAAGAGGGTAAAGGTCGATCCTCGAGCCGCGAACGGCTTTTACTCTCTTTGACCGTCCAATTTCATCCCCCGCGCTGTTTCACGAGCGCGATTCCCGCAAGGACGATCCCTGCTCCAATGCCCATCCGCCAGCTGAACGGTTCGCCGAGCACCAACGTACCCAGCAGAACCGCGATAACGGTGTTGACATACACGTAGAGGGATATCGTCGCCACCGGCAGGTGTCGCAGCGCGTACCGATAGGCCGAGAACGCGACGATCGAGCCGAACACGATCAGGTAACCGGTGGCCGCTACCGACCGCATCGTGACCGACGAGCCGATCTGCTCCCCCGATAACAGCCCGACCCCGGTGAGAGCCAGCCCTCCGGACAACATCTCCCATGCGGGAGCGGTCGACTCGGCCCCGCCGCTGGCTTGACGCGCCGAACGGCGTGCGTAAATCGAGCCGACGGCCCACCCGGCGCAGGCGAGCTGCGTCGCAATGAAGCCACGGAGAAACGAGCTGCCGGCCAGGTCGCTTCCGAGCTCCGGGGACACGAGCATGACGATGCCGGCGAACCCGATGAAGAGACCGGCCCACTGCCTCCCAGCGAGGTGGTGCCCGTCCCCCAAGAGCGTATCGATTCCGACCATCCAGAACGGCGCGATCGCGACGAAGACAGATGTCAGCCCGCTCGGGACCGTTTGTTCGGCCCAGACGACGGCCCCATTGCCGAATCCGATGAGCAGGACGCCGCGCGCGGCCGACGGGAGGAGCCCTCGAGCATCCAGCGCGGCTTTGCCTTTGATGGTGAAAAAGAGGAGGATGATCGACCCGGCGATGATCCAGCGAATGCCCGCCATGAGGAGCGGCGGGAGCGATTCAATTGCAATGCGGATCGCCAGATACGTTGTGCCCCACACAAGGCACACCACGACCCAGGCAACGTAGGCACGCCCCTTAGGCAAGGTTTTGCTCGACTTCAGCCTGAGACGGGGAAGGGGTAGAATGAGTCGCTGTCTTCACAATAGGAAAAGGATATGGGACGAAAATCATCCGCCAAAACCACTAAGGAGGCCAGCACGCCGCCACCCGACCAGCCGAGGTCCAAGGCGCCGCTGATGGCCGTTACCCTCGTCATCGTCGCCCTGGTGGCCGGTGGCCTCGCGCTCTGGAGCGACTCCACACCCACCGAAGCGGAACAAGCTGCCACGCAGTTCCCTGACCGCGGACCGATTCCTTCTGACCTGAAACCACATCCGCAGGCTAATCTGCCGCCGCTCAACTTCCCCGCCTATCCCACGGCGCGCTCGCAGGAAGTCGTCAGAGCGGCGTATACGTTCGCGGCCGAGCACCCGGAGGTGCTGAGTTATGTGCCCTGCTTCTGCGGGTGCGAGCGAGCCGGACACCGAGGCAACGAAGACTGCTTCGTGAAGTCGCGCGATGCAAACGGTGATGTGGTCACCTGGGACGAGCATGGCATGGAATGCGCCGTCTGTCTCGACGTGGCGACGCGCTCGCGTCAGATGTTCACCTCGGGCGCAACCGTCGCCGATATCCGGGCGGCCATCGAGAAAGAGTTCGGTCCGTTGTCCACCACGCGAACGCCAACACCGGCAGTCCCCCACAATCACTGACACGGAAGAATTGGGTCAGCTGGTCATTGGATCCCCAATCAATGACCAGATGACCCAATGACCAGATTCACCGCTCTATAATTGCCCGCGTGACCGAGCGCGCCACGGCGTTTGTGCGCCTGTTCGAGGCTGTTCACGAAGGTGTGTACATCGGGTCGATTGGCCGCGAGTCAACAGAAACCATCGCCGCCAACCCGCATCTCAAGCTGATCTTCGGCTATCCCAACGAAGCGTTGGAAACGGAGGTTCGGCCGTTCGATCCCGACCGCTTTGTCGATGCCCAGGCCCGCGCGGCCTTGCTGGAGCGCCTGGCCACGGACGGCTCGGTCACCGACTACCTCGTTCGGCTTCGCAAAGCGGACAGCACGCCCGTGTGGGTTGAACTCACGGCGGCCGCGGATGCCCCTGTCGCGGACGGGAGCGTTCGGCTTGAGGCTCTCGTTCGCGACGTCAGCGAACGCAAGAAACTCGACGACGAGACGCGCGATCTTTATCACCAGTTGCTGCAAGCCGAGAAGATGGCGGCATTGGGGCAGACGATTTCCGGCGTCGCGCACGAACTCAATAACCCGCTGGCGACCATCCTCAGCTGGGCCGAACGCCTGTCCCAGCGATCGGGACTCGAGGACCCCGTGCGTCGCGGACTCGAAACCATCCTGAGCGAGTCGGAGCGCGCAGCACGGATCGTGCGCAATCTGCTCACGTTCGCGCGCAAGCGTCAGACGACGCGCGCCATGGTCGATCTGAATCAGGTCGTCCGCGAGACGCTGGCGCTGCGCGCCTACGAACAGCGTGTGTCCAATATCACCGTCATCGACGCGTTGGCCGCCGGTCTTCCGCAGGTGTTCGCCGATGGCTATCAGATTCAGCAGGTCCTGTTGAATCTCATCATCAACGCCGAACAGGCGATGCTCTCGGCGAACGGCCGCGGAATCCTGGTCGTGCGGACATGGCATGACGCCGACCAGGATTCCGTGGTGCTCGAAATCAACGACGATGGGCCGGGCATCCCTGATGAGCTGCAGCCAAAGATTTTCGATCCGTTCTTCACGACCAAGGAAGTGGGTCAGGGGACCGGCTTGGGACTGACCGTGGCGTACGCCATCGTGCAGGAGCATGGAGGCCGGCTGCGCCTCGAGTCACGACCGAGCGTGGGTACCAGTTTCTACGTCGAGGTTCCGGTCAGCGGAGGACGGCTCCCACCGGGTCCGATTACCCGCAAGCCGCCCAGCGAGCCGGATGAAGCGGCGCCTGGAGCATCGGTGTTGATCGTGGAGGACGAGGCGGCTCTCGCCGCCGCGGTG
The DNA here is from genome assembly GCA_035537875.1 of Vicinamibacterales bacterium. Classification (GTDB taxonomy): domain Bacteria; phylum Acidobacteriota; class Vicinamibacteria; order Vicinamibacterales; family CAVVIG01; genus DATLLJ01. The sequence continues at coordinate 96,026 of DATLLJ010000060.1, read as the reverse complement.
ACCGATGCGCTTCGGGATGCCGGCTATGCCGTCCAGCGCGCGTCCGATGGAGAAGAGGCGCTCGCTCTTCTGACCGAACACGCGTTCGATGCGGTGATCTGCGATCTCAAGATGCCCCGCTTGGATGGCAAGGCCTTTTACAAGGCGCTCGCCGCGCGTGCGCCCGGGCTCGCGCGGCGCGTGGTCTTCGTCACCGGCGATGTCGCCGGCACCGATGCGGAAGCATTCCTCGAACAGAGCGGCTGCCGTTGGATGGCCAAGCCGTTCAGGCTCGGAGAGTTGCTGCGCGTCCTCCGCGAAGTCCTGACTTAGCGCGCCGCGGCGACGGCGTGCCGACCGCGCGCCAGCTTCAACCGCGCGACCGCGCGTTTCGCGGCCGGCTTGTACGCCAGAACCACCGCCTGCGGCGATGCCGATCTTTCCGTGCCTGGCGTGTCCATCTTGATCATTCTGGGCTTCGCCGTGAACGCGACGAGCTGGCGACGCATCTCTGCCACCTGCTGCGGGTTCATGTCGCCGAGGGCGTCGCGCAGCCGACGGATGGCTCGCGCGTGGAGTTGTGACACTCGCGATTCATTGACGCCAATCTCCGCGCCGATTTGCTTCATCGTGACGTCGCCGTAGTAGTAGAGGCCGATGACTTTCCGCTCGCGCCACGGAAGCGACTGAATGGCGGCGCGCACCCGCTCGCGCGTTTCGAGCTTCTCGTAGGCGGCATCCGGGGCATCCGGCTCCGAGGGCACCAACGCCGGAGGCAGGGAGCTTTCGTCCAGATGCTCGCCGGTCGCCAACGGTGAGGTCGATTCGATCGTGTTGATACGGAGAATGGTGCGGCTCAGTCGCTTCTCGTCCGATCCGACACGCGCGGCAAGTTCGGCGTGGGACGGCTCGTGGCCGAGCTCGCGCCGCAGCGCTTCGCGCGCCGCATCGAGCTCGCGACGCTGCCGGCGAACGCCGCGGGGCCAGGCGTCACGCCGCAGCGCGTCGATCATGGCGCCGCGGACGCGCCGTTCGGCGAACGTTTCGAACTTGATCCCTCGATCCTCGTCGAACCGATGGGCGGCATCGATGAGGCCGATGACGCCATCCTGCACGAGGTCGCCGATATCGATGGAGTTGGGCATGGTAGCCGCCATGCGTCGAGCCAAGGCTTCGACGAACGGAATCCCGGCGACGATCCGGCGGTTCTGATGAGCAGCAACGGGATGGGCGCGCATTCTCACGTCTCCTTCGCGAATGAGTTCGAACCTCGTCGGACTTACGTGGGTTCGTAGTCGTGCGCATCATCGCAACCGGAGTACCAACGGCCGAGCCTGTGTGCAGTCACGCACCTCTTCGACGGAGGATTATTCTGTAAAGTATTGGAAAATAGCTCTTTATTGGGGTGTGCCGATTCGGCACGACAGGGAAAGGATAGGGCGTCAAACCGTGAAAAACGTCAAGACTATGACGTTTTTCACGGTCTGGCTGTCAAAATCGTGACCGACGGATTACAATTTTCGCGCTTCTATTGCGGTTCGGTTGCAGGAATTGCCAGGCGGCGAATTTCTTTAGCGGTCCCCATCGCTTCGAGAGCGCTGGCGACGACCTGCGCCGCTCGAGCGCGATGCCGATCGTCGTCGGCCTTCGACTCGAGCAGTTCAGCGTGGGCGAGAATGATCCCCAGTTGGTTGTTCAGCCGGTGGAAGAGCGTCCGCAGTTCGGGAGATTCGTCCATGGGTCCCCTCGCGAGGAGCTCCTCGACGCTCAACGGACGACGGTGCATTAAGCCTGATTCCGCCCTTCGGCCTGCCACATTGCGGAGACGGCTGGTCTCGTCGTGTCGTTCGGATCTCGCCAGAGCGTATCAACGAAAATCCGAACCGAGCCTCCGGCCGTGCGGACGTATTCGATCTTACCGCTCGCGAGCCAATTGTAGATAGTGCGGCGGCTCACGCCGACCAGCTCACACGCCTTCATGATCGAAATCGTTTTTCGTTCCACTGCGGTTCTCCTCCGTTAGCTCATATCGGCGGAGGCCGGATTCGGGAATAGCCTGATCTATGTCAATATGTTGGCGCCGCTGTAAATGGCTGACTCGTCGAAACATCTGTTGCTCGTAGAAGACGAGGCGCCGCTGCGTGAGGCCGTCGCCGAACAACTCGCCGATCGAGGGTTTTCAGTTCAACAGGCCGATTCAGGCGAGGTGGCATTGGCTCGCCTCGCCGAGTTCGCCTTCGACGTGATCGTCACGGACCTCCGGCTGCCGGGCATCGACGGCTCCGCGGTGATCGAGGCGGCTCTCGAGCGCTATCCCGACATCATCGCGATCGTCGTCACCGGATACGGGACGGTGAAGGATGCGGTCGAGGCCATCAAACGCGGCGCCTCGGACTTCGTCAACAAGCCGTTTCAAATCGATGAGCTGTTGCACGCCCTCGACTCGGCGATGGAGCAACGGCGCCTGCGATCCGAGAACGCATACCTGCGCGCGCAACTCGAGGAACGTTATCGATTCGAGGGCATTGTCGGCAAGGGACGGGCGATGTCGCGGATGTTCCAGCTGCTCGAGACCGTCGCTCCCACCAACAGCACCATCCTCATCACCGGCGAGACCGGGACCGGCAAGGAAGTCGTCGCCCGAGCCATTCATCACAACAGTCCGCGCCGCCTCTATCGGTTCGTGGCGCTCAACTGCGCCGCCATCCCGGAAACGCTGCTCGAGGCCGAGCTGTTCGGCCACGTCCGCGGGGCGTTCACGGGAGCGGTCGGCAACCGGCAGGGCAGGCTCGAGCAGTCGCACAAAGGCACTCTTTTCCTTGACGAAGTCGGCACGATGAGCGTCGCGCTGCAAACCAAATTGCTCCGCGTGTTGCAGGAGCGGGAGTTCGAGCGAATCGGCGACTCGCATACGACGAAAGTCGATGTGCGCATCATCGCCGCCACGAACAGCGATTTGGGCCGCATGGTGGCTGACGGCCAGTTTCGCGAGGATCTGTACTACCGGCTCAATGTCATCCCCGTTCATCTCCCCCCATTGCGGGAAAGAAAGGAGGACATTCCGCTCCTCGTGCAGCATTTCCTCGACAAGCTCCGCAACGAGGCGATCTCGAGCGGGCAGCCGCGCGGCTCGCAGACCGTGGCCCAGGAAGCGATGCGGCGGCTCATGGCGTCGGCGTGGCCTGGAAATGTCCGGCAGCTCGAAAACGCCATCGAGCGGGCCGTCGCGCTGAGCGGCGGCCGGCCGCAGATCGACGTCGCCGACCTTCCAGTGGAGATTCAACAGGCCGAAGAACCGGCTCTGCCTTCGGCCGTGACGCTGCCGGAAGACGGGCTCGATCTTGACGCCCTCGTTTGGCAGATCGAGCGCGATCTCATCCAACGATCGCTCGAACGGACCGGTGGTCACAAGGGACGGGCCGCGAAGCTCCTGAACCTCAAGAGGACCACCCTCGTCGAGAAGCTGAAGCGTCTTGAGCGAAGGTCGGCTCGTTAGGCCGGGGCTGGTGTCCCCGTGAGAGAGGACAAGGGTTGTCGACGGCGGCGGACAACGGCGCGCCAAAGTATCGCCGATCTCGAATTTCCGGTTGAACTAGAATGGGTACGATTGGCAAGACAGTTGCGAATCTGAGCCGTCACGGGGAGCCCTTATGAAGCCATTGAGCCTGTGCCTCACCGCTGCGCCGTTCGTGCTGTCGTTCCTGATAGCCGACCCGCCCACCGCAGAAGGGCAGGCGCGTGCGCGCGGTTCCGCCCCGGTTCAAGGACAGGCCACGACTCGTGGCACGGCGCAGGGCGAAAGCGGGGGAGGCAGCCAGGGTGGAGGCAACCAGGGTGGAGCACGACAGACATCGGGACAGCCTTCGCGTCAGACACCCACGCTGGGCATGCGTCAGCAACCACAGGGAGCTCCGACGGCCAGGCCTGCGCCCCCGTCAGGAGGGGCCCCTCAGCGAACGACGGCAGCGCCGCGAATTCAATCAGGCCGGAATATAGGGGCCGTGCCGCAACAGGCCGTCCCGCGGAGCATCCCTAGAGGTCCCGGGGCGGGTGTCATTGTTCCCGGGCCAAAAGGGGACCAGCTGGCGTATCGACCCTCTTACCAGCCGTATTACCGGGGCGGCCATTACTACCGCCCGTATTACCCGCCCACGCACCGCATTATTTACGCGAACCCGTACTATTCGTTCAGGCCTCACTTTCGTTTGAGCTTCGGGTTCTGGGTCGGCTACCCGGTGACCTACCCGTACTACGTCGCGCCATACGCGTACCCGGTTCCGTACGCCTACCCCTACTCGTCGTATTCGTATTCGGTTGGGACGGCACCATACGCGGTCCAGACCGCTCCGAGCCCAGCGCCGGCGGTCGCGCCTGGAGGCCTCAGCTTTGAGATCAAGCCTGCGGGGGCTGAGGTCTACGTCGACGGCGAGTACTACGGCACGGTCGACCAGTTCTCGCCGACTGCGCCGCCGCTCTGGCTCACGCCCGGGCGCCATCGCATCGAGATTCGATACCCAGGCTACGAAACGGTCGCATTCGACGTCGATATCCTGTCCGGGGAGGTCATTCCTTACCAGGGGGATCTTCGACGGCTCTGACGTAACACACCAACCTCTCGCGCGAATCCTGCAAGAATAGGGCTGCCGATGCCCCCGCGGTTTGCGTACTGGACCATCCTGATCGACCAGAAACCGACTGCCTTTCGCGCCCGCGAACAGGCAGAGCTGCTGCCGACGCTCCATCAGCTGCGCCGAAAAAACAGTGATGTCGTGATGAAATGGTTCGCCCGTGGGAAACTCTGGGACTCCCCGGCGGACGCCCAATCGGCATGGCGGGCGCCGAAGCAGGCGCTCGAGAAACGGGGCCCAGAGTGGAGGCCGGGTGGCGGACACCGGGATCCCCGCGAGCGCTTCAAGAGAGCGGGGCGCGTTCGCAGCCAGGCGACTGGGGAGAGACGACCGGCTGGCAGGGGCGGCAAAAAGCCTCCATCGCCGAAGCGTGGGTGAAGCTCCTTCATGGTGTGGCACCTCGTTCTGATGAAGCCGCGGCCTGATCTCTCGCCGGGCGACGGCCAAAGGCTGGTCGATGCCTTCCGCCACGCCGTCCGGGAGATACCGACGATTCGCGAAGTGCGCGTTGCACGGCGGGTTCGTCACGGCGCCGGATACGAGAATGGGGCACCCGACTCGGCGGACTTCCTGGTATCACTGGGCTTCGACGACATGCTGGGTCTCCAGCGCTACCTCGATCATCCCGCTCACGAGGAAGTGGCGGCGCGCTTCAACCAGTCCCTGAGCTCGGCTCTGATCTACGACTTCGAGTCTGTGCCCCTGGACGATCTTCGCTAGGGTGTTTCTCGTATTGACGTAGTACGCGAGGACGCGCACGCCGGCCCTCGTCCTACAGTCCCAGCAGCTTCCTGACGCGCGCCATCATCGTCGGGCGGTCCGGCGAGCTCGCCTCTGCTTCGGTCAGGATGTCAAGGCACTCGGCGGTCGTCCTGACAACGCCGATGCCGAGCCGCCGGGTGGCAGCGGGGGCGGCCTTCTGATTCTCGCGAGCTACCAGAATCGCCCTCGCTTTGGAGTCCACCACGACGTCGAGGCAGTTCTCGGGACGATCATCAACGACAACGTGAAGATCCAATGAGGCAGCGATGCGACCGCGCGAACCCTGCACGACGAAGACACTCGGCAGCGGAAACCCTTTGGATGCCAACCACCGCTGCGTTTGAACCTGCGCCGTCGCTCCCGCTGTCTCCGGCCGTCTCGTCAGAAAGATGATCTCCCATCGCCGTTCACTCGCCAGCGCGCCAAGGCGTCGCACGATACCAGGCTCGAGCTCGTCAAGCGTCTCCCAGAAGTTTTCGATGCTTTCGACGTGCCGCCACAACTTGCGCTCCTGCCGCGCGGTCATGTCGAGCCTTCCGACGGGCGGTACGTCGTCGTCTGGCTGCGGCGGTGCGGGGGGCGGACCTGATGCGTCATCCTGGTGCCCGCTGGAAACGACCGATGAAACCGGTTGATGATGTTGCGGATCGGCCGCACGTTCCTCGAGACGGCGTGTCATCGCCTTGCCGAACAAAAGCTCGGCCTGCCGCACGAGCTCAGACTCCATGTCGGCCAGAACACCGTCCAGATCAAATCCAATGCGCATCGACACAGGAGGCGTTTAACGGGGAGTGAGTGACTGGACGCGCCGCAGGGGGGAGCGTTCCGTGCCGTCGTCGTTCACGTCCATCATCGCGCGGATGACAGGAGATCTACCACTGTGGGTCATGTGTCGGTCGGTCCGTTACCGGTTCTCTGGCGCATAGTGGGCTACAACCCGTACGTCAGGGATGTACCGTACTTCAGACCTTCGTACTCGTGCTCGGGAAGAACTGAAGTTCGCCGCTCCCGGTCGATATTGAACCCCAGCCGTAGATCCCCGCCTCCTATCCGGACGCCGACTCCTGTCCCGAAACTGCGGACCCGGTCAGTACGCTCGGGGTCAGCGGGGCCATCGTCGAGGCGATTCTGATAACGGAGCCTCTGGTCGCTGGCTCGGGCAACCACATCTACCGGCCCCGCGATCCGCTGCGCTATCGAGCCGCCTGTCCCTGTGAGGACGTAATAGGGCTGGTCGTTGTCGTTAAGGGGAGTCAGCTCGTGCCGTATCGTGATCGCCCCGTCCGTGACAGTCCTGTCCAGTTCTTCCTGCAGGTTCGTGCCGAGGTACACATACTTCTCGTAGGAAACGTCACGCCCTGCGGCCCGCGCCCCGAAGAACGTTTTCGGGAACCCGCGCACTTCCACGCTTGCCGTTACGGCTGGTTCCCGGCGTCGAACACGCGCGTCGATTTCAAACCCGGGCCGGGCACTTGTGCTGAGCCAGCTCGCACCGACGGAGGTCGCCAGGCGATTGAGCGGTGCCTTCCAGACCACCGCGAGAAGATGATTCGTCGAGCGCTCGGTCTCGTACTGCTGATACCAGACGACGTCTTCTGCAATCGTGCCCGACAGCCATGTTCTGCCCATTCTCAGCCAGAGATCGGCCTTCGGTACCACCGTCATCGTGAAGTCTGTTTTCGGCGACGCGCTCGGAGGCTCGTTGAACACGTTCGTATCGACCCCGAGATTCGGCAGCGCGATGCTGGGATTCATCCATAAAGGCCCGAAGCGCACACGGATTGTCGCCGGATCGGGACCCTCATCAACGGTTTGGGCGGAGGCTGGCGCCGCCAGCAACAGAAAGGCACCAATCAGAGCACCGAGCGCGAGGCCATTCGACCGCATATACGACCCCCCCTGCTATCGGCAGGTCGGGCCAGGGCGAACAGACGGTCTGCACCGCGCGTCAGGCAATCGAAGCCGGCGTGAAGAAGTGGTTCCCTATCAAGTCACGCAGGGCGCTGAGCGATTCGGTGCTGTTGATGGCTGCCCTCAGTTGTGAACCTCCCTCGAGCCCTTTCGTGTACCAGGAAGCGAGGGCGCGCACCTTGTTGATCACCCATCGATCGTGAGACCGAGCCAGCGGAGAGGCGTCGGACCCGCTCCCCCGCGTCGCACCCGGGGACTGCGCGACCTGGATCGGCGAGTGACGGCCCGCTTCAGGCTCCCGCACGCGCTCTTTCATCAGCAGCTCGATGTATTCGAGCAAAAAACGTCCACGATCTTCCAATGTCACCGGGCGCAGCGCTCGTCCCGCAACCAGATCACTCGCTTGCGACAGAATCCAGGGGTTGCGGAGAGTCCCCCGCCCGACGAGGACTCCCTGGACGCCCGTCGCCAGCCGCTCGACGATCTGCTCTGGCTCTACGCAGTCGCCGCTGCCGAACACCGGGACTGTTCGCTCAGCGGCGATCCGAGCCACCAGGTCCCAGTCGGCGGTCCCGCTGTAGCTTTGCGCGGCCGTGCGGCCGTGCACGGCAATCGCGGACGCCCCGGCCTCCTCCACCATCTTCGCGAGCAGCGGAGCATTACGCTCGACGTCGTTCCATCCGGCGCGCATCTTGACGGTCACCGGGATCCGCACCGCTTTCGTCATCGCGGCGATGACCGATGCCGCGTGTCCCGGCTCCCTCATCAGGCTGCACCCGGCATTGTGTTTGGCGATCTTTGCCACCGGACATCCCATGTTGACGTCGACGATGTCCGCCCCCATGCCTTCGACCACTCGCGCGGCTTCAGCCATCGTCTCGGGATCGCCTCCGAAGATTTGCACCGACACCGGCCGTTCTTCGTCGGTGTATTCCGCGTACTCGAGCGTTCGATCGATGCCTCGCACCAGTCCCTCGGCGCTGACCATCTCGGTCACGACGAGACCGCACCCGCCCTGACGCTTGACGAGGCGTCTGAACGCGGTGTCGGTCATGCCGGCCATCGGGGCAATCGCGAGCGGTGAGGGCAGATCGACCGAACCGATCTTCATAGGCGAACCCTGCTATCGTAACGCAATGTCTGATTCCCGCGGATTGAAGCGGCTCGGCCTGTGGCTGCCGCCTGTGGCCTGTATGGCGATCATTTTCTACTTCTCGTCACAGACGGACCCGGTTCCGGAACTCACGACGCGAGTCTGGGACAAGCTGCTGCACGTGGGAGCCTATGCCGTTCTCGGCGCGCTATTCTGCCGCGCCCTGGTCGGCGAAGGAATTCGAACGTCTGCGGCGCTTGTCCTTGCCGTTCTTCTGGCGAGCGCGTACGGCGCGGCCGACGAATTTCACCAGTCGTTCGTTCCGCTCAGGCAACCCGATTTCGCTGACTGGGTTGTGGACGCTCTCGGCGCGTCGATCGGCGCCATCGGCCACACGCTGGGGCCGTTGCTCGCCGGTCGTTAGTAGGGCTTGACGTCGGCCGCGTCCACTTCGACGCTGACGGCTTGACCAATGAGATCGACCGACAGCACGAGCCGCGCCTTCGGGGCGTCTTTGCGCAACAGCCGACCAACCACGCCTCGGAGCGGTCCGTGAACGACTTCGACCATCGTCCCCTCGCGGATCATCGGACACGGATCGTACTGCAGATCGCTGCTCACCAGCAGCCGGATGCTGTCGAGCTCGTATTCGGGGATGGGTGCAGGTTTACCCGCGACGGACACGATGTTGACGACGCCGGTGCACTTCAGGACGGCCAGCGATTCGGCCGAATCGAACCGCGCGAAACAGTAGCCGGGGAACAACGGCCAGTCGATCCTCTTCTTGCGGTCCTTCCACCGGCTCCATCGGGCCACGGTCGGCAGAAACGCTTCGATGCTCTTCTGTTCGAGCTGTTCGCGGACGACCTGTTCGTGGCGCGAACGGGTCCACACCGCGAACCACTGCGGGTCCATTGCTAGAGCGAGGGCTCGGCGGCAGCGGCAGCCTGCTGCTTCAGCCCTTCATCGTACGCCCTCTTGATGTCCGCATTCTTCCACTCGATGATGGCCTGAGCGCGCAGTTTCTCGAGGTACTTGACGAACTCGCGCTGGCGTTTAGCGGTCAGCACGCCCTCCGAAATGCGCTCGCGCGCCTGCTCGAAGGTGAGCGTCTGCGTTTCGGTGGAGGACTCCAGCTTCAACAGCTGGTAGCCGCGCGCCGTCCGAAGGGGAGGCGTGACATCGCCGACCTTCATGCCCTGGATCATCTTCCGGAGCTCGGACGACAGGTCGTCGAGCTTGATGGGCCCGATCAATCCCGCGTTCGAACGCGAGGCCGCATCCGATACCTCCCCGGCCAGCTTGTCGAAGCTTTCACCCCCGACAACACGCGCCCGAATCTCGTCGACTTTCGCCTGGGCGGCCTCGTCCGCCGCCACGTTGATGCCCTTGGGATCGACCGCGGACGCAACCAGAATCTCGCGCAGCGTCACCGAGGCCGGCGACGTGAACTCGGCCAGATGCGAGTCGTAGTAGGCTCGAGCCTCTTCCTCCGTCATCGCGATCTTGTTCACCACCTCGTTCTGCTGAACACGTTGCCAGACCATCTGCTTTTCGAGATTCTTGCGCAGGTCCGCCAGCGTGATCCCCTCCTGCTTGAGCGCCGCCTGGAATTCCTCTTCGCTCTCGAGCTTGTTCTGTGTGCGGATATTGTCGAGAACCGTCTTGAACTGCGTGTCGCCCAGCGTGTAGCCGAGCTCCTTGCCGCGCTGGACAACGAGCATCTCGTCCACGGCCTCGACGAGAATCGTCGGGGTAATCTGGTCGAGCAGCTTTCGAAGCTCCGCGTTGTTGGGATTGGCTTTCAAGTCCACCCGCTGCCCTTGAATGTCGCGCAGCCGGGCCACCTGGCGATTCTCGAGGTCCGTCTTCGTAAGAACCTCGCCGTTCACCTTGACGAGAATCTGCTCGATGATTTCGCCCTGGACCGCCGCCCCCGTCAGACACAGCAGGGCCGCGGTAGCGAGGATGCCGACTCGTCTCTTGTAGGTCATGTACAACTCTTTACAAAACAGTATCTTATCCCTGATCCAGCAGCTCGCTCAACACGCCACCCACACGTTCGAAAACGCCGCCCGGCACCCTCGGATCTTCGCGGGCCCGCTTCAGAATCTCTTCCTTGCTGAACCCGGGCTTCACCGATCCCTCGCGCGCCCGCGCCGTCCACCAGCTCGGAGCGCTCCCCGCGGCTCGCGAACCGCCTTTCGGCGCCTTCTTACCGAGGCCGGACGGGCCAGATCCACCGGCCTGTTCACCTTCGCCGAGCAGGAGCCGCACGGAGGCCGGGGGCACGAGCGTCAGATCCGACCGGGATCGAACCACCCCCACAAGGCGTCCGGGGTCGAGTCTGGCCTGAGGCCTGAACTTTAGGACGACGGTCCGCCCCTCCCGGTCGATGCTTTCGACTCCGAGTCGCTCGGCCATCACCCGTATTCGTCCGTAGTCGGCCAGGTTCAGGACCGACGACGGCAACGGCCCGTAACGGTCTTCGGCCTCGTCGAGCACCCGGTCGATCTGCTCGATGCGGCGCGCGGCGGCGACCTTCCGGTACAGCATCAGCCGCTGATTCATGTCCGGCACGTACGACTCGTCAATCCGCAGATCGACGCCAAGATTGACCGTCGTTCTCTGTTCGTCCTCGACTTCCTCGCCCTTCAGCTCACGCACGGTATCCTCGAGGAGCTTCATATACATCTCGAAGCCGATCGCCTCGATATGGCCGCTCTGTTCGCCACCGAGCAGGTTGCCGGCCCCGCGAATCTCGAGATCGAGGGCCGCCACGCGGAAGCCGCTGCCGAGATCGCTGAACTCCTTGATAGCGGCCAGGCGTTTCTTGGCAATCGGCGCGAGATGGTCCTCTGGCGGGATCAGCAAGTAGGCGTACGCCGGACGATCCGATCGGCCGACTCGGCCGCGCAGCTGATAGAGCTGCGAGAGACCGTAGCGATCCGCCCGGTTGATGATGATGGTGTTCGCGTTGGGGATGTCCAGACCGTTTTCGACGATCGTCGTCGCGAGCAGCACATCGTACTTGCGCGACATGAAATCCAGCATGGCGCGCTCCAGGGCGTCCTCCTCCATCTGGCCATGCCCGATGACGAGGCGCGCCTCCGGCAGCAGCCGCTGGATGAGGTTCCCGATGGAAAAAATGGACTCGACGCGATTGTGCACGAAGTAGACCTGGCCGCCGCGCGCCAGCTCGTGCTGAATCGCGCGGCGAATGACTTCCTGGTCGAACTTGACCACGTTGGTCTGGATCGACAACCGATCCTTTGGCGGCGTCTCGATGATCGACATGTCGCGAATGCCGACGAGGGACATGTTCAGCGTCCTCGGTATCGGCGTCGCGCTCATGGTCAGCACGTCCACCTTCTTCCTGAGCTGTTTGATCTTCTCCTTGTGTCCGACGCCGAACCGCTGCTCTTCGTCGACAACGAGAAAACCGAGGTCGCGAAACTGCACATCCTTCGACAGCAGCCGGTGAGTGCCGATGATGATATCCACCTTCCCGGCGGCGAGATCGGCCAGCACCTCTTTCTGCTCGGCCTTGCTTCGGAAGCGACTGATCATTTCGACGCGGACCGGGAAGCCTGCAAATCGTTCCTTGACCGTCTTCTGGTGCTGAAAAGCCAGCACGGTCGTCGGGGCCAGAAAAGCGACCTGCTTGCCGTCCATCACGGCCTTGAAGGCCGCCCGCATCGCGACCTCAGTCTTGCCGTACCCGACGTCGCCGCAGAGCAGGCGATCCATCGGCGTCGGCGCTTCCATGTCTTTCTTGATATCTGTGATGGCGGTGACCTGATCGGGGGTCAGGTCGTACTCGAAGGCATCCTCGAATTCCTGCTGCCAGTGTGAATCGGAGCTGAAGGCGTGACCCGCCACGGCCTTCCGCGCCGCGTAGAGCTTCAGGAGCTCTTCGGCCATGTCGCGCATGGCCTTCTTGACGCGGGTCTTGGCGCGATCCCATGAGGCACCGCCCAGACGATCGACTGGCGGTCTGGTCGCGCCCGAGTACTTCTGAACGAGATCCAGCCGTTCGACCGGCACAAAGAGCTTGTCGTCGCCGGCGTACCGCAGCTCCATGAATTCCTGCAGCGCGTCGCCAACGCCAATCTGCTTGAGCCCGACGAACATCCCGATGCCGTGATCGACGTGGACGACGAGATCGCCGATTTTGAGATCACGAAGATCGGAGAGGAATGTCTTCGCCGCCGATTTTCGACGCTCGGGCGCCCGCCGTTCCTCGTCGAAGACGTCGGCCTCCGCGTACAGCTGGAGACCGGCGTCGGCCAAGCGAAACCCCCGAGACAGCGCGCCCACCACCACCAGCACCGCCGCGTATCGCGCGTCGTCGGCGCGATCGATCGGGACGGCGAGTACTTCGTACTCTTTCAACAGCTCAATCGTCCGCTCGGCGCGTCCCGCCGTCGCGGCCACGAAGATCGAAATCTCGCCCTCGTCACGGCGCTGGCGCACTTCCGTGACCCAATCGCCCACGCGGCCGTGCAGTTCGATAGCGGGCTGGCAGCGGATATGCCGGGCCGACGGCCCCTCGCTATCGGGGGCGTTCGAGGATGCCCCGTCCACGCCAAGCTCGGTCAGCACGGTCGCGCGTGCGAGACGCCCTTCAATCGTGTCCCAGTCAACAAGCAGCTGATTCGGGGGCGGGACCGTATCCCGCCGGGCGACTGCCTCGGCGTGGCTGTGGCGAATCTGATCGCCGAGCTTCACGATGCGCGCGTCAACTTCATCGCGCTCGGACACGATGACTCGGTGATCCCGCGCCTGCGCCAGGTAGTCGAACAGCGTGGACGACCGGTCGTCCGTGAGCACGTCGCGCAGCGGGACGATGCTCACCTGATCGATCGTTTCGATCGACCGCTGGGTCGAGGGATCGTACCGCCGGAGTGACTCCACGGTGTCACCGACGAACTCAAGCCGAACCGGCTGGCTTTCGCCGGCTGGAAAGACGTCGAGGATGCCGCCGCGAACCGCGAACTCCCCGTGCTCGTCGGCCGGATCTTCGCGCGAGAAACCGGCGTCCACCAGAAGCTCAGCCAGGTCCATCGGAGACACATTCTGTCCGGGCTTGAGATCGATCGACGCGCGAAGCAGACGGTGCGGCCCGCTGACGCGCGGCAACAAGGCGGCCGCCGACGCGACGACGACCCGGGCGGTGCCGCGCAATGTGGCATGGAGCGCACGGGCCCGCGCGGACGTCACCCCGACATGCGGTGCGAGCCCGCGGTATGGATCGACCTCATGCGAAGGGAACGCCAGAACCGTGCGATCGGCGGCGTCGGCCGGCACACCCAGAACGGCCGCGACGAAGAACCGCACGTCAGCCACTGCCTCTTCGAGGTCAGCGTCGGTTGGCACCACGTACAGGACGACGCCTCGGGGCAGGTCCTGCGTAGCCGCCGCAACGTAGAGCGCCTTCGCGGACGCACACAGCCCGGAGACCGTCGCCGCCGGCGCGTCCATTCCGCATCGGGCGACAGCCGCCTTGAGTACTGCGCGGAGATTGAGCGAAGTCGAGGTGGTCACGGGATTGTCGCGCGCCGCAAACCTTCAGTGTAGCAAAGTGACCCGTAGCCAGAGCGCGTCGGCCGTCAGCTTGGCTGGTGTCCGTCAGGCTTGCCCGCCACCTTGAATCTCACGGTCGGAGAGAACGTCCATTGGTGGGGGGGGCGATAGATGCCGACGTCCCGGGTGCGCGACTTGACGCGGAACGTATAGAGCAGGCGATGGTAGTCGTACGGAAACCCGTCGCGTTTGTGAACGGCGACGTCGAGCTTGTAGGTGCCTTCCACGAGATCCAGGTTGTTGACGGCAAACGTCACCTCCGCTTGACCGCTCAGCCGATCCGGCATCATCTCCTCGACGTAGGTGTTGGTGCCGTAGCAACACACGCCTTCGGCGTTGAAGAGCCCGATGCCGAACGCGAAATCGTCGGTGACGTGGTGCGCGTTGACTTTCAAATGCACCTTGAGGGGCTCGCCGGTGTGAAACACGAAGGAAGCCTCGCCTTCCCCGTTCAGCAACGAGACCTCTGTAATCTCCACTTCGCGCGAGCCCCAGCGGCCCTCGGCCGCCAGAAACATGTTCGGGGTAGACTCGGGCGCCGGCTCCGCGCCGGGAGCCGGCTGCTCAGCCTCTTCCACCGCCTTGGCGGTCGTGGCGGCCATGAGCTCCTCTTCGCCCTGCTCGACGGCCGTCAGATACGCTCCGACCACACGCTTCGGATCGCCCTGCCCCTGCACCCGGCCGCCGTCCAGCCAGACGGCTTCGTCGCACAAGGTCTCGACCAACCCGAGAGAGTGAGTCACCAGCAGCACCGTTTTCCCCCGCCGCCGGAACTCGGCGAACTTGTCGAGGCATTTGTGCGTGAACCCCTCGTCTCCGACGGCCAGCACCTCGTCAACGAGCAGCACGTCGGGATCGACGTGAATCGCCACCGCGAATCCAAGGCGCATGTACATTCCGGACGAATACGTCTTGACCGGTGCGTCGATGAACTCGCGCAGCTCCGCGAAGTCCACGATCTGGTCGAAGCGGTCGTGGATCTGACGCTTGGTGAGGCCCAGCATGATCCCATTGATGAACACGTTTTCCCGACCGGAGATCTCGGGATGGAACCCGGCACCGAGCTCGATCAGCGCTGAGACCCGTCCGTCGACGCGCACGGTGCCACTCGTCGGCTTCGTGATCCCCGCGACCAGCTTCAGCGCCGTGCTCTTGCCCGATCCGTTCCGGCCGATGACGGCGAACGTCGAGCCGCGCGGCACGCTGAAGGACACTTCCGTGAGCGCTGGAAACGTCTCACTCGGCCGAAGCTCACGGACGAGGCTGCGCTGCAGCAAGGCGCTCTTGAGCGTCGCAAACTGCTTCCCGCTGTACCGGCGGTAGATTTTCGAGACGTCGATCAGCTCGATCGCGGGCCTCATACGGCCTCGGCGAAGGAGTCGCGCAGCCGATCAAAGAGCCAGTAGCCGGCCAGAAAGAGACAGACCGACACGCCGCCCAGCGCCAGCAGCCACCTCCAGTGGCCGATCGGGCCGTTGAAGAACAGGATCTCCTGATAGGACACGGCCAGATGCGTGAACGGGTTGAGGTCAAAGAGCCACTTGAACTGCTGAACGTTGGGTTGGAAGACCGGATAGATGATCGGCGTCGCGAAGAACCATAGCGTGAGAACGTTCGCGAGGAGATCGCGAATGTCCCGGAAGTGCACTGTCAGCGCGGCAAGAAACAGGGCGAGACCGGTCGTGAAAACGAGCTGGACGAGCACGGCGATCGGGAACCAGAAGAGGTCGAGAGCGTCCGGATAATGGCGCGACACAACCAAGAAGATGATCAGGATCGGCATGCCGAGAAAGAAGTGCACCATGTTCGCCAGCACGCTCACGATGGGCAGGACTTCGGCCGGGAACAACACCTTCTTAATCAAGTTGCCGCCCGAAATCAGCGAGCCGGCCGCGTCCGATAACGAGGTCGCGAACCAGGTCCACGGAAGGATCCCGCAGAACATGAACACCGCGTACGGCTGAACACCAGATGTTTCGTTGGGGATGACCTTCGTGAAAATGAACGAATAGATCAGCAGGAGCAGAAGCGGGTTGACGAACGACCAGAGGAAACCGAGGACCGAGCCTCGATAGCGCGCTTTGAGATCGCGCGCCACGAGGCTCCAGATCAGCCCGCGGTATCGAATCAGGCTGGAGAGATTCAGCAACATTGCAGGATTGCAGGATTGCAGGATTGCAGCAAGGAAGGGCGAAAGGACCGTTCAGATCCTTCCTGCAATTCTGCAATCCTGCAATCCTGCAATCTCTTATGACCGGATTCTAGCGCGACCCGCCACCTGCAGCCGGGCCAGCGCTTTGAGCAGCGCGACCCGCGCCCGCTCGAAGTCGACGTCGCTGGACGACTTCCTCAGCCGCTCCTCGGCCCGCTTCCTGGCCGCTTCAGCGCGCGCCGCATCGATGTCCTGCGCCTGTTCCGCGATCTGCGCGAGGACGATGACGCGATCCGGCTGGACTTCGACGAACCCGAACGCGATCGACAGATAGTGCTTCTCGGCTCCCTGCCGGTACCACAGCTCGCCCACATGCAGCGTCGCCAGCAGCGGCGTATGTCCGGGCAGAACGCCGAAGTAACCGCCGCTGCCGGGGATCTCCACTTCGTCGACCCGTTCGTTCACCAGGAGCCGCTCGGCGGAAACGATCTGGAGCTGCAGGTAGGGGGGGATCGCCACGTCAGGCCGCCTGCCGCTTGCGGAACCTCTCCAGAACGTCGTCGATCGTGCCCACCAGATAGAAGTCCTGCTCCGGCACTTCGTCGTGCTTGCCGTCGACGATTTCCTTGAAGCCGCGAATCGTCTCGGCGATGGGCACGTACTTGCCCTCGAGGCCGGTGAACCCCTGGGCGACGAAGAACGGCTGCGAGAGGAACTTCTGAATCTTGCGGGCACGCGCCACCGACAGCCTGTCGTCCTCCGACAATTCGTCGATGCCGAGAATCGCAATGATGTCCTGCAGGTCTTTGTAGCGCTGAAGAATCTGTTTGACCTGCCGGGCCACCTCGTAATGCTCGATGCCGATCACGCGGGGATCGAGGATGCGCGAGCTCGACGCCAGCGGATCGACCGCCGGGTAGATGCCCAGCTCGGCGATCTGCCGTGACAGGTTGGTCGTGGCGTCGAGATGCGCGAACGTCGTCGCCGGCGCCGGGTCCGTGTAATCGTCGGCGGGCACGTAAATGGCCTGCACCGACGTAATCGATCCCCTCTTCGTCGACGTGATCCGCTCCTGCATCGCACCCATTTCGCTGAGCAGCGTCGGCTGATAGCCGACGGCCGACGGCATCCGTCCGAGCAGCGCCGACACTTCAGATCCGGCCTGCGTGAAGCGGAACACGTTGTCGATGAAGAGCAGCACGTCCTTGCCTTCGCCGTCGCGGAAGTACTCCGCGACCGTCAGCGCCGACAACCCGACGCGCAGACGCGCGCCCGGCGGCTCGGTCATCTGGCCGTACACGAGCGCCGCCCTCGACTTGCTCATGTCTTTCATGTCGATGACGCCGCTCTCCTGGAACTCCAGCCACAGGTCGTTGCCCTCGCGGGTGCGCTCCCCGACACCGCCAAAAACGGACACGCCGCCGTGCTTCATGGCGATGTTGTTGATCAGCTCCATGATGACAACGGTCTTGCCGACGCCTGCGCCGCCAAACAAGCCAATCTTTCCGCCCTGCAGGTAAGGCTCGAGCAGGTCGATGACCTTGATGCCCGTTTCGAACATTCGCAGCTCGGTCGACTGGCTCTCGAGATTCGGCGCGGGACGATGGATGGACCACCTCTCCTTCGCGTCGATGGGACGATCCGGGAAGTCGACCGGCTCGCCGAGCACGTTCATCACCCGCCCGAGCGTACCCGGGCCCACAGGTACCTGAATGGGATGCCCGAGATCGACCGCCTTCATGCCTCGCTGCATGCCATCGGTCGGCTTCATCGCGACGGCTCGCACCCGGTTCTCCCCCAGGTGCTGCTCCACCTCGGCGATGACGTCAATCGCGCCGGTCTGATCGGGCCGCTCCGAGACGATTCGCAGCGCGTTGTAGATTTCCGGCAGCTTCCCGGCCTCGAACTCGACGTCAACGACCGGCCCGATCACCTGAACGATCTTTCCGACCTTCTCATTCGCCATATGTCTTCTCTCGACTGCCGGACCCACGGTCCGCTTCCAGGCGGCGACGCCGCGGCCTACAGCGCTTGGGCGCCCGACACCACCTCGATAATTTCCCTGGTAATCCCCGCCTGGCGGACCTTGTTCATGTACAGCGTGAGACTGCCGATCATCTCGGCCGAGTTCTTCGTGGCGGTATCCATCGCCGTCATCTGGGCCGCAAAGAACGCCGCGTTCGACTCGAGCAGCGCCCGATACACCTGGGACTCGACGTAGCGCGGGAGCAACTCGTCGAAGATTTCCTGAGCCGAGGGCTCATACAGGTAATCCACTTTGCTGACCGGGGCCTTTCCCTGGCCTTCGACCCCCTCACGAGCGATGGGCAGCAGCTGATCGACAACGACGCGTTGCGAGATGACCGACCGGAACTCGTTGTAGACGAGCACCACCTGGTCGACCTGGCCCGACGTGAACACGTTCATCGCGGTTTCCGCGATCGCCTGCGCATCGTCGTACCGGAGCCTCGAAAACAGACCGACCTCCTCGAACAGGACGGTGAACCCGCGCCGGGCGAAGAAATCGCGTCCCTTCCGACCCACCAGGCCCAGCTCGCATCGCTGCGGGCTGCCCGAGACAAGGCCGCCCGCGCTCTTGATGGCGTTGGTGTTGAAGCTGCCGCAGAGGCCTTTGTCGCCGGTGACCACGATGAGCAGCGTCTTGCTCGCGGGTCCTGGCTCCCGCACCGTGAGCAGCGGATGCAGCGATGGATCGACGCGCGCCGCGACGCTCGCCAGGACACGCTGCATCTGCTGCGCGTACGGGCGGGCGCTCATGATCCGCTCCTGCGCCCGCCGCAGCTTCGACGCCGCCACCATCTTCATGGCTTTGGTGATCTGCTGCGTGTTCTTGACCGCCCGGATCCGGCGGCGCAAATCGATTAGCGACGGCATGTCTGCCTGCCCGGCATTTACGCGGCGCTCGCTTTTCTCGCCGCAAAGTCGCCCGCGAACTCCTTGACCGCCGCGTCGAGGGCCCCCCTGAGCTGGTCGTCCAGCTGCTTCTTCTCGGCGATACCGGTGAGGATCGCCGGGTGCCGATTCTCGAGAAACTTGTACAGCTCAATCTCGAACGCCCGCACCGCGTTCACCGGGATGCTGTCAAGATGCCCGACGGTCCCCGCAAAGATAATGGCCACCTGTCGCGCGACGGGAAGCGGCTCGTACTGAGGCTGCTTCAAGATCTCCACCAGTCGCGCGCCCCTGTTGAGCTGCGCCTGCGTCGCCTTGTCGAGATCGCTGCCGAACTGCGCGAACGCCGCCAACTCCCGGTACTGAGCCAGGTCGAGCCGCAAGGTGCCTGCGACTTGGCGCATCGCCTTGATCTGAGCCGACCCACCGACGCGCGAGACCGAGTTCCCGACGTTGATTGCCGGACGGACGCCCTGGTTGAAGAGGTCGGACTCGAGGAAGATCTGGCCGTCTGTAATCGAGATGACGTTCGTCGGAATGTACGCCGACAAGTCGCCCGCTTGTGTCTCGATGATGGGCAGCGCCGTCAGCGAGCCGCCGCCGTTGTCGGTTTTCAGCTTGGCGGCGCGTTCGAGCAGTCGCGAATGCAGGTAGAAGACGTCGCCGGGGTACGCTTCGCGACCGGGCGGCCGGCGCAACAAGAGGGAAATTTCACGGTACGCCTGAGCATGTTTCGAGAGGTCGTCGTAGATCGCCAGCGCATGACGGCCGCTGTCGCGGAAGTACTCGCCGAACGTGCAGGCCGAGTACGGCGAGATGTACAGGAGCGGCGCCGGATCGGAGGCAGTGGCCGCGACGACGATGGAATAACGCAGCGCGTCGGCCTCTTCGAGCGTGCGGACGACCTGCGCCACGGTCGACTGTTTCTGTCCGATGGCGTTGTAGATACAGATGACGCCCGTGTCCTTCTGGTTGAGGATCGTATCGATCGCCACGGCCGTCTTTCCCGTCTGGCGGTCCCCGATGATCAGCTCGCGCTGACCGCGGCCAATCGGCACCATTGCGTCAATCGCCTTCAAGCCGGTCTGCAGCGGTTCCTTCACCGGCTGACGATCGACGACACCCGGCGCGAGGCGCTCGATCGGCGAGAACTGCTTCGTCGCAATAGGGCCCTTGCCATCGAGGGGCTGGCCGAGAGCGTTGACGACCCGCCCCAGCAATTCCTCGCCAACGGGCACGGAAATGATGCGGCCCGTGCGCTTGACCGTATCGCCCTCTTTGATCGCCTGGAACTCGCCGAGCAGCACCGTGCCCACGCTTTCCTCTTCGAGGTTCAGCGCGATCCCGTAGATCCCGTGGGGGAACTCGAGCATTTCCCCGGCCATCGCGTTTTCCAGGCCGTGAACGCGCGCGATGCCGTCGCCGATCGAAATGATGCTGCCGACCTCGGCGACGTCGACGTCGACCGCGAAGCTGCCGATCTGCTCGCGGATGATCTTGGATATCTCTTCGGCTTTGATGTCCATGTTGTCTGTGATCCTCTGGCGGCGCTAGACGCGCTCCACGAGTCGCTGCTTCATCTTCTTCAACTGAGTCGTGATGCTGCCGTCGTACACCGTGGTGCCGATGCGCGCCACCACTCCCCCGATGATCGACGGATCGACCTTCGTGGCGAGCTTCACGGTTCGGCCTGTGACTCGGGCCAGGCCTCGCTCGAACGCCTGGGCACGGTCGTCGGGGAGCGAGTCCGCCGTGGTGACCTCTGCTCTCACGATGTTCTGGTAGTCCAGCACGCGCTCGCGAAAGGCCTCGAGAAGATCGGGAAGGAGTACGAGTCGGTCTCGGGCGGCCAACAGCGCAATGAGCTTGGTCAGGATGGGAGACACCTGCAGCCGCGCGGTCAGCGCAGCCACGGCAGCCTGTTTCCGCGGCACCGGAATCATGGGGTTCAGCAGCACGCGCTCGAGCGTGGGATGCTCGCTGAACAGCTTCACGAACTCCTCGAGCTCCTGCACGAGGCGGTGGAGAACCTCGATGACTCGAGCGTCCCCGGCCGCCCGATCGCGCCCGGCTTCATTCACCGCGACATCGAGCAGGGCGCGCGCGTAGCGGAGGGCTGCGGTCTTGTTGGTCATGGCTGAAAGGATGCCGCGCTCAGCGTATCAGCTGCGAGCCACACGGACCTGCGAAAGGTCTCCGACGTGCCATCGAGGACGGTGACACGATGCCCGGCCATTCTGACAGCCGCCAACCGCGTCACGATCGGCCGCGTGCGGTGTGGGTGACACCCGCTCGCGAAAGTCCGGACGCAGGGGCGGCACATCGTCAATGGTGTAGGAAGCTCTCTACCGGTCTCGCGCTCCTCACGTGCGGGTGAACGAGCGCCTCTTTCCGGCCCAGGGCAAACGCCAATTTATACCACTGGGGCCTGAAGCGCGACAAGTTTACGCCGCCCACCGCACGCCTTCCGTCAGCCATTCTTCTCCGTCAGCTGCTCGTAAATCCGGATCAACTCTTCTTCGGACACGAACTCAATCTCGATGCGCCCTCGACGACCCCGTCGCACAATCCGGACACGCGTCCCCAGCAACAGCTTCAAGCGGTCTTCGGCGGCCCGTGTATGCACATCGACCCGCGGCGGCTTGACCGGCTCCTTGGGGGCGCCGCCGTCGACGATCTTCTTCACCACGGATTCCGTTTCGCGGACCGAGAGGTTCCGGGCGACAACGTCCCTGGCTACGCGCAGGATCTCCGCCTCGGTCAGAGCAAGCAGCGCCCGGGCGTGTCCCATCGTCAATCGGCCCGACGCCACCTCCTGGCGAACCTCTTCCGGCAGCTTGAGCAGCCGAAGGAAGTTCGCCACGGTCGCGCGATCCTTTCCAACCGCCGCGGCGATGCTTTCCTGCGTCAGCTGGAAGTCGTCAGAGAGACGACGGTAGGCGAGGGCTTCGTCGATCGGGTT
Organism: Vicinamibacterales bacterium; assembly: GCA_035537875.1. Taxonomy (GTDB): domain Bacteria; phylum Acidobacteriota; class Vicinamibacteria; order Vicinamibacterales; family CAVVIG01; genus DATLLJ01. The sequence continues at coordinate 74,040 of DATLLJ010000060.1, read as the reverse complement.
CAGGTTTTCGCGCTGAATGTTCTCGACCAGCGCCATTTCGAGCAACGATCGTTCGCTGCCTTGCGCGACGTCCCTGACGGCCACAGGCACCTGGCGGAGGCCGGCGCGCTTCGCCGCCCGCCAGCGACGTTCGCCGGCGATGATCTGAAATCGCTCGCCGATTTGGCGCACGACGATCGGCTGGATGACGCCATGGGCCGCGATCGACTGCGTCAGTTCGGCGAGGCGCGGGTCGTCCGTCGCGAGGCGCGGCTGGAACTCGCTGGGCGTCAGACGATCGATGTCGACTTCGACCGGCGCGGCGCTGCGCGACGCCGGCTCGTCGGGAATGAGGGCGCTCAGCCCTTTGCCCAACGCGGGACGTTTCTCCATAAGACGCTCTCCGATCGCTCTGTCCGGCGATGGGCCCGGGTTGACGGGAGCCAACCTTCGACAGGAGCACGCCGTACGCACGAAGCGGAAACGCGGCCGCGCGCCGTGCGATGTCGGCAGTCACTCATTGAACAGCTTCATGCGGCTGTGGCGGCGGACCGTTCCAAGACCTCGCGCGCCAGCGCCACGTACGCCTCGGCGCCACGCGACTTCCCGTCGTAGAGCAGCACCGGCAGGCCGTGGCTCGGCGCTTCACCCAGCCGGATATTGCGGGGAATCACGGTGCGAAACACCTTCTCTTTGAAAAATTCGCGGACATCGGCCGCAACCTGTTGGCCGAGGTTGGTGCGTTCGTCATACATCGTCAAGAGAACCCCTTCGATATCGAGCCCGGGATTGAGCGCCGCGCGCACCCGCCGCATCGTTCCGATGAGCTCGGCCAGTCCTTCCAGTGCGAAGTACTCGCAGTGAAGCGGAATCAGCACCGTGTCAGCTGCCACGAGGGCATTGAGGGTGAGCAACCCGAGCGACGGAGGGCAGTCGACGAACACGTAGTCGTAGTCGGGGCGAAGCGGGGTGACGAGCCGTCGAAGTCGCTCTTCCCGTTGGGAAAGCGCAACCATTTCAATCTCGGCGCCGGTGAGCTGGCGATCGGCGGGCACGAGCGCGAGCCGGTCAATGAGCGTGGGAATGACGTAAGGTCTGAGATCGCCCAGGGGATCCGTCGTCGTCAGGGCGTTGTAGATTGATCCTGCGGCGGCGCACTTGCCTTTCAGGCCGACGCCGCTGGTCAGGTTGTTCTGGGGATCCAAGTCGATCAAGAGGACGTCGCGGCCAGCGAGCGCCAGCGCGGCCGCGAGGTTTATGGCGGTTGTGGTCTTGCCCACCCCTCCTTTCTGGTTGGCCACTGCGACTATCCTGGCCATAAATTCAGATATATCAACCTGTTACATCCAGAGGCGCTGGACGCCCACTAGTTTTGGTCTAATGACCATAAACCGCCGGCTCCTCGGGCTTGACGGGAGGAGGATACGGTAGCCTGCTCCTGGCGTCAACGCTCATGTTCCACGTGGAACAACGCTGGTTTGTAGACTGTAAGGACGGCGTCGTCTGAGGTCCCCAGATTTCGGATCGCGATCCGCGAAAACCCAACCGGATCTGAAACCGCGCCCCGGGAGTGGAACCAGAAGAGCATTCCGGATTGGGACAGAAGACTCTGCAGGGCACTCCACATTGTCACGTCTGGCTTCACGCCACGCATCGTGATCAGGTCGCTGGTCCTCGAACGCAGGCCGGACGCGGCCACGTCTTCGATGCGGGCGCACTCCACGCCGGTGTCCGACAGGCCAATCGTTCGCACCGCCTCACGGAGGAAAGCCGCTTTCCGGCTCCTCGACTCGACCATTGTCAATTTCGCCCGTGAATGCACGATCTTGAACGGGATGGCAGGTGAACCGCTACCCGAACCGACGTCGTACCAGTCCTGCGGAGTCCTGGTCCAGGTTGCGGCCACGAGCGGCTCGATCAAGAGTCGGTCGATCGTTGCAGCCGTCGGTGGATCGAGAGGCAGAGCCGTGAGGTTGATGCGTCGGTTCCAACGAGCGAGCAGACCCAGATATTCTTCCAGCCGATCTCGTGTTTCGGCGGTTGCCGCTACGCCGGCTCTCTCGGCGCGGGCCGACAACAGGCTCTGAAAAGCGGGGACACTCACACGTTCTGGCGGCCAACGTAGGCTGAAAGAACCGCAACGGCTGCAGGCGTGACGCCCGGTATGCGCAGCGCATGGCCCAATGTGTCTGGTTGGATCTGCGACAGCCGCTGGACGACCTCCCGTGACAACCCGGGAACCCGTTCGAAGGGAAACCCTGGCGGAATTCGCCTCCGCTCGTCTCTTCTAGCTCGATCGATTTCGCTCTCTTGTCTTCGAAGATAGCCGGCGTACTTGACCGCCGTTTCCGCTGAGGCGATGTCAATCGCCCGGCTCGCCGGTTCGATCTCCAAACCGGGGAGTTCGCCCGCGCCGAGCAGGCTCGCCAATCGCGTCTCCGGCTGCCGCAGCAGGTGGCTGGCCGGCACGCGATTGCCCGACTGTGAACGAACCATCGTGTCTTCGAGCACGCGACAGTTTCGTTCGTACCGTCCGAGACGTCCAAGAAAGCAGTCCCACCGTCGGTCATCGACGAGACCCGCCTCACGACCTCGAGGCGTGAGGCGGAGATCAGCATTGTCGATTCGCAGGAGCAGTCGGTGCTCAGCGCGAGACGTGAACATCCGATATGGCTCCAGACATCCCTTGGTAATCAAGTCGTCGACGAGGATCCCGATATATGCTTCGTGCCGCGCGAGTTCGAATCCCTTCAACCCGAGACAGACGTGCGCGGCGTTCACCCCGGCCACGAGACCCTGAGCAGCCGCCTCTTCGTACCCGGACGTCCCATTGATCTGGCCTGCCAGGAACAAGCCTGCGACGCGCTTGGTTTCGAGCCTTCGCGTGAGCTCGGTCGGCTGGATGAAGTCGTATTCGACGGCGTAACCCGGCCTCAACAGAACGGCGTCCTCGAGGCCGGGGAGAGCGTGGACCAAGTCTTCCTGCACTTGTCGTGGCAAGCTCGTCGAGAAGCCGTTGACGTAGATCTCCGGAACGTCAATCCCCTCGGGCTCGAGAAAAACCTGATGCCGCTCCTTGTCGGGAAAGCGAACGATCTTGTCCTCGAGTGATGGGCAGTAGCGGGGACCAATCCCCAGAATCTGGCCATTGAACAGAGGCGACAGCGCAATGTTGGCCCGCACGAGATCTCGAACACGACCGTTCGTATGCAGGAGATAGCAGGGTTGCTGCGGCTGGCTCGTCGGCGTCGACAAGAACGAAAACAGCACGGGTGGGTCATCCCCTGGCTCAATCGTGAAGATACCCCGGGATACTTGACGCTCGAAATCAATGCTCTGCCGATCCAGCCTCGGCGGCGTTCCCGTCTTCAGACGCCCCCAGCTGAAGCCGAACGATTTCAGCGACTCCGCCAGCTCGCGCGACGGCGGTTCGCCCACGCGGCCGGCCGGGCGCTGCTCCGGACCGATGTGAATCAATCCGTTCAGAAAGGTGCCCGTCGTCACGACCAGCGCGCCGCAGGCGTACCAGTCGCCGTCCTCGATCGCGAGCCCTTCGACGGCGCCGTTCTTGACGAGGACCCGACCTGCCTTCGCAATCAGCCACTGGACGTTTGGTTCAGCGTCGAGCGCGGCCCTCACCCAGCTGCCGTATAGCTTCTTGTCCGCCTGCGCCCGCGGCGACCACACGGCCGGACCGCGGCTTCGATTGAGCAGCTTGAACTGGATACCAGTGGCGTCGATCGCCCGACCCATGAGGCCACCGAGCGCGTCGATTTCCCGGACCAGGTGGCCCTTGGCCGTGCCGCCGATCGCGGGATTGCACGGCATGTGCGCAACGGTTGCCGTCGACAGCGTGCAGATGCCGACACTCGCGCCAAGTCGCGCCGCGGCGAACGCCGCCTCGCAACCGGCGTGGCCCGCGCCGACGACGATCACATCGAATCCGCGTTTCATTGACAGCCCGCAGCGTTGCGCGTCCCCGCCGGGTCGCCAGGGTGCGTCACTTGCCGACACAAAATCGCGAGAACACGTGTGCGAGCACATCATCGCTCGTCCGGCGTCCGGTGACTTCTTCAAAGGCCGCGCGAGCGGCCTGCAGATCCGACAGCACGAATTCCTCTGACAGCGAGGCAGTGGCCGCCGCACGAGCGCGGTCGATGGATTCGAACGCGGTATTGACCAGTCCGATGTGACGAGCGTTGGTGATAGCCGGCCGATCCGACAGGAGATCCAGATCGAGCGCAGCCGCGATACGAAGGCGCAGCTGTTCGAGGCCTGCGCCTGTTGCGGCCGACACATGAACGGCCGCCATCGGGTCGCTCCAGGCCGGGCGCAAATCGGTCTTGTTGATGACTATAAGTCTTTTTGATTCAATTACTTGTGAGATAATATATCTATCCTCGTCATCCAGCGGCTCCGATGCATCCAGCACGACGAGCGTCACGTCTGCCACTGCCGACGCCTGCCGTGAGCGTGCGACGCCCTCGGCTTCGACCACGTCATTCGTCGATCGATGACCGGCCGTGTCGGTAAGCGTCACCTTCAGTCCGTCCAGGTCGAACGTCTCGGTGATGAGGTCGCGTGTCGTTCCCGGAGTGCTGCTGACGATCGCGCGGGACGTCCCGACCAATGCGTTGAACACGCTCGATTTGCCGACATTCGGCTTGCCGACGATCGCGATCGTCAGTCCTTCTCGCACCAGCCGCCCCGTCCGCCCGTCGACCATGAGCCGCTTCGTGCGCTCGCGGAGGGTCTCGAGCTCGCGGGCCAATGCCTCCGGCTCCACGAAGTGGTAACCCTCGTCAGGAAAATCGATCGACGCTTCGAGGCGGGCGATTAGATCGAACAACCTCTCGTCGATGGCGCTGATCTCCTTGGTGAGCGTTCCCTGCAGCTGATCGAAGGCGGCGCGAGCCTGCAGCGGCGTGGCGGCATCAATCAAGTCCGCCACGGCCTCCGCCTGGGGAAGATCGAGCCGGCCGTTGAGGAACGCTCTCAACGTGAACTCGCCAGGTTCCGCGAGCCGCGCACCAGCCGTCATCGCGGCAGCGACGATAGCGCGAAGAACCACGGGGCTGCCGTGGGCGCTCAGCTCCACGACGTCCTCGCCCGTATATGAATGCGGGCCCGGAAAGTAGGTGGCCACGACGTGGTCGACTTCTTGATGCGCGACAGCCCGTCCGCCTTCGATGCTATCTGGCATCGCCGGGTCCGGTTTCAGACGGGACTTCGTAAACGTCGCATGACGGGGTTCGAGCGGCTGAGTGCGCGTGATCAGGTAGGCCGCGACGGTCCGTGCGTCCGGTCCGCTGATGCGCACCACACCGATGCCACCACGACCGGGCGGCGTCGCGATGGCGACGATGGTATCGGTCGTCGAGAACGCCATAGTCGGCAGGGATGAAACAGCCGGATGCCCCCGGCTTCCGCGACGATTCCTACTTTCTCAACGAGATGAAGACGGTCTTCGAAAACGCGTCGCCGACGCTTTCCGTCGTCACACCCGGAACCTCCGCGACGGCGAGATGCACGAGACGACGTTCGTAGGGGTTGAGTGGGCCGATCTGCTGGTCGATTCCGCTCTGCTTCACTTTTTCGGCAAGGAGTCTGGCCATCTTCCTGAGCTCGACGTCTTTACCTTTACGGTAGTCGAGCGCATCGACAAAGACCCGCTGATCCTCCCCAAGCCGCCGCCCGAAGGCCATGTCCACGACGTGCTGAAGCGCCTTCAATGGTTCTCCGCGGTGCCGCACGAGAATCTCGACTTCTTCGCCGTCGAGATTCAAGCGTGGACCCTCTGGACGCTGCTCGACCTGGACGGTGGCGCGTACGCCCATGGCGCCGGTGAAACGCTCCAGGAACTCCACGATGTGCGGGACGACGTCGCTCTCGCTCATGACGACCTGCTCACTTCTCTCGCGATGCCGCTTCGGTCTTTCCGCCGCCCACCCGTTTGACTCGGCGCTCGGCGGGTGGCCTCACCGTTCGCACGTTGGGCGGGCCGATAAGGTAGTTCGTCAGGTATTGCTGCCCGATACCGATGAGGGTGCCAGCCACGTAGTAGAGAAGCGCTCCCGACGGCAGCGAGAAGAAGATGAAGCCCATGACGAGCGGCATGAAGAGCATCATCTTCTGCTGCGCGGGATCGGCGCCGGTCATCGGCGCCATCTTCTGCTGCCAGAATTGCGTGGCCACCATCAGGACTGGCAGCACGTAGTACGGATCGGGCGCGGACAGATCGCTGATCCAACCGACCCAGGGCGCTCCGCGCAGCTCGATCGACACCTGCAGAGCGGCCCACATCGCGATCATGATGGGGATGATCAAGAGCATCGGCACACAACCGGCGGCTGGGTTCGCGCCTCGCTCCCGGTAGAGCGCCATCAGTTCCTGATTCATCTTCTGCTTCGCCGGATCGGTGGCCTTCAGCTTCGAGTAGCGATCCTGGATCGCTTTCATCTCCGGCTGAATCTCCTGCATCTTGCGCATCGACACCACCTGCTTGTGTCGAAGCGGCGCCATCACGACGTTGATGATGATGGTGAGAATGACGATGGCCCATCCCCAGTTGCCGACGAAACCATGCAGCCACTTCAGCGACTGGAGGAGCGGAACCACGATGATGGCGAAGCGCCCGAAATGAATGGCGTTTGCGAACTCGCGATCGATCGCGGTCAGCACGTCCAGCGCTTTGGGGCCGACGAACACTTTCAGCGCGTCGCCGCTCGCCTGACGCTCGAGCGTGAACGACACCAGCTCTCTGGCAGCCTCACTGGTGTTCGGCGCCGCGGGAATCGTGACCGGCTGAAAGGTGATTCGGCTCTGGCCCGTGTCGAGCGCAGCGGTCATGAAGTAGTTGTCATCGACGCCTGCGTACCGGAAGTTCCCCTCTGCCATCGGCTGCTTCGCGATTGCGCTGGCTGTGAGTCGGACGGGGTCTTCCCCGCCGGCCTCGAAGTAAATCCCCTGCGCGCCCTGAACGAGCGTCGAGGCCTTCAGCCTGTCCCCGACGGCCGGCCCCCACACCAGGGCAGCCGGCAGCACCTGATCACCTGAGCTGACCGTTGCTCGCACGGTGACGATGTAGGACGAGGGTTCGATCTGAAACTCTTTGACCGCATGCACGCCGGCACTGTCCCGGAACTCGAAGCGCAGGTCGGTCCGGCTCGAGACCACCCCGTCGCCCGGCGGCTGACCGCTGACGGCGTAGAGCGCATCCGTCAGCGTCAGGTTCATCTGGGGGTCCGCTGTCTTCAGCGTGAAGGGGAGCGGTTGCTTCAGCGCGAGAGCCTCTTTCTCGACCAGCTCCTGCGGCTGCTTCGCCCCGTCGAGATACTTCTTCAGCCGCCAACTCTTGAGCCGCGCGCCCCGGTTGGTGAAGACCGCAATGACGTCGTCGGTTTCTACCCTTATATCCCGCTCGGTCGATTCGGCCACGAGGGCTGTCGCGGAGGGTGAGGGCGGCTCCTGTGTTTCAGGGGGCGAGCTCTCAGCCTCGGTCGTCGCCGGGGGCGCCACGGCCGCGGGCGCCGTCTTCGGAGCGACACCTTGCGTCGGGGCCGGCACAGGCTTCACGACAAGGGCCTGCCAGAGGTAGAGAACGAGAAAGCAGAGGAAGACCGCGAAAAGAACCCGCCGTTCCATGTTCACTTCGCGATCTCCCCGCTCGTCGCCGTCTCGAACGCTTGCGATTCGAGCGGTGTGCTGCGTGCCATCGGAACGGGATCAACACCCGCGGTACAGAACGGATGGCACCGACCGAGGCGGCGGACAGCCATCCATCCACCTCGTGCGAGGCCGTGATGTTCGATCGCCTCGGCGGCGTAGTCCGCACATGACGGAAAGAAACGGCATGAGCCCCAGAAATAAGGGGAGATAAAGACTTTATAGGCGCGGAGCGCCATCAGAGCGATGCGCCCGGGTGCGCCGGTCAATGGTATTGCGGTAATCGGCTTCAAAGACGGTCAGGCTGGCGTCGAGCAGCTCGCGCTTGGGCACGACGACAATGTCAAACCCCGGTGCGATCTTGTTACGACGGAAAACCTCTCGTATCAGTCGTTTAGCTCGGTTCCTCTGAACGGCTCCGCCGAGCTTCTTCGTCGCCGCGATGCCCAGACGTCCTACCGTACGCCGATTTGGAAGGACGAAGACGGTCGCGTAGCGCCCGTGTATGCGAGCGCCGCGTTCATAAATTTCCTGAAACTCGGCGCGCCGCCGGATGCGCTCATGCGGGCGGAACCGAGGCAAGTCTATTCGCTGCTGACGGTCAGTCGCTTCCGCCCCTTCGCACGACGGCGCTTCAGCACCAGCCGCCCGTTCTTCGTGCTCATTCGGACAAGGAACCCATGGGCCTTGGCCCGATGACGGTTGTTCGGTTGGAACGTACGTTTGCCTTTCATGGAACCGCCAATGTTAGCGAAGGGCTTCCAAGAGTGTCAATCGACGCAGATTGTGTGTTACAGTCGGCGTCCTTCGATCCCACGATTCCCGGGTAACAACGATCGCAGCCGCACTCCAGGCCCATGAGTGTTTGGTCTCTCCCCAAAGTTTTCCACACCTGTGGAAAAAACTGTGGAAAATCGCCAGAATTTGCTGCATCGCTGCCGAAAACCGTCTGATGGCGGGGAGTTCAATGGGGCGAAAAACTGACGAAACTACTCCGGTCCGGGGCGAGATGAACCTCTGGGAAGAAATCCTCTCACGTATCGAAACGAAAGTGAACCGTCACAGTTTCTATACCTGGTTCCGGCCGACGACTTTCGTCAGCGACGACCGCAGCTCCGTCACCGTCCGGGTGCCAAACGGGCTCGTCAAGGACTGGCTGACCAAACACTATTCCGGTGTCATCAGCGAGGCGATGTCAGAACTGAAGCGGCCGAATCTCACGGTCCATTTCCTGTCGGACTCGCCCGCGGACAATCCATCGGTCCAACTCGGCCCAGAGGAGGCTGCGGCGCTCGAGACCGGGGCAAGCGCGGTGCCAGGGCCCGCTGGTTTGAATCCCCGCTACACGTTCGACACCTTCATCGTCGGGTCCTCCAACCAGTTCGCTCATGCAGCGTGCCGCGCCGTCGCCGAACTGCCGTCACGCTCCTACAACCCGCTGTTCATCTACGGCGGCGTCGGCCTCGGCAAAACCCATCTCATGCACGCGATCGGACAATACGTGCTGAGACACGATCGCAATTTGAAGCTGACCTACATTTCGGCCGAGCGGTTCATGAACGAGATGATCAACGCGGTCCGATATGACCGGATCATCGACTTCCGCGAACGTTATCGAACGGTTGACGTGCTGCTCGTCGACGACGTGCAGTTCATCGCGGGTAAAGAAGGGACGCAGACCGAGTTCTTCCACACCTTCAACGCCCTCTACGATTCGCAGAAGCAGATCGTCATCAGCAGCGATTGCCCGCCGCATGAGATTCCCCAGCTCGAAGAACGGTTGCGGTCACGATTCGAGTGGGGACTGATCGCCGACATTCAATCGCCCGATCTCGAAACGAAAGTGGCGATTCTCAAGAAAAAGGCCGACGCCGAGGCGGTCCCCCTGCCCGACAACGTGGCCATCTACATCGCGGGGCGGATCAAGTCGAATATCCGTGAGCTCGAGGGATCTCTCATCCGTCTCATCGCGTATGCCTCGCTCACCGGTCAGGAAATCACGCTGTCGCTCGCCCAGGAAGTGTTGAAGAACATCCTGGACCACGAGGAAAAGGCGGTGACCATAGAAATCATCCAGAAATTCATCGCCGATCATTACAACCTGAAGCTCGTCGAGTTGAAGTCGCGCAACAACTCCAAATCCATCGCGATGCCGCGACAGATCGCCATGTATCTGTGCAAGTCGCTCACGCGTGCCTCACTGCCGGAAATCGGACGCAGTTTCGGCGGAAAACACCATTCCACGGTCATTCACTCGATCAGGAAGGTTGAAGACCTCCGCAAGAAGGACGTCAATTTCAACAGCCTGATGGTCAATCTTCTCGAAGGATTTCGCTGAAATTCCACATTTCCACACAGCTCATCCGCAGACGCTGCGGAAAGCGGACCCGCCTACTGATGAGCTTTAAACAAAGGCCTCGACCCCGTCTTTTTTCGCACGTTTTTTCCACAGTTTAAATTATTGATAATTAAATATTTCCAGCAATACCACGTTTTTCAACACGCCCTCTTTTCTTATATAATTTTCTATCTCAAATCTCTCCCTCCCTTTAAGGGGATCGCGGGTCCGCACCCCGCCTCGAGGTCAGCACAGCTATGGAACTTGTCGTCCGAAAGAACGACCTTCTGCGAGAACTGCAGCTCTTCCAAGGTATCGTCGAGCGGAAGAACACGATTCCGATTCTGGCAAACGTGCTGATGGAGGCCAAGGGCGACGAAGTTCGCTTTCTGGCCACCGACTTGGAGGTGGCGCTGCGCAGCAAATGCTCTGCTTCCGTCATCAAACCGGGAACGGTGACCCTCCCAGCCAAGAAACTCTACGAGATCGTCAAATCGCTCCCTGATACCGATATTCGGATCGGCGAGGACAAGAACGGCGTCAAGGTGGCGGCCGATCGCTTCGATTCGAGGATGCAGACACTGCCGAAGGAGGACTTTCCCACGCTGCCGGAAAGCGCCGGAGCGTCGACTGCCATGCTGCCACGCAACGCGCTCAAGGAAATGGTCGCCAAGACGCAGTTTGCGATTACGGGGGAGGATACGCGCTATTTCCTGAACGGCGCGCAATTCATCCTTCGTCCCGATTCGATGAGTCTCGTGGCTACCGACGGTCATCGTCTTGCTCTGGTGACAGCGGGACGAGAGGGAAATGCGGCGAAGGCGGCGTCTGGCGAGGAGGAGATCAAAGCGATTCTGCCGAAGAAGACGCTTGGGGAGTTGGCGCGCCTGCTGGCCGAGGGAGATGGCGACATCAGCTACGAGCGGGGCGAGAATCATTTGTTCTTCACGGTGGGCGGTCGTCTGTTGATCTCGCGGATGATCGACGGGCAGTTTCCCGCCTACGAACGAGTGATTCCCAAGCTCAACGACAAGCACATCGAGTTCGAGCGCGATCGGTTGACGAACGCCGTCAAGCGCGTCGCGCTGCTGTCCAATGAGCGATCGCGGGCGGTCAAGTTTCAGATCGAGAAAGGAAAAGTGGACGTCACATCCAGCAGCCCGGACCTCGGTGAAGCCAGGGAGACGCTTCCGGTGGACTACAGCGGACCGTCGCTGCAGATCTGCTTCAACGCGCAGTATGTGCTCGATTTTCTTGCCGCGGTCTCCACCGACGTCGTATCGCTCGAGCTCAAGGACGAAGTGAGCCAGGCCGTCATGAAGCCGATCGGGGCCGAAGGCTACGACTACACGTACGTGATCATGCCGATGCGAGTGTGATGGAATACACAGACCGAACTCAGGATCCCGACCGCGACGAAGCGGGTTCGACGGAAGCGCCCGAAGGGCCCAACGGGCACGCCGGGGCCGGCGTCAACGACTACTCAGCCGACAAGATCAAGGTTCTCGAAGGGCTCGAGGCGGTGCGCAAACGGCCGGCGATGTACATCGGCTCGACCGGGCCCACCGGCCTTCACCACCTTGTCTACGAGATTGTCGACAACTCGATCGACGAGGCACTGGCGGGCTTCTGCGATCACGTCAACGTCACGATCCACATCGACGGTTCCGTCACGGTCGTGGACAACGGCCGTGGCATCCCTGTCGATCGCCACGCCAGTGGCAAGTCAGCGGCCGAAGTCGTTCTCACCATGCTCCACGCCGGCGGCAAGTTCGACAACGAGAGCTACAAGGTGTCCGGTGGCCTTCACGGGGTCGGCGTCTCGGTGGTGAATGCGTTGTCAGAGGCGCTCGATCTGGAGATTTGGCGCAATGGGCAGGTCTATCAACAGAGCTACGAGCGCGGACGGCCGACGACCGACCTGGAGATGACCGGGACGACCAAGCGACGGGGCACGAAGGTCACCTTCAGGCCCGATCCGTCCGTCTTCGAAACGACCGTCTTCAGCTTCGACACGCTCGCACAGCGGCTGCGGGAGCTGGCGTTTCTGAACGGGGGAGTCGTCATCACGCTGGACGACGAACGCGACGGCAAATCGCACAAGTTCCACTACGAGGGCGGTATTGTTTCTTTCGTCACGCATCTCAACAAGAACAAGACGGTGGTCAACGAGAAGCCCATCCACATGCACGGCGAAAAGGAGGGGATTGACGTCGAGATTGCCCTTCAGTGGAACGACGGGTATGCGGAGCTGGTGTACGCGTTCGCCAACAACATCAACACACACGAAGGTGGCACGCACCTTTCTGGATTCCGCTCGGCCCTCACGCGGACCATCAACTCGTACGCGACGAAGAATTCGCTGGCCAAGGACTTGAAGGAAAGCATCACCGGCGATGACATCCGCGAGGGACTGACGAGCGTCGTCAGCGTCAAGATCCCGCGCCCGCAGTTCGAAGGCCAGACGAAGACGAAGCTCGGCAACACGGAAGTCAAGGGAATCGTCGAGGCGGTGCTGAACGACCGGCTGGCGTCGTACCTGGAAGAGAACCCCGGCGTTGCGCGACGAATCGTGGGGAAGGCCATCGACGCCGCTCGTGCCCGCGAGGCCGCGCGCAAGGCGCGCGATCTCGTCAGGCGGAAGGGGGCCCTCGACGGCAGCTCGTTACCGGGCAAGCTTGCCGACTGTCAGGAGCGGGATCCGTCGTTGAGCGAGCTGTACATCGTCGAGGGTGAATCGGCCGGCGGGTCGGCCAAACAGGGACGCGACCGACGGTTTCAGGCGATCCTGCCCCTCAAGGGCAAGATCTTGAACGTCGAGAAGGCGCGATTCGACAAGATGCTCGGCAGCGATGAGATCAAGACGATGATCGCTGCGCTCGGCTGCGGGATCGGCGCCGAGGATTTCGACCTCGGAAAGCTCCGGTACCACCGCATCATCATCATGACGGACGCGGACGTGGACGGATCCCACATCCGAACGCTGCTTCTCACGTTCTTTTACCGGCAGCTGCCGCGCGTGATCGAGAGCGGCTACGTGTACATCGCGCAGCCGCCGCTCTTTCGCGCCAAGCGTGGCAAGACCGAAACCTACATCAAGGACGAGCGCGAGCTCGATGCGTTTCTCATCAGACGCGCCGCCGAAGCCCGTCTCGTGCGGGTTCCGTCGCGGGGAATCGAAATTTCTGGCGGCGAGCTCGAGCGCCTCCTTCACAAGATGATCGCGCATCAGAAGATGCTGCAGGTGGTGGAGCGCCGCGGGCACCCGAGAGAGATCGTCGAAGCCCTCCTCTCCGCGGGGGCCGATCGGGAGTTTTTTGCCGACAAGGAGAAGCTCGAAGGGCTGGCCCAGGTCTTGACGACGTCCGCGCGAGCCGTGACCGTGGAGCGCGACGAGGAACATAACCGGTATCTGCTGCGCGTCGAAGATCGGTCGAGCGGGTATCCCCGTCAGTTGACCATTGGTGTGGATTTCGTCACTGCCGGTGAGTATCGGACACTGCTGGCGAACCACCGCGAGATGCCGGCGCTGGGCGGCGACATCATCGTCTCAACCACGGGAGATTTGGCCGATCAGGTGGAGGAAGACGGTGCGCCCGCGGCGTCGGCCGACGGGACGGCGATCGGCGGCGGCCCGCTCGACGAGGCGACGAAGCTGGCGGCCGAGCCGAGAGAGAGCGTGCGAAAACCGGCGCTGGCGAAAAGCCTGAAGCAGGCGGACGTGACGCTTCACTCGCTGGACGAACTGGTCGAGTTCTTCATCGCCGCCGGCAAGAAGGGCGTTGCCGTGAACCGCTACAAGGGTCTCGGGGAGATGAATCCCGACCAGCTCTGGGCCACCACGATGGATCCGAACGTGCGGACGCTCCTTCAAGTGCGGGCCGAAGACCACACGGAGGCGGATCTCATGTTCACGACCCTGATGGGCGATCAAGTCGAGCCGCGTCGGAAGTTCATCGAGGACAACGCCCTGGACGTCAAGAACCTTGATGTGTAGGGTCCAGGAGCCGGGGGGCCAGGTGTTTGCGTCGCGTCTCCAGCCCCTGACCCCTAACCTGTGACCTCTAACCCCTGACTTCCAATCCCTGACACGTGCCATGGCAGACATAGTTCCCGCACTGCACCCGGTCAACATCGAAGACGAGATGAAGCGCTCGTACATGGATTACGCGATGAGCGTCATCATCGGCCGAGCGCTGCCCGACGCGCGTGACGGCCTCAAGCCGGCGCATCGGCGCGTGCTGTACGGCATGAAGACGATGGGCTTGTCGTCGACGCGGGGCTATCGCAAGTGCGCCAAGATCGTCGGAGAGGTCATGGGGAACTTCCATCCCCACGGCGACGCCTCCATCTACGACACCCTCGTGCGAATGGCGCAGGATTTCAACATGCGCTATCCGCTCGTGAACGGGCAGGGCAACTTCGGTTCGATTGACGGCGATCCGCCTGCGGCGATGCGGTATACGGAAGCGCGGCTCCAGGCGCTGGCCGACGACATGATGGCCGATCTCGACAAGGAGACCGTCGACTTCGTGCCGAACTACGACGAGACGACCGAGGAACCGTCCGTTCTGCCGGCGCCGTTTCCGAATCTGTTGGTGAATGGGTCGGCGGGAATCGCCGTCGGCATGGCGACGAACGTTCCCCCGCACAATCTGCGGGAGGTGATCGACGGATGCATCTGGCTGATCGACCAGACGTACCTCGGCGACCCGTCCGTCCGTTTGACCACCGGCGAAAAGCTGCGCAACCTCATCCGGCTGATTCCCGCGCCCGATTTCCCGACGGCCGGCCTGATTGTCGGCCGCCAGGGGGCCGTCCAGGCGTACACCACCGGCCGCGGCGCGATTCTGATGCGGGCGCGTTCGACGATCGAGACCAGCAAGAAGGGAGACAGACAGTCGATCGTTTTCACGCAGATCCCGTACCAGGTCAACAAGGCGAAGCTGATCGAACGGATTGCCGAGCTCGTGCGCGAGAAGACGATCGAAGGCATCTCGGATCTGCGCGATGAATCCGATCGGGAGGGGATGCGGATCGTCATCGAGCTGAAGCGAGGCGAGGTCGCCGAGGTGATCCTGAACAACCTCTACAAGCACACGCCGTTGCAATCGAGCTTCGGCATCATCATGCTCGCCATCGTCGGCGGTCGGCCGAAGGTCCTGAATCTCCTCGAGCTCGTCGAGATCTTCATCGAGTTCCGTCGCGATGTCGTGCGGCGCCGGACCGAGTTCGAGCTCAAGAAGGCGGAGGCGCGATATCACATTCTCGAGGGGCTCAAAATCGCCCTCGATCACCTGGACGAAGTCATCCGCCTCATTCGCGGATCGAAGACCGTCGTCGAGGCGCGCGACGGGCTGGTCGCCAGATTCGCACTGAGCCCGATTCAGTCGCAGGCCATTCTCGACATGCAGCTGCAGCGTCTGACCGGGCTCGAACGACAGAAGATTCTCGACGAGCTGGCCGAGCTGCTGAAGACGATCGAGCGCCTCCGTGCCGTTCTGGCCAGCGAGCGGCTCCTGATGCAGATCATCGTCGATGAGCTCAAGGAGGCGCGGGAGACCTACGGCGACGCACGCGTCACGGAGATCGTCGAGGGCGAGGCGGGTGACATCAGCATCGAGGATCTGATTGCGGAAGAAGACATGGCCATCACGGTGAGCAACACCGGTTATGTCAAGCGCACCGCCATCACGACATACCGCAACCAGCGTCGCGGCGGCAAGGGCCGCATCGGGATGCGCACGCGGGACGAGGACTTCGTCAGCCACCTGTTCGTGGCCTCCACGCACGCGTACATCATGATCTTTTCGGATCGAGGGCGGGCGTACTGGCTCAAGGTCCATGAGATTCCGGATGTCGGTCCCGGCGGCAAGGGCAAGTCGATTGCCAATCTGGTGTCGATGGAGGAAGGCGAGAAGATCGCGGCGATGATCGCGGTGAAGGAGTTTGACGAGAGCCGTTACGTGGTCATGGGCACGCGCCGCGGCGTGGTGAAAAAGACGGCGCTGTCAGCCTTCAGCAATCCTCGCGCGGGCGGCATCATCGCCATGGGCATCGAGCCGGACGACTCGGTGATCGCCGTGCAGGTCACCGATGGCAACGGCGAGATCTTCATCGGGACCCATGCGGGGATGGCGATCCGTTTTCACGAAAGCGACGTGCGGGCCATGGGCCGTACAGCATACGGCGTTCGAGGCATCACACTGCGCGAGGGCGACTACGTGGTGGCGATGGAAGTGGTGAGCCCGGGCGGCGCGCTGCTCAGCGTGACCGAGCACGGGTACGGCAAGCGCACTGAAATCGAGGAGTATCGCGTTCAGTCGCGCGGGGGAGTCGGCGTCATCAACATCGCAACGAGCGATCGTAACGGCCACGTGGTGGGCATCTCCTACGTGCACGAAGGAGACGAGCTGCTGCTGATTACCCAGCAGGGCATGATCCTCAGGATGCCGGCGAACGATGTGCGGGCGATCGGCCGGGCGACACAGGGCGTTCGTCTGATCGACATCGAAGGGGAAGATCGCGTCGTCTCCGTCGCGAGGCTGGTCGAAAAGGAGGACGGCGAGGCCGACGAGAGCTGAACGTGCTGATTCAAGGAGTCAGATCGCAGATTGATTCCAGACGGCAGACTGATCGTAACCCGCCGAATTGCCGTGGCGGCCGCGGCGATGGCGCTGGCGGCCTGTGCGACCGCCGAACAGGCGCTCCTCGAGCGGTTCTTCGACGCCTCGCGGCTTCGCGATACGACGGCGCTGCAGACCATCGCGACCGTCATCTTCGAACCTCGCCAACAAGGAATTATCAGAACGTTCGAGATCGTTGCCGTCGGCCAGGCTCAGCGGAACGGCCACGCCGTGAAGGACGTCACTCTCGAGGCGCCCGTGTTTCTGCCTGATGGCCGAACGGTGCACAAGAGGCTGGTCGTGACAATCGAGCGCAATGGCGGCGGGGAGGGGTCCGCACGCTGGCTGGTGACCGGGTTCAGGGACGTTGAAGCGTCTCCGTCGGCTCCGCCGTCGTGACGACCCACGCGTCGTCCTGTTTAGCCAATCGGACGGTCACCTCCCGCGCGTCCAACGACGGCGCGCCCGTCCGGGGATCCTGACCGGTTATCTCGGCGGTCATGTAGGCGCTCGCGGTCGTCTCGGAATCCATTCTGATCTGGACGTCGACGAACGTGACGTTCCATCCGCCGGCTGGGGCCTTCCACGCCGCGACGGCGCCGATCAGCGCGTCGCGCGAGTTGATCGAGGCTCCCGAGCGGCCCGTCGTGATCTGGACGTCGGGCGAGAAGTAGTGTCGAAGCCGCGCCAGACGGGCAAGGCGGTCTATTTCGCTCACTTCCTCCGGCGGCAGCGACAGCGTGGCGGCGAGCTCGCCCAACTGCCGCTTGATGGCGCGGCGCGGGTTGAACCACCACTGGTACGAGAAATACCCCACCAGCACGGCCAGAACGATCGAAACGTATACCGAGCCGTTCTTTCGCATCAAAACAGGAGCTTGCCGATGATTCGATCCCGGGTGGCACGGCCGAAGTCATGGTTGTGCATCGACATCGCGCGGTTGTCGCCGATGACGAAATATTCGTCGGGCCCAAGCGTGAGTGCCGGCAGATTCCAGGCCGCTTTCCGAACGACGGTCGGCTCGAGCAGCGCTTCGCCGTTCACCTTGACGACCCCCATCTCGATCTCGATCTGCTCACCTGGAAGACCGATGACGCGCTTGATGTACAACACGCTCGGTCCCGCCATCCGGATGGCCACCACGTCGCCGCGGGCCGGTTCGCGCCAGGAGAACGCCAGGCGATTTGCAAAGTTCAGTTCGCCGTCGGTGTACGTGGGCTCCATGCTGATGCCCGTCAAGCGAACGGGGAGCAGGACGTACCCGAAGACGACAATTGCCGTGACGACGAGGACGCCGGCGCGGATGGCGGTGAGACGGGGGTTCGAGCCGAACAAGATCGTCTTCACGAGGCGCGGCACTCCTTCATCGCGATGTCGCTCGGTACAAGAATTCTAAGCCGAGCCACGACCGTTCACGGTTCTTCACATGAGCTCCAATCGGGCGAATTTCGCGCGCAGCGTTTTTTGACCGACCGCCCGGAACCGGACCACCACCTTCGTGTCGTCAGTGAGAGCTTCGACGCTGACGACGCTGCCTTCGCCGAATTGTGGGTGCCGGACCTTCATTCCCGGCCGGATAACGACCGCGGACGATTGATCCTCGTCCTCGTAGGCATATGCCGGCGTGTCGTCCCGAAAGCGCCCGCCGCGGCGACCCCGTCCGTAGGGGTTCGTCCGGAACTCGTAGTGGGGGAACTGTCCCTGAAACGGTCCGGTCGAGAACGAGGGCGCGACCCGATCGACGAGTTCAAGGGGAACCTCCTGGATGAACCGCGACGGTTCGCTCGATTGATACTCGCCGAAGATTCGACGCCGGGCGGCGCCGGTCAGCACGAGCCGAACCTGAGCGCGCGTCATCCCCACGTAACAGAGGCGGCGCTCTTCCTCGAGCTCCTCCAGATCGTCGCTGGAGCGGGAGTGGGGAAACAGCCCTTCCTCGAGCCCCGCCATCACGACGACGGGAAATTCGAGACCCTTGGCGCTGTGCAAGGTCATGAGCCAGACGCGCGCGTCGCGCGTTCCCTGCTCTTCGTCCACGTCTGACAAGAGCGACAGGCGATCGACGAACCCCCCGAGTGTTGGCTCGCTCTCCCGGCTTTCGTATTCGCGGGCGGCCGAGACGAGCTCGGCCAGGTTCTCGATGCGCCCTTCGGCTTCCTCGCTGCGCTCCTGATGGAGATCCTGCAGATATCCGCTCTGATCGAGCATCTTGCCGATGGCGATCGAGACCGCCTCCCGGCGCGCCATGTCTGTAAGAGCGACGATCAGACCGCGGAATGCGGCGAGGGACTGAGTGGCACGGTTCGGAAACATGTTCTCGTCGACTCCGCGAAGGAGTCGTGCCCAGAGAGAGTTGGCGGTCACGGCGGGCTGCAGCCCCGTGGCGAGGAGCGGCAGAGCATTGTCGGTCGCCGGCGCGAGCGTTTCGAGCGCCTCCATGAGGCCCTTGCCGATGCCCCGCGCGGGAACGTTGATGACGCGTCTGAGACTGACATCGTCATGAGGGTTGATCACGAGGCGCATGTACGCGAGCGCGTCTTTGACTTCCTTCCGCTCGTAGAATCTGACACCGCCGATGATCTTGTACGCGACGCCCTCGCGCATGAGGGCGTCTTCGATCGCGCGGGACTGTGCGTTCGTGCGGTAGAGCACCGCGACCGTCGCCTCCACATCGTCGGCGAGGGCGCCGCGGGCGGTGCGCGTGATGAAGTCCGCTTCCTCGAGCTCGTCGCCGCCGCGGAAATAGGTGATGCGGGGGCCCCCACGGCGGTCGGTCCAGAGGTGCTTGTCCTGCCGATTGCGATTCTCCCGGATCACCGCCGAAGCGGCGTCGAGGATGATCTGCGTGGATCGGTAGTTGCGTTCGAGCTTCACCGTGGTGGCTTCGGGGAAGTCCTGCTCGAAGTCGAGGATGTTGCGAAGGTCGGCCCCGCGCCATTTGTAGATCGACTGATCGGGGTCGCCGACCACAGCGAGATTGCGATGGGCCTCCGCGAGTCGGCGGATGAGCAGGTATTGAGGGCGGTTGGTGTCCTGGTATTCGTCGACCATGACGAACCGGAACTGTTCGGCGTACTTCGACCGAACCGTCGCCGACTGCTCGAAGAGCTCGACTGTCTTCAGCAACAGGTCGTCGAAATCGAGGGCGCGGCTCTCCTTCAGGGCTCCCAGGTAATACCGGTAGATCTTCGCGACATCGCTGTCCCTGCTGCCCGGACGGGTCCAGCCAGAGCCGGCAGCGACCTCGTCCGGACCTTCCATCCGGTTCTTGGCATGGCTGATGCGCGACAACGCCGCCCGCGGCTGTACGAAGCTGTCGTCGATGTGCAGTTCCTTGAGCGCCTGCTTGATCACGGCAAGCTGGTCCGCGGAATCGTAGATGACAAAATCGCGGGCGAGACCGATCGCCGGCGCCTCGCGGCGCAGCAGACGGGCGCAGAGGGAATGAAATGTGGAAATCCACATCCCGCCGCCGTCGGCGCCGACCAGGGCGGCGACGCGCTCACGCATCTCCTCAGCAGCCTTGTTCGTGAACGTGACGGCAAGAATCTCGCGCGGCTCGGCGTGACCGTCGCCGATTAAGTACGCGATTCTGCTGGTGATGACGCGTGTTTTGCCCGAGCCGGCTCCGGCAAGAATGAGGAGCGGGCCCTTGAGGTGCAGCACCGCCGTCCGTTGTTCGGGATTGAGGGCTCCGAGAAAATCCATCTGCGGCCAGAGGCTAGAGGTCAGAGAGTAGAAATTAGGGCGTCGAGACGATCCAGCTTAACATCGTCGAACAGGCAATCCCTAGCCGCGAGGGCCTACCCCTCTAGCCTCTACTCCACCGTCACACTCTTGGCCAGGTTCCGCGGCTGATCGACGTCACAGCCGCGACGAACCGCAATGTTGTAGGCCAGCAGTTGAAGGGGCAGAACCATCACGACAGGCGTCAGCAGGTCAGAAGCGGGCGGAAGCTCGACGACGACGTCGCGGGAGCGATCGAGAATCGACCAGAGCTTCTTGTCGCCGCGGGTCGTCAAGGCAATGACGGAACCCCCTCTGGCCTTGACCTCCTGCATGTTGCCAATCATCTTCTCGAAGACATGATCGACGGGTGCCAGCGTCACGACGGGCATCTGTTCGTCGATGAGGGCAATCGGGCCGTGCTTCATCTCACCGGCCGGGTAACCCTCAGCGTGAATGTACGAGATTTCCTTGAGCTTCAGAGCCCCTTCGAGGGCAATCGGATAGTTGATACCGCGGCCCAGATACAGAAAGTCCGTGCGGTTGTAGAAGCGCGCCGCGATCTCTTCGATCGAGAGCGCAACCTTGAGCGTGTCATCGAGGAGCTGCGGGAGTTGCAGCAGCTCCTCGATGTACGGCTTCGTGGTTTCGAACGACAGGACGCCGCGCGCCTGCGCCAGACGGAGCGCGAGCAGATAGAGGGCGACCAGCTGGGAGGTGAAGGCCTTGGTGGAGGCGACGCCGATCTCGGGCCCGGCATGTGTGTAGAGGGTCCCGTCCGTTTCGCGGGTCGCCATGCTGCCCACGACGTTGCAGATGGCGACGCTCTTCGGGTTGTTGCGCTTCGCCTCGCGGAGCGCCGCCAGCGTGTCCGCCGTCTCGCCCGACTGCGTGATCACCACGGCGAGCGTGTTCGGTGTGACGATCGGATGCCTGTACCGGTACTCGGAGCCGTAGTCCACCTCGACCGGCAGGCGGGCGAGCTGCTCGATCATGAACTTGCCGACGAGACCGGCGTGCCACGACGTCCCGCAGGCAAGGATCGTCACCCGCTCGATCGCCTGGAGCTCGCCCTCCAGGATGTTGATCTCTTCGAGGAAGATCTTGCCCGTCTCGTGCGACACGCGGCCGAGGATCGTCTCACGCGCGGCGGTCGGCTGTTCGAAGATCTCCTTGAGCATGAAATGCTTGTATCCAGCCTTCTCCGCCATGATGGGGTCCCACAGCACGCGCTGCGTGGCTTTGGAGACGGGCCGGCCGAAGAAGTCGGTGAACGTCACGCCGGTCGCCGTGATGACGGCCATTTCCTCGTCGCCGAGGAAGACGACATCGCGCGTGTGGCTGAGGATGGCGGGAATGTCCGACGCGACGAAGAACTCGCGATCGCCGAGGCCGACCACGATGGGGGGGCCGTTGCGCACGGCCACGATCTTGTCGGGATCGTCGGCGGAGATCAAAACGAGGGCGAAGAGCCCGCGCATCAGCAGCAGCGCACGGCGGACGGCGTTCTCGAGGCCGTCGTCTTTCATCTCCCGTTCGACGAGATGCGCAACGATCTCGGTGTCGGTCTCGGTGACGAAGCGATGGCCCTGCTGCTGAAGCTCGTGTTTCAAATCGAGGTAGTTCTCGATGATGCCGTTGTGGACGACGACGATTTTGCCGGTGCAGTCGCGATGCGGGTGCGCGTTTTCTTCCGTTGGCCGTCCATGCGTCGCCCAACGCGTGTGACCGACGCCGTAGTCACCAGTAATGGGATCGGCGACGATGGCTTCTTCGAGGTTTGAGAGCTTGCCAGCGCTGCGCCGGAGGTCCACCGCGCCGTTGCGGACGACCGCCACGCCCGCCGAGTCGTAACCGCGATATTCCAGGCGCTTGAGGCCGTCGATCAGCACTGGCACGACGTCTTTGGGTCCGATGTACCCGATGATTCCGCACATGAGTCGTTACTCCCCCAAGCCTCCAGCCCCTAGCCCAGAGTCTTTTTCTTCTTGTCGACCCATCCCTCGATGTTCCGCTGCTTGCCGGCGCTGATCGCCAACGCCCCCGACGGTACTTCCTCGCGCACGGTCGTGCCGCTGCCGACGTAGGCGCCCTGCTTGACGGTGACCGGGGCGACGAGCTGCGAATCGCTGCCGATGAACGCGCCGTCCTCGATGACCGTCTGGTTCTTGCTGACGCCGTCGTAGTTGCACGTGATGGTTCCGGCGCCGATGTTCACGTTCTGTCCGATGGTGGCGTCGCCGAGATAGGAAAGGTGCATTGCCTTCGAACCGGCGCCGAGGACCGTGCGTTTGAGCTCGACGAAGTTGCCGACATGCGCGCGATCCTTTACGTCGGCTCCCGGTCTCAGATGCGAGAAGGGTCCGACGCTGCAGTCGTTGCCGACGGTAGAACTGGTGATCACGCAGTGGTTCAGAATCGTGACCCGATCGCCGATGCGCGAATCGATGATGCGAACCCCGCTGTGGATTTCGCAGCCGGAGCCGATCTGTGTGTGGCCTTCGAGCGAAACCCCGGGGTGCAGGATCGTATCGGGACCAACCAGGACGTCCCCGTCGACGTACGTCGTCGCGGGATCCTCGATCGTGACGCCCGATGCCATCAGCTCGCTGTTCTTGTGTTGTCTCACGATTCGGCTCACTTCGGCGAGCTCGGCGCGGCTGTTGATGCCTCGGATCTCGTCCGGATTGCCCACCCGGATGCCCTCGACCACCTGGCCGCGGCCTCGGAAAATTGCCACCAGGTCGGGCAGGTAGTATTCGCGCTGAGCGTTGTCAGCCGCGATGGCGCGCACGGCGTCGAAAAGACCATCCAGAGCGAAAGCATATATCCCCGAGTTGACCTCGCGGATGGCTCGCTCCTGAGCGATCGCATCCCGCTCCTCGACAATACGAGCAATCTGCTCGCCAGAGCGAACGATTCGACCGTACCCGCTGGGGACGTCAACGACCGCTGTAAGCAGCGTGGCCGCTGCTCGTGCACCATGGTGCCTATCTAGCAGAGCCTGCAGGGTTTGTGGTGACAACAGCGGCACGTCCCCGGACAAGAGCACGAGCGTGCCCGTCGCGCGTCCAAGGGCGGGTTCCGCTGTCAGGAGCGCGTGCCCGGTCCCGAGCTGTGGTTCCTGAACCACAAAGGTGAGACCAGAGTGCTGCTCGAGAGCGGATTTGACCCGCTCGGCCTGGTGACCGACGACAACCGTAAGCGATTGAGGTCCAATCGCGTTGGCAGCGCGAAGGACGTGGGCGATCATCGGCAGTCCGGCAACGCGGTGCAGGACTTTCGGGCTGGCAGACTTGAGGCGCGTGCCCTTGCCGGCGGCGAGAATGACGACGTGGACGTCGGACATCCAGACCGACAATTATCGTCTATCGGACCGAACGTGTCCGTAACGGGCGGCGGCGATCGCCCCGGGTCGCGAGAGGGGTGTCGAGAGCGGTGCGGAACGCCTCGTCTCCGCGCAGCGGCTCGAGATCGGGGTCGCTTTTCGCGAGCCCGCGATTCTCGGGGTTGAGCGCGATTGCCCGCTCCAGGTGCGCAATCGCCTCTGCCGGTTCTCCACGCTGGGCGTGCGCCACGGCCAGCATGTACAGCGCATGGTCGTTGTCGGGATCCTCGTCCCGGACCAGTCGCAGATTGGAAATAGCCTGGTCGTAGCGCCCGCCGTTGATCGCCAGCGTCGCGGCGTAGAGCCGCTCTTCCTGCGACTGCGGAGTGGATTCTCTTGGGGCCGCCTGGCGCTGACAGATGTTCAGATATAAGCGCACGCGCTCGTGCAGCTCTTTTTCCTCAGGGTATTGGCGCAGCACGCTTTCGAAGTACGCCGATGCTTCGGTGAACTCATGACGCTGGAGAGCTTCAAGGCCTCGCTCGTACAGCGCGACAGCTTCGACATAGGTGGTACGGCGCTGTGGTTGAGGCGGAGGCTGCTGTTGAGACGGCATGTCTGCGGGTTCCGTGGCCAACGCGCGGGGCGTACGCCGTACATGGGGAACGGGGGCTGGTGCCTTAGGGGTTTTGGGTGCCGGCCGCCGCTGCTTCACCATGAGCCTCCTGGAATGGAGTGGGGCTGCGATCTCGCCCTGGAAGCGGCGGGTAACTTAGCAAAACGCCGTCAAACGGTCAAGATCGAGGCCCTGACAGAAAGCGAGACGCCGGTACATTTTGGTCATACGGTCAATTTCTTGGCCGCCTCGATCATCTCGTAGACTTGGTTTGGCCGAAGCTGATGACGTTTAGCCAGCGTGGCGACCGCGGCGCGTCTTGAAAGCCTCTCTTTATCGGTCAATACACCAAATTCAGCCAACATACTGAGAGCGTCTGGGGGGTCTGCTGGAGCGAGTTCTGTCATATGGCCAAGATTAGCCACCACCGTGAACTCGCCACGCGGCCGCTGTATTAGGTCTATTACCTTAGAAATGCGGCCTCTGATGATCTCTTCGTGGACTTTGGTCAGTTCCCTGCACACAGTGACATCACAGTCCCCTACGGCCTGACGCATCGAGTCCAGTGATTGGAGGATGCGATGGGGCGCTTCGAAAAAGACCACCGTGCCGTCCGAGTTCTTCAACTGACTGAACCAGTAATCTCTGTCTTTTGACCTATGAGGTGGGAACCCAAGAAACGTAAAGCGTGACGTCGGCAGCCCGGCCACGGTCAGCGCCGCGATGATCGCGCTCGGCCCTGGAATAGGCTCGACGCGTACGCCCGCGTCGATCGCGGCCCTGATGAGATGCGTGCCTGGGTCTGAGATGGTTGGGGTTCCCGCATCAGACACCAGGGCGACATCGTCGCCGCCCTCGAGCCGGGCGACGAGCGAAGGCACTTTCCGACGTTCGTTGTGTTCGTGGAGGCTCGTCGTGGGCGTGGTGATGCCGTAACGGGTGAAGAGCTGCGCGGTCCGCCGAGTGTCCTCGGCCGCGACGATCGAAACCTCGCGCAGGATGCGCAACGCGCGGCTCGTGATGTCTTCGAGGTTGCCGATGGGCGTGGCGACCACGAACAGCGTGCCGGGCATCAGAACGCGCGGCTTATTGTACCATTGACGGATCGGATTTCCCGGCCAGCTGAGCTGCCGGATTGGATACCTGAAGAGTGTTGTGGCCTTGAAACGATGATCGCTTCGGAACCGCTCCCGCACCTCGTCAACGATCTGCTGGCCTATCTTCACGAGACTTGCCCGACATACGCGACGCTGGACGGCGTGCATACTTACGACGATCACCTCGAAGACCTGAGTCGGCAGGCAGTCGAGGCACAGGTTCACGCTCTGACGGGATACCTGCGCCGCCTCGACGAAATCAAACCCGAGGCGCTCACGCCGGTGGAGCGACTCGAGCACCGGATGCTGACGTCCCACGTGAAAGGCCGGATCTACGAACTCGAAGACATCCGGACGTGGGAACGGCATCCGCAGTATTACTCAGACCTGCTGGCTTCCAGCCTCGCGGGACAGGTGCTCTTCACGTACGCCCCGGCGGCCGAGCGGGCACGCCGGGTTCTGTCGAAATTGCGACAGGCTCCGCGTCTCATTCAGGCCGCTCGCGACAACATCAAGGATCCACCGGGGATCTTCGTCAAGGTTGGCATCGAGACGATGCGGGGAGCCCTCACGTTCATCGACGACGATCTGCCCCGAGCGCTGGCGGATGTGGACGATCTGCATCTGCTCGGCGAACTCGCGGACGCGCAAATGGAGGCGAGCCAGGCCGTTCGATCGTACGTGCACGACCTGGAGAACGAGATAGGTCCGAAGGCGCGCGGAAGCTTCCGACTCGGGCGCGAGCGATTCGAGCAGAAGCTGAGGCTCGACGAAGGGGTGGCTGTCCCTGTCGAACGGCTGCTGGCTATCGCGTTGCGCGAGCTGCAGGCGACACAGGAAGCGTTCAAGAGCCTCGCGGGTCGGATGAATGGGGGCAACCCGCTCGACGCGTGGCAGCGCACCAAGGCGAAGCACCCCAAACCGGGCGAGCTCGTGGACGTCGGCCGACAGCAGCTCGCCGAGCTGGTGACGTTTCTCGAGCGACAAGCGCTGATCACGGTGCCATCGAGCGAAGCGATCACCGTGGCGGCGACGCCGGAATTCTATCGCTGGTCGTTTGCCAGCATGTGGACGCCGGGGCCCTTCGAAGCGAAACCGTCGCAGGCCTACTACTATCTGACGGACGTCGATCCGTCTTGGCCACAGGAACGACAGGAAGAGCACCTCCGCGACTACAACTACCCGACGCTCTGGTCGATCTCCATCCACGAGGTCTACCCCGGGCACTTCCTGCAGTTCCAGCATCTTCGCCGCGTGGAGTCGAAGGTCCGCAAGTCCATCATGTTCGCGCCGGCCTCGTTCGTCGAGGGATGGGCGCACTACTGCGAAGAGATGATGATGGACGCGGGGTTCGGCCGACAGGACTACAGCGTCAAGCTGGGCCAGCTCGCCGAGGCGCTCATTCGCCTCGCTCGATTCATCGTCTGCATCCGGATGCACACCGAAGATATGTCCGTGGAGCAGGGCGTACGCTTCTTCCGCGACGAAGCGTTCATGGAAGAAGCGAGCGCGCGGCGGGAAGCCGAGCGGGGGACGTTCGATCCGATGTATCTGGTGTACAGCGTCGGGAAGCTGATGCTGATGAAGTTGCGCAGCGATTACAAACAGCAGCAGGGGAAGGCGTTTTCACTGCGAACGTTTCACGATACGCTGCTCGGCGCTGGCACCGCGCCTTTCTGGCTCCATCGACAACTGATGCTTGGCGGGACCGAAGGCGGAGACACCGGCGATCTCCTGGAATAGGCGCGAGCCCGCGTGCGGGCCGGTGCTGTCGCAGGACGGTCCACCATCACTGTGATGAGGAAAGCGAGCTGATGCCGCTGTACGAATACCAGTGCGACGCGTGCGGTCGCCGCTTCGAGTTGATCAGGAAGTTCTCGGATCCGCCGCTCGAGAGCTGCCCCACCTGCGGAGGAGCGGTTCACAAGCTGATGTCCACACCCGCTTTTCAGTTCAAGGGGAGCGGCTGGTACATCACCGACTACGCGAAGAAGACCGGACCGTCCGAGGGTGACGAATCCAAAGCGGACGCTGCCGGCAAGGAGACGCCTGCGGCCGAGGCGGGCGAGAAGACCGAGAAACCGAAGCAGGCCGAGAAGAGCGACAAGGTCGAGGCGACCGGGAAAACGGACGCGAGCGCGAAAGCGGCGAAGAGCGACCCGTCCTCGGGCGCGGCGACGCCCCAGAAGAGTTCCTAGCCTCCGCCGCGGCATCTGCCCGGCCTTTACGGCTTGCCGAGCGGCTGCGGCAGGTTGAGGGACGTCAGGTAGGCCGAAAACTTCTCGGCGAGATCGGGCCGGCGCAGCGCGAAGTACACCACGGCCTTCAAGAATCCCAGTTTGTTTCCCGTGTCGTGCCGGACGCCCTTGACCTCGCACGCGAAGATCGGGCGCGACTTGAGCAGCTCGCGCAGCCCGTTCGTCAGCTGAATTTCCCCAGTGCGGTCGCTCTTGGTCGCCGCCAGCGCCGGAAAGATGTCCGGGGTGAGCACGTAACGGCCGATGATGGCCAGATCCGAGGGCGCTTCTTCCTTCGGCGGCTTTTCGACCAGGTCCCGCACCTGGTACACGCCCTCGCCGAACGAGGCCGTCGGATCGATCGCGATCACGCCGTAGTTCGAGATCTCGTCCCGCGGCACGCGCTCGACAGCCAGCACCGGGCCGTTCACGCGTGCAAACACGTCGATCAGCTGTCTGATGGCCGGTGGGTCCGCGTCGATGACGTCGTCGCCGAGGATGACGGCGAACGGCTCGTTGCCGACCAGCTCCTTTGCCACCAGGACAGCATGTCCAAGACCGAGCGGCTCGCCCTGGCGCACGTAGGCGAAGTTAATCAGATTGGAGATCTTCCGCACCTCGGCGAGCTGGTCGCGCTTGCCTCTCGCCTCGAGGAACGACTCGAGCTCCACCGAGCGGTCGAAGTGATCTTCGATGGCGTTCTTGCCGCGCCCCGTGACGAGAATGATGTTGTCAACGCCCGATGCAACGGCCTCCTCGACGCCGTATTGGATGATCGGCTTGTCGACGAGGGGGAGCATCTCCTTGGGTTGGGCCTTGGTGGCGGGGAGGAACCTCGTCCCCAGCCCCGCAGCCGGGAAGACGGCTTTTCGAACGGCGGGTGGCACGGACGCATCGTAGCAGAGGACTCGACCCCGAGGCCAATACGGCGAATATAGAATGGAGCTCCGAGGGCACATGCTCGATCCAGCATTCGTACGCGATCACATCGACGAAGTCCGAAAAGGCCTCAAGAGTCGCGGTCTCGACATCGACAAGCCGCTCGAAGAGATCGCGACGTTGGAGACGGCGCGCCGGCGTTTGATCCCCGAAGTCGAGGGATTGCAGCGCCAGCAGAACACTGCAGGCGACGAGGTGGCGCGAGCCAAGCGGCAGGGCCGCGATGCGTCCCCCATCCTCGAGGCCAACAAGCTCCGCGCGCAACAGATCAAGCAGCTCAGCGTGCAGCTCGAGGCAGTGGAACACCAGCGCGATCACGCGCTGCTCCTGTTGCCGAATCTGCCCCACGCATCCGTACCGGTCGGCCGAAGCTCGGCGGACAACCCGGAGGTTCGGAGGTACGGAACGCCGCGCACCTTCGATTTCGAGCCGAAGCCGCACTGGGACATCGGAACCGCGCTCGGCATCCTCGACTTCGAACGGGCGACCCGCATGTCCGGAGCGCGCTTTTCGGTGCTGACCGGCGCCGGAGCGCGGCTCGAGCGCGCGTTGATCAATTTCATGCTCGACCTGCACACCCGCGAGCACGGTTACCGCGAGGTGCAGCCCCCGGTGCTCGTCAACGCCGCTGCGCTGCTCGGAACGGGTAACCTGCCGAAGTTCGAAGCGGACCTGTTCAAGATAGGGGGCGATTGGGACCTGTACCTCGTGCCTACCGCGGAAGTGCCGCTGACGAATCTCCATCGCGGTGAGATTCTCGACGGACGGGATCTGCCCATTCGTTACACGGCGTATACGCCCTGTTTCCGGAGCGAGGCTGGCTCGTACGGCCAGGACGTCCGGGGACTCATCAGGCAACACCAGTTCGACAAGGTCGAGCTGGTGAAACTGACGACGCCCGAACGGTCGTACGAAGAGCTGGAATCGCTGACGAGCCACGCGGAGGAAGTGTTGAGACGACTCGAGCTGCCGTTCCGGACGATCTTGTTGTGCACCGGCGACATGGGGTTCCAATCGGCAAAAACCTACGATGTTGAAGTCTGGCTGCCGAGCCAGAACACGTATCGGGAGATTTCCTCCTGCAGCAACTGCGAAGCGTTTCAGGCCCGCCGCGCCGGCATCAAGTTCCGCGCCGGCGGAACGGGCAAGACCGAATTCGTTCACACCCTGAACGGTTCGGGGCTCGCGGTGGGCCGCACCCTCGTGGCGATTCTGGAGAATTTTCAGCAGAAGGACGGAACGGTTGCGGTTCCGAACGCGCTCAGACCGTACATGGACGGTCGGGCGGTCATCGGTCCGAAGGAATCGTCATGAGTGCTCTGACGGCTCGTGTAACGGCAGACTCGTCGGCTCCGTGATCGTCGGCGCTGCCGCGTTGCTGAAGCGCCTAAAGTCGCTATCCAGCTCAACCGATACTTCCGGGAGGCATGGGAAAGCCTCGCGCCGGTCCGCGCGACCTGTCGAGGGTCGTGTTCAACGTCCTGGTTTGGTGCGGCCTGCTCGGCGGGGCGTTCGCGACCGGCCTCAAGGCGGGGGTCGAGCGGAACGCCGCGTACCGATTCACGACCGATCTTTCAACAACAATCAAGAGTTCCTTGAGTGTGACGGCCGGAGAGTGGTCGGCCCTCTTGCGGAGGCGTCCCGAGCACTTCCTGCAAGCGAGCCGGTACTGGGGCGACGGCGTCACGGTGAACGATCCGGCAAGCGATCAGACCGATCTCATCCTGCTGTCAGGATTCTTCAAGGATACGAACGAGCTGCGGCTCATCCGCAGGAGTGGTGAGGTCGTCGCGCGATGGCCCGTGCGCTTCTACGACGTGTTCACCAATGTTGACCACTTTCCCCCTGGGTGGCAGCCCGCGACAAACTGGAACATCGATACCCATGGGGCGGTGGCATTGCCCGATGGATCGATTGTCTTCAATTTCGAGTGGGGCGGGCTGGTCAAGCTGGATCGCTGCGGCGGCGTCGTCTGGACTCTCAGGCGGCAGACGCACCACTCGGTCGAACGGGCTCGCGGTGGCGGATTCTGGGTCGCGGGGCGCCGACTCGTCGAGGGCCGGTCGCCGTATCCGCCCTTTGAGACACCGTTCCATGAAGACACTCTCTTGCGGGTGTCCGAGGACGGCCACGTCCAGGCGGAGTTCTCGGCGGTCAAGATCTTCTACGACGCCGGACTCGACTCGATCCTCACCGCAACCGGAGCGGCCTTCGAAGATGGCCTGGAGTGGGATCAGGAAATCGTCCACCTGAACAAGATCGAGGAGCTGTCGGATGACATAGCCGCCGACTTTCCGACGTTCCAGGCGGGAGATCTGGCGCTGTCGATTCGCGATCTCAACCTGATATTGGTCGTCGATCAGAACGTCGCCACCGTGAAGTGGTGGCAGATTGGTCCCTGGATCCGCCAGCACGATCCGGAGTTCAGACCCGGCGGCACGATCGTCGTTTTCAACAACAACATTCACCAGACAGCTTTCGAAGGCACCGCCCTCAAGGCGTCGCCTGATGCGCCCCGTATCACCAACATCATGGAGATCGATCCAGCCTCTGGGCGGTCGAAGACCATCTACGGCGGAAAGAGCGGGCAGGAGCTCCTCTCGGTGATCAGGGGCAAAGTCGATGTCACGCCGGCTGGAGGATTGTTGATCACCGAAGCGCAGGGAGGGCGTGTGCGCGAGACGGATGCGAACCAGAAGCTGGTATGGGAGTACGTCAATCGATACAGCGATGATCTGGTCGCCGAGCTCGGTGAGGCCCGACTCTATCCATCCAGCTATTTCAACGTGAGCGACTGGTCATGCCCATAACGAAGACGGCCATCTTTCTCGCCCTCGCCTGGCTGATCGCCACGGCGCCCACGGCCGGCGCTTACATCGGCCCAGGGGCCGGCCTCAGCGTCATCGGCACGGCCCTCGCCTTCGTGGGCGCCGTCATCTTCGCGATCATCGGTTTTGTCTGGTATCCCCTCAAGCGTCTGGCGGCCGCGCTGAGAAGCTCGCGCTCGAGCGGCGACGAGGATCCGAAAGCGTCGGTGTCGTGATCGTTCTGACGGCGATCGTCTCGCTCGGGACGTTCTTCGGCGGTTTCTGGCTGTCCGGTGTGGGTCGGATCGCCTCCGACGTGCTCGTGACGACCCGGCAGGCGGCCTCGACGATGCGCGATGACAGTCTGGACGAAGCGACCCGGGAGAAGGTCATGCGGCGCTCCTCGCTACGCCTCGTTTCTCACATGAGCGCTCTGCTGATCCGAAGCGCCGCGGCCGTTGCCGCGGCGCTTGCGCCCATCCTGCTGGCGCACGCGGCCGGGTTGGTGCAGGCGCAGCGCGTGTTCGCGTTTCTGTCGCGCTGGGAGACGGCTCTGGCTACTACGATCGTTGCGGGCGCCGCCTACTGGCTCTGGGATCGACCGTGACGTACGAGCTGAACTACTCGCGCCTCGACCGCCTGCTGCACCGCGTGGCGTTTGCCGCCCCTTTCGTGCAACTCACGGCGGCGGACATCGAAGGGATGGTGTGCGGCGCGTCGTACAACGCGGCGCGCGCCGCCCGCCCCGTCTTCATCACATCCCTTCCGCGCGCCGGCACCACGCTCATGCTCGAGGCGCTCAATCACTTCCCGTCGCTCGCCTCGCACACCTACCGTGACATGCCCTTCGTGCTGGCGCCGGTGCTGTGGTCTCGGTTGAGCGGGCCGTTCCGTCAGACCGCGGAGCTCAAGGAACGCGCTCACGGAGACGGCATGGACGTGGGGTTCGACAGTCCTGAAGCGTTCGAGGAGATTCTGTGGCGGACGTTCTGGCCGCACAAGTACAGCAACACCGGCATCGCCCTCTGGCGGCCGGAGGACAGCAGTCGCGATGGACGTGGCTTCTTCAGCAGTCACATGAAGAAGATTGTCGCGCTCCGCCGGCCAGACCGGCTCAACGACGGCCGGTACTTGTCGAAGAACAACGCGAACGTCGCCCGGCTCGCGCTGCTCGGACGCATGTTTCCCGACGCGAAGATTCTTGTACCGGTGCGCCAGCCTCTCGCGCACGCCCGATCGCTCCTGCGCCAGCATCGGAACTTTCTCGAAATGCACGAGGCGTCGCCATTCGTGCGTCGCTACATGGCCGATCTCGGCCACTACGAGTTTGGCGCGGTGCACCGGCCGATCCGGTTTCCGGGCCTGGACGAGCTGGTGGCCAACCGGGATCCGCTGACCATCGACTACTGGCTGGCGTACTGGATTGCCGGGTTCGAACACGTGCTGCTTCACCGGGACAACGTGATCGTTGTCTCGTACGAGAGCTCCTGTGCCGATCCGGCGAGGGCGGTCGAAGCGATCTGCGCGAGGCTCGACGTGGACGACGAGGGCGTGGGGCCGACGGTGGCTGCGTTCTTCAAGCGCGACGTGCCCGCGACAAAAGGTGGCGAAGACGCGGACCGGGAACTGCTCGAACGCGCGGAACAGATCCATGCGGCGCTGATGGCCGAGCGACTCCACTGATGAAGGATAGAGGATTCTGCGTCTGGCTCACCGGACTGAGCGGTTCGGGCAAGAGCACAATCGCTGTTGCTCTCGAGGGTGAGCTGCGCGGGTTCGGGTACGACGTGGTCACACTCGACGGGGACGCTGTTCGGGCGAAGTTGTCGAGGGAACTGGGCTTCAGCCGGCGCGATCGGAACGAGAACGTGCTCCGTGTCGCCGCCAGGGCAGCCGAAATAGTCCGCAACTCGGGCGTCGCCGTCTGCGCATTGATGTCGCCGTACGATGACGCGAGGGAACGCGCGCGATATCTCATCGGCCCGGATCGGTTCGTGCTCGTTCACGTCGCCACGCCGCTCGCCGTCTGCGAGAGCCGCGACGTCAAGGGGTTGTACGCACGGGCCCGCCGCGGCGACATCCACCATTTTGTCGGCATCGACGAACCCTATGAAATCCCCGACGATGCCGATTTACGTCTCGATACGAGCGCGAGCCCCGTGAACACCGACGTCCAGTCGATCCTCGATCTTTTGGTACTTCAGTTCGATCTGGGCAGGCCCCTGCTGCAGACGCGGGTGCGGCCGGGCAACTGAAGCCCCGGGTGCCGGTCCGGCCACCCAGTCGCGAAGGCTCTTCATCGGGCCTCAATCGGGTAGACTTGGGCAAATGAAGGCATGCCTTCGGCTCCTCACGCTGGCGTTCATTGCGTATGCCGCGGCGACTGCAATGCCGCGGTGAAGGTGCGATCCGATTACGACAAGACGTTCGATTTCAAACCGATGTTCAAGAACTTCCCGCCCAAGAAGTAGTTCGCTCCGGTCGTGGAAGCGCCAAGCGCCTTGAAGGACGCCCGGTGACCGACCATCATCCGCCGACCGCCGACGACATGGCCCGGATGCGGACGATCATGGCTGCCGATCGAACCCTCATGGCGTGGATCAGGACGACCTTGTCGATGATCAGCTTCGGGTTCACCATCTACAAGTTTCTCCAGTATCTGTACGAGGCCAACGAGGGGGCACCCGACCTGAATCCACAGGGGCCGCGCAATCTTGGCTCATGTTGATCGTCCTTGGCGTGACGGCGCTGCTGATCGCGTGCATTCAGTACTGGTACGAGATCAAGGAGCTGGACAGGGGTCGCACGCCGTTCAGGCTTCCGCTGGCTGTCGCCGGGTTCGTCGGTCTGGTCGGCACGATGGCGCTGATGAACGTGCTGTTCAGTATCGGGCCCTTCTGAGGGCCGGGCCGTGGTCCGGCGCGCGAGCAAGAAGTCGGGGAAGCCTAACGACGCGTGAGCCCCCGCTTCCTCATTTCGTCTGCAGTGGCCTCAACGATGTCCTCCACGAGCGCGCGAACGCTCTTGGCGTTGCTCGACTCGCTCGTGCCGGCCCAGATCAGGCGGTCGCCAGCCAGGTCATACACGAGCGTCTCGATGACGATCTTCGTGTCGTTGCGCGCCGGCACGATCGTGAACGTGTTTCCCCAACCGTACGGGTAGTAGTCCCAGAACGAGGTGTACGGCGTGCTCGACCATACAACAGCCGCCGGGCTCGACTCTCTCGACAGGTCGACCAGCCGCATCGAGACGACGCCGGTCGCCTTGGCTCCCTGAAACCAGCCCTTGGCGCGCTGGGCGTCGCGCAACTCCTCTCGCGGGATGACACGATACGCCGCGAGACCACGAAGGCCGCGTTTGGACAACTCATCGGTAAGCGCTTCTTCGGCGCTCATTCGCAGCGACAGGTCCTCGCTGATGGCCAGGGCGACCACGGTTTGCCCGACGAAACTGAGAGGCTGGAGGCCAGGCGGCGTCCAGATGTCGGTGAACTTGGCCTTCGCCACGGCGGTGGCGGCCGTCAACACCAGAATCGTTGCAAGCATGGGGAAGGGTCGTCGCATGGGGCCTCCGGTCCGACTTATGCTGTCACGGCGAGAATCCAGGAATGAACTTGAACAGCCGGCGCCACTCCATGGTACTCTGCTTGTCATGCCTACGCTTGGGCCCGCGACGTCTTGATACCGGCCGCCGACTGCTCGTCACGACCCGGTTACC
Organism: Vicinamibacterales bacterium; assembly: GCA_035537875.1. Classification (GTDB taxonomy): domain Bacteria; phylum Acidobacteriota; class Vicinamibacteria; order Vicinamibacterales; family CAVVIG01; genus DATLLJ01. The sequence continues at coordinate 38,965 of DATLLJ010000060.1, read as the reverse complement.
GGGATGGCGAGTCCCCTCTGAGGCCAGCCTTCCTCGACTGGAGGACGTGGCCGAAGAATCCAAGCCACACGCGTGAACGGGGCCTATCACGGCGGGTGGTGATTTTCAGATCCACCGCGAGAACCCACTCCAGCAACGGAAGCTCAAGCTGTGCTGGTACAACGGTTTACGCATGGAACGAAGCAGGTACCCATTGGTCCGTTCGTTGCTTGCGACGAGACGGCTGACCCGGCCGTATCTGGCTGGGGGCTGTGTTCACCTGCGATTCAGGAGACGTTATGAACCTCCGGAACGCTCGTCGCGTAATTTCCTCCGGAGACTGCTCTACTGAATCGTCACAGAAAGGACGACCTATGTTGAAACGACTCGTGCTCTGTCTGATTCTGCTCGTAATAGCGGCCACCGCCCCCATCTCCGCGCAGACCCGCGGGGAAGTTGGCGTCTTTGCCGGTTGGTCGTTCAATGATGGCATCGAGGGCGATGCCTTCCTTGCCCCGGACGGAAACATCTACGACCGCGTGGATCCGAAGGACGCGTTCGGCTGGGGAGTGGACTTGGGTGTGCTCTTCGGTGAAGGGGGAGAGGTCGGTTTCATATACGGGATGCAGCCCTCGAAGCTCGAGGTTGGTGGGACCGATACCCGTGAAATCGGGGACATGAGCGTCACCACGTATCATGGTTATTTCGCCTACAATTTTGGCCCCTCTGACAGCCCCGTCCGACCATATTTGTTGGGAGGGTTCGGCGCGACCAACTACGGAGAGGTGGAATTCACCACGCTTGCCGGCGTGAATCGGACCATCGACAGCGTCACGAAGTTTTCGAGCACCTGGGGAGCCGGCGTGAAGTTCTATCCCTCACCCAATGTCGGTATCCGTTTCGGGGCGCGGTGGACGCCGGCTTACATCAAGTCGGATGCCGAAGGTTGGTGGTGCGATCCCTACTGGGGTTGCTACCTGGTGGGAGACCCACAGTACGCCACGCTTTTCGACTTCAACGGTGGCGTGACCTTCCGGTTCTAATCCCCCTCACCCGCACTCTCGGGGCCCGACGTGGGAAGGAGCGCTGCCGAACACAGTGCTCCCTCCCGCGGACGACCGGGCGAGAAGACAGGGTTTCGGATCTACGGCTGCAACACGACGGTCACGGGTGACGTCAAACGGAACTCGATGAGCTCCTCCGCGGGGATGACGGCCGCCGCTCCGCGAGTAGCCATGTTCGTGCCGACACCCGCAGCAGCGCCCGCGCCCGCGCCGATCGCCGCGCCCTGACCTCCTCCCGCGATGCCGCCGATGAGCGCGCCCACACCGGTCGCGATGCCGGTGCGCACCGCGTCCTTCTTCTTCGTGCTCTCGGCATCAACTGCGTAGGTATCGGTCGACAAGGCGATCACCTGGCCCTTCGCGCCGACGATCGCTCGCACGCCGATCGTCAGGCTGGCGGTGCCCTTGACGCGCCCGCCCGGATCGCTCGTGACGACGACGCCGGTGACGCGCGAGCGTGCCGGGGCGATGACCACGTCGCCAGACTTGAGATCGCGTTCGAGAATCCCGTCGTAGGAGGATCCGTCTTTGAGCCTCGCCGTGGACAGCTCAGACGATGTGCGGACGGGAATGATCGTCCCGGCAGCCAGCGTGTATTCCCGCGGCTTCAGCTCCTCGACCTGTTGCTGCAGCTGGACGTTGGTTTCTGCCTGTTTCGCGTTTACCTCCTGCTGTTGACTGACGAGTTTGTCAGCTTCCGCCTTGGTCAGAGCCGGGTTCGCGGCGGGCGCTGGCTTTTGCGTGGCCGGAGGTTTTTGCGTGGCCGGAGGTTTTTGCGTGGCCGGTGCCGCGGCGGGCGCAGCAGCGGGACTCGTTTCGGCCGGGGCCGCCGCGTCACGTGTGGCCCCCGGCGTGCTCTCGGCGAGCTTCTGCTGCGTTTCCGCGAGCTGCTTCTCGAGCTCCGCGAGACGTTGATCGGCGTCAGAACTCTGTCGGCTGCAGCCCGTTGCGAGGACCGCAGCAACAACGAGGACCGTCGTCCAGTCAGTACGAAAAGTCATGACGATTCTCCTAATGTGAGACCTCTCGGGGGTCGAGGCTAGCGATTGTACCGCCGGCCGCGCCCCGGAGATACTGTCCATCTACCGTTCGGAATGATCTGGTGGTGGGCCGACTGTCGAGCTGGTGATGGAAATCTTGCTCGAAGCCAGCTTTGGGGTGCTCGCCGTTCCTAAGCGGCGAGGGATAATAAACGCGTTCAACTCGCCCTTTCTCGCCGTTCTGTACGGAGGATCTCATGAGATCGTTCATCGTCGCCGCGGTCGCGACCCTGCTGCTGCCAACGGCAGCCGCTGCCCAGAAGACAACCTACGACTATGACAAGAGCGCCACGTTCGATGCCTATAAGACTTACACCCTGAAGGATGGAACCAAGGTCGGCGATCCGCTCATCGACAATCGCATTGTGAACGCGCTCGAGGCGGAGCTGAAGAAGAAGGGTCTGACTCGCTCGGATACGACTCCCGATCTCGCGATCGTCTACCATGTCGCGTTCGACAAGCAGCAGGACATAACGGCGTGGAACACCGGCGGTGGCCCGTACCGCTATGGCTGGGGGGGAGGCTGGGGCACGACGGACATCCGAGTCAACGAGATTCTGGTTGGCACGCTCGTGGTCGACATCGCCGACGTCAAGACAAACCAGGTGGTGTGGCGTGGGTTGGGCGTGAAGGAGGTCAACACGACCGCGAAGCCCGAGCAGCGCGACAAGAGCATTCAGCAGGCGGTGCAGAAGATACTCAAGGAGTATCCACCGAAGATCAAGAAGTAACGCGAAGCCTGGGAACGAGCCGCAGCGCGTTGTCGCGTTCCACGGCTCGGAGATCGGTCTCACTGAAGGCAGTGAGCCGGCGCAAGGCGTTCGCGACGTCGACGCTGGAGCCGCCCGGTGGAAAATCGGTACCGAACAAGACCTGACTGGCGGTGACGAGCTGCAGAAGCGAGGCGACGGCTCCCGCGTTCGCCGCGCCGGCCAGGTCGTAGTGGAACTTCTTCACCTCTTGTAAGAACCCTCCCGGCAGGCGGTCTTTCGCGTTGGCCGAAGCGCCGTCGATTCGGCCCGCCAGAAACGGCATCGTGCCGCCGGCGTGCGACCAGATGAACCGGATATCGGGGTAGCGTGTCGCGTCGCCACTGAACGTGACGCCCATGATGGCTCGCGTCGTGTCGGTGCCGTACTCCATGCTTCCCGGCCCGACGCCAGGCGCGTATTCGAGGTTCCGGCAGCAGTTCGCCGCCGTCGGATGCACATGCACCACCGCTCGGCGTCGATTGAGCTCTTCCATCACAGGCCTGTACGCCGGGTTGCCGAGCCACGTATCGCCGTAGCTCGTAAACAGGCCCACGCCGTCCGCCTTGAGCGTGTCGTAGGCGTAGGCAATCTCGTTCAAGGTCGCTTCGACATCGGGCAGGGGCATCGCGGCGAACAAGCCGAAGCGGCTCGGGTAGTCCTGAACCAGTTTCGCCCCGTACTCGTTGCACGCGCGCGCGACGCGTCGCGTGGCGGCCATGTCGCCGAACCAGAGTCCGGGATTGGTAATGGAGACCATGGCGGCGGCGACGCCGCCTCGATCCATGTCTTCGATCGAGCGGGCCGGTGTCCAGGCGGTATTGGCCGGCTGAAGGAGCGGGCGGCCCTTGACCTCGGCAATCCATGCGGGTGGCGCGAAGTGATGGTGCACGTCGATGCGCTGCGCCGGGGTTGGCGCCGACTGGACCATCGCTGCGAGGGCGTCGTCACCGATTGCAGCCAGTCCCAGCGAGGCGAGGGTCCCAGTCAGAAGGCGTCGGCGATTAGGGTCGAACATGATCACCGTCCGGGCTCACGCATATTACCTCGGCCCCTGATCTCTTGCGACATCGTACGTCCGCCGTTCGAAATGGCCGCGTCGCGGCCTCGCGCGTATACTGGCGGCGTCAGGGCTTGAGGCCGCCTCAGGCCTGGGAGGTGCCAGGCATGGCCGATCTCCAGATCAAGGTCAACGGCACACAGCGGACCATCAGCGCGGCGTCTGAGACACCGCTCCTATACGTGCTGTCGAACCAGTTGGGGTTGCAGGGCCCGCGTTTCGGCTGTGGCCTGGGGCAATGCGGCTCCTGTTCAGTGCTTGTCGACGGCGTCGAGAAACGGTCGTGCCTGACGCCGGTCTCCGCGGTTGTGGACCGAACTGTCACGACGCTCGAAGGGCTCCCGGGCTGGTACGCCGAGAAGGCGCGCCTGGCGCGCGTTCCACGCCTGCATCCGGTCCAGCAGGCGTTCCTCGACGAGCAGGCCCCGCAGTGTGGCTACTGCTACAACGGGATCATCGTGAAGGCCGTGGAGCTGCTGGCCACGATTCCTCGGCCAAGCGAAGCGGAGATTCGCTCGGCGATGAACGGCCATCTGTGCCGTTGCGGCACGTACCCGCGAATCATCCGCGCCGTTCAGCGCGCGTCCCAGATTATGGCGACGCCCGGGGGAGCGCGATGACCGGGCTGCCGCGACGCGATTTCCTGAAGGCAGGCGGCGCGCTGTTCGTCGGCTTCAGCCTGCGGGACGCGGTGTCCGCACAAACGCGCGCGGCCGTCGCCGGGCCACCGGATCCGAAGCTGATCGACACATGGCTGGCCGTCCACTCCGACAACACGGCGACGGTGTATCTCGGTTTTGCCGAACTGGGACAAGGCAACTCCACCTCCCTGCTGCAGATTGCGGCGGAGGAGCTGGATCTGGGGATCGATCAGGTCGAGACGGCGCGCCTCGATACCGACGTGTCGCCCAATCAAGGGGGGACGTACTCGAGTGCGTCGATCGCGCGCGGTGGGCCGCAAATCCGCACGGCGGCGGCAGAGGCGCGCCTGGCCCTCCTCAAGATGGCAGCTGGAAGGCTGAATGCGCCGCTCGATAGCCTCACTGTCTCAAGGGGCGTCGTGACTGCCGCACCAGGTTCCATGCAGGTGACGTATGGCCAACTGGTCGGGGACAGGAGATTCGATCTGCCGATCACCGGGACGGCGGTGCCCAAGAAGCCCGACGAGTACAAGGTTGTCGGCGCGCCGATTCCCCGTCGCGACATCGAGAACAAGATCGACGGCACCTATGTGTTCATGCAACACGTCCGGATACCCGAGGTGTTGCACGGGCGCGTGGTCCGGCCGAGAGGCCAGCGGGCCTACGGGGCCGGCGCGAAAGTTCTCGGTGTCGAGGAAGACTCGATCCGTCAGATTCCGGGCGCCCGCGTGGTGCGCAAGGGGGACTTTCTCGGCGTGGTGGCGCAGGATGAGTGGGATGCCGTCCGTGCCGCCGCCGAGCTGAAGGTCACGTGGGACACCGCGCCGTCGCTGCCCGGTGACGCCAAGCTGTTCGAGCGCATGCGTCTTGCGGCGACATCTGAGCAGATTGTCGTGGAGCGCGGCGACGTGGCCGCCACGCTGAAGACCGCCCCACATGTCGTCTCGCGGATCTGCCACGCCCCATATCAGGCGCATGCACCATTCGGCCCCAATTGCGCCGTTGCCGATGTGAAGTCGGATTCGGCTCTGGTCATCTGCTCGACCCAGGACGTGTACGCAACCCGTCGCACGATCGCCGGGCTGCTCGCACTGCCAATCGAGAAGGTTCGCGTCCAGTACTACGAAGGCTCAGGGACCTATGGCCACAGCTGTTACGACGACGCCGCGCAGGCGGCGGCGCTGCTGTCTCAGGCCGTCGCCAGGCCCGTGCGGGTGCAGTTCATGCGCTGGGATGAGCACGGATGGGACAACTACGGCCCGGCACACGTTGGCGAAGTGCGCGCGGCCGCGGACGGAGTGGGGAAGCTCGTCGCGTACGAGTATCACGGCTGGCAACACAACTGGAGCGCCACTGAAACGTCAGCCCAGTTGACCGGCGTGCCTGCAGCGGAATGGGGGCCCGGTGGTGGAACTGCGCAGGGGGTTCAGGGCGTGAACCGTCTGACCTGCGGCGGAATGTATCAGATTCCCAACCTGCGGCTGGTGAATCACAAGCTGCCCGTGGTCGAGTATTTCAGGGCAGGGTGGCTCAGGTCGCCGCTCGACCTGGCGTTCGCGTTCGCTTCTGAGCAGGCGATCGATCAGCTGGCACTCCTCCTGAACATCGATCCCTATGAGTTCCGCCGCCGGAATATCGCGGACGAGCGCTGGCTGGGCGTGCTCGACGCGGTCGCCAACGCAGCCCGGTGGAGTCCGCGTCAGCCCGCGGCGCAGAGGAGCGAAGGCCGGGTTCTCACCGGCCGGGGCATCGGTCTCGGAACGCACCTGCAATCGTGGGGTGCGGCCGTCGCCGACATTGAAGTCGACCGGGAGACCGGAAAGGTCGTCGCAAAGCATATGTACGGCGCAATCGACGCCGGCCTGGCCGTCAATCCCGCCATCGTCGAGAGCCAGATCTGCGGACAGCTGGTGCAGACGTGCAGCCGGATGTTCTACGAGGAGGTGGCATTCGACACCACGAGCGTCACGAGCCTGGACTGGTCGACCTACCGGGTGCTCCGATTCGAGGAGTGCCCGGAGGTGACACCGATTGTCGTCCAGCGGTTGAATGAACGCAGTTCGGGCGCCGGCGAGGAAGTCATGGCCGCCGCCGCCGGGGCGATCGCGAACGCCTTTTTCGACGCGACGAGGGTTCGGATGGATCAGTTTCCGTTGACACCGCCGCGCGTGCTGGCGGCACTCGAGCGCGGCAGCCGATGATCATCGATGGTCTCGATTCGGTCACACCTGCGGTGCTCAGCGAGGTCGAGCGCGCAACAGACGCCCGCACGCGTGAGATCCTCTCGTGCCTGATCCGCCACCTCCATGCATTCGTCCGGGAAGTCGCGCTCACTGAGGACGAATTTCAAGAAGCCTGCGGATACGTGAACGCCATCGGCCAGCACACCACGGAATACCACAACGAAGCGGTGCTGATGGCTGGCTCGCTGGGAGTGTCGACGCTCGTCTGCCTTCTCAATAACGGCGGCGCCAGCGGGACGGAAACCACCGCGAATCTGCTCGGTCCGTTCTGGCGCCTCGACTCGCCGCCGACTCCCAACGGCGGATCGATCGTTCGATCGCCGACGCCGGGTCCCGAGCTCTTCGTGAACGCGTGGGTCAGGGACAGCGACGGACAGCCGGTCGACGGCGCCGAGGTGGACGTGTGGCAATCCTCGACCGAGGGATTGTACGAGAACCAGGATCCCAGCCAGGCCGACATGAACCTGCGCGGCAAGTTCACCTGTGACGCGAACGGGCACATCTCGTTCCGGAGCGTCAAACCCGCCGGCTATCCGATTCCAATCACCGGTCCCGTCGGCGACCTGCTGCGCGCACAGGGCCGCCACAATATGCGGCCGGCGCACCTGCATTTCCTGATATACAAGCCCGGCTTCAAGACACAGGTCTCGCAGGTGTACTTGCCCGACGATCCCCACATCGACACAGACGTCCAGTTCGGAGTGACCAGAGCGCTGCTCGGCGACTACGTGCGCCACGACAGCGACCCTGCCCCTGCACCGGACGTCAAATCTCCGTGGTATTCGCTCGATTTCACGTTCACTGTCCAGCACGGCGCAGCCAGGCTGCCGCGCGCACCGATTCAAGGTAAAGCGAAGACAGCGTAGGTCTCGCAGTTCGCGGAGCGGGCGGCGGCCGGCTCGTGATATGACTGGAGTGGGGCCAGGCCTGCGGAGGCGGGAGCAGAACAAATGACTCGGTTTCTCACGTTCACGACGCTTACGGCGTGCATTCTCGGAGTCGCGGCCGCGGCTGGACAGCAGCCGATTTTCAGAGGCGCCGGCGACCTCGTTCGCGTCTTTGCGACCGTCACCGATCGAGACGGCAGGCTTGTCACGACGCTCGTGCAGAGCGACTTCGAAGTGCGCGACGAAGGCAAGCCGCAGCCGATCACGTTGTTCGACAACACCCCACAGCCCATCCGACTCGTGGTCATGCTCGATGTGTCGGGCAGCATGGCCGGCAACCTGCCGTTGCTTCGGGCGGCGTCCCAGCAGCTCTTCGCAAGGCTCGGGCCGGACGATGTGGCGCGGGTCGGCTCGTTCGGGCACGAGATCACGATCAGTCCCGAGTTCACGAAGGATCGAAAAGCTCTCATAGGCGCGTTACCCGAATCGATTGCGGCCGACGCGCCGACGCCACTCTGGCGCGCAGTCGACGCCGCCTTGGACACGTTCGGAGAGACGCGCGACGCGCGGTCTGTGGTGCTGGTGCTGAGCGACGGAAAGGACAGCGGCCCGCTCGGCTTCAACCAGCCGTTCGGGAGCCAGGCGCAGGTCATCGATCGCGCGCGGAACGAGGACGTGATGATCTACGGAATCGGCATGCGTAGCCGCGGCCAGCGGCAGATGCCGCCCGGGATTGGTCCGGGGGGGCTTCAGGCGATGATGATGGCCGATTTGCCAGACCCTGGTCTCGCGATCGTGGCGGAACAGACAGGCGGAGGTTACGCGGAGATCCGTTTTGGACAAGACCTTGGCGCGGCATTCGCCGGGGTCGCCGACGAGCTGCACAGCCAGTATCTCGTCGGCTTTGCGCCGTTCAAGCGCGACGGCAAGGTTCACGACATTGAGGTGCGCGTGACGACACGCGGGCTGAAGCCGAGGGCGAGAAAGAACTACGTGGCGCCGAAAGACTGAGTGTTCAGAGTCGCGGGTCGCGCGGGGTCAGGGTAGCAGAATCTGCGAGAGCGTTGAGGTGGGCTACTCCCGAGTGACTTTGAACGTGCCCTTCGTCGTCCCGCGGAGCCAGGTGCCGCTGATCGTACGCTTCGGGGACCCCAGGTTTTCGATCTGCCCGTCGACGACGACGCGCAGGGCGTTGCCTTTTTCGTCTTTGCCCTCGCCCTCGAGATGAACGGTCCAGTTCGTCGAGTTCAGCCTCCCGACCTTGATGGGAGCGGCATCGGCTTCGCCCGGATTGATGGTGCCGCCGAGCGTCGTGTTTTCCCACGTCATCTCGATCAGAACCGGACGTCGGTCGGCCGCGGTCGGACCCCAATCGCCGGACCAGACGCCGACGAGCGGGTGGCCCTGCTGGGCCACCGCCGCCGGCATCATCAGCAACACAAGAACGGCAACCGCCGAGCGGAGAGTCGTGCGCATTCTGGCTCCAGCGCCTACGGAACGATCGAGCTCGTGCGGTCCACTCGAGCGTTCTCTCCGCCGATCATCAGTTCCGAGGCCAGATTGCCGTCCTGGCACATGTACTCGAACTGTTCCCGTCCGGACTGGAACGTCATCAACATGCCGGTTGAGAACGGCGCCGTATACGCGCCCGGATCGTCGATGGTGATTTCATACCGGAGCGTCCTGAAATCGAGCCGGGTGAAGCGCTCCGTGAGGTGAAGCTGCTTCGTGGTCGGCGTCCCGTACGCGTCGATCCACCCGCGCTCGTTGAAGCCGACGGTGTCTACGACGAGCGTGTCGCCCTCCCAGCGCCCCACCGAGTGCCCGTAGTAGCTGGGGTCGAGATCCTTGGGATGCGCCCGGCCGTCCATGTAGATGGGCCGGAAGCTGTGCGGCCCGCCGGTCTGAAAGATGTACATCCGCTTTTGATCCGGCACCTGGACGAATTCGGTGCCGTAGGGCGTCGCCATATTGCGGAATCCACCCGCCGGCTTGCAGCGAGTGTACGGCTCGAACTCGTGCGTCTGCCGGTACATCCAGAGTGCCTTTGCCCATGGCTGGAAAGGCACCTCGCTGACCTTGCGCTTCAGGCCTGGAGGCCCGTCGTTGCCGTTGCCGCTACGATCCCGCAGAGCAATCTCCTCGGGTTTTTCCGGGAGCAACGCCCGGTAATCCTGGCGATTCCAGACTCCCTTTTCCCCAGGAGGCGCTTCGAAACTCACGTGGCCGTCAGCCAGACGCGGGATGGGACGGTTGTCAGCCTTCGCCGCCGCCGTCTGAGCATCGGCGGCCGGCGTCAACGCCGGTGACAGCACCAGACAGCACCCCAACGCCAACACAGCCTCCAAACGGTGTCGCCGCAGCATCGTCACACCTCCCCGTACTCGAATCACTCGAAGAAATCCGTCCCGTTGAACGACTGGGTCCGTGACAGGGTCACGGAATGGCCGTCTCGCTGGACGCCGCGCCCAACTTCACGCCCGTCGCCGCCCAGGTCACGTTCCTCGCGTTCATCCGGGTGCTGCCGTCCCTCGCGCGAGATCCTTCGACGATGATCTCGTCGCCTGTCTTGAGCGTCGTACGGTCCCAACCCCGGCCTCGCACCTGGTGTGGGGCGCCCATCTCGAACCCCCAGTTGACGACCTTGCCCGCCTCGTCCTGGACGTTCATGTAGATCCAGACGTGAGGGTTCGTCCAGACGATCTTCGTGACTTTTCCACGAATCGTGATCGGCTGTGCCGCATCGAACTCCGCGGCGAAGGAATGGTGCGCGACCACGGGGGTCGTTGCTACCATCAGGCCGACGCCGAACGCCAAAAGACTCAATACGCGGGATCTCATTTCCAGTCCTCCTTCTTTCCCTTCGTTCTTCCCCGGGCCTACGGCCTGTTGTCCTGGCAGAAATAGACCGGGAGCTCTTCGTCCGGTACCCACCTGAGGGTCCAACTGCTCGTCCAGGTTCTCGTGTAAGCCCCAGGGTCGTCGATCGTCACTTCGTACCGCAGCGTGTAAAGATCGGGACGCGAAAAGCGCTCGATCAGGTGGAGTTGTGGAGTATGAGGGAGCCCGCCGTTTGAAAACCAGAATCGATCGTGGAAGCCTTTCGAGTCGACGACGAGGGTGTCGCCTTCCCACTTGCCGACGGCATGGCCGAAGTACAGGGGATCCTCGGCGTTCCCGTCCGGGAGACCCGTCTGGGGCCGGCCATCGAGGTAGATGAATCGCCAGTTCTGATTACCACCGCCCATCATCACCCGGATGCGCTGACGGTCCCGCTCTTCGAGAAACTGCACGCCGTACGGCACCTGATAGATTCGCGGGCCCGCCTGCGGCTTGCAGTCGAGGAACATCGGATCGTCTTTCATGAAATTGCGCTGCCGATAGATGTACAAGTCTCTCGCCCATGGCTGGAACGGTGCGACTTTGCCGGCGTCGTTGACGTTGTTCAACAGGCCATGTCGGTTGGCGCCGACCGTCACTCCTTGCTCGACCAGCGTGGTGGCGCTCGGGAAATCCCAATGGCCGCCGACCTGCCCATCTGAAGGACCCAACCGCGGTTGCCCGTCGGGCCAGCGCGGCGTTGGAGGCACTGGGGTCGGCAGAGGAGGCGGCATTGGTGCAGCGACGGCGAAGACTTTTCTGCCGGTGCCGTCAACCACGACCGAGTTGGCCCATGCCTGTCTGCTGCCGTCCCTGGCAACCATTCCTTCCACGGTAATGGCGTCGCCCAGCTTGACCGTTTCGGGGCTCCAGCCGTTTCGGCGGAGATCGACGGTGCTTTCGAGCTCGACAGCCCAGCTGGCTGTGCCTTTCGCGTCCTGAACCTCCATGAAGATGTGGACGTGCGGATTCAGCCAGTCAATCTTCGAGACGCTTCCCTTCAACGTGATGGGCTTGGCCGGGTCGAATTTTGCCCTGGGCTCGTGATGCCCCGACACCGGCGAGATGGTGAGGAACAGGGCGATACCTGTGCCGAACAAACCAAGCGCCGCGTTCCCCCGTCGTATCACCATCCTCAGACTCCCGTCGGGCGCTACTGTCTCGTGATGCTGAAATCCCCTTTGACCGAGCCGACGTTCCAGGTTCCGGCGATGCTGCGATTGTAGGTCCCGAGATCGTCGATCGTCCCATCGATTACATACGACACGGCCCGACCCTGGGCGTCTTTGCCGTCCGCCTCGATGTGCAGGCTCCAGTCATTCGGATCCACTTTGGCCACCTTGAACGGAATGCCATTCGGACCCGGATTGATGGTCCCCACGAGCTCTTTGCCGGTCCACTCCATCACGACGACCACTCGGGTGCGCTGGTCCTTGGTCGGGCCGTAATCCCCGATCCAACTGCCGCTCATCGGGTGCCCTTCCTGCGCCACGACCTGGACAGCCATGACGAGGCCCAGCCAACAACTCAGACAGATACTGACAGCGGTTCTGCCCCGCATGATTGCTCGTCCTCTTATACACCAACCTTCCGCGGAACGGCCCAGTTTCTTTCGGTGCAGGCGCTCGGGGTGGAAAACCGCGTTCCGGTGGCCAGTCTTGAAGTTACGGGGCTCAACGGCCCTGCCGTCCCCCTCCATCACGGCGCGCCCGATGGGCGGATCGACACAACAATCCCCACGCCGTCCTCAATGTAGGACGCGCTGACGCTGACGGCTCGTGGCTTCTCGGTACGCATCGCGGTCCGGGCCCCGGCGACCCCGATCGCCGCCCCAAACGCCACGTCGCTCAGATAATGCCTGTTGTGGATCATTCGTGCCGACCCCACGTACCCCGCGACGAGATACGCAACGGCGCCGACCTTCCAGCCGTACGACTGCCTGAGGACCGATGCGGTGGCAAACGCGCTCGCCGTGTGCCCCGAAGGAAAAGAGTGCTGATTGCTGCCGTCCGGACGTTCGCGCTGGACCGAATATTTGAGCAACTGCGCCCACGGCTGGCTGACGAACTGCCCACCGACGATGTTTGCGCCCACTTGTGCGACGTGCGGTCGATTTGTCGCACGCCCCACTCCGTATGTGATGAACCCCGCCGTTGTCTGCACGAGAAACGCGCCGTAGAAGTCCCCAGGAGCGAACGCGTCGTCGAACGCTTTGTTCGTGTTGACTTCTTCGACGACGTCGTCGTCCCACCGGTGAAGCAGCAGCGCCGAGGCGCCACCAATTCCCAGGACCTTGGCGGAATCGATGGACACGAAGCGCACGAGGTTCCCGGGCACAGCCGAAAAGATGCTTCCGAGCGAGGGCGCCCGGACAGATGGCTCGGCCAAGTCGGTGAGAGCTTGCCCTGCGTATCCGGAGGCCGGGCAAACAATCGTTGCCAGCACCAGCGCCGACCTCAACAACGATTGGCATGAGAAATGGACCGGGCGGTTTGACGTGGAGGTTGCCGACCGCACAGGTTATTATGGCCGCAATGAGGGTCGGTAGCGACCCGTTGTGGTCGGCCGGAGTCACCTGCCAAGGCGCTCGAACCTAAACGAACGTAATGTCCCATCCATTCCGGAGGGTCCGGGTTTTCGTAGCGGGCCTGTGCTGTCTTGTGATGTTGCCGGTCTTCTCGGCCGCGCAGGAATCGCGCGCCGAAATCATCGCCGAGCAGCAAGCTGAAAAAGCGAAGCGGCTGGCGCCGTACGTGCCGGGCACCGCCGAACGCGTCCTCACCCGGCTCCAACGTGGTCTTGTGATGTCTCCGGGCGGTGCGTATCCCTATTTCGACAGCGCATACAGCGGCGCCGGATTCACGCTGGGCGCGGGCTACCGCTCTTTCTACGGCGATCGCAGCCAGTGGAACCTTCGCGGCCTCTACGCGGTCACCGCGTCGAAGCTCATCGAGCTCAGCACTGACTCAGTGGGGCACCAGGGCGATCGTCTCGACCTGCATGCCCGCGTGGGCTGGCGGGACGCGACCCAGGCTCCCTTCTACGGCCTGGGAATGGATACCTCGAGCGAGGATCGAACGAACTACCGGATGAAGCAGGCGTACGGCGGAGGCGATCTTCGAGTCCACATGACGCCGTGGGCTTTCGTGGCCGGCGGCGTACTGGTCGAGGACTTCAACATCGAAGACGGCAAAGGAGACGAACCGCCCACAGACAGCGTCCACACTCCGGAATCGGCGCCGGGACTCGGCGCCGACCCGAACTACTTTCACTCGACAGTGTCCGTTGGCGTGGACTCGCGGCGATCTCCGGGCTATTCGCGGCGCGGCGGGCTGTACGAAATCGCGTATCACAACTATGCCGACCCTGACAATACGTACAGCTTCGATCGGGCCGATGCGGAAATCATTCAGCACATACCGATTCTTCGTGAAACCTGGGTGGTCTCGCTCCGCGGTCGGTTGCAGACAACTCTTGGCGAGAGCGACGTCGTGCCCTTCTTCCTGCTTCCGGCGCTGGGCAGTGGCAGCACGCTTCGCGCGTACAGCAGCTGGCGATTCCGGGATCGTCACAGCATGTTGACGACGGCTGAATGGCGATGGATCCCGAATCGCCTGGCTTTCGACATGGCGCTCTTCTACGACGCCGGGATGGTCGCGAGTCGTCGGCAGGATCTGCGGCTGGCGGACTTCAGGAGCGGTTTCGGAGTCGGCGTGCGTTTTCACTCGCCCGTCGCAACGCCGCTGCGGGTCGAGTTGGCCGGGGGCGGCGAGGGACTCCGTGTCGTTTTCTCGGGAGCGGCGGCGTTTTGACGGGCTCATCGGGTACCTGCGCGATCGCCGCGTGCTGTGCGGTGGTCATCCTGACCGGGTCGCTTGCCGGCGCGGGACGCAAGTTCTACGACGACGATCCGCTGGCTCGTGAGCCGGAAACGCAGGACGCTTCCGCGGTTCAATCGTGGGAGATCGACCTTGCCTTCGATCTCAGCTTGAATCTCTTTGCGCGACCCGGTGATCCCACCCCGAACGTCCGGGCCATGAACATCAACACTATCGACGAAGTGCCCGACTCGAGCTGGTTCGTCAACCGGATTCTCGCGCGGCCGGTATCCATCGAGGAGGCGACCCAGGGGTGGCTCCCCGGCACCGGTCCGGCGCCCGGGACGTGGGTGGTCACTCGAGCGAAGGAAGCGGGTGCGTCACCCGGATTCACCATCGAGGACGCGAATCAGGTGACGTGGTTCGTCTCGTTCGATGCACGGGGATACCCGGAATCCGCCACGGGCAGCATTCTCGTAGCGAACAAGATCTTCTGGACGCTTGGCTACTGGCAGATCGAGAACTACCTGATCTCGCTGCGACCCGATCAGCTCGTCATCGGCGAGTCCGCCATCGTCCGGCCGCCATCGGGCGAGCTGCGCCCGATGAGGCGTTCCGACATCGAGGATGTGCTCGCCAGGTCCGAACCGGGTCCCGATGGAACGTATCGTGCCGTGGCGGCGCGCGCGGTACCAGGGCGGCCGCTGGGAGGGTTTCGGTATTACGACACCCGTCCGGACGATCCGAACGATGTGATCCAACACGAACACCGGCGGGAGCTTCGGGCGCTGAAGGTGTTCGGAGCGTGGACCAACCTCGTCGACATGAAGGCGGGAAACACGCTCGACACGCTCGTGACGGTAGACGGCCGCGCCGTGGTGCGTCACTACCTGCAGGATGTCGGGTCCACGTTCGGTACGGGTGCGCTCGGGCCGCTCGAGTACGACGAAGGATGGGAGCATTTGGTCCAGGGCGATACGGCCCTGAAGCGGCTGATTACCCTCGGCTTCTTCATTCAGCCGTGGCAAACGGTCTCCTACACGGAGAACCGCACCATCGGCCGCTTTGAAGGAACCGTCTTCGATCCAACGGCGTGGAAGCCCCGTGCCCCGAACGCCGCGTTCCTTCGAGCGAGGAGCGACGACACCTTCTGGGCGGCGAGACGTGTGATGGCGTTCTCGGACGAGATGATACGCGCTGCGGCCAGGACAGGACGCTACAGCGATCCCAAGGCCGAGCAGCTTCTCGGCGACGTGCTCATCCAGCGGCGCGACGCCATTGGCCGCGCTTACCTGACGGCGGTCAACCCGCTGGTGAATTTCGCGCTGACCGCGGGCGGCGAACTTACGTTCGAGAACGCGGCGGTGAGGGCCGGAATGGCCACGGAGCCAGCGGGCGGGTACTCGGTGACCTGGGCACGATTCGACAACGAAAGCGGCACGGATGCGATCATCGGAACCCAATCGACCACTGGTGGCCGCGTGCCAGCCTCGGTCACGCTGCCGGCGGCGCTCGGATCGTTCATCAAGGTGCAGGTGAGCGCCGTCCAGCCCGTACACGCCAGTTGGGCGGTGCCGGTGGATGTCTATTTCCGCCGTAATCAGGCCGGCTGGCTACTTGTCGGGTTGGAGCGATTGCCGTAAAGATCACACGACTCGTGACGATGTTGTCCCGACGGTCTCTCATGATCGCCCGCGCCGGAATCGCCCTCGCCGGGCTGACCGTCGCCCAGGACGCTCGGGCGCAGGATCTGGAGCCTCGCGCCTACGCTGCCACGCCAATTGGTGTCCATTTCGTCGTGGCGGGGGGAGGCCGATCGAGCGGCGGCGTCGTCATCGACCCGTCGCTGCCGGTCGAGGACGTCCACGCGATCGTCGGGGCGGCCACGGTTGGCGGTGGGACGACGTTTTCACTCTGGGGCCGGACGGCGCTTCTCGCAGGGGCCGTGCCGGTCGCGCGGGTCCGAGCAACGGGGCGTGTGGGCGAGGTGGCTCAGGAAGTCACTCGACTGGGTCTCGCCGATCCCCGGATCAAGCTGTCGGTCAATTTCCTCGGAGGGCGGGCGCTCAGGCCGAGTGAGTTCGCAAAATCTCGGACTCCGACGATTGTCGGGGCCAGCGTTGTCGTGGGCCCTCCGCTCGGGGAATACTTCCCCGACAAGTTGATCAATCTGGGCGCGAACCGATGGACCTTCAAGCCGGAGGTGGGCATCTCCCGAGCCATCCGCAATTGGACGGTAGAACTGTACAGCGGCGTGTGGCTTTTCACCGCAAACGACACTTTCTATCCTGGAACCTCGACTCGCACGCAAGAGCCCATCTTGACGCTCCAGGCTCACGTGAGCTACACCGTTCGCCCTCGTCTGTGGGTGGCATTCGATGCGACGTGGTACAGGGGCGGAGCGACGACCGTCGACGACGTCCCGAAGGCCGATCTGCTGCGAAACTCGCGCGCGGGCGCGACGCTGTCGCTTCCGCTCAAGGGCAATCAGTCGGTCAAAGTCGCCTACAGCGAAGGGACCACGACGCGAATTGGCGGGGATTTCACCACGGTGGCTGTCGCCTGGCAGCTTTCGTGGATCTCCGCCCCGCGAGCGCCCTGAGCCCGACCGAGAAACTACCAGACACGCTTGACCTGGAAGTCCACGATGTTTTCCGATGTGGTGAACGGTTCGTCCGTGGTGTCGCGCGAACGCGCCCAGATGTACAGAAGCGCGAATCGCCACGCGGCGTCGTGCCGATAGCCGACGCCGGTCCGGATCCGCTGGCGATTCGCGAAGCGCTCCTGCTGATCGGACAAGGGAATGAACCATTCCCAGTCCGTGAGCAGATGAATCGTGCCGGCGTCGGCGAGATTCGGGCGATTAAGCGGGAAGAGCAGCTCCACCCGGTTGCGGAATCGTCCTGTCGATTCCGCCGGTTGATCGTTTGAATAGACGAAGTGGCGTAACTCGGCGCGGAAGAGATCGCGGATCACGAGACGGCGCTTCGGCAGCTTCTCTTTGAGCAGCAGTCGGTTCTGCCTTGAAAACAGATGGAATCGGGCGCCCCCGCGCACCGTGACCTCGGTGGTGTCGATCTCATCGGTCTGGGTCGTGAATCCGATCGGCAGTTCCCCGACCAGATCGAGCCACGGTACCATCGAGAATTCGATGGCGGGCGTCACGTCCACGTTGGCCCAGTCCGGCTCGTCGGGTGGCCTCGAGACGAGGGCCTTTGGTTCGAAATCGACCTCGTACATCAGGGTCGAGCTCTGGACACGGCTGAAGGTGACGTTCGCCCACAATTGCGTGGTCGTCTGCGCGGCCGCGCTGGGAGTGGCCACCAACATGGCGCCCAGGACGAATCGGCAGAGGTAGCGTCTCATCGGCAACAACCTGTGTTCTCTAGAGACGCCCATTCGACCCGGTCGCTACCCACGACAGATCACCGCGGAATCACCACCGGCGGTGAGCTGCGCAGACGCCGTTGGGAGAGCCCGGGCGCCGATCGCCAGAATTCCGCCAAAGTCTGGTACGCTGTGGCTGCGTCCGAGGCGTGGCCCTTGCACGGCCGACGGAAACCGATCAGGAGGCTCGAAATGAGAACGCTCAGCGCAATAGCTTTCCTCTGTGCTGCTGCCCCCGCTCTGATGGCAGCCCAAACGAAAACGCTCCCCGGCGAGATGAAGACGACGACGGTGACCATCGAGGCCATCGATCAGAGCACCAGGACTCTGACGGTCGTGGACGAGAAGGGCCTTCACAAGCAAATCTACGTTCCGACCGAAGTGAAGCGCTTCCCCGAGCTCAAGATTGGCGACAAGATCACCGCCCGCTATTACGACAACGTCGTGGTCCGGCTGAGGAGACCCGGCGAGAAGCCAGTTGACACTCAATCGGTGTCGGCCACGCCGCTCGCGGGCGGCGCGCCGGGCGGAACGATTGCCCAGCAGCGCACGATCACCGCCACCGTCACGGCGATCGATCAAAAAGTGCCGTCTATCACCGTGAAGGGGCCGAACGGATGGCTCTACAGCACCAAGGTGGAAGATACGAAGGCGCTGGCGACGGTGAAGGTCGGCGATCAACTGGAGATCACGTGGACCGAAGCCATGATGATTGCAGTCGAGCCTGGAAAATAACCCAACGCCGGTCTTTCCATCCGGTCTAAATAGGCGGGATTCGATAGTCGGCGAGGACGACCGTGATGTTGTCCTCGCCGCCTCGCTCGAGCGCGCGGTCCACCAGGCTCCGGCACTCCTCTTTCGGCTGCCGGCGACGGCAGAGGACGTCGGCGATACGACCGTCGTCGAGGGCATCGGTCAGCCCGTTGGTGCACAGCATCAGCCGGTCGCCATCTTTGAGCGTGAAACGGTCGATCGCGATTTCCGGCGCGCCCGCACGTCCGCCAATCGTATCGGTCAAGATGTGGCCGAGGTCCTGGCTGCCTGCTTCCAGGGACTGGGGCTTCGCGCCATGGGCCATTCGCTCTTCGAGCGTGTGATCGACAGTCAGTTGCGTCAGCTCGCCCTCGCGGTAGTAATACGCGCGCGAGTGGCCGACGTGCGCGATGAACAGGTCGTTGCCCGCTGAGTACGCCGCCGTGAGCGTCGTGGCCATTCCCTGCAGCTCGGCGTGCTCCATTCCCCGCTTCAGCACGGTGTCGTTGACGCGCTCGTACAAGCGCTCGGCCCTGTCCATCACGTCGGCAGCCGTCCGGCTGTCGATTCTGATGTTCCAGTGGCCGTAGTGAAGCGCGAGATGCGCAAAGGTGCTGAGCGCGATGCGGCTGGCCAGGCCGCCGGCGCCGCTGCTGCCAATTCCGTCGGCCACGAGCATGGCGTAAGCGTATTCCTCGAACGGGCGCGGGACTTCCGCGCTCGTCAGGCTGGTTTCGAGCACCGTCTGGCTTCGCCCGAGACGGATCGCAAGGTAATGATCGTCGTTGTGTTGTTGACGTTTCCCTCGATGGGAGCAGGCGCCCAGCTCCACCTCGACCGACGATGCCAGCGTGCGGAAGTCGCCGGTTTGGAGAATGGGCGACAGGAGGCGCCGCCGTGCGGCCTGCGCGTGTTCGTCTTCCGTGTCCATGGAGAGGAGTCCGCTACGCGACCATCAGCATGGTGTGATGATCGCGTACTGCGGCCCCGCCTGTCACTCCGCGGGTGACCACGAAGCGTCGGGATTGTAGAGCGCGATGCCGCCGGCGACTGTTGCCGTTTCGGGCCCGAGATCCTTCTCCAAAACCGTGCCGTCCTGGTTGACGAGGAAGGTCATGACGCCGGTCACGTCGTAATCGGCCGGCCACGCCACGAGCGCGAATCCCCCGGACATCTCGCCACCGACCAGATAGGACTTGGCGCCCCCGGGGGCGTCGGCTCCCTGACCCGTCAGGATCTTGAAGTAATAGCCGTAAAAAGGCGAGGGCCGTGCGGTGTCGACCGGCGCGCGTCCTTCAGCTGCCGCTTGTGCGACGAGATCGCCGAGCGGGCTCCGTCGCTGACCTCGTACCGACGGCCAGTAGAGGCCGTTCTGCTTGCCGGGATCGCTTCGAAACGTCTGGGCAAACCGACCGCTCGGCTTGCCGTCGTGGCCCTGCTCGGCGTACTGACGCTGTGCCGCGACGTAGGTCCGCGCGATCCGGATCGCTGCCAGCTCGTTTCGACCAATGCGCCGGGCAATCACTTCTTCTTTACCGGCGGCTGTGTCGAATCGCCAGCCGGCGGTGTCCCGTATGAGGGGAACCGGGAACGGCCAACTCTCGCTGCCGATGATGAGCGTTTTTCTGTCGGGACCGTCGTCGACCAGCTGCCACGCTTCGGTCACCGCGACTGTAAAGACTTGGCGGTTGCCGCGCGCAGTCGCCGGGTCGGACCCAGCGACGAGCTCCTGGCTCTCCGGGCCGAAAATGGCCATGACGTCGTCGAGCTTCTCGGCCTTGACGGCCTCGATCAGCGCCCGAACCGCCGCCTCGGGTGTCGCGAACGCCCGATAAGGAGACTCGGGAGCAGCGGAGCGGCAGGCCGCAGACGCCGACAGCACGACGCAGGCAAGAAGGGCCGCCGCTCGTCGACCGGCGCTGCTTCGGGCGCCAGATATCCGGTGTGAGTTCGCTGCTGGCCTCATGGTCGTGTCCTCACGCTTTCCAGTGCATCAGCGCCGCCGTCCGCCGCCGCCACTGCGAGCGCCGCTGCTGCTCCTGCTCTGCTGGCCGCGCGAGCTCGCCGCGCGTTCCGACTTTCCGCTCGAGTAGCCGGAGAAGGCATCGGAGCTCGTTCCTCGTTGCGACTGAGGCGCCGCCGATGCCGTTCTTGTCCCGGTATAGCCGCGTGAACCGGACGTGGCGCCGCTTGACGTCTTCGCCTGCGTCGCGTTCGTCTTCGCCTGCGTCGCGTTCGTCTGCGCCTGTGTGCGCCGTTCCTGGACCTGCGCCTGCGACTCCGGACGGTTTTCCTGACGGGTCTGCTGGCGCTCGGTGCGTTGTTCCTGCGCCTCGGGCCGGTTCTCCGTCCGGTTCTCCTGACGATCGGTCCGCTCTTCCCGTGCATTCTCGGCTCGGTCGCCTCGTTCCTCGACAATGTCCTCCCGATGATCCATCCAGTCTTCACGCGCATCTTCGCGCGCGTCATAGTAGTCGTCCCACCCGTCGTTGTACATGTAAGGGCTGCCGTGCCAGCCATACGGACCGTAGTAGTAGTCGTTGTCGATAGCGGCGCCGATGGCGATTCCTGCGGTGAACCCTATCAGCCCCGCTGCTGCCACCTCGGCGCTGTTGTCTTCCTGGACCACGATCGTCGTCGTTGTGGTGGGCGCCATATACACGGTTGTCGGGTTGTACTGCGGCACGTAGACGACCTGCGGGTTCGCAGGCTCGATGACGATCACCTGCTGGCCGCTCGACGTGGTTTGCGTCTGCACTTCCTGCTGAGCGGTCGTCTTCAACGTTCCGGCTTTCTGGGCCTGCGTTCTCAGTTTTTGAATGCTCGCGAACACCGCCGCCCTGTCCGCAGCGAATGCTTTCCCCAGCCGCGTCGTCCAATCGAGGTCGGCTGCCATCATGTTGACGACCTGACCGAACGGCGCGAGCGCCACGAAGCTCGGTTCGAAGTTGTCTACGAGCGCCGCATCCTGAAGCTCTGTACCTTTGAGCGTCGGGTTGCTCTTCAGGAACTGACTGAGAGCCTTCACGCCGGCCGGATCTGCGGTGCACAGCAGGATTTGCGCAAGCAGTTGATCTGGATACAGAGCAACTGGCGCAAGGAGCCGATCGAGTTCCTCAGCCGGCGGCGCCTTGGTCGCCGCCGAGGAAGCAGGTGCCTGCGGCGCGGGAGGCAGCCCCGCAGCCTCGGTTGCAGGCGAGAGAGTTGCGACGGTCACCATCAGGAACGAGCCGAGGACGATTGCGATCCACCTCATGTGTACCTCTGTCATTTGAGCCGTCTGGTGCACGATCTGTTATAGCGCGGCGTGTGCCGTTTGTCGTTTGAGAATGCTGCAATCTTAACTCTCAGGATTCAAAGACGTTGCGGGATTCGTTCGTGATCGCCGGTTTGTCGCGCGGCCCTCAGTCGCTCCGAAACATTGGAGGGCATCCCGAATGCCGGAGCTAGTCCGGGGCCAAACCGCGGCTTGACCGAACGAGCTAGGTCAGGCCTGTGCTGCGAGCCACGCCGCATGGGAGGCGCGAATGAGCTCAATCGCCTCGTCTGCACCCGGTACGCATCTGGGAATCGCCATGTCTTCGACTTTCGCGAGCGGCGGGTCGGTTGCGAGCATCGAGCTGCGTGCCCACTCCACGAGACCCGGCCACATTTTGCCGACTAGGATGAGCGGCGTGTTGTGGAGATGTTTCACCTGGAGGAGTTGCCAGATCAGCATCATCTCGAGAACGGTGCCGATCCCTCCCGGCGCCACCAGGAAGGCGTCAGACGTCAGCACGAACTGGTGCAGGCGTGTAAAGAACGTCCGATGCTCGAACGCCTCGGTGACAAACGCGTTGACCTCCTGTTCGAACGGCAAATCAACGCGGATCCCGACTGAATGAGCACGTTCCGGGGATGACGCGGCTCCCTCGTTGGCTGCCTGCATCAGCCCGGGGCCGCCTCCCGTGATGATGTCGCACCCCATCGCAGCGAGCGCGGCTGCTGCCCGTTTGGTCTCTTCGTATCCGAACGTGCCTGGTTGCACTCGCGCGGAGCCGAAGATGCTGACGCGGTATCGCTCGCGGCGCGACGGCCTGAGTCGCGTGAGACTGTTGACAACGTTCCAGAGATCGAGGACCGAATCGACAAGTACGTCCTTGACCCGTTCCTCGTCCGCGAGGCTGATCGGAGTCGACCTGTCAGGTGATTCGCGCTTGCTCATCGTTCTCAGTCCATCCCGACGCGGAGATCGCTTACGCCTCGAGGGTCAACTGCCGGTGAATGGACACCGCCGCGACCGTGACTGATCAGCTCGCCACCTGCTGGACGTGCAGCGTATGGGGTTTGGTGGCACGCAGGCGGTCGGCGATTGCGATGAGCCTGGCGCGATCGTGCACGTAGCCTGCATGCAGCACGCGGCAGTCGTCGTCGAGCGCGCGGACAAGGGCGTCCAGCTCCCTCCAGGTGGCCAGATCGGGCGGGAAGAGTGACGCCTGCGCGTCCCGGGTCCAGGAGATCAGGACCTCGAGGTCGTGCAAGCGGCCCAGCAAGTCCTGTGCGGTTTTCATCGCCTTGATTTCGGCGGTGACACGGCCCCGCTTCGTCTGAGTGCGAAGCTCAGCGGTGTACCGCAGCTTCTTGAGCGCGACGCGGACGGCGTGGAGAGGCTCGGGCAGATACACGGCGCCCGCCGCCTCGATCGCAGCGTGGGCTCGTTCGGCACGCCGAGTCAGACGCGCATCCAGCGCCCACTGCCAGGTGTTCTTCGGGCGATTGGCGCGTGTGGGCGACGCCGACTTCGTGTGGCGCGACTCGAGTCGCTTCGCGGCATTCTCGAGCTTGCGTGCGAGCCGCTCCAATTTCGGTGTCGGGAGCTTGGCGGCCATGCGCTCACGGGCGGCTGTCCGGGCCCGCAGGACCGCGGCGCCGATTCGTTTCAACCCCTCCCGCGGGTACCGAGCGTTTCCTTCGAGCTCCTCGATGAGAAGCATCAGCACGTCGAGCTCGCGCACGGAGCCGAGCCGCCTGGTCACTCTTCTCAGGCGTCGGCTGAGGCGTCGGGTCGTGTCAGCGTCAAGGGCCAGAAGCGGGATGAGCTCCCGAAGGCGCCGCGACGCCAC
Source organism: Vicinamibacterales bacterium (assembly GCA_035537875.1). Classification (GTDB taxonomy): domain Bacteria; phylum Acidobacteriota; class Vicinamibacteria; order Vicinamibacterales; family CAVVIG01; genus DATLLJ01. Next base: position 15,362 of record DATLLJ010000060.1, on the reverse strand, counting down.
GCGCATACGGTGGAGCGCCTCGATATCGCCTTCTTCAACGTGGGGGATTTCCCCAGCAAAGGCGTCCAGCAACTTCCGAAAGGCGCCGACCGACGAGGGTGTGCCGTTTTGGGCCTTCACGGTGAAATTGTAGCGGAGATGTGAAAGGTGGTGTGACTCCGGCCGAATGGCCGCCATACCTCCAACTTGCACGCAATTTGCGGAGGCGTCTTGATTTCCGGTCTAAGCTGGGCAATTGTATCGGGGCATTTGACCAAAGGCCCGAAGACAAACTGGCAAAACCGCTTAGGACGCGATGGTGAAGGTCCCCCGTGTCAACTCATGAGCTTGTCGATCTCACCGTGACTCTCCCGCGGCATGTCGTGCGGGTCGTCCTCGAATCGTTCGGCGTGGTGAGCAAAACCGTGCGCCGGCAGCGACTCGACGTCTCTCCCGTCAGCGAAAACTGGCTGAGACAACACGAGCTTCATCGGGGAAAACACCCCGAGGGCTGCTAGGCACGGTCTTCCCGTCAAGCAGTCAACCGGATACCACAGCGCACAACCGTTTCGAGACGAGGAATCGTCTGAGAATCGGCCGGTGTGACCGGGCCAGGCCCGCCTGATAGTGTTCTCGGCAACGATGGTCGTCGCCAGACCTCCATGTGATGAAGCGGTGATCCTGGCAGGGGTCGCCCAGCCAACCGATGCGCGGTGCGGGCGCTGGGTGCTGGCGGCGACCATACTCGGATCGAGCCTGGCGTTCATCGACAGCACCGTCGTGAACGTCGGGCTGCCGGCACTGCAGACCGCAATGGGCGCGACGTTGGCGGAAATTCAGTGGGTCGTCGAATCCTACGCGCTCACGCTTTCTGCGCTGCTGTTGACGGGAGGATCGCTTGGCGATCGGCGGGGCCGCCGTGCCGTCTTCGTTGCCGGTGTCTCGCTCTTTGCCCTCGCGTCCATGTGGTGTGGCTTCTCCCGCAGTATCGGCGAGCTCATCGCGGCTCGTGCGCTGCAGGGTGTGGGCGCCGCCCTGCTCGTGCCGGGCAGCCTGGCCCTGATCAGCGCGTTGTTCCCGGAAGCGGAGCGAGGCCGGGCCATCGGGACGTGGTCGGGGTTCACGGCGATGACGGCGGCGCTCGGTCCCATCCTCGGCGGCTGGCTCGTCCACAACTTGTCGTGGAGGTGGATTTTCTTCATCAACCTTCCGCTGGCCGCCGTCGTCCTTGCGATCACGGTGTGGCGCGTTCCAGAGACGCGTGCGGCGGGCACCCCAGGAGGACTCGATTGGCCTGGCATTCTCCTGACCACCTCCGGCCTCGGGGCTCTTGTCTTCGGGTTGATTGAATCTGTACCGGTGGCGGGCGTGGCGGGAATCGCGCTGTTGGTCGTCTTTCTCTTCTTTGAATTCCGCTCGCCGGCTCCAATGCTTCCTCTGGTGGTGTTCCGGTCGCGCACGTTCAGTGGGGCGAACGTGATCACGTTTCTCCTCTACGCCGGGTTGGGCGGCGTGCTTTTCTTCTTCCCCTTGAATCTGATTCAGGTCCAGGGTTATTCGGCCACCGAAGCGGGCGCCGCGCTGCTGCCCTTCATCGGGTTGATGTTCTTGTTGTCGCGCTGGTCGGGCGGTCTGATCCAGCGATATGGAGCGAGGGGACCGCTGATCGTGGGACCGCTGGTTGCGAGTATCGGCTTTGCCCTCTTCACCAGGCCTGCGGTGGGGGGCTCGTACTGGATCACGTTCTTCCCGGCGGTGCTCGTTCTCGGAATCGGTATGGCCATCAGCGTTGCGCCGCTGACGACGACGGTGATGAGTTCGGTGTCCAGGGAATATGCGGGCGTCGCTTCAGGGATCAACAACGCCGTGGCACGCATCGCGGGTCTGATTGCCATCGCCGTTCTGGGTGCGGTCTTGTACGCAGCATTCAATCGAGCGCTCGATCGGCAGCTGGTCACGATGAATCTGCCGATGGCGATTCGCGCCGAAATCGACACGCAGCGCCGTAATCTTGGAGCGGCGGAAACGTCAGACGCCCGGGCCCGTGAGGCCATTCAGCGATCGTTTGTCACCGGCTATCGATACGTGCTCTGGATTGCAGCCGCGCTTGCCGTGGCGAGCTCCGCCGCCGCTGCGGCGCTGATAGGAAGCGACCCGGCCCATCCCGAACGCCTCACGGATGAGCGACGCGTGTGACCTGTGACGAGCGACAGACCAGCCGGCGCCGGCCCGCCGACGACTCATCCGCCCGCACGATCCTCCCAGTCAACCCAGTCAACCGGGTAGGTTGCGATGTACGCCTTCACCGCCTCGCCAACGGTGTCGAAGAACGAGTTCGCGCCGAGACGACTGAAGAGCCCGAAGCGCTTCAGTTTGTCTTTTACGGGGTCCTTCATCTCGGCGAAGCACAACTCGATGCCGTAGTCATGAAGGGCCGCGTCGAGCTCGGCGAGAACGTCGGCAGCGGTGACGTCCACGCTGGTGACCGGTTCGGCTGCAACGACGACCCAGTGGACCGGCGTCGGCGAGCTCGCGACCGCATCTCGGACACGCTCCTGGAACAGCTCGGCGTTGGCGAAGAAAAGCGGCGCATCCCATCGGAAGAGGACGAGACCGGGGATCAACCGCGCGTCCGGATACCGCGTGATGTCGTGATACCCCTTGACGCTCTGGACGCGGCCGAGCACGGCCGAATGGGGGCGCCAGCCGTCCCAGAGAAACTCGATGACGGCGATGACAATCGCGAGCGCAATTCCAGGGATGGTGCCCAGAACCGCAACGCCGGCGAAACAGGTCATCGACAGCCAGAACTCCCAGCGTTGAATGCGGTAGATGCGGCGCAGGTCGGAGACTTCGATCAAGCCGATTGCCGCGGCGATGACCAGAGCGGCGAGAGCGGGCTGGGGGAGGTTTTGAAGCAGCGCGGGGGCAAGAAGCAGCAACAACCCGACGGCGAGCGCACCAACCACCCCTGTCAACTGCGTCTTCGCGCCTGCAGCTTCGGCGACTGGCGTCCGCGATGCGCTGCTGCTGATGGGGAAGCCCTGGAAGAATCCTGCCGCAAGGTTGGCGACGCCGAGCGCCGTCATTTCCTGATTCGGGTCCACTTGTGTACGAAGGCGCGCTGCGTAGGTCCGCGACAGCACGCTCGTATCTGCAAACGAAACCAGAGCGACGGCGATCCCTCCCATCACAATCGGCGTGACGTCATCGATCGTGATGGCGGGAAGGCGCAGCGCGGGCAGCCCCTGCGGCAGCGGCCCGAGCACCGCCACGCCGGCGCTCGTGGCGAGATCTCCCAAGGCGGTCACCAGCGTGGCCGCGACGACGGCAATGAGAAGGCCTGGTACGCGCGGCCAGCGCTTCAGCAGCAGGATGCTCGCGAGCGTCCCCACGCCAACCGCGAAGGCCGCAACGTTCGTACTTCCGGCAAGCACTCCCTGCGCGATTCCCCATGCCTGGCGTCCGGGTCCGTCTGTCGAAACCGAAAAGCCGAGGAGCTTCGGCGTCTGACTCAGAATCACGGTCAGCGCGATGCCGTTCATGTATCCGTAGCGGATCGGCTTCGACAGCAGTTCCGTGATGAAGCCGAGGCGCGCCAGGCCCGCCGCGATCGATACCGCGCCCGACACGATCGCCATCGCTCCCGCAAGCGCCACGGCCCGCCCGGGATCGCCCGCGGCAAGCGGGGCGACGACAGCGAGAATGACGGCTGCGAGCGCCGAATCCGGACTCAGAACGAGGATGCGGCTCGGACCGAATACGGCGTACGCCAGCAGCGGCACGATCGTCGCGTAGAGGCCGTTAATGCCCGGGACGCCTGATGCTTCCGCGTAGGCGATGCCGACGGGCACAAGCATCGTCGTAATCACCAGACCCGCAACGAGGTCGTCTCGCAGCCAGGACGGATCGTACGCGCGCAGAGTGCGCAATCCCGGAAGCCAGCGCATCCACGGTTGCCGTCGCTCTGGCGAGGCGGGGCCGGTGCGGCGCGGGCCGGGCGGCGGGTTGATCTGTCGCGCTTCGATCATGGGCGTGGGACTCGTGAGATTAAGATTAGTGCAAACGCGGAGGCAGACCGCCGTGCGGCCATCGAGCCGAGGCGTTGTGCCTTCTGCGCCGTTTTGGACTACCCTAGACCGCGCCAGAATCCTCGCGGAGACCTCCGGACTCTTGGACACTTCCGAAATCAGCTACCGGGTCGCCGACTTCCTGAAGCAGCACGCTCCGTTTCAGGTCGCTGAGATGAGCGATCTTTTGGCAATGGCCGCGCACGGCCGCGTGCGCTTTCACGAACAGAACGAATACATCCTGTGGCAAGGCGAGCCGCACCGCCTCCAGGTGTTCGTCATCCAGCAGGGTACGGTGTCTCTCTGGGACGAGACCGCCGGCAGTTCGCAGTTGCTCGACATTCGAGGGGCCGGCGACATGCTGGGCATCGAACGCTACACGGGCGCCCGGTCCTGTCCTCACACGGCGCGCTCGGAAAGCGATGTCGTTCTCTACGCGTTTCCCGCGGACGATTTCGAGGCCTGCGTCCTCAAGTATCCGCAGGCGGTTCAGTACGTCACGGCCGAGGGCCGGTCGACGCCGGACTATCAACCGGGCGGCGGCCATCGCGGCCCTCAGCACACGTTTCTGCACGACGTTCTTGGACACCGATCCCTTGTCACCTGCCGGCTGGAGGATCGGTTGACGGATGTCGCGGGACGTCTGCTGACCTCACGATCCGAAGCCCTCGCCGTGGTCGACGCCGCGGGTCGGGCCGTCGGCGTGGTGACGGTGGCGTCGGTGCTGAGGTGGGCGGCTGCCGGCGGCGGAGACGCGCACGCCACGATCGGTCAGCTTCCTTTTCCAATCTCGCCACCCCCGACTGTGGCCCCCGACGCCTCGTTGAGCGAAGGGGTTCTGGCCATGGGATCGGCTGGCGCCGAGGCGCTCGCCGTGACGGTCGACGGCACCCGCGAGGGGCGACTCCAGGCTCTGATCACCACACGCGACTTCACGCCCCTGTTCGGAGAGCATCCGGTGGGCCTGCTCTCGGAAATCGGATTGGCCGCCAGCACCACGGGCCTCCGCGAGATCAATCGGCGTGCCCGCTCGTTCGCCCTCGCCCACCTGAACGAACCCTCCTCCACGGAGTGGCTGGCCCGATTTCTTCATCTCGTGGATCGGGCCATCGTCACGCAGATCATCAGGACGACGAGCGGCGATGAGCCGACAGGATGCTGGTGCTTCGCCGGTGCGTCAGGCCGCGGAGAATCGTTGACGAAGCTTGCGCCCCAGCCAGTCCTCGTGCTCGAAGGCGACGATCAGCGGGACCGAGCGGGACGAACCTACAGCCGGGTTCTCGAGGCGATGCTCGAGTGCGACTACGTTCCTCGCGCCGCCGTGTCGTTCGAGCCCGACTTCTATGTGGCCTCCGTGTCGGAGTGGAAGACACGGTACCGTCAGTGGATCACCGATCCGGTTCGCCAGCAGATGTATCGTGCCCGCTCGCTGTTCGACCTGCGACCCGTCCTCGGGGCGCATTCGTTGTGGGAGCAGATCGAGGCGGAGATCCTGGTGGCCGTCGATCCGGATTTCGTACGCATCCTGGCCAACGACTGCCTGGCCACGCTGCCTCCGCTGACCTTCTTCCAGGACGCGGTCATCGACCGTGCGGGTGAACAGGTCGCGACGTTTCATCTGGAACACTCGGCGCTGCGGCCGCTGGTCGACGTCGGCCGGGTGTTCGGCGCGGCGACGGGAGCGTTTCTCGGTCGGTCGACGCTGGACCGTTTCGCGGCCGCGCGTGCGCGGCTGCCCGAGCACCAGGCAATCTTCCGTGAAGCCGCAGACACCATGCGCACGGTGCTGCAGCAGCAGGCCCGCGTCGGCATCAGCCAGGGCACGACCGGATCCGATCTGCCACCATCGCTTCTCAGCAGCTACGACCGTCGAATCCTGAAGGGCGGATTCCGGTCGATTCTCCGCTTGCTCGAGTTCACCAACGATCCCGCGTGGCTGGATCAGCTGTGAGCGTCTCCGACGCGTTCGACCGTTACCGCCGCCACTTCAATGTCACGTGGCCCGACGATGCGCCCGTCGAGGACGCGCGCTTTGTCGTCCTGGATTTGGAGACCACCGGGCTCAATCCTGTCACGGATGCCATCGTCACGATCGGTGCCGTCGCCGTCCGGGGTGGGGACATCCTGCTCGAAGACTCCTTTTCCGCACTTCTGAAGATTGCGGAAAACACGTCCGCCGTGACCGTCCATGGGGTCACGCGCGATCAAAGCGTGAAGGGACTGGACGAACCGATCGCGCTCGAGCGCTTTCTCGACTACCTGAAAGACGGAGTGATCGTCGGCCACCACATCGGGCACGACCTGACGGCGGTCAATGCCGGTTGTGCGCGTTACTGGGGCGGCGCGTTGCTCAATCGCAGTCTGGACACGATGGATCTGACGCTCCACCTCGAACGGGATGGCGCGTTTGCCGATCGGCCGGCCATTCGGCGGTTCACGCTCGATGCGCTCTGCGAGATGTTCGGCGTCGTGCCGCACGATCGGCACACAGCCGCGGGAGACGCCTTCATCACGGCGCAAGTGTTCCTGCGCCTGCTGCGCCTTGCGTCGCGGTACGGACGCGGGACGCTCGGGCGCATCTGCGAGCCGTTCGCCATCGACGAGCCCGGCGCGGTCGGAAGCACGATCGCGTGACCGGGACGGCGGTGACCGCCTACCCCGGAGGCGCTTCCATCGTGGCCGGGTGGAACACGTCCTTCAAGTCCACGACCCGAGGCGTCAGCCCCTGCTCGAAGGAGTACTGCGTCAGGGCCTGGAGAAGGGGCCGATTGGCCGCCATGCCGTACGGATACGGATCCAAATCGAGCGCCTTCTGATGCGCCGCCGGGATCACGTCGAGGTCGAAGTAGACGGCGGACAGATCGCGCGTCTGCCGGCGCACGAGCGCTTTGGCCGCCTCGAAGGCCTTGAACACGTTGCGCATCGCCCACGGGTACTTCTCGGCGACCTCCCGCTTGAACACGACCGTGTGGTTCACGGGGAAGAAACCGGTCTTCTTGTAATAACGGGCGCCCTCCGCCCTGACATCGGGGAAGAGATTCCGGACACCGGGAATGTTGGCGTTGCCGAAGACCGCGGCGTCGAGCGTCCCGGCCGCCAGCATCGATCGGATGCTCTCGCCCTGCGGAATGTACTGGAATTTCAGACCCGCGGGCGGCTTGAACCCCGTAGCCCCGCCGTGGCTGCTCTCCGGCGGACGCTCCATGTGCCAATCGAGGTCGAGCGGGCTGACGCCGAACTCGTGCTGCAGGGCGGCGCGAGTCCAGAGAGCGGCCGTCTGTTGATACTCCGGCACGCCCACCCGCTTCCCCTTCAGGTCCTCCGGCTTTTCGATTCCGCTGTTGGCGCGGACTTGCGTGCGCGTGTGAAAGAACGACCGCGTGGCGAAGACGGGAATCGCGGTGAAGCGCGTGTCTCCCTGCGAGATCGCGATCACGAGCGACGAGCACGACATTTCCGAGATGTCGAACTCGGCGAAATTGAGCTGCCGCCAGAAAAGCTCGGGAGGCCCCGCCGTGCTGACCATCAGATCGATGCCGTCGACTTGTACGAGGCCGTCGATGATGGGGCGCGTATGGACGTTGTCGGTCAGGCAGATGCTGAGCTGGGCGTCGGCGAGAGGATAGGCGCTGATGATCGCCGGAGCGCTCGGCGCAGCGGCTCTCGAAAAGGCACTCTCCGGAAGTGCGGCCACCAGCGATGCCGCTCCTGCCGTGCACAGAAATTGCCTGCGGGAGAACCCGCGTGCGGCGAGCTTCTTCTGAACACGCTTTCTCGTCATGGTCCACCTCACCCTTCCGGGATTGCCTGGAGCCAACCGCTCGGAAGTCTAACTCCGCGAGGGGCCGAGGTGAACGCGATATTTTCTTTGTTCAGGCCGACGCCAAAACACCGTGACCGGTGTCTTGGTCTGTCGGAATGGAGGCGGGGTGGCGCGAGAAAAGCCGCCGCTACGGTTGAAGGTTGACCACGAGCGCTGCTCGGCGATTCTGGCGGCGGGTCTCCTCTTTCGAGTTGTCGTGCCTGGGCCGCTCCTCGCCGTAGCTGACCGTCGTGAGGCGTCCGGGCGGAATGCCGCGGCCGGTCAGATGATCGCGGACGGCCTCGGCCCGGCGAGCGCCAAGCGCGAGGTTGTACTCAGCCGTTCCGATGCTGCAGCTGTGCCCCTCGATTTGGAGACGAAGCGACGGGTCGCGCTGCAGGGCCGCCACCGCCTCGTCGAGTACGGCCAGCGCCTCCGGCCGTAAAGTGAACCGGTCGAAATCGAAGTGCACGTCCTCGAACGTGTAGTCGCGAGCCGGCGCCGTCGTCTTCGACGCGCTGGTCGTCGTGACCGGCGTGCTCTCTTCGTCGTCGTCGGCAGTAGTCTGCGGTGGTGCCGTCGGAGCTGCCGCAGCCGCTGGCGCGGGCTCCGGCCCGGGTTTTCGCCGGACGAGCAGATCCCCCGTTACGACGGCGTCACGGGTCTCCGTGAGGCGAATCAAGGAATGGTCGCCAGAAACCGACACAGCGACCGCTTCGCCGAGCGTGACGAGGGGAACCTGCTTGGAGCGGTACACGTCGCGGAAGATCCCGAAGCGGGCACCGGGTGACACACCCTTGTTCTGCCCGATGTCAGCGACCATGAAGTCGCCGGCAGCGCCCATCGTGCGCCCCTTGTCCCCGTACATCACATGCGCCATGACAGTGAAGTCGAGTTCCCCGCTTGCGTCCGTTCGATCGATGCCGGGCGGAAGGAATGGTGGGACATAAGGTTCAAGGTGATCGTCGACGCCGACGCCGCCGCACGCGAGATCGATGATGCCGATCGCGGTCTGGTCGGTCACGGCGACGATGGTGAGCGCCCCCGAGGTGTCCTGGCCGCGTGGCGCGGACCCACCGATCACTCTCACTCCACGGCGGACAAGATACCGCTGGCCCACTTCGATCTCGCGTGAATTGCCCGCATCGATCACGACCAGATCGTTGGTGCCGTACAGCGCCTTGGCCACGGTGTCGCGTCCACCGATGATACGCGGCGCATCTGACGGCGCGGCCAGCGGCACGGGAGCGCAAGTGGCGGCCGTCAGAATGGACGGCGGCAGATCCTGGGCGGCCAACCGCTGCGGTACCACCACTGTACAAACGAGCGCGATAGCGACTCGTCGCGGAAAAGAAGTCGGCAGCATCTACAGACGTATCGACACGACGTTGGTGGACGATGAGCGGAGCGCAGAGATGCGCCGTTTGGCGAAAAAAGCCACTGATTGGTGACGTTATTCGAGGTTGCGGCACCAGGAATGTAATGCCGGCCTGGAGGGTGAAGTTCATTTGGTCATGGTTGCACCGTCATGGACCCTTGATGAGCCGGTCGTCGAGCGTCTCCCCTTCCAGATATTCCATCACCAGGAACAGGCGCCCATCCTGAGTGCCGACGTCGAACAACGTGCAGATGTGCGGATGGCTGAGGCAGGAGATGGCGCGCGCCTCGGTTTCGAACCGGGCGCGGCGGTCGGGACGATCGGCGAGATCCGAGTGCAGGAGCTTGACGGCGACGGGGCGCTCGAGACGGGTGTCGCGGGCTCGGTAGATCTCACCCATGCCGCCAGCGCCGCACAGCGACAGGATTTCGTGTACGGACCGAGTCGCGCGCCAGCAGCCAGGGTCATCGGAAGTCCCGCTATCGAATACGCTCGAAGCTCCGACTGATTGAATCGATCGCCTGAAGCCGCGCCGGGGCATCGAATCCTAGCACACGGGCCACACACGCAGCCGGCACGAGCCTCGACTCCAACTGGACGGGGCTCTGCCCCGAACCCCGGCTCGGGCGCTCGCGGGGGCCCCATGCCCCGCTCCGCTCCTCGCGGGCGCGCCGTGCGCGCCGCCATTATGCGGCTGGCCGCAACGAGTACAAAGTTCTCGTTTCGAGCCGCCTAAGCGCTTAATGAATATGCCGCGGGAGGGCGCGTTCGACTACAATCGCAGATGCCAGCCTGCCTGCCTGAAGGGTGATACTCATGACGCCGTCGATTTCCATCATGGCCATCCTCTCGGCGCTGGCCCTCGGCGCTGCGGAGCCGGCCTTGGCCCAGAGAAGAGCCGTTCCCCGACCGGGCGGTGGACGGGCCGTGGGGCCGATCGTCGGCCAGGCGGTTCCGAGGCCAGCACGGCCGATAGGCCCGCCGTTAGGGCGCCCCGGTGGGGTGGGCGCTCCCTATCGTCCGTACTATCCGTACTACCCGTCCTATGGTTACGGGTATCCGTACTATCGCTACGGCTACCCATACGGATTCGGCGTCGGATTCAGCTTCTCCTTTGGTTATCCGTACTACTATGGCGTCTATCCATACGCCTACGGGGGCTACCCATATCCTTCCTACTACCCGTACGGATACGGAGGGTACGGTTACCCGGTCGCGACTTACGGTGAGGTCAAGATCCGGGGTGCCGCGCGCGATGCGCAGGTGTTCGTCGACAACTCCTACGCTGGCATCGTGGACGACTTCGATGGCACGTTCCAGCATCTGAACCTTGCACCGGGAACGCATCAGATTGAGATCCGCCGACCCGGCGCCGCGCCGCTCTCTTTTGACGTGCGCATCGACGCGGGCCGGACCATCACGTATCACGCCACGACCGAGCCGTAACGCGCCGGAGACCGCTCGCCGCCGACTGAAACTTCCCGATCGCGGGCGTCCGGCCCATCTGGAAGGCGTCCCGCCCATCTAGAATAGGTGCGCCACAAGCCGGCTCCTCTTAACGATGGCCCCCCCTCGTCTCGTCATTGCCTCCGCGCTGATGGTGGCGATCTTTCTGGCAGGCACGCTTGGCTATCGTCTGGTCGAAGGTGCCACCTGGTGGGACTCCTTTTTCATGACCGTCATCACGCTCACGACGGTCGGGTACGGCGAAGTGTTTCCGCTGTCGCGGTCCGGAGAAGTCTTCACCGTCGGGTTGCTCTTCGTGGGTCTCGGCATGTTCCTGCTGCTGGCCACGGACGTGGCCCGAACGGTGATCGAGCTTGAAATTCGTCAGGTGCTCGGTCGGGCCCGGAGGTCTCGCATGATCGAAAAGATGTCCAATCACGACGTCGTCTGCGGGTGGGGACGCATGGGGCGGGCCGTGGTCGAGGAACTGCGCCGCGGCGGCCGCGTCGTGGTCGTCGTCGAAAAGAACCCCGAACGCGTGCGGCGGCTTCAGGAAGAAGGCATTCCGGTCGTCGAGGGCGATACAACCTCCGAAGCCGCCCTGCGCGGGGCGCGCATCGAGTCGGCCCACGGTCTGGTGTCCTGTGTGAACGATGATGCGCACAATGTCTATACCGTGCTCACGGCCCGCTCGTTGAATCCCCGTCTGTTCATCGTGGCGCGCGCGACCGAAGAGGGCGCCGAAAGCCGCATCCTCCAGGCTGGCGCCGATCGCGTCGTCAACCCCTACCAGCTGGGCGGCACCCGGCTCGCTCACCTCATGGCCAAGCCGGCCATCGTCAGTTTCTTTGATGCGTCGCTGGGCAAGCGTGAGGACCTGCAGCTCGATCAGGTCGCGCTGGGGGCGAAGAGTCCGGTCACGGGTCGGTCACTGATCGATGCGGATCTTCGCAAGCGCTGGGGGGTTGGTGTCGTCGCCATCCAGCGCGGCAAGAGCGTCATATCCAGCCCCGACCCGGAATTTGTTCTCCAGCAAGGTGACGTGCTCATTCTCTTCGGGAGCCTCCAGCAGATTCAGGCGTTCGAGAAGGAGAATGTCGGGAGCTGACGTCCAGCCGTGTGCTTGCGATGGGCGTTGTCATTTCTTCTTGCGGAACGCATTGTCGACCTGCTTCTTGATGTCCCCGAAGTTCTTGCCGAGAAACTTCTCCTCATCTTCGGTGAGGATCCGGAACGGCACGCGCACCACGCTCTGCGCGAACTTCACGTTCAGCCAGTACTGGCCATACTTCGTCCCGCCGGGCACGTGAAAATAGAGCTGACCCATGGCCGCGCGGTCGTTGCTGACGTCGGCCTGATCCCATGGCATCGCGCGGGAGCCGAGGTCCGAGAAGAACCCGAGACGGTTCGCGCCGTTTGTCCAGGGCGGGAAGTAATTGATCGAGTCGCGCTGGACCTTCAGCCGGTTCTGCAGGGCCTGCACTTTCGATTCGTTGCTTCGGTACTCTTCGATTGACGGCAGAGGGAGCGTTCCGTCTGGCGTGTCGAGCGACACCGCGTCGCGCTTGAGCGTGTAGTCCGGCACCCGCTCCATCAGGGTCAAGCCGACGTCGAGCATGATCCAGTCCTGGCCGACCGTCCGATTGGCGATCTGGTAGCCGAGGATCACATAACCTTCGTTGTTGTACGCAACGCGGACGAACTTCCCCTCGAGCGTCATGATCTGCGGTACACCGGGCTGGGGTATCTGTATGCCCTCTTGCTGTTGACTGTACGCACGGCCCGTCGAGGCCAGGCACGCCAAACTCAGAGCGACGACTGCCATCGACACCGAACGGTGTGTTGTCATATGCCTCCGCGGATACGCCGCATAAGCAGTTTACCGCGCTTCATGACGACGAGATCATGGGCGTCTGACTCCCATTATCGTGGCTATCGCGTAGCGAATAGAGTACAGTCAGGCTACGGCTTTCCTGAATCTGCTGCCTGATTCTCGCCTACGCTAGGCCTGTCTCGCATCAGCCTTCATCAAAACACCGGCGCGCGACGCGGGGCGGCGATGCGCGAATGCAATCTCCGCAACTGTCCGCGACGGGTTTTGCGCGGCGTTCGGTCTCGTTCACCGAGTGCCCGGATCGCCCGGAGCTGTGACGAGCGACGCACATGACGCAGCCACTCCACACGCGACGTGTCAAAGAAGCGCTCGCCCGTGTCCGGAATCTGTTCATGGACCCCGGCGCAAAGCTCACGATCGCTGGCGCCGCGCAGATGGCAGGCCTCGACAGGCAGGTGTGCCGGGCCTTGCTGCAGAACCTCGTTGAAACGGGCTTTCTTGAGCAGCGCCTGCGGGGCGTGTTCGTCCGCAGTCCGTCGGCTTCGCACGAACCATAACGGTGGAGGATTGTGATGGTAAAGAAAGAAGCAGTAGCGCCCCGTGCCGGCAAGAGCTCCGCCAAGACCGATGTCGTGACCCGCGTCACGGCGGCCGCGATCAGCCGGCGGGCGTATAGCCTGTTTCAGGCGCACGGCGGTGACCACGGGCATGACGTCGAAGACTGGCTCCTCGCCGAAGCGGAGTTGCGCGAAGGCCATAACACCGACGTCGCCTCGGTTAAAGACATCGTTTAAGGGGGAGGATCAACCATGAGTGGAAGTCTGCATCCCACGGAAATCCATCGACGGCGACACCGTATAGAGAAGCGGAACAAGCTGCGCGCAAGGCTTGCGGCGGCGCCGGCGGTTGGGCGCGCCGCGATCGAAGCGAAGCTGCAGAAAACATATTCGCCAGGCTCCGGCCCGCAGCAGTCCAAGCCAAAAGGCCACGACGCGGAAACAACTCAATCATGATTAACGTATCCGAAACGGCGGCGTCGAAAATCAACGAGCTGTTGGTCGAAGAACAGAAGGCTGGCGGCGGGTTGCGGGTGTTCGTGCAGGGCGGCGGCTGCTCGGGATTCCAGTACGGCCTGATGATCGAAGAGAACGGGCAGGGCGCGGGCGATCAGGTCTTTGAATCCCACGGCGTGAAATTGTTCGTGGACCCGATCAGTATCCAGTATCTGAAGAACGCCGAGGTCGACTTCGTCGACACGATTACCGGCGGCGGGTTCACGATCAAGAACCCAAACGCCAAGTCGACCTGCGGCTGCGGGTCGTCCTTCTCGACCGAGTAAAGTCGATGCACCGGTGTGCTCCGCCCAGCCGATCTGCATCTCTTGGGATTGAGGACGGCAACGTTTGATTACGCTCGACATAGAGGATCTCAACGCCCATCAATCACGATTGCTCGATGTCCTCAGTGAGGAATTCGAAGAAGCGCCCCCTCTTGATGCCACGAGCGGTGCAACCCTCTACCACAGACTTCGCAGGCATCTCACCGCAGAAGGGGCCACCGACGGCGATTTCGAGTTCCTGACCGGGCAGCTGGCTCGCCTCATCATTGAATCGGACAACCCGTTTACGCCCCGGCAGAAGACCGTGCAGTTGAAGTTGATTTCAGGGATATTTGCCTTGCGAGATTTTCAGCTTGTCGTCGACCGTGGTGCTCTTGTGAGCCTCGCCTTTGCCGACCCGCCGACTAAGCATTAGGCTGACGTCCGCTATTTCCGCAGAGCGGACGTCCAGTTCATCAACACCGTCACCGGCAGCGTCTCTTCCAGCGAGGGCGGAACAATGGTCAGGAAGCGCTGACCGTCTCGCGAGACCGCGTAGCTTGCGTACGCCCCCCCGCGGAAGATGGTCTGGAAGAGCGGCTGCGGCGCTCCCCACTTCAGCGGCGTTCCTGTGTCGATGGGCACCGCGGTCATCGTCCCATCCGCCGCAACGAAGTAGAGCTCCTTGCCGTCGCGCCGCCACTGAGGGCTGACGCCTCCCTTCGTCGAGATTTGCCACCGGAGGCATCGGAAGCGTCGGCATCGCCGGCGATGGCTTTTGCGAGCCCGAAGTCCAGGACCTTGACCGTGCCGCCGGCGGTTATTTTGACGTTCGCCGGCTTCAGGTCCCGGTGCACGATCCCCTTGTCGTGCGCCGCCTCGAGCGCGTCCGCGATCTGCCTCGCGATAAGGAGCGCTTCGTGCCGCGGAATTGGCCGCGGTCCGATGCGATCCGCCAGCGTGGGCCCGTCGACCAGTTCCATGACGAGGGCATCCACGCCGTCGGCCGTGTCGAACCCGTGGATGGTGGCGATGTTTGGATGGTTCAGCGAGGCGAGGACACGCGCTTCGCGTTCGAACCGGGCGAGCCGTTCGGGATCGTTCGAGACGGCGCGCGGCAGAACCTTGATCGCGACGCTGCGTCCCAGCTTCGTGTCGCGGGCGCGATAGACCTCGCCCATGCCGCCGGCGGCGAGCGGTGCCGTGATCGCGTAGCAACCGAGTCGCGTGCCTGGATTAAGCGGCATGACCCTCCCGAGAGTTCCTGCGACGGGTCCCTGTCACCGGTGCAGGGACTCTACAGGAGGGTTTCAGCGCGAGCCAGGCCGCCTCGCCGCGGTGCGGCTCAACTCGGTCATGTCATAGCGATTGCAGAAACTCGAGCAGCAGGTGCTGACTGCTGGCGCTCAGCGCCTTGAATCGTTCGGTCACCCTGCCCGCCGTGCCGCTCAATCGCCTCGCGCTCGGTGAACGTAAGCCCGTCATGCATGAGCCGGTTTCGAGTGCGCAGCGCCCACAACGGCGCCGTCCGGATC
>DATLLJ010000059.1:0-6160 GCA_035537875.1 Vicinamibacterales bacterium | reverse complement strand
ATCGGTCGGTCGCTCGAGTACGAGGCCGGAGTCTTCGCGGGGGACGGCAAGGGACGACAAGAGCGCGCTGGCGTGACGACTGCGGGCTCCGTCACGTGGACTGTGATCCGTCGTCTCGACGTGACGGGTTCCTTCTCGATTGGCCGCACGGGTGCGGTCGACAGCGATCCGCCAAACGGATTCGAAGGCCGCACATCGACGGGATACCGTTTCTTCGAGCGGCTCTACGTGGACGGATTGCGCACGCGGTTCGGCGCCGACGCGAACTGGCGTCGAGGCCCCTGGCGCGTGACGGCCGAAATGCTGCGCGTCTCCGAAGCGCGAGACGGCCAGGGTCTCGATCTCGAGGACTTGCCTACGCTGATTGGCTTCGGGTGGAGCTCCGCTGTGACACGGGAATTCGGCCGGCGATCCGGCGCAAACCGATCGCGTCCGCACGAATGGGATCTGGCAGTGCGGTTCGACTCGCTCGCGCTCGACGATGATGGCCCGCAAACAGAGAGCGACAGCGTTCGTCCCCGCGCGACCGACGTACGTGCGCGGGGTGGACGCACGCTCACGACCGGAGTGTCGTGGAACTTCTCTCGTTGGGCACGGGTCTTAGCCGAGGCCGCGGCGGATCACTACACCGAGGCGCTGTCGGCACCCGAGGCCGGCAAGTCCGGCGTCTACTGGTCTTTCGGCACGCGCCTGCAGCTCGAGCTTCCGTAATCGATAGCGACTCTGTGTGGCCCCGACGCGTTCGAGCGGCCTTGGCCTGTCGCAACAGTGGCAGAGGTCTTCGCGTTCGAGAGAAGCGTACGAGAGTTCGAGGCCGCTCAGCGTTCCGATATGTCGTACAGATAGCGGTACCCCCTCAGGTAGATGTGCCCGTCGACGAGTGCTGCCGAGGCATCGAAGCCATCGTCGAGCGTGTTCCTCGCCAGCACTTCGAGCGTGGACCCGTGGCGGAGTACCACGGTAGTGCCGTCACGTCCGGTGATGTACACACGGCCCTGCGCAGCCACTGGTGAAGAGTACACCTCGGGAATCCCGTCGATCCGCTGCGCCTGGTAGTGCGGCCGGCCCGAGGTCGCGTCGAAGGCCGACAGGATACCGGCGTTGTTCTTGAGGAAATACAGCAAGCCGTCGTAGAGCAGTGGCGAAGGCACGTAGGGGGTGTCGCGGTCGAGAGTCCATGCGACGGCTTTCCCGCCGCTGATATCGCCCCTGGCGTCGGCCAGCCGGATCGCGCTGAGGCGGTTGCCCTTGAACCCACTCATGGCGAACACCATTCCACCCTCGGCGACCGGCGATGGAATGGGATTCATCGTGAGGCCGTCGCTCTCCCAGACGATATCGCCGGTCTCGAGGTCGTAGCTCCGCAGCCGCTTCTCCGCGGCCGTGACGACCTGCGCCCGCCTCTCATGCGTCACGACGAGCGGAGTCGCCCACGAGTCCACCTCGTCGCGGGATCGGCGCCACAGCTCCGCCCCGGTTCGGGCATCGAGCGTCACGATGAACGACTCTCCCCGATGATCCCAGACGACGACCAGGCGATCGCCGTACAGCGCGGGAGTACTCCCCGACTCGCCGACCTCCGCGAACATCTGTTTGTCACCGAAGTGTTTCTGCCAAAGCGGGGAGCCGTTCATGTCGTACGCATACAGCCCGCTCGATTCGAAGAACGCAAAGACGCGACTGCCGTCGGTGATTGCCGAGCTCGACGCCCACGTCCCATCCTTCATCGATGGTGCCCGCGGACGCTCCTCTCGGGCGGTCCGCTCCCACAGGACGCGGCCGGTTCGTCGATCGATGGCGAGCACGGTGTAGCGATGCACATCGCGCGGCTGGATTGCCGAGCGCGACTGGTGAGACCCAGGTCCCACGACGCCAACTGGCACCGCGGAGAGCAGAAACAGGTGATCGCCCCACACGACGGGCGACGAGGAGCCACGCCCGGGGATTTCCACCTTCCACCGGACGTTCTTCGTTTCGCTCCACTCGACGGGGGGAGTGGCGTGGCGCGAGACGCCTGTGGCGTGGGGTCCTCGCCACTGCGGCCAGAACCTCTCGCCCGCACCATCGGAAGCGACTGTTGCTGCCAACAGCCCCGCTGCGATTATCGGCGCGACGAGCGAGACTTTCGAGCGAGCGTCACTCATGAGGCATCGCAGCATCGCGCACCATATCTCAGGTGTCGTGCGCCAGCAATGTCAACCCGCGCTTCCCGACCGGGCGTGAGCCAAACGGTGACAGGAAGGACGACGCCACTCCACCGCTGCGAATTCCCTTTCGAGAATGCCGTGTCACCGCGGCGGAGTCTGTGGGGGTGTCTTGGCCGCCGGTGGCCGAGGAATGGGCAACGTCGCGAGCTTCGCGCGGTACTCCGGGTAGAGCGTTTCGGCGCCGCCGCGTGCGGCCTCGGCCGGCACGCCGTCGGTCACCGTGAACTCGGTCAGATACTTGTTATCGCCGGGCAGAACGTGCGGAATGACTCCCCGCGGCCGCGCGATTTCTTCGACAGTCTCGCAGACGAAGACGCCCGTGCTGCCCGCCGGGTTGAGCACCATCTCACGGCTCCGCACGTACGGCTCACTCAGGTAGACGGGATCGTAGACGGTCGTGACCACGGACAGGTAGTTGCCGTGCCGCGTAAACCGTTCGACGACCGTCGCTCTGTCGCTGCGCGGCACGCCATTGCGGCGCAGCCACGACGTCTTCAGATGCGTCGTGGTGACGATGAGGGCGCCACCCTCCCAGCGACCGGTGGAGAACCCCTCCCACGTGTGCGGCGCCTCATCGTCGGGATGCGGGCGGCCGTCCATCCAGATAGTCCGTTCGGGCGCCATGTACTGCAGTCGCGTCCGCCAGGCCACGATGTCATGCGTGACTGGATCGACCTCTTTCCACATGTCGAACGACCAGGTGCTGTTCGACTGGTAGTCGGCAGGATAGTCCTGGCACTGATGCTCCGGCACAGACATGATGCCCGCATCCCATGTCTCGCCAGCGCGGCGGCCCGCAGCTGTGATGGGCAGGCCCGTGAAGTCGCCGATGGCCGGACCGTCGATCCGTTCCATGACGTCTTCGAAGTTTGGGTTCGACCAAAAGCCGGCGAGGTCGACCTGTGCGCGCGCCGTCGCCGGGATGCCCGCGAGGATGACGCCCGCCCAGAGCACGCTGAGGATCTTCAGTCTCGCCATGTCCTTCACCTCGCGCTGCACGGCGTCGGCTCCCACTTGGAGCCGTCCGCTTCTTTCTTGAAGTCGGAGCTGCTGATGTAGGTACCCGCTCCACCAAGGTTCTCCATGTCATCGACGATGCTCACGACCGTGAACCAGATGTCGGCGTTCTGCTCCGTGCGAAGATCGAAATACTCAGTCAACACGGCGTTCGTGCCATACGGCACGCCGTTCTTACGCAGGTAACCGGGACGGAGCTGCGTCGTCACGACTTTGAGCGATCGTGACAGCTGCGGCGCGCCGCCGAACGGGTTGCCTGGCCCGCCGCCTGGTCCACCCGGCCCTGCTCCCGGCGGCGGTCCTCCTGGTCCAGCGCCGCCCGGAGGCGGACCTCCCGGAGGCGCGCCACCAGGACCGCCACCACCGGGCCGTGCGCCGCCGGGGCGTCCGAAACCTCCACGCGCGATCGTCGGGGCGACGAGCTCCCACTCAGCCACCGAGTATCCCTGCCACGATGGTTGCGCTCCAGCAGGCAGACGTCCACCGAAGTGCAGCAGCCGCGTCTGCTGGCCGGTGTCGTATTCGATCTTCAGCGTCGCGTCGTCTTCCCAACTGATGCGCGCACGGCCCGGCAGCCGCATCAACGCCGGGGCACCGTACCCCTTGCACTGCAGGCCGGCCGCTTCATCGGCCGCCGGATCCCATGCCATCGCCGCCGTGCGAGCGGCGGCCGTCATCGGCAGGCCATCGAAGTCCATTCCCTTGCGCGGCGTCATCATGCGATACCGCCACTCTTCGGTCACAACCGAGACCCACGTGCCGGTCAGGTCGACTGGCGCCATCTGCCGCGGCGTCACACCGCGGCCGCCGCGCCCACCGCCGCCTGGCGGCGGACCCTGCGGCGCTCCAGGCGGGGGACCACCCTGTCCCCACACCACCGCGGACAGACCCACCGCAAGCGCCACGGCGCCGACAGCCCGAATCAGATCGCGCGACAGAGTCTTCATCGCCTCTGACCTCCCGCGGGACGTGTCGCGGCGCCGGCCGTCTGGCTCAAGCTCCGGTAGACCGCCTCGACGAAGCGGTCCGGTGTCCACGGTCCCTCGGTCCCGCCGTAGCGGCCGTCGTAGTCGAGCGTCGGACGCTCGGCTTGCACCTGTTCGAGCGTCATCTTCCGCGCGATCAGCGCACGAACGCGATCGCGGACGATCGTCACCGTGTCGCGGTACTCGGACACGTCGGCTTCGTCAGCCAGGCGGCCGCGGCCCGGAATGACGTAAGTGCCACCTTCCTGTTTCAAGGCCGGAATCGTGATCTCGAGCAGTTCGTTGAGCGCTGCGACGACGCCGTCCACGGATCCGCCATGCTCGATGTCGATGAAGGGATAGAGACTGGTGTTGAAGATCTCACCAACGCTCACCACGTCGGAGCGTCGGAAGAACACGAGCGAATCACCGTCGCTGTGCGCCGCGGCCACGTGACGGAGCTCGATCCCCTCGTCGTTGAAATAGAGCGAACGAGTCGGATAGATGTCGTAGGTGGTCGTCGGCAGCGCACAGTCCGGCGCCTTCTCCGTAATCATGCGGTCCATCACCGCCTGACGCGCGATGATGGCGGCGCCAACCGTCGCGCCACCGCCAGCGCCCAACGTGGACGTCAGCCGCCGCCCGGCGCGCGCGACGGCCTCGTTGCCACCGGTGTGATCAGCATCACCGGTCGAGTTGATGATCATCTGCAGTGGAGCCGGCGTCAGTTGCCGAAGGGCGACGATCACCGCATTGGCCATGTCGGCGCGGCCGCTGTCGACGATCAGGACGCCGTCGCTGCCAACCTGAACGGCGATGTTCGCACCCGCGCCGCTCAGCATGTAGACACTGCCTTGCACGCGTCGCAGACGCAGTCCGCCGGGCAACGTCGACGGAACTGATGAGGCACCGCCGGCAATCGGTACTTGAGGAGGCCCACCCGCGGGTGCCCCCTGCGGCACGCCGCACGGCACAAGGGTGGCCGGAGGTGGTCCCTGCGCGCCGACCACGCGTGTCATCCCGATCGCCGTCGCGGCACCGACGCCGACGACGCACACAATGAGATGCGCTAACTGGCGCATGGTGATGTCCTAATGGCTCTCAGTTCGTGGCGAAACAGTACAACCGGCCGCTGCCACCCGTCGCGACCAGCGACTCCTGACTGCAGCCTCGGCTCGGGTGGGACGAGTTCCAAGACGGAACGATATTGCCCTTGTCGCAGTGCCCCAGACGAGCCGACGGGACGCCAGGCGGAATCGGATCGGGCACCACACCATCAGGCACACCTCCATCCGCGGCACTCGTCCAATTGCTGCACGTAGAGTCCCGCGTGTTATCGGTATACGCGCGCCCGTCGAGCGTCGACCCGGTGAGGATGTCGTGCTCGTTGCCAGGAAAGCCACTGGGAACCGGCTGTCCTTTTTCGTCAACTGAGTTTGCGGCACCGATGAAATTGCCAATGCGCGCCTGTTCCAAGGTGTCGCCATGCAGTTCAGCGAGGCTGCGGGCAATGACCTGTCCGCGCTGGTTGTACCAAGGTCCATTGCCGATGCGATCGCGCGCGTTGATGGCATTGGGACCCTGCGTGCTGAGATAGGCATGCCACGTCGCGTTGCCGCGGCCGACCGCGGCCGCCAGCGACTGACAATGCGCGTCGGCCCCGGCGAGACCTCCTAGGTTGCCGCCCCGTCCGATTCCGACGCTGGTCACGAAGAATGACATCGGAGGCGGTGCGCCACCACGCCCCGGCCCCCGGCCCCCGGCGGGCGGACCACCCGGTCCGCCTGGGCGGGCTGGCGGCACCGGCGGGTTCGCCCGCTGTTGCCCAAGGAGCGGGCCGCCAACAAGAAGTAACGTGCACACGGCTGCCGCAGTCCGGTGTTTGTTCATCTGCTACTCATCTCAGACGCCGATGCACGGCGTTGGCGGGGTGATCGGCGGCGGGGCGCCACGGCCGGGCCCTCCAGGCCC
>DATLLJ010000058.1:0-3986 GCA_035537875.1 Vicinamibacterales bacterium | reverse complement strand
AGACCGTGATCGGAGTTGAATTCTGGCTTGTGGCCCCGAAAGGAAGCGACAGCAAGAAACGTTGGCCATCAGCCGCTACGTCGTATGGCCAAGCACCCGTGTTGAAAGCTAACGGCGTCTGAAAGAGCGGTGTGGACGTTCAAGCCTCGAATCGCTCATCCGCCGTGACGGACACGGCAACAATCCTGGAGCCCGAGTCCTGGTAGTACAACTCCCTGCCGTCAGCTCTCCATCGAGGTCGCATGCCTCCGTCCGTCGAGATCTGCCACTTGGCAGCCGATGGATTCTCAAAAGGGCGAACGAGGACTTGATAGGTCCCCGACTCGTTCGAAGTGTACGCCAGCCACCGGCGGTTCGGGGAAAGGGCCGCGTGGGTTTCGTCAAAGGGTGTGACCAAGTATGGAAATGGCTTTCGGTCGCCTGATAGAGGCAGGATCCAAAGATCCCGTAACGTAATCGTGGCCGTTGGGGCCTTCGACAAGAGAGCCCACTGACCGTCTCTCGACCAATCCTGCGACACGAAGTCGTTCCCGCCTCCGCCGCCAGAAGCAGTCGTTCGGCGGTCGCTCCGTTCGAGGGTTTCTGGTAAAGACCGCTGACCCCTTCCCGCGTCGAGTTGAAGATCACTTTCGAGCCATCGGGCGACCAGATTGGATTCAGATCCGACGCGGCATCGGTGGTCAGCCGATTTCTGAGATCATGATCGAGCTCGTATATCCAGATATCCGAGGGATTCGGGTGCCACCGCTCCCTTGAGCTGAATTCGACAGCGTAGGGCCGAGGAGGAAGCGTCCCCAGGGCCGCTTCGGGTTCCGCCGCCGAAGGCCGACCACGTAGCGGGACAGCCAAGGGGACGGAGGTGCTAACATTCCGGTCTTCAACACGAAAGCGGCCGCGGTGGACCAGCATGGCCCGGCGCCGTTGACGGCAGTCACCGAGCTCTTGCGAGCGGCCGGTCGAGCAATACGATGGACGAGGACCGCACCGATGGACTCGCGTCAGGTCGGACGCTGGGCACTTACCGGATCGAGCGCCTGCTCGGTCGCGGCGGCATGGGCCGCGTCTACCTTGCCTACGACACCAGGCTTCACCGTCAGGCAGCGCTCAAGCTGATCGAGGGAGTTGACCGGGACGCGGCGCGAAGCCGGCTGCTGAGTGAAGCGCGCAGCGCTGCCGCCCTGAGTCATCCAAACATCTGCACCATCCATGAAGTGGGTGAAGCCGACGGCACGGCCTTCATCGCCATGGAGTATGTCCGTGGCCGGTCACTGCGGGAGCGAGTCGACGAAGGCGCGCTGCCGGTGGGCGACGTGGTGCACCTGGCGATCCAGGCTGCCGACGCCCTTGGGTACGCGCACGAGCACGGCGTGGTCCATCGCGACTTCAAGGCCGCGAATGCCATCGTCGGCGATGAGGGGCGGCTGAAGGTTGTCGATTTCGGGTTGGCTCGGCGAGACGATCCGCAGCTGGCCGAGGCGACGACGATGGCGTCGGTGGGGCCGGCCGGCACGGTGGCAGGGACCCCCTATTCGATGGCTCCGGAACAGGTGCGCGGCGAGGCCGCCGATGCCCGGACAGATGTGTGGGCGCTCGGCGTATTGCTGCACGAGATGCTGAGCGCCGGGAAGCCGTTCGGTGGAGAGCGGCCGATCCCCGAATTGTTCTCATCGATCCTGAGGGATGCGCCCGCACCGCTCCCGGTGGAAGTGCCACGGGCGCTGCGCGCGGTAGTCGAGCGATGCCTCGAGAAAGACCCCGCACGCCGATGGCAGACGGCCGGCGAAGTGCTGGCTGCCCTCAAGGAGATCTCGCACAGCTCGACGACCTCGGGTCCACGCCGTACAAGCCTGATAAGGTCGAGTGTCGCAGCGGGCCTCGTCATCCTGGTCTCGATCGTGGTGATTAATCGCGACAGCCTGATCCGAACCGCACGGGCACCCGAGGCGATTGACTCGCTCGCAATCCTTCCGCTCGAGGATCTCGCGCAGGAACCTGGCGGGACGTATTTCGCAGACGGCATGCTCGAAGAGCTCATCACGAAGATGGCGAGGGTTGAGGGGCTCCGCGTCGTTCCACGGTCGGCAGTGACGCAGTACCGCGGCACCCGTCGTCCTCTGGAAGAGGTCGCGCGCGAGCTCAGCGTCGATTCCATTCTGGAGGGTTCGATCCTTCGAAGCGGCGAGCAGGTCCGCATCACAGCACACCTCATCGATCCTCACACGAACCGGGAGCTCTGGGCGGAGAGCTACGAACGAAGTCTCAGTGACGTACTGGCGCTTCAGAGCGAGGTCGCAGTGGCGATTGCGAATGCGCTCCGGCTGCGCCTGACCTCAAACACTGAGGCCGTGCTCGCGGCTCCATCGCGGCACGTGAATCCGACAGCGTACGATTTGTACCTGCGGGGGCTGACTCGAATCGAGCAGGTGAACCGGGCGGATGCCGAGGCGGCGGTCGCCGAGTTGGAAAAGGCCGTCGCGCTCGAGCCTGGCTTCGCCGATGCGTGGGGGACGCTCGCGTCAGCCTACGCACAGTTGTACGGCTCGTTCGACCCGCAACAAGCCAGCTTGCTCGAGCCGAAGGTGAGGACGGCCATTGACAACGCACTGTCGCTCGACGCTGACTCGCCCAACGCGCTGCTGGCGCAGGCCATCCTTGTCTGGAACCGGGCGCACGGGTGGAGGCACGAAGAGGCGATTGAAGCCGCTCGAAAGGCGATCGCGGCCAAGCCCAATTTCTCGCACGCACACCTGAGGTTGTCGACCTATTTCAACCACGTGGGCTTTGCAGATGCCGCTCTGCGCACACTCGCCGAGTTGGACGAAAACCCGGCTGTCCTGTTTCAAAAGGGCCTTGCGTTCCACACTCAAGGAAGGCAGGACCTGGCCCTGACATCCTGGCTCGCCATCCCTGCAGCGTCGCGGAACACCAATCATGCAGGGCACATCGCGTGGGCCCTTGCGAACGTCGGAAGATCCGAGGAGGCCTTTGCTCTCCTGGAAGGCGTGTCGCCAAGTGCCACGGATGTCAATGGCATGCTTTCGGCGGCTCGGGCGCTGCTGCACGCCATTGCCGGGGAACACCGGCAAGCGGAGGAGTTTATCGGCCGCGCCACCGCCAGAGCCGTTGATACTCAGGAATCTCATCACGCGACTTACATCGTGGCCTCTGCGTACGCCAGGATGGGGATGCTCCCCGAGTCACTTCGTTGGCTGCGTTTCACGGCTGCGAATGGGTACCCCTCCTATCCCCTGTTCGCCAGCGACCGGAATCTGGACGCACTGCGTTCGTACGAGCCATTTGTCACATTCCTCGAGGAATCAAAGGCTCGGTGGAAGGGGTATCAGGCACGGCTCGGGCTTTGAGGATTGTCTTGAGTCCGATCGCAGGAGGATGACGGGCCTCTTGGCACCGACGGGAATTGGCATTACAGCCGCACCTGGCGTGATTCTTCACGACGAGGACGGCCGAAGCATGGTCCAGGCAACCAAACCGCGTCGAAGGCGCCGAAATCGGCCGAAGGTCACGGACCTGTGCCTGCTGTGACCACGTCCCGGAGCGCGCGGTTTCCCGCGCCGTCGACCCGGTGCGCGGCAACAGCCGGTTTTCGGCCGATTCTTGTGTCGATGGAACCCCAGAGGGGGACTTAGAGCGGCGACACGCTCACGACCTGGGCCTCCATGTAGCTCTTGAGCCCCAGCGCGGAATACTCTCGGCCCAGCCCCGATTCCTTGGCTCCGCCGAACGGTACCGTTGCGTCCGGTATGCGGTGCTGGTTCACGTACGCGGTGCCGACCTCGAGGCGGGCCGCGACTTCGGCGCCCCGCGCGAGATCGTTCGTCCACACGGACCCGCTCAACCCGTAGCGCGTGTCGTTCGCACGGCGGATCGCCTCGTCCACGTCGTGATACTTGATAACGGGAAGGACCGGTCCAAAGGGCTCTTCGTCCACGAGACGCGTCCCTTCCTCGATATCCGCGACAATCGTC
>DATLLJ010000057.1:0-17601 GCA_035537875.1 Vicinamibacterales bacterium | reverse complement strand
TGCCATTCACGGGGCGGCGGCAACGCGTATCTGGAACCGCTGACGCCGGGAAGCACGACCTACACGGAGGAGCAGTCGCGGCGCAACTTCGAGCGCGTGCAGCAGCTCGTGGTCCCCGGCGATCCGCTGAAGAGCCCTCTCCTGATCAATCCGCTCGCCGAGGAAGCGGGCGGAAGCCATTGGCATGGCGGCGGAAAACATTGGCAGTCGCAGGACAACCCCGAATGGCAGACATTGGCCGCCTGGGTTCGAGGATCGTGAGAGCTCGGCGCTCGTCGATCGGCGATCGCTGAGGGGTCGATGATCGCTCGTGTGGGTCGCCGGAGATTTCTTCGCCAAAGCCTCCTGCTCTGGTTCTTAGGGGGCTACCGGCGCGTCGTCGCGCAGAGGGCTCCGCTTCGCCGCTTCCGTCCGCTCCCTCAGTCGGTGCTCGTCCCGCTCGCCGACCTGGCCACACGCGGCCGCGCGCGGCAGTTCGTTGCCGATGCGGTGACGTTGCCGAGCGCCGCAAAGCCTAATCAACCGATTCGGATAACCGGCATGGTGGTCCGGACCAGGATGGGCGATGACACGGCGGATGGCTTCAGGGCTGTCTGCGTGAGATGTCCTCACGAAGGATGCGACGTCGACTTCGTGTCCGATCCGGGCAGGCTGCCCGATGAAGTAAAGGGAGAGATCGGCCACGAAGTGACCGACCCGGTCTATCTGTGCCCGTGCCACAACAGCACGTTCAAATCCGACGACGGGGAGAGGCTGGCCGGGCCGGCGCCGCGTGGACTGTACCGCTTTCAGGTGACGAGCGTCAGCGGCTCGGCGATCGAAATCGGGCAGGTCGAAGAGGACGTCCTCATCTTCTCGTAAGGGATGCCAACCTGAAACAGTGTCGTTGGACGCGGTCACTGACCTGCGCGCCAAGCGGGGCGCGTCTGCCCTAAGATAGGCCTTCTCGGAGATATGACCACCACGCCAGGAACCCGAGGGCGCCAGCAGAATGCCAGCGCCCACCTTGCCGCCGAATACGCGACGGCCCGCGTGCTCGCCAGCTCGGGCCGGCTCGCCGAGGCGACGCCACGCATTCTCCAGGCCATCTGCACGACGCTCGGCTGGGAGCATGGCGCGCTCTGGCAGGTCGATCGACATGCGAACCGTCTCCGGTGCGTTGATGTCTGGCACACGCCGGCCTCCGTGTTTCCCGAGTTCGAGGGCCTCAGCCGCACGACGATGTTCGAGCGGGGCATCGGCCTGCCCGGCCGGGTCTGGGCAAGCGGCAAACCTGCATTCATCCCCGATGTCGTCTGCGATGAGAATTTCCCCCGGGCGCCGATCGCCGCCAAAGAGGGGCTGCACGCGGCGTTCGGGTTTCCGATTTCCATTCACGGCGCCGTCCTCGGCGTGATGGAGTTCTTCAGCCCGGAGATCCGCGAGCCGGACTCGGAGCTGATGGACATGCTCGGCACGATCGGCAGACAGATCGGCCAGTTCATGGAGCGACGGCGCGTCGAGGAGGAACTGGATCGGTTCTTCGCACTCTCGCTCGATCTGCTGTGCATCGCCGGTTTCGACGGCTACTTCAAGCGGCTCAATCCGGCCTGGGAGGACACACTGGGGCACTCGATCGGCGAGCTGAGTGCCGCTCCCTATCTCGACTTCGTGCATCCCGACGATCGAGCGGCCACGATGGCCGAGGCGGACAAGATCGCGGCCGGTGCGAACCTGCTGCGGTTCGAAAACCGCTACCGGGCCCGGGATGGCTCGTACCGATGGCTGTCGTGGACCGCGGTTCCCTACATAGAGGAGCGGTTGATCTACGCAGCGGCGCGCGACGTCACCGAGCACAAGGCCGCGGCCGAGCGGCTCACGCGGCTCGTGGCCGAGCTCGATCGCGCCAAGGCCAGGGCTGAAGAAGCCGCGCAAGCGAAGGCCGACTTCCTGGCCAACATGAGCCATGAGATTCGCACGCCGATGACGGCCATCATCGGCATGGCCGATCTGGCATTGAGCACGAAGCTCACGTCCGAACAGCGGGAGTACGTGACGACGATCGGCGCCCAGGCAGGCGCGCTGCTCGGTGTGATCAACGACATCCTGGATTTCTCGAAGATCGAGGCGCGAAAGCTGTCCCTCGAATCCATCGCGTTCGCGCTCCGCGACACGGTCGACGACACGATGAAGGCGCTGGCGATCCGTGCTCAGCAGAAGGGGCTGGAGCTCGCCTGTCATGTCCGATCGTCCGTGCCCGATCGCCTCATCGGCGATCCCGGCCGCCTGAAACAGGTCCTCAGCAACCTGGTCGCCAACGCCATCAAGTTCACCCATCGGGGTGAAGTCGTGGTGACCGTCGAACCCTCGTCGATCGAGCATAGCGCGGTTGTCCTGCATTTCGGAGTGTCCGACACCGGGATTGGCATCCCGGAGGACAAGCGCGCCCACATCTTCGAGGCCTTTGCGCAGGCCGACACCTCCACGACGCGCAGCTTCGGGGGAACCGGCCTGGGCCTGTCCATTGCGACCGAGCTCGTGTCGCTCCTGGGCGGCACGATGTGGCTCGAGAGCGAAGTGAACCACGGGAGCACGTTTCATTTCACGGCGCGTTTCGGACGGCCAGCGGACGCCCACGTCGCCGACCGCGTTGATCCCGGCCCCACTCTGCGCGGATTGCAGGTGCTCGTCGTCGACGACAACGCAACGAACCGCCGCATCCTGACCGAGCTGGTTTCAAACTGGAAGATGGAGCCGCATGCCGTCGAGTCGGGACACGAGGGTCTGCGCGTGATGCGCGAGGCGCAGCGGGCCAAGCGCCCGTACGCCATCGTCATCGTCGATGGGCAGATGCCGCGGATGGACGGGTTCATGTTCGCCAGTCGCGTGCGCCGCGATCGGCTGCTTCGAACGACTCCGCTGATCATGTTGACCTCCGCGGCGCGCCCGAGCGACGCGGCGCGCTGCCGGACGCTCAAGATCGCCGCGCACCTGACCAAGCCCGTCAAACAGTCCGACCTTCTGGACACGATGCTGACGATTCTGGGCGAACGGATCGCCGCCCAGACGGTGACGGTGGCTTCGATACCGCGGGCGGCCGCCCGGCGGCTGCGCGTGCTCGTTGCGGAAGACAATCAGGTGAACCGCCGGTTCGTGTCGCGCGTGCTCGAGAAGCGCGGGCATTCGGTCTCTACGGCTCAGACGGGCCGGCACGCCGTCGAGGCCATCGAGCGGCTCAAACCGAAGTCTTTCGACGTGGTGTTGATGGACGTCCAGATGCCCGAGCTCGATGGGCTGTCGGCGACCCAGCGTATCCGCCAGACGGAGCGGTCAGCCGGCGGGCACGTGCCGATTATCGCCATGACTGCTCACGCGATGGCGGGCGATCGCGAGCGCTGTCTTGCCGCCGGCATGGACGACTACGTGACAAAGCCCATTCACCCCAGCGAGCTCGTCGACGCGGTCGAACGCGCCGTCGAGCGGCGGCGGTCCGCCGCCGCCGCGCCCGAGCCGATCGCGACCGGGGCGGTCTTCGACATGGACCGCGCCCGGGCCCGTCTTGGCGGCGATCGTCGGCTGCTGCGGGAGATGATCGCTATCTTCCGCACCGAATCGCCGGGAATGATGACAGCCATCCGTCAGTCGGCGGCAGATGGCAATATCGGCGGCCTGCGCCAGGCGGCGCATGCGTTGAAGGGTTCGCTCGGCACGCTCGGCGCGCTCCGCGCGTTTCAGGCCGCGCAGCGGCTCGAGGACGCCGCGCGCCAGACCGAGCGCACGGCGATCGCACCGGCGGTCACACACCTCGAGCGCGAGATGTCCGAGCTGGCCGTGGCGCTCGCTCCCGCGAAGCGCCGAAGAAGGGTCGCCAAACGAAAGGGAATCTCACATGCCGTCACGCACCGCGGCCCCGCGCGTCCTCGTCGTCGACGATGATCGGACCACCCGCCACGTGACGCGATCGCTGCTGGCCAAGGCGGGATTCCAGGTCGGCGTCGCCAAGGATGGTGTCGAAGCGATCGCGCGGCTGCGCGCGAAGCGCTATGATCTCGTGCTGCTCGACGTCTGGATGCCGAGGATGGACGGCCTCGGGGTGCTCGAGCGCATCACGCGGGCGAAGCGAAAGCCGAAAGTGGTGATGCTCACCTCGGACGATACGCCCGAAACGCTGCTGCGGGCGATTCGGCAGCAGGCGCACCAGTTCCTCCACAAGCCGATTGAGCCGCTGGCGCTCGTGGCGGTGGTGCGTGAGGCGTTGAAGGCCGGCCCCCAGCGGCCGATCGAGGTGGTGTCGGCGAGGCCGGACTGGGTCGAGCTCTCCGTGCCTTGCACCCGCGAAGCCGCCGACAGGCTGCAGGGTGTCATGGCGCACCTCGACGCCGACCTGCCTGAAGAAGTCCGCGAATCGGTGGCGTACGCGTTCCGGGAGCTGCTGCTGAACGCCGTCGAGTGGGGTGGCAAGTTCGATCCCAAGCGAAACGTGCGCATCTCCTATCTGCGGGCCAAGCGCATGCTGCTCTATCGAATCGCCGATCCCGGTCAGGGCTTCAAGACCGAGGATCTCGCGCACGCCGCAATCAGCCATCCCGACGATCCCATCGAGCACATGAATGTCCGCCAGCAGCAGGGACTGCGCGCGGGCGGCTTCGGCATCCTCATGGTACGGGCCAAGGTCGACGAGCTGATCTACAACGAGAAGCAGAACGAGGTCGTGTTCGTGAAATACCTCGATTGAACTGCCACGAAGACACGAAATCACGAAGAAAACAAACTAGTACTAGGGCTGCGCCGTCGGGATGGACGGCAGGGTCGCCGTGATGTTCCGCTTGGGAACCTGCCCGACCTTCAGTTTCGCGAGCTCTTTTCTGGCAGCGACATCGATGACCGACACGGTGTTGTCGTGCGCGTTCGCCACGTAGAGCTTCTTGCTGTCTGGCGTGAACGTCAGCCAGTCCGGCACCTTCCCGACCTTCACTTCGCCCAGGTACTTCAGATCGGGCATTGAATACACGTACACCGCGCTGTTGAACTTGCTCGTCGACCAGAGGGTCTTGCCGTCGGGTGCGACCAGAATGCCGTGAGCCGGTGCGCCCTGGATGCCGTCGTTGTTGCGCTCGGCAGGTGGCAGGTCGGGGAGCCTGATGCGTCCGACCTCCTTCTTCTGATTCCAGTCGACGATGGCGAAGCCGTGGAGGTTGGTGAGCTGGACGAACATCCGTTTGGTGGAGCCGTCAGGATTGGTTTCGAAGCACAGCGGGCGCACGCCGCCCTCGAAATGAATCGACCAGGCAGGGAGTTCTGTCTCGGTGTCGATTACCGTCGCAACGTTGCCGCCGGTCGATCCGGCAACGACGTATTTGCCGTCCGGCGTGACGAACGTATTGTGGACGCCGCGCAGCACGCGGATGAACTTCGTCTTCTCCTCCGCCACGGTGTCGATGACGTCGACGCCACCGTCAGCCGTCTGAATCGCGACGTACACGCGACGGCCGTCCTTGCGGATCGACACGTTGTTTGGTGGCCCGGTCAGCGGAATCTTCTTGGTAATCTTCAGCGTCTTCCCATCCACGATATCGAGCGTCGCCGTCGATTCGTTGCTGAGATAGAAGCGGCTGCCGTCGGGCGCCGCCGCGACGCCGTGAATCACCTCGGCGTCCGGGATCTCGGCGACGATCCTGTCCGTGGCCGGATCGATGAAGTGCACGCTGTCGCCCGCCGAGTTCGTCTGCACGATGACGGCTCGTCCCGTCTGAGCTCTCAGCGGCCCGGCGAACAAGCCAGCAAGGAGTGCAGTGCCCAGCAGCAGCCGGCGACCTCGAGGTGTCGGAGACGCAAAGAAACTCATGATCTCAGGCCTCCCTGCCTAACGAAGATGTGGTGGCGTGTCAGGCGCTAGCTTACCCCAACCCGAGAACCAGTGGCGCACTGTCTGAGGATGTCGGGATGCCCCCAGTCACTCGCTCGAGGCGGAACCGTGAGGCAACGCTAGGCGAGCAGGGAGCGGAGACCCAAATACAGGTACAAGAGGAGCGCCGACGAGAGCACGACGTTCGCGAGTGTGCCGTTGCGCGCGCCAGACGGCACGCTCGTGGAATTGTTCAGCCAGAGGAGCGTGGCGATGACGAAGGGAAAGAACAGCGAGCCGACGACCGTGTAGACGAACACCAGCCACACCGGCCGCTGGATGAGCAGCGCCGACACGGCCGCCAGCGTCAGGTATGCCGCCCAGCTTCGGTAGGCGGCGCCCTGCTGGCCGGTCGGCGGCCGTCGCTGCCACAGGTGAAACCAATCGTCGAAGAGAAACGGCACGCCGTGCCAGACCCCGAGGACTGAAGAGAACGCTGCGCCCCAGAACCCCGCGAGGAAGATGGCGCGACCGAGTGGACCGGTCTCGGCACCGATCCGATCGGCCAGTAACAGGCACAGTCTCGGTCCTTCATCGAGGATCGCACCAGCCCACTCGATTTGCGAGGACAGGAAGATCATCGCGAGCGAGAACACGAACACGAGAGCGAACGAGACGGTCAGATCCGCCCGAGCCGACGGGACGCGTGCACCTCCAGCCCAACCCTCCTCCCGCATCCAGTAACCGTAGGACAGGAGCGTGACCGTGCCTCCGACGCCGCCGATGAGCGAAAGCGTGTAGGCGACGGAGAACTCCGATCGGCTTCCGGTGGCCGACCAGTCCGTTCCCGACCAGAAGACGATGAGAAGCGTTGCGGTGATGACGGCGACAAACTTGAGCCCGATGAACCACTTCATGATGCCGAGGAACCGCTCGTAGCGTCCGAAGTACACCATGACGAACGCCGCGACCGCGTGCAGGAGGCCCCACACCGGCAGCGGCACCGAAGGAACGATCGCCGCTGGCACCATGGCGCTGGCCGCCACCAGCGCGCTCGACACCGAGTAGCTCCACACCACAAAGTAGACGAAGAAGGCGACGACGGCCGCGACGGGCAGGTGACGCTGCCAGCCCTCGACCAGGGTCGTGTCGGTCGAAAGCTGCCAGCGAGCGGCCCCCTCCGTAATGGCGTACTTGACGAGGACGCCGGCCCCGAGCGCCCAGACCAGCGTCAGGCCATATTCGGCGCCAGCGATCGTCGCCGACACCATGTCGCCGACGCCGATCCCCGTGGCGGCGAGGATGAGGCCTGGACCGAGGTCGGTGAGCGCGGACGTGAATCGTCGCGGCGCCAAAGAATTCAGCGAGGGTCCATGCCGTGGGAGGTGTAGGCAGAGGCGGCCGCCTGCCCCGTGAGAAAGGTGATGAGCGCACGCGCCGCCTCGGGGCTTTTCGCCTTGACGCCAACGGCCGCCGCGAAGCTCACGTAGCTCTGAAACTCTGCCGGCAGCGGGCCGGCGAGCTCGAGGCCTTCGACAGGCAATATCTCGCTGATGAGTGTCAAGGCGAGGTCGCCTTGACCTGCAGCCACCTTGGCCAATCCGCGCGCCGAGCCCTGCGTGAGCGCAATCTTGGGTTTCATCGTCTCGGCGATCCCCATGCGCTGCAGCATGCGCTCGATGTGGACTCTGCTCGCGCCGTCCTCTGCATACGTCAGCGACGTCGCGGCGAGCAGCGTGCGTTTCAGCGCGTCGGCGGAACGGATATCGGGCTTAGGTGCACCCTTGCGGATGCCGACGCCGATGCCGGAGCGCGCCAGATCGGCTCGGGTTGCCCGCGCGAGGAGGCCCGCGTCGATCAGATCGTCGACAGCTTCGACCGTGGCAATTACGAGATCGAACGCTTCCCCTTTCACGACCCGCTGTCGGATCGACACCGTTGTGGCGAACTCGCTCGAGAATCGACGCTCGTTCGCGCGCTCGAACTGCGGCAGGAGATCGTCCAGGACGGCTTTGACCCCGTTCGAGCTGAGGAGACGGATCGGTTCTGAAGGCGGTTGTTGGGCTTGCAGACCAGCGGCGCCGACCACAACGGCCACCAGCATTGTCAGGACCCGTCCAATGGTTTTCATGGCGGAAGGATTCTACCGCAGCGCTGTCGAAGCAGGGAGATAGGTTTGGTGCTAGGCGCCACCCGGTTGCGATCGCCAGGATCGAAGGAGAAGAGGCCCGAGCAGGAACAGCGCTGCGGTCGCAAGCAGTGTCGCTGAAATCGGCCGCGTCACGAACACGGCGGGCGAGCCTTCGGCGATCGCCAGCGCGCGGCGCAATTGCTGTTCGGCCATCGGTCCGAGGATGAGGCCGATGATGGCCGGCGCAACGGGAATGGATCGCCGGCGCATCACGTACCCGGCGACACCTATCAGGTAGAGCAGGCCCACGTCGAAGGCGGACCGGTTGACGCTGTAGGCGCCAGCGCTCGCCAGCACGAGTATCCCAGCGTAGAGCGCCGGCCTGGGGATGTTCAGCAGACGCACCCACAGGCCGACCAGCGGCAGGTTGAGGACGAGCAGCATCACGTTGCCGACGTACAGGCTGGCGATGAGGCCCCAGACGAGCCGCGGCTCGTGCTGAAACAGCAACGGGCCCGGCTGAAGACCGTACTGCTGAAATGCCGCCAGCAGGATGGCCGCAGTGGCAGATGTCGGCAAGCCGAGGGCCAGCAGCGGGACCAGCGTGCCCGTCGCTGCGGCGTTGTTTGCGGCTTCCGGCCCGGCGACCCCCTCGATGGCCCCGTGCCCGAACTGGCTCGGATCGCGCGCAAGGCGCCGCTCGATGGCATAGGAGAGAAACGTCGGGATTTCGGCGCCGCCCGCCGGGAGCGCTCCGAGCGGGAAGCCAATGGCCGCCCCCCGAAGCCATGCTTTCCAGGACCGCGCCCACTCGTCCCGTGTCATCCAAAGCGACCCGCGCAACGCGATGACGTCGCCCCCGGTGTCGGCGCGCGAGGCAGCGTAGAGCACTTCACCCACGGCAAACAGTCCCACGGCGGCAACGACGACGTCGATGCCGTCGAGGAGCTGAGGAAGGCCAAAAGTGAGCCGGGGCACTCCGGTGAGCGGATCGATGCCGATGACGCCGAGTACGAGGCCGAACACCAGGCTGGCGAAGCCGAGCAGCCTGGATTCGCCGAGCACCGCCGACACCGCCACGAACGCCAGCACGGCCAGCGCGAAATATTCAGCCGGTCCAAACCCCAGCGCCACTTCGACCATGAGCGGCGCGGAGATGGTGAGCGCGATCGTCGCCAGTGTGCCGGCGACGAACGAACCGATGGCCGCCGTCGCCAGCGCGGCCGATCCGCGCCCGGCCCGCGCCATCAGATGACCCTCGATGGCGGTCATGACCGACGCGCTTTCGCCTGGCGTGTTCAGCAGGATCGACGTCGTCGATCCCCCGTACATGCCGCCGTAGTAGATGCCGGCGAACATGATGAAGGCAGGGATCGGATCAAGGGAGTACGTGACGGGGAGCAGCAGCGCGACCGTGAGCGCCGGGCCCACGCCGGGCAGGACGCCGATGGCGGTGCCGAGCGTGACGCCCGCGAGCGCCCAGATCAGGTTCTCAGGTGTGAGGGCGACGGCGAAGCCGCTGGCCAGCCCGGTCAGCAATGAGCCCGCATTCCAGTCTTCAATCCGAAACCAGTCTCAATCGGCGTCCGAAAAGCGTGGTCCCCAGAACCCTCTCGCGCGGTCGGGCGATGCTTATCGGCCAGACCTTCCTGCAATCCACTTCCTGCAATCCACTTCCTGCAATCCTGCAATCCTGCAATTCTGCAATTCCTACGGAAGTCTGACGCCCAGCCCGTACGTGAACGTGACGTACACCACGGCACACAGCGTGAACCCCACGAGCGCGTTCCGCAGCCATCGACCGCTGCCGAAGCCGGCTGCGGTGAATGCAAACAGCAACGTCCCAGCCGGCACGAATCCGGCGATGTTCAGCAACCCGGCAAAACAAGCGAGGCCCACAGCCACCCGGATGACACCGGTCCGATTTGCCGACGGCTCGCTCGGCACACGTCGGCGCCCGGCGAAGAGCGCGACCACCACGACCGCCATCGCTCCAAGCACCAGACCTGGAAATATCCACTCACCGACGCGCGCGGCGCTCGATGGCCCGGTCGTTCCGCGCAGACGCGACACGATGCGCGCCACGCGCACGCGTTCGGCGTCGAGGAACTCGGCAAAGGCCGGTCCCGCAAGATAGGAATCGGTCCATCCGAGCCTCGTCAACGTCGCCTGCCACGACGGGGTCTGGACCATCCTTTCCAGCAGGCTTATGAGCGCCGCGCTCTGATCGGCGCGCAGACCCGGGGGTGCGACAACAGCCCGCCAGTTTTCGAGCTCGATCTCGATCCCTTGCTCGATCAACGTCGGAATGTCGAGGCCGGCCAGCCGGCTGCGTGCGGATACACCGATGGCTCGCAACCGGCCCGACTCGATGTGCTGCGCGAACTCGCTGTAACCGCTGATGCCGGCGGTGAGCTGCCCGCCGAGCAGCGCGGTCACCGCTTCGCCGCCGCCAGAGAACGCGATGTAATTGGTCCGCCGCGGGTCGACTTTTGCGGCCGCCACGATCAAGCCCGCCAGGATGTGGTCCGTGCCGCCCGCGGAACCGCCACCCCACGAGACGCCGGCCGGGTTCTCACGAATCGCGCGCATCAGGCTCTGCATGTCGCGATGGGGTGAAGCCGATGGAACCGCCACGATCTCGTGCTCGCCGGTGAGCCGGGCAATGGGCGTGGCCTGCGCGATGGACACTGGTGATTCGTTCCACAGGATGGCGCCCACCATCACGAGGCCGTTGACGAGCAGCGCCTGACCATCGCCGCGCCGGTTGTCGACGAACTGCGCGAGCCCGATTGTTCCCGCGGCGCCCGGCACGTTCTCGACCTGCACCGACGGGACGAGTCGCTCGACCTCGAGGGTGCGCTGCATCTCCCGCGCGAGCTGGTCCCATCCGCCGCCGGGGGCCGCGGGCGCGATGATCGTCAGCCGGTCGAGCGGAGACTGCGCGCTGAGAACTGATGACGCGAGGACGAGGAGAAGAACACAGGTGGCTAGTACTACTTTGTCAGTTCCTTCCTGATGTCCGGCCGGAAACCGGCCGCGTCCGCGAACCGGGTCGACGGCGCGGGAACCCGCATCTCCGGCGACATGTCGGCAACACACCGCAGGTCGGTGACCTGCGGTCGATTTTGGCGCCTGCGACGCGGGTTCTCGTCTGACGCGTGCGACGCGCCGCTCCAACGGTTCGCAGCCGCGGCCGGTTTCCGTCCGATCCACGTGCAGGAAGTGACAAAGTAGTAATAGAGCTCTCATGAGCGTGCCCGTGGCGTCAGCGGAGCCGGCCGTTCGGATCGC
Source organism: Vicinamibacterales bacterium (assembly GCA_035537875.1). Taxonomy (GTDB): domain Bacteria; phylum Acidobacteriota; class Vicinamibacteria; order Vicinamibacterales; family CAVVIG01; genus DATLLJ01. The sequence goes on along the minus strand of DATLLJ010000057.1, from coordinate 6,352 downwards.
CGGCCCGGAGCCGCATCCCCAGCCTTTTTGTTACTTCAACAGGTCCGCGACCTTGGCGATCCCCGCCCTCGCGCACTCATCGTCCATCTCCTGGCTCGACCCGGAGCTGCCGACGCCGCCGATCGTCTCGGTGCCGACCTGTATTGGCACGCCGCCCCCGAGCGCGAGGATGTCGGCGACGTCGCGTTGGGCCATCAGTGCCGGATCGGAGGTGCGTTTCTGGAACTCGAGCGTCGAGGTGCGGAACATCCGGGCGGTGTAGGCCTTGCGCCGCGCCATCTCGAGCTGCTGCGCGGTCGCCTGCTCGTCACGCATGAGCACCATGATCTGGCCGGCACGATCGACCACGGCGGCGGCCGTGTTGAAGCCCTTGGATTTGCACGCGGCCAGCGTGCCTTCGGCGATGGCCTTCGCTATCGCCAACGACAGGTTGCGCTGTGTCACCAGTCCCTGCGAGGCCGCGGAGCCTGAAAACAGGAGGGCGAGACCGAGCGCAGCCAACAGCATCGGAACGGCAGACATACACGCCTCTCTCTGTGAGACCCTTCGGCGGTGACGCCCTGTCGTCAACGCTCCGGAAGATCGCGAGATCACCGGCCGAGGGATTTCTTGATCTCGGCCACCGAAGTCAGGCGATCGGGATTGAGCGAGTGCACCGACATGACCCGCTCGACGTCCAGCTTCAACCGGTCGATGTTATCGGCGAACACCATCGTGCCGACCACTGGCGGATTCGGAACCGGACTGTCCGCCGGCGGAAGGTTGAACATGTCGGCGTAGACGAGGATCTTCTCCTTCGGGAGGTACCCGACGAGCAATCCGTCGGCATGCGGCAGGCCCTGGATGCGGTGGACCTCGAAGATGCGGGTGGCGTCTTGAAACACCCGCTTGTCGCCGACGGTTTCAATCTGCGCCTTCTTCCCGGACTTCGACATCGCATCCGGGGCCAGCGTACGGGGCGTCGCGAAGGCGCGCTCGAAAAACGCGCGGTTGACCTCGTGCGTGACGATCGTAATGCCCTCGGCAACGACGGCCGGGAGGCCGCTGGTGTGATCGAAATGATGATGCGAGATGACCCCGTACCGGATCGGCTTGTTCGGAATCACCTTCTTCGCCTCGGCGATGATTGCCTGCGCCCGCATCTCGTTCTGGGGCCCCGGTTCGAAGAGCAGGATGTGGTCGGCGAACTCGACGGCCAGAGCGTTGTAAGCGCCGTTGATCCGGAAGACGCCGTCGGCCAGTTTCTCCGACGTGGGAGACGCGGGTGCCGGGGCCGCGGCTGCTGCAGGAGCGCCGGCGGGCGGCGCGCCGCGGCCGGCCGGAGCCGGCGGCTGCAGCAACTGCTGGATGTTCGCCGGGTTCGCGTTGGCCCCGAGAATCTGCGCCTCGAACACCGGCTGGCCGCCCCGTTTCTGGACGATGAACGCGGGATACTTCAGGCCGTTGGCGTCGCGATACTCGCTGTAGAGCGTCTCGACGAGCATGTCGCCGAAGATCGGGTTCTCGAGCCATGTCTCGACCCGTTCAACCAGGTTGTCGGGTGCGATGTAGCCGACCACTTTGTACGAGACGCCCGACGGCGCTTTCTGCGGCGTCTCCCATGTGACGACGTTGTAGCGCCTGCCCCCAACTGTCTGGGACCGAACCGTCGCGCTGTTGGCGGCGGCGCCTTTCACGAAGCCCCACGGTGAGACCCAGATGTCCAGATGCTGAGCCCAGGCCGTATTGGCCGGGGTGACGTTCTGGTTGAAGGCTCCTTGCGTCGCAGGGCCGCCGGTGACGGGCGCGGCGTACGTCACAGCCGACGAGCGCAACGCGGGCTGCGTGAAGTCGATCGAGCGGCGGTAATCATTCAGGTTGGTTCGAGGCCACTGACCGTTGGCGTTGTTGGACTGACCGAGACCGAAATTCGCCCCTGAACCGTAATACGTGACGGAATTCAGATTCTCGGCGCCCATCGCCTTCGCCGCGTTGGCAAGGACGCTCTTCGCATCCTGTGCCGTCGAAGGCCAGGCCATCGTCAGCAACAGCGCCGCGGCACCCAGAAGTTTCATCATTATATGGGCCTCTGCGGGAGCAAGAAGCAGCCGCGACTTACAGCGTCCTGATGCGCACGTTTTTGAACTTCACCGTTCCGGCGCTGTACTGAAGGGCAATCGGGCCCCGAACATGGCCCTTGTGCTCCACGTCGACCGTTCGGGTTCCGTTCAGAATGACAATCAGCTTCGAGCCCTGGGCTGTGATGTCGAACGTGTTCCATTTGCCGCCTGTGTTGATGATGCTGGCGGGTTTGGCCACGTCCACGATTGACCCCGTGCGGTAGGCCTGATCCGGTCGCTTATCGAAGATGTTCACCTCGTAGGCGTTCATCGCCGTGATGGTCTTGGGATCGCCGCACCGAATGAAGACGCCGCTGTTGGCGTCGTCAGTGACCCAGAACTCCAGCGTCAATTGAAAATCGCCGTACGAAGCGGGCGTGACGAGAAAACCGAGGCCGCGATTGGCCTGCACCGCTCCGTCCACGACTTCCCAGTTCGCATCGCCGACGACGTCCCAGCCCTTGAGGGTCGATCCGTCGAGGAGCGTGGTGAAGCCGCCGGCCTGTGCGGCGACGGAATGAGGGGATGGAAGACCGCTGAATCCGACAAGGAGGAGGCCGAGTGAGAGAGCAGAGATGCATTTCATGGGATCGCCTTTCCTGCCTGAGAGCCGCGACGTTACCGGGCGCGAGTCTGCGACGACGGGATGGATTATAGGCGAGGCGGGGCACCATATTTCGAGACATCGCGGGGTCTCGCTCTCGCGGACTGCATGGCGTTTGCGCTCGACCAAGCCGCCCCGCGGCGCTCGGCAATCGGCCGGACGCCCCGGCTGCTGCGCTCCGGGAGAAATTGCACGCGGCCGGGGTCACGTGAAGCGCTAAGATTGTCGCCAGACTGGAGGTCACCATGGGGTTCCGACGACTTCTGTTGGCGCTCGGCGTGATGGTGGTGGCGTTCGCGCCCTCTGCGCTCGGTCAACAGCTTTCAGCGAGCATCACGACCCCCTATCGCATTGTTCCCAACGTCACCTACTTGACGGCCAACAACTTCGAGGCGAAGCTCGACGTCTATTCGCGGAGCGACGTCACGAGCCCGCAGCCGACGCTCATCTGGATTCATGGCGGGGGATGGACCGGCGGCGCCAAGGAGGGCGCCCTCTTCAGCCTGCTGCCGTACCTGGAGATGGGTTGGAACGTGGTGAACGTCGAATACCGGCTGGCCCGTGTGTCGCTGGCGCCGGCCGCGGTCGAAGACTGCCTCTGCGCGCTCCGATGGGTGATCCGGAACGCGAAGCAGTACAACTTCGATACCGCCAAGATCGTGGTGTCCGGCAGTTCCGCGGGTGGGCATCTTGCGCTGACCACGGCGATGATCCCCGCGTCCGAGGGACTCGATCGCCAGTGTCCAGGCAACGAAGAGCTGAAGGTGGCAGCCGTCGTCGATTGGTTCGGGATCACGGACGTGGTCGATCTGCTGGATGGGCCGAACCGGAAGACGTACGCTGTCCAATGGCTGGCGAGCCTGCCGAACCGGGTCGAGGTCGCCAAGCGTGTGTCACCGTTAACGTACGTTCGTCCCGGGCTGCCGCCAATCATCTCGATCCAGGGAGATCAGGATCCCACCGTGCCCTATGCGCACTCGGTCCGCCTGCAGGACGCGCTGAAGAAAGCGAACGTGGACGGCGAGCTCGTCACGATCCCCGGCGGTCGGCACGGAGGCTTCACGCGGGCAGAGAATCAGCGAGCGCACGCGGCGATCAGGGCGTTTCTGGCCAAACACGGGCTGCTGCCAGCGCTGCCATGAAGAAGACCCGCACGTCCGTAACATCCGTCACGGCGGGTTATGCGGCGTTCGCGCTGATGACGTTCGTGGGGTGTGCCAGCCCGCCGGAGAGTCCGGCCGTTGCCGACAAGCCAGCGCCTGCTCATCCGGAGCAGGCGCTCATCGATGATCTGGTGTTTGCCAACCGCATGCTGGCCTCACAGGAACTCGGTTTCGTGGATGCCTACGGACACGTCAGCGTTCGCAGCCGCAACAATCCGAATCACTACTTCATTTCGCGGTACGTGTCTCCCGGCATCGTGACGGCCGACGGGATTATCGAAAACGATCTGGACAGCAACCCGGTCGCCGGCCAGCGTGCGGACCAGTACAACGAGCGCTTCCTCCACGGCGAGGTGTACAGAGCACGGCCGGACGTCATGGCGATTGTGCACTCCCATACGCCAGAGCTCGTGGCATTCAGCGTCAGCTCCGTCGCTCTGCGTCAAGGCGATACGGTGGTGCCGAACTACGATATCCGCCCGTTCAACAACGGACGAAGCGGGATCCTCACGAACAACGCGCTGGCTCGATCGTTTGCCGAGTCGCTCGGCAAGAGCGACGCGATCCTGATGCTGGGACATGGCGCGGTGGTCGTCGGTCCGTCGATTTTCAACGCGGTGAGCAGCGCCAACGGTCTGCGCACGGCCGCTCGCGTGCAGCAGCAGCTGATCTCGATGGGTGGAACCTGGGATTCGAACCTCCGCAGGGTGGCGGCAGGCGCGAATACGCAGCCGGAAGGCGCCGCGGGTCCATCGGCGCGGGCACCCGGTGCGGCAGCCGCGCCGGCGACTCCCACTGGTTCCGGCGGCGGCGCCGGCGGCGAGCGGGCGTGGGAATACTGGAAGCAGCTCGTGATGCCCGCCATCGCCGAGTCCAGCAAGGTCGCTGGGGACGGGCGCAGAGAAGCCAACGCGCTGGCGGGTGCGGCTGAGAGTACGTCGCCGGACCAGGCCGTCATCGACGATCTGGTTCTGGCCAACCGGATGCTGGCGTCGCACGAGCTGGGCATCCTCGATGCGTTCGGTCACGTGAGCGTCCGCAGTCCTCGCGATCCGAGTCATTACTTCATCTCGCGTTACGTGTCGGCTGGCGTCGTGAAGGCGGGCGACATCATCGAGAACGATCTCGACAGCAAGCCGGTCGGCGCGCCTCGGACGGACGAGTATCAGGAAGTCTACATGCACGGCGAGATCTACAAGGCCAGACCGGACGTGATGGCCGTGCTCCACGCGCACACGCCCGAAATCCTCGCCTTCACCGAGAGCTCGGTGACGCTGCGTCCGGTGGTCAACGGCGGCGTCTTCATCGGCGGAGGGCTGCCGCTCCACGATATTCGCAAATTCGATCCCCGGGAGACGATCATCAGGACGCCGGCCCTGGGCCGATCGGTCGCGATCTCCTTGGGTGACAAGCCCGGAGTTCTGCTGAGAGGCCATGGAGTGGCGCTGACGGATACGTCGTTACGCACGCTGGTGGTGCGGGCCTATAACATGCGTATGAACGCCAGAATGCAGCAGCAGGCGATTGCGCTGGGCGGAAAGGTCACCTACCTCGAGGATCCGCCGGCACCTCCCGCAACGCCGGCTCCCGCAGGTGATACGGCCTACAATCGCGGCTGGGAATACTGGAAAGCGATCGTGTCAGTCGACTGATCTGACTCGCGCGGTCAGGCGATGCGTAGCGGCCTTACGCTCGCAGGGCTTCGCGCCTCGGCGCGTCAACATAAGGCATTCAAGAGAGGGTCGGTCCGGGCACTCGAACGCATGCTATTCTCCGCCCGAAAGGAGCACGCCGATGCCACGAGACACCCCGAAGCTTCCGAGCGAGGCCATCGAGCTTTACAACCGCTACATCCACGGCGAGATCACCCGCCGCGACTTTCTCGAAGGGGCGAAGCGATTCGCGATAGGCGGGCTCACCCTGGGAGTCATCATCGATGCGCTGATGCCGAATTATGCCTTCGGTCAGCAGGTCTCCAAGACCGACGACCGCATCAAGGCCGAGTACGTGACCGTGCCGTCGCCGCAGGGAAACGGCAGCATCAAGGGCTATCTCGTCCGTCCGTTCAGCGCCGATACGCGCACCGACACCCCCGCAAAGCTGCCGGGCATTCTCGTCGTGCACGAGAACCGGGGGCTCAATCCGCACATCGAGGACATCGCACGCCGGCTCGCCCTGGCGAACTTCATGGCGTTTGCGCCTGACGGGCTCACCTCGGTCGGCGGTTTTCCGGGCGACGACTTTCGCGGCGGCCAGCTGTTCGGCAAGGTCGATGGACAGAAGATGATGGCCGACTGGGTGGCGTCCGCGCTCTGGTTGAAGTCGCGCGCCGACTGCACCGGCCGGATCGGCGTGACCGGCTTCTGCTACGGGGGCGGCGTCTGCAACACGCTGGCCGTCCGTCTGGGGGCGGATCTGGCCGCTGCGGTGCCGTTCTATGGTGGCGCGCCACCCGAGGCCGACGTGCCGAAGATCAAGGCGGCCAT
>DATLLJ010000056.1:0-30143 GCA_035537875.1 Vicinamibacterales bacterium | reverse complement strand
GACTGAAGCAGGAGGCAGAGAGACCGGCACAGTCGGCCGATCGGCCGCGGACGGAGACCCGTTATCCGAACGCAAATCAGCGGTCACAACGGGGGGAGCTGGCGTAGCGGCCTGTGTCACCGCCGGCAGGACGGCCGGCGGCGCGGTGAATCCCGGAGCGTCTTTCGCGGAAACCGGCGGTGCCTGCTTGAACGAGTCGATGACCAGACGATACGGGTTGTAGAGCGGATATACGCTGTAGCTGGCCACGCCGTCCGCTTCGAGCACCACGCGCGTTACGTCGTTCGGGTGCTGGCCGATCCGGATCTGTCGCACGATCTCGGTGTCGCCGTCGAAGCGGAGCGTCCGTTCGGCCAGAGTCGACGACAGCCGTGTGGAAGGCAGGTCGACAAACACCCGGACAGGGTTCGGGATGCGCTCGTCGAAAAAGTCCACCTCATCGTCGAGTTCAATGGTGACCCTGACGACGTCGGGGAGCACGTCGCGCCGAATGTCTTTAATCGTCGCGACCTTCCGCGAAGACTGACGGCGGCTCGCCTCGCTCGAGGCCGGTTCGGTGTCGGTCGATGGCGGCGCTTTCGATCGGTTCTCCGAGACGACGACATCGTGTGACGGGAACGGTGGGCCTTGAGGTCGGTCTGGATCTGACCACTCGACCCGCGCGAGCTGCGCGGGCACTTCCTGGAGCAGCGAGCTGCTGGGGTACTCCGACCCGAGCATCCGCAGAAGCCGGGCGCCCAGCGCCCTGTCAGTGTCCCTTCCGAACTGGAAGAAGAGATCGATCGAAAGCCGACCCGCCTGCCAGAGCGCGTTGTCGCTATACGCGCTCACCGGATAAATTCGGACGACCTCGCGGTACGCCGCGACAACCTCCCTCGCGTCGCGGAGAGTGGTCTCCGCCGCACTGTTCGCGTCGAGGGCCACCCGGACGGATTGTTCGCGAGCCAGCGCCGTCTCGTATCTTTCCTTGGCCGTGGCGGCACCTGTCGGTCCGGCGCTGATCATGACGAAAGCCAGCACGCAGAACGACGTCATCGACAGCGGTCCACACAATGACCGCCGGGCTGAAACCGGTTGCGTCGCGGGCACTCGATGCGGCAAGGAGCGCATGTTTCTATCTCAACTGCGAATCGACTTCGTCGAAGTAGTGCTTGTCCACCAGCACCTCCCGCGGCGCACCGCCTGCCGCGGGGGAGACCAGCCCTTCCATTTCCATCATGTCAACCAGCCGCGCAGCGCGGCTGAACCCGATTCGAAGCCGTCGCTGAAGGTACGAAATGGACGCCTGCCCGCTCTGGACGATGATCCGAGCGGCTTCGTCGTACAGATCGTCCTTGTCCATTTCGATGGCGTCGGCGGCCGTCTTCTGATCGGCCGTGATCGAGGTGTCGTACGTCGGCTTGCCCTGTTTTCGCAGAAAGCTCGCCAGTCGAGCGCTTTCCTGTTCCGAAATGTATGGGCCATGAAGCCGGATGAATCGGGACGAGGCGGGCGGCACGAACAGCATGTCGCCCTTGCCGAGCAGTTGTTCGGCGCCGTTGCCGTCGAGAATCGTCCGGGAGTCGATCTTGGACGAACAGCGAAACGAGATGCGAGAAGGCAGATTGGCCTTGATGAGCCCGGTGATCACGTCGACCGACGGGCGCTGCGTGGCCAGAATCAGGTGGATGCCCACCGCGCGAGCCATCTGCGCCAGTCGAGCGATCGACTCCTCGACCTCATTGCTCGCGACCATCATCAGATCGGCAAGCTCGTCGATGACGACCACGATGAACGGAAGCGGCTTGGGGGCTTCGCTCCCCTCCGGCGTCCGCCCCTCGGACTGCATCTGCTGCACGTTGCGGTTGTACTGCTCGATGTTTCGCACGCCTTCGGCGGCGAGCGTCTTGTAACGTTCCTCCATTTCGCGAACCGCCCAACGAAGCGCGTTGGCCGCCTGCTTCGGATCGACGACCACCGGCGTCATGAGGTGCGGGATGTCGTCGTACATCCCCAGCTCGAGCCGCTTGGGATCAATCATGATCATGCGGACCTCGTCCGGTGTCGCCCGGAAGAGAATGCTCGTCAGCATCCCGTTGATGCCCACCGACTTACCGGCGCCCGTCGACCCCGCAATGAGCAGGTGGGGCATGGTGGCGAGATCGGCCATGTACGGTTCGCCGTGGATGGTCTTGCCGAGCGCGAGCGTGAGCTTCGAGGTGGAGCGCCGATAGGCCTCCGACTCCAGCATCTCGCGCAGCGAGATCTGCTCGCGATTGCGATTCGGGATCTGGATACCGACGGTCGATTTGCCCGGAATGCGATCGATGAGCACCGACTCGGCCTGCATAGCCAGGCAAAGGTCGTCGGCGAGACCGGTGACTTTCGAGTACTTCACACCCGCGTCGGGCTTGAACTCGAACGTCGTGACGACCGGCCCGGGGTGGATCTGCACGACGCTCCCTTCCACCGAGAACTCGCGGCACTTTTCCTCGAGCAGGCGGGCGCCGTCCATGAGCTCGCGCTCGTCGATCTTCCGCTCGGTCTTCGGAGCGTCCAGGAGCGCCAGAGGTGGAAGGGCATAGTCGCCTTTCCGCCGCTCCGCCGGCGCCTTGGAGACCGGGTCGGGTAGCGGCAGCGGGGGCGCTGCCACGCTGACCTTGGGCGGCTTCGGCGGCGCAAACGACTTCGCGCTGCCGAACGCTGTCGGACCGTCGGCCGTCGACTCGTCCGGCGCCTCGCGATCGCGCTTCCTCGACGCCGCCCGACCCGGCCCCTCGTCGATCGAGACGAGCGGCGGCGTTTTGATTTCGGGGGCCGGACTCCCTTTCTTCGTGTGCTTGGCGATGACATCGCGGCGCTGCTGCTCGCGGCGGCGGTCGTCGCGCCACGTCTGAAGAGAGTCGAGTGCCCGCGCGGAACTGGCGCCCATCGTGGAGAACAGGGCACCCACAAAACGGCCGAACGAGAACTGCGTGGACATGATGATCGCCAGCACGACGAGCGTCAGGATGACCACAATCGAACCGGTCCGGTTCAGATAGCCGGAGAGCGCCGTGGCCAGCCAGTCACCGACGTAGCCACCCGCCCGGAACGTCTTGCCCGATAACTCGACGGTGCCGAGGAGGAGGCTCAGAAACGCGCCGATGCAGGCGAAGAGCAGCGCCGCGCCCGCCGCCTTGGTGCCCGCCGCGTCGACGTCGCGGCACCAGAACGACTGCCAGCCGATCACTACGAGCACCGCCGGAATCATGTATGACGCATAGCCGAACAACTGAAAGGAGAGCTCGGCCAGGAAGGCGCCGATCCGGCCGGCAAAGTTCGCGGGATCTCCCTGGGCGGCCGTGCTGAAGAACCACACCGGATCGGCAGGCTCGTAGCTGCTGAGGGCGATGATCCAGATGACGGCTGCGCCGAAGAGGGCGACGCCGACGAATTCGCGGACCCGACGGGAAACGGTCGATCGACCCACGTGTCAGATCTCCATGACCACTGGAAGAACGAGTGGTCGGCGGCCCGAACGCTTGCGAAGGAACCGACGCAGCTCCACACGCAGCTTCTCCTTGATCAGCCCCTGGTCGGTTCGTTCCTCGATGCTCGTCTGTTCCATCACCTCGCTCAACATCCGCACCCCGTCCGCCAGAAGTGCCTGCCCGTCCTCCATCACGAAGCCGCGCGCCACGATCTCCGGCACGCCTTCGAGACTGCCGGTCTGTTTGTTGATGGCGACGACAGGAACCACGAGGCCGTCCTCCGAGAGGTGTCGGCGGTCGCGCAGCACTTCGTCTGCGACCTCGCCCGTCAGCGTACCGTCGATCAGCACACGGCCGACAGGGACCTTGCCAGCCCGCCGGGCGGCCGTGTCGTCGAACTGAAGGAGGTCGCCGTTCTCGACGAGCAGGACCTCTGGCCGAGGCTCACGCCCGGCAAAGACCCTCGAGGCGATGCGCGCATGCTCCGAGAGCTGTCGGTACTCCCCGTGTATCGGCACGAAGTACCGTGGCTTCACGAGCGACAAGAGCAGTTTGAGCTCTTCCTCGCTGCCGTGCCCGGAGACATGCACGTGCTTCAGGCCGTCGTACACGACTTCGGCGCCCCGCCGGGCAATGTGGTTCATGACTCGCCCGATCGACTTTTCGTTCCCTGGAATCGCCCGGGCCGAGAACACCACGGTGTCCTCGGGGGACAGCTTGACGAACCGGTGGTCGTCGATCGCGATACGAGACAGAGCCGATTGAGGTTCCCCCTGCGAGCCGGTGGCGATGCAGAGAACGTCCTGGGCCGGGTAGCCGCCGATGTCCGAGTCCCGAATCTGCGTGCCGGAGGGAATCCGAAGATATCCGAGCCGCTGGGCGATTTCCGAGTTCTGAACCATGCCGCGGCCGAGGAAGGCCACCTTCCGGTCGAATTGGGCAGCCAAATCGACCAGGAGCTGCATCCTGTAGATGCTCGAGGCGAACGCCGAGACGACCAGCTTGCCGTTCGTGCTCGTGAAGATCTCTTCAAAGGCTTCGATGACGTCGCGCTCGGAGCCGGTGAAACCGCGCCGATCGATGTTGGTGCTGTCGGCAAAGAGGGCGAGTACGCCCGCTGTCCCCAGCTCCGCGAAGCGGTGGACGTCGAAGTGCTCGCCATCGAGTGGAGTCTGGTCGATCTTGAAATCGCCACTGTGGACGACGATCCCGACAGGAGTGTGAATGGCGAGCGCCACGCAGTCCGGCATGCTGTGCGTGACCCGGATGAACTCCACAGTGAAGGGTCCGACCGTGACGCGCTCGCGCGGACGGACCGCGGTGAGCGTGTGCTGGCCCGTAAGACTGTGCTCGGCCAGCTTCGGCTCAACCAGGGCCAAGGTGAGCGGCGTGCCATAGACCGGGCCGTCGACGAAGCGGAGGACGTGCGGCACCGCCCCGATGTGGTCTTCGTGGCCATGGGTCAGCACCAGGGCGGCCGCGCGCCCTTTCTGTTCCAGATAAGTGAGATCCGGAATGATCCGGTCGACGCCGAGCAGCTCCGGATCCGGGAACATGACCCCCGCATCAACCAGGATGGTCGTCTCCCTCCAGGTGAGCGCCAGCATGTTCATGCCGAACTCGCCGAGTCCGCCGAGCGCAACGACTTCAAGCATTCTGAGTCGGAAGACAAACCCTCGCCGACACGCTCCGTGCGGAGCGGGTTCGACTCAGGGAGCCGGGCCAAGGCTCAATCAGGCTGCTGGGCGCGCCTGAAAACCAACGAGGCGGGCTGATCGGGCGGGAAGGGGGAATAACACCCCATCCACGTGCGAGTTAGGGTAGCACAGCTCAGGTGCGCCGGGTAGCGACCGGTCCTTCAGGCCCCTCCGATCGCTCCAAAGCGTCGGCGAGGCGCACTAGTTCGGCGATCGCCAACGTTTCCGGGCGGCGGGTTCCATCGAGGCCGGAACGTTGGAGTGCGTCGGCGGGGCTGACCGCTAACGGGTGCGGAAACGCTAACAAGGCGTTCGCCAGTGTCTTACGGCGACGGGTAAAGATCGCCCGGACAAGCCCGGTAAAGAGCGTGGGGTTTGCCGCCGGCGGTCGTGGAGGGTGAAAGCGGATCCGCACGAGAGCGGAGCGAACTCTCGGTGCCGGTCGAAAGGCGCCGGGCGGAAGCCTCATGAGCACTTGGACGTCCGCGTAGTGCTGCACGAGGATGCTGAGCACGCCATACTCGCGCCCGCCCGGGGCAGCGCCGAGTCGTTCAGCCACCTCGTGCTGCAGCATGACCGTGACATCGGCAAGCGGAGCACCCGCCTGATACAACTCCAGTAATTTGAACAGAATCGGCGACGCGACGTTATACGGCAGGTTGCCGGCCACCCGGAGCGCTGCCGCGCCATGCCCCGTCAGCATGCCGGCGGACTCGAGGAAATCGCCTTCGACGACCGTCAGGCGAGGGTGCGACTGTCTGAGATCGGCGGCAAGGTCACGGTCGATCTCAAACGCCACCACGCTCCCGGCTCGCTCGAGGAGCGGCGCGGTGAGCGCACCGCGCCCGGGTCCGATTTCGACGAACACGTCGCCAGGCTGCGGATCGATGGCACGAATGACTTTCGTCACCCAGGCAGGTTCGAGGAAATGTTGGCCGAAACGCTTGCGCGAGAAGCGGGCGCCTCCTCTTCCCGGCACCTCATTCTCCCCTCAACGGGCCATGACCCCGCTTCCGCCAGTAGTTCTCCTCGACGTCTTCGATTTCTTCCTCGGTCATCCCGAAGTAGTGCCCGATTTCGTGAATGAGCGTCTCCGCAATCGCGATCCCCAGGTCTTCATCGTCGACTGCCGCGCGCTCGTGCGGCCCCTGGAAAATGAGAATGCGGTCCGGCAGCTGGTTGCCGGCATCCCAGCGTCGTTCCGTCAACGGAATCCCCTGATACAGCCCGAGCAGCGTGTCGGGCGGCTCGATTTCCATCTCGTCCAGCAGCTCGGGCGATGGTTCGTCCTCGACGACAATGGCGATGTTCCGCATGGCGCCCCGGAATCGGCGGGGAATGGACGCCAGCGCCTCCGCGACGTACCGCTCGAAGTCAGCGTGGGTCATTCGTGCTTCCGCGCAGACCTGCCTTTCGAGCGGCGCCTGGCCTGTGTCGCGCCGCCGGTCGACGTCGTTCGAGCCCCCGCTGTCTCCTGCGCCAGGACGGTCTGGAAATAGCTGCAGTCGTCGGCGACGACGCACCGGTCGCAGAGCGGTTTCGGCCTGCAGATGCGCCGTCCGTGAAGAATCAGCGTATCGGAGGCTCGAGTCCAACGTGACGGTGACAAGGCGCCGGACAGTTGCTGCTCGACGACCTCCGGCCGGTCGGATTCGGCGATCCCGATGCGGTTCGACACGCGCAGGACGTGCCGATCGACCGGTAGGCCCGGCACACCGAGCGTATGCCCCAACACGACATTCGCGGTCTTGCGACCAACCCCGGGCAGCTCGATGAGCGCCTCCAGGCTCGCGGGAACCTTTCCGTGGTGGTCGCGTACGAGGGCCTGGGCCATTCCGATCAGGGCCTTTGACTTGGCGCGAAAGAAACCGGTCGCGTGAATCTGCGGCTCGAGCTCGGCCGACGTCGCGCGGGCGAGGGCCTTGGCGTTCGGATAGCGCTTGAACAGCGCCGGTGTCACCAGGTTGACGCGCTGATCGGTGGACTGCGCGGAAAGGATCGTCGCCACCAGCAGTTCGAAGGCGTTCGAATGATGCAGCTCCGTGTCCGCGTCCGGATGCTGCGCCTCGAGCCGATCGAGGATGTGCCGCGTATCTGCGGGGCTCTTCATGAACTCAGGTCCGCCGCTCAGGTGGGCAGCAGTGCAGGCGTCGGAGGGTACGGCCTCCCGACCCGGCGCGATCTCACCCGGTTCCGCCAGGCCTCAGTGAACCGGCCCCGGTCCCTTGTTCCAGCCCACGTTGCTGTACGATTCGGAAAAAACCCTCCAGTGCTCCTGCAGCGCCGTGATCAGGTTGGGTACGAACTGAACCGGAACCACGATCCTGGCGCGCACCGGAGCGCGCACGACGTGGTCCGATTCGGCTTCCTTGATTTCCTTCTCCGTGAGCGGCATGACCTCGCAGAAGGTGAGCGTGAAGTCGAAAGGCGTGTGCGCAATCGAACAGAAATTCGAGTAGGTGCGCACGGGTCCCTTTTCGGTTCCCGAGTCGTTGGCAGGGCTGTCGTCGGGAACGATCGTGAAGTTGATTTGCTTGGGCTGATCGGGCATGCCCAAGCATACCCCCAGTTGCCGCTGGGGCGTGGTCGGCGGATCAGTACTTCCGCATCACGCCGACCACGACGCCCTGAATCTGCACCTGGTCCGGATCGACGAAGATAGGCTGCATGGTGACGTTGGCTGGTTGCAGCCGGATCTTGCCCCCAGGATCGCGATAGAACTTCTTCAGGGTCACGTCCGATCCGCGCACCAGCGCAATCACCATCTCGCCGTTGTCGGCCGATTTGCGGTCTTCGACGACGACGAAGTCGCCGTCGCGTATCTGCTCGTCAATCATTGAGTCGCCGCGTACGCGCAGCACATAGGTGTCGCGCGCGCCGGCGAGATCTTCGGGCACCGAAATTGTTTCGGTCGACGCGATTGCTTCGATCGGAAGACCCGCCGCCACGTAGCCGAGCAGAGGAAGCTCGACGGCGCGGCCTCCTCCACGCGTTGGGACCATTTCCACCGATCGGCTTCGGTTCCAAGCGCGCTTGATGAACCCCTTCTCCTGCAGGTTGGTGAGATGTTTGTGAACGGTCGCCAGCGAAGAAAGGCCGAACCGCCGTCCGATCTCCTCGAGGCTCGGCGCATATCCGTGTTGCGTGATGAATTCGTTCAGGTAATCCAAGATCTCCCGCTGTCTTTTCGTCAGAGGAAGCATCTGACACCTCCGTGGTGGGCGACACTATACGCAAAAGAAAGGCGAAGGTCAATCTCGATATTGACGAGTTTGATATTGACGAGTTCCCATCGTCCCGTCCGGCGACGAGCAAGGCGACACACCACGGTCGGGCCGGGTAGGATGCGGGGCGAGTGAAAATCCCTTTTGCGATCCCGGGGGCGACCGAGCGGGTCTTCGATCTCGTCGGGCTCGGGCAGAACAGCGTCGATTACCTCCTCGGCGTGCCAACGCACCCGGCCCCCAACTCCAAGCTTCGCACCGACTACTTCGTTGAACAGCCTGGCGGCCAGGTCGCGACCGCCCTCGTGACCTGCGCGCGCCTCGGCTGGCGCACGCGCTACGTCGGGACCTTCGGTGACGATGAGGCCGGGAGCCGCTCACGTGAGAGCCTCGTCATCGACGGCGTGGATGTAAGTGCGGCCAGGACGATCCGGGGAGCCAGGAACCGAGTGGCCGTGATTCTGGTGCAGAGCGAATCCGGCGAGCGAACGGTGCTCTGGTACCGCGATCCGTCGCTCTGTCTGACCGAGGTTCCGACGGCCGTGGCGACATCAGGGCGACTGCTGCTTGTCGATGCCGAGGACATCGGTGTCGCGACGCTGGCGGCAGTCGCCGCTCGAAGCGCCGGCATCCCGACCATCGTCGACGTGGACGATGTGCGACCGGGCACTCACGAACTGCTCGCCGGAATTGATGCGATTATCGTGGCCGAGGACTTTCCCGCTGCGCTCACGGGGCATCCGCAGCTCGGTCGCGCCCTCGAGCTGATCGAGCGCGAGTACCGCGCGCCACTCGTCTGTGTGACCCTTGGGGAGCAGGGCAGCCTGGCCCGATGCGGCGGCCGTGAATTCCGGACGCGCGCCGCACACGTTGAATGTGTTGACAGCACCGGCGCTGGCGACGTGTTCCGAGGCGCCTTTGCCTCGGCCTGCTTGCGATGGCCGGACGGCGACGTGGAACAGGTGCTCGCGTACGCCAATCTGGCCGCTGCGCTGAGCTGTCGCGCAATCGGCGCTCGCGGTGGGCTGCCGCACGCGAGCGAGCTCGACCGCCTCTTCGGCGAACGCGCGTAACGTGCCCCTCGCGGCAGGGGCGCACGTGGTACAATTTTCAACGCCAGCAGTAAGGCTGAACTCCATGTGTCCGCATTGTTTAGGTCGCGCTCTCCCGTTCGCTGCGCTGTTGATCGTCGCATTGCTGGTCGTTTCGATCGGGGCGCAGGTTCGCCCCTCGCGCCAGGACGCGGAGGCCATGAAGCGGAAGGTGGCCACCATCCAGGCGCACGGCGAGCAGTCGTCGAAACAGCCGCGGCGGACGACGGTTACCGAAAGCGAGGTCAATTCGTACATCGCCTATGAGCTGAACGGCACCTTGCCCGAAGGCGTCGTCAACCCATCGGTCATGGCGCCGGGTGAGGGTCGCGTGTCCGGGCGCGCGGTCGTCGACCTCGATGCGGTTCGCAAGGCAGGCAAGAGCACCGGCCTGCTGGATTTGCGGAGCTATCTCACCGGCAGCGTTCCGGTGGCCGCAACCGGCGTGATCCACGCGAGCAACGGCGTCGGCCGGTTCGAGCTCGAGTCGGCGACGGTCGGTGGCGTGCCCATCCCCAAGTGGCTCCTCCAGGAGATCATCTCGCACTATTCGAAAAGCCCGGAGCATCCTGCAGGTATCAGCCTCGATGATCCGTTTGAGCTGCCCGCCCGCATTCGCGAAATTCAGGTGCAGCGTGGTCTCGCGGTCGTCGTGCAATGAGCGTTGAGTCTTTCGACGGGGCGGGGGGCTGGCCGCGCCCCGTCCGCCCACCGTGGTGACTTCCGCTGACGAGACGCTTCGCACACCGCTGCAGTTTCTGAAGGGCGTCGGTCCGAGACGGGCGGCAGATCTCGCGCACGCCGGCCTCCACACGGTGGAGGATCTGCTTCATCGGTTTCCCATCAGGTATGAGGACCGGAGTCGGTTTGAACCGATCGCAGCACTGAAACCTGGTCGCACGGTCTCGATCGCGGCGCGGGTTCTCAGCTGCGGTCTCCGTTCGACGCGCCGGCCCGGCTTCAAAATCTTCGAGGCGCTCGTCGCCGATGAAAGCGGGGCGACCCGCGCGGTCTGGTTGAACCAGCCGTTCTTGCGGGACGTTTTCGCCGCCGGCCAGCAAGTGGTGCTGTTCGGCATGGTCGAGGCTCGTGGCGGCGCCGGGCTGCAGATGACCAACCCGCAATACGAGTTCATCGAGGACGAAGAGGGAGAAACGATTCACACCGGCCGCATCGTGCCCGTGTACGAGAAGACCGGGAGCGTTACGCCAAAGATCCAGCGCCGGCTCGTATACGACGCTCTCCAGCGGCTTCCCGACGATGTGCCCGATCACCTTCCGGAGGAGCTGCGGCTCCGCTTGAAGCTTCCGACAAGACGGGCCGCGCTCCTGGCCGCCCATTTTCCTCCCTCCGATGCCGACATCAACCTGCTCAACGCGTTCGCGACCCCGGCCCAGCGGCGGTTGATTTTCGAGGAGGCGTTCCTGTTTCAGATGGGTGTGCTGGCCAGGCGACGCGCCGTAGAGGCCGAACGGAAGCCGGCCGTCATCCACGTGGACGATCGGGTGCGCGAGTCGGCGCGTCAGGTTCTTCCGTTCCGTCTGACGGCGGGGCAGCGCCAGGCGCTCAAAGAGATTGTCGAGGATCTGCAGCGCGCCCGACCGATGAACAGGCTGTTGCAGGGCGACGTCGGCGCGGGCAAGACGATCGTCGCGTTGCTGGCTGCGCTGGTGGCCATGGAGAACGGGCTGCAGGTGGCATTCATGGCGCCGACCGAGATTCTTGCCGAGCAGCATTTTCTCAACATCTCGCGTGTGCTCGGGCACTCGCGGTTCCGCGTGGCTCTGCTGACCGGCGCGGTCCCCGCCGCCGCCAGAAAGACGCGTCTGGCCGAAGTCGAAGGGGGCAGCGTTCACCTCGTCGTGGGCACACACGCGCTGGTCCAGGGCGACGTGCGATTCCATCGGCTTGGCCTGGTCATCATCGACGAGCAGCACCGTTTCGGCGTGCTGCAGCGGGCGACGCTTCGCGGGAAGGGACTCTGTCCGGACGTGCTCGTCATGACGGCCACGCCGATTCCGCGCACGCTGGCGTTGACGATGTACGGCGATCTCGATGTGTCGATCATCCGGGACACCCCCCCGGGGCGGCTGCCGGTGCGGACCGTCGCGAAGCCCGAGTCTCGGCGCGCCGAAATCTACGCGTTCGTCCGCGGCGAGCTCGAGAAGGGTCGTCAGGTGTACGTCATCTACCCCCTCGTCGAGGAGTCGGACAAGGTGACGCTCAAAGCCGCGAGTGAAATGGCGGATCACCTGGCGCAGGCCGTCTTCCCGGAGTATTCGGTCGGCCTGCTCCACGGCCGCCTCAAGCCTGACGCCAAGGATCGGGTGATGAAGGCGTTTGCGGCGAACCAGGTTCACATTCTCGTCTCGACCACGGTGGTCGAAGTGGGCATCGATGTCGCCAACGCCAGCGTCATGGTCGTCGAACACGCGGAGCGGTTCGGGTTGTCGCAGCTCCATCAGCTCCGAGGCCGGGTTGGTCGCGGCGCGGCGCAGTCCTACTGTTTCCTGCTGTATCAGTCGCCGCTTTCCGAGGAGGCGCGCGATCGCCTGAGGGCCATGACCGACACGACAGATGGCTTCGAGATCGCGGAGCGCGATCTCACGCTTCGAGGTCCCGGCGATTTTTTCGGCACGCGACAGGCCGGCTTGCCCACCTTCAGGCTGATCGACCTCGTGCGCGACCGCGAGTTGCTCGAGGCCGCGGGACGCGAAGCGGCCCGGTGGTTCGAAGCCGTCTCTCCGCCGCCGGAATCGATCGAGCGGATGCTACAGACCTGGGCGGAAAGATTCAGGCTCATGGAGATTGGGTAATTGGGTAATCGGGTAATTTGGTAATGGATGGGTACATTGAGCGGCCAATTCCCCAATCCATTACCCGATTACCCGATTACCCAATTACCCGATTCCGCTGTATGCGGGTGATTGCCGGCTCGCTCAAGGGACGTCGCTTGAAGGCCCCTGACTGGCCGGGACTTCGACCGACCTCCGACAGGCTGCGCGAGACCCTCTTCAACGTTCTGGCGACGCGAATCGACGGCGCGCGGGTCGCCGACGTGTACGCGGGCACCGGAGCGGTGGGAATCGAAGCACTCAGCCGCGGGGCGCGCGAGGTGACGTTTGTCGAATCCGATCGCCGGGCGCAGGAGCTCGTCGCTGCCAACCTCGCGCACTGCGGTCTCGTGACCAGATATACTATTGTCCGGGCGGCTGCACTGCGGGCGCTCGAGTCGATCGACAAGGACGTGGTGTTCGACATCGTGTTGCTCGACCCGCCCTATGCCATCACCGATGCCGAACTAGCGGACGTGCTCGCGGCGGTCGGCCCACGTCTCGCAATCGGCGGCCTCGCGGTGCTCGAGCATGCGACGCGTCACCCGGTCCCGGATATCGCCGGACGGCTCGTCCGTTCGCGGGACCTGGTCTCGGGCGATAGTACGCTGACGTTCTATGAAGCCGGGAATCCGGTCGCAGGACCCTGACTTCGCGGTTCGGATGTCGACGATATGCCAACCCTCGCCATCTATCCCGGCTCGTTCGATCCGCTGACGAATGGCCACGTGGACATCATCACCCGCGGGGTACGTCTGTTCGATCGCATCATCGTCGCGATCGCGGTCAACGCGGAAAAAGCGCCGCTCTTCTCGATAGAGGAGCGGGTCCAGATTGCACGGGCCGTCTTCAAGAGCCAGCCGAGCGTCGAGATCGACACGTTCGACGGGCTGCTGGTGGATTACGTCGCCCGGCGGAAAGCGAACGTCATCGTCCGCGGGCTGCGCGCCGTGTCTGATTTCGAGTTCGAGTTTCAGATGGGGCTGATGAACCGCCGACTGAATGGCGCCATCGAGACCGTGTTCATGATGCCTGCCGAACAGTACACCTACATCAGCTCGCGTCTCATCAAAGAGGTCTTCGCGCTGGGCGGACAGGTGCAAGGCCTGGTGCCCGATATGGTCGAAGCGCGACTGCGCGAGAAGGTGGGAGCGGCGCAGACCACGAAGTAGGTCCGGTTTCAACCGGACGTTCAACGATTGCAACCCGACGTGTGAAGGATCGTTATGGCGAAACTCGCGGAACGGACTCAACGCATTTCCGGATCGTCGACGCAGGCGGTCACCACGCTCGTCGATCGGCTGCGCCGGTCAGGGGTCGATGTCATCGACTTCGGAGCCGGGGAGCCGGATTTCCCCACCGTGGAGGCGGCCAAGGTCGCGGCGCATGCGGCCATCGACGCGAACTTCACGAAATATACCCCCAACGCCGGCGCCGCCGATTTGAAGCGCGCCATCTGCGACCGCTATCGCGCCGACTACGGTGTCGAGTTCCGCGAATCGGATGTCATCGTGACCGCCGGCGGCAAACAGGCGCTCTACAACACCGCGCTGGCCCTGTTCGGCCCGGGCGATGAAGTCATCACCCACGCGCCGTACTGGCCGACGATCCCGGAGCAGATCAAACTGGCCGACGCCACGCCGATCGCCGTCGAGACGCTCGCGTCAGACGGGTTCGCCATTCGGGCAGGCTCGATTCTCGACCGCGTGACCGAGCGCACGCGCGGTATCGTCGTGAACTCCCCGTGCAATCCGACCGGGGCCGTCATCTCGGAACAGGAATTCGAGGCGATCGCCGATTTCTGCGGCCGTCGCGATCTCTGGCTGATCGTCGATCTCACGTACGACAAGTTGATCTACGACCCGGCGCCTCACAATCTGCCTGGCATTCTGATGCGGAAATGCCGCGACGTCGGGGTCATCTGCGGATCGGCGTCGAAGGCGTACGCGATGACCGGGTGGCGCTGCGGCTGGGCCGTCGGTCCCGAGGCGCTCATTGCCGCGTCGAGCGCGCTCCAGAGTCACGCGACGTCCAATGCGTCGTCGATCACGCAGAAGGCTGTTCTGGCGGCGCTGTCTGGTTCTCAGGAACCGGTCCGAGTGATGCTCGATGAGTACCGCATCCGCCGGGATCGGTTGTACGAATGGTTGACCGCCGATCCGCGTCTGAAGTGTCAGAAACCGGGTGGCGCGTTCTACATGTTCGTCGACGTCAGCGAGGTGCTGACCGCGGCGGGGCTGGAGAGCTCGACCGCTTTTGCCGAAGCGCTGCTTCAGCAGGCGAGGGTCGCCCTCACGCCAGGGGAGGGGTTCGGCGCACCCGGGTTCGTGCGGATCTCGTACGCCACCTCGATGGAGAATCTGCGCGAGGGGAGCCGGCGAATGCTCGAGTTCGTCCGCGCGCGGACGTCGGCCCCGGCCGCGCGGTGAGCGCGTTCACGCATGGCGAAGGTCGTGGCCATCATCGGCGCGTCGGGCAACCGGGGCAAATTCGGAAACCGCGCGGTCCGGGCCTTTCGGCGGCAGGGCTACACCGTCATCCCCATCAACCCGCATGAGAGCGAGATTGAAGGACTGAAAAGCTACAAGTCCGTCCTCGACGTGCCCGACCGTATCGACATCGCGTCGTTCTATGTCCCGCCGGACGTGGGCGAGCGCGTGATTGACGAGGTCGCGCAGAAGGGGATTGCCGAGGTCTGGCTCAATCCCGGCGCCGACAGCGAACGCCTCATCCAGCGGGCCAGGGCGCTTCGAATCGATCCGGTCGTGGCCTGCAGCATCGTCGGGATCGGCGAGGATCCCTACGCCTTCTAATCCACGGTCAGGGGCTCATCGCTGACGGCGCGAGGGCGTCGATACTTGAGGCTTGAAAGTTGAGCGTCATGACCCTATACTCGATCCGGATAATCACTCCTCGTCAACGAGTGCGGAACGTCCGCCCTCCGATCTGAGACCTCGGCAACCCTCAACTACACCAACGAAGCGTTATGCCTAGCCATCCCAAGCGCCCCGCTCCGGCGCGGACCGCAAACCCAGCGGCGGCGCCAGACGTTGCGAAACCCGCGGCGGCCACCGAAACCGCCACGCCCGACGAGACTCGAGCCGCGGCGCCCCGACGTCCGGGCGAAGGGCTGAACATCACGGACCTGAAAGACCTGAGCATTCAGAAGCTCACGCAGATCGCCAAGGACATGAACGTCGCCGGGGCAACCGGCATGCGCAAGCAGGAGCTGATCTTTCAGATCCTCAAAGCGCAGACCGAGCAGAGCGGCTTCATTTTTTCAGAGGGTGTTCTGGAAGTGCTTCCGGACGGTTTCGGATTTCTGCGGGCGCCGGACTACAACTATCTGCCCGGGCCCGACGATATCTACGTGTCACCGTCGCAGATTCGGAAGTTCGACCTGCAGACGGGCGACACGGTCTCGGGTCAGATCCGGCCGCCGAAGGAAGGGGAGCGGTACTTCGCGCTCATCAAGGTCGAGGCGGTCAACTTCGAGGCGCCGGATCAGGCGCGCGAGAAGCTGTTCTTCGAGAATCTGACCCCCCTCTACCCGCAGGAACGAATCGTCCTCGAGACCCCCGACAATCTCTCTTCGCGGGTGATGGATCTTTGGACCCCCATCGGCAAGGGCCAGCGCGGCTTGATCGTCGCGCCCCCTCGAACCGGTAAGACCATGCTGCTGCAGAGCATCGCGCAGTCGGTCGCGAAGAACCATCCCGAGGTGTACCTGATCGTCCTGCTCATCGACGAGCGGCCCGAAGAAGTGACCGACATGCAACGATCGGTGGACGGCGAAGTCATATCGTCGACGTTCGATGAGCCGGCTCAACGCCACGTGCAGGTGGCGGAGATGGTGATCGAAAAAGCCAAGCGCCTGGTCGAACACAGGAAGGACGTGCTCATCCTCCTCGACTCGATCACGCGGTTGGCGCGTGCCTATAACACGGTGATTCCACCTTCGGGCAAGGTGCTCTCAGGTGGTCTCGATTCGAACGCCCTCCAGAAGCCCAAGCGTTTTTTTGGCGCGGCCCGGAACATCGAAGAGGGCGGCTCGCTCACGATCATCGCGACGGCGCTCATCGACACCGGCTCCCGCATGGACGATGTCATCTTCGAAGAGTTCAAGGGGACCGGCAACATGGAGATTCACCTGGACCGGAAGCTGACCGACAAGCGCGTCTTCCCCTCGATCGACGTGCAGAAGAGCGGCACGCGCAAGGAAGAGCTGCTGATCTCCAAGGAAGACCTCAACCGGATCTGGGTTCTGCGAAAAGTCCTCAGCCCGCT
This sequence comes from Vicinamibacterales bacterium, assembly GCA_035537875.1. Taxonomy (GTDB): domain Bacteria; phylum Acidobacteriota; class Vicinamibacteria; order Vicinamibacterales; family CAVVIG01; genus DATLLJ01. The sequence continues at coordinate 13,558 of DATLLJ010000056.1, read as the reverse complement.
GTCGCCCGTCGAGGCCATGGAGCTGCTCCTCGACAAGATGGGCAAGACCAGGACGAACAGCGATTTCCTGGCCTCGATGCAGAAGATGAACTGACCACGGAGCGGGGATGGCGACGATCATCAGGGTCAGGCGGAACGGTTCGTACAAAGTGGAAGGCGACGACATCAGCGTGGTCGACTGGAACGGAAACGCGTACGCCGTGTCACGCCTGCCGATTGCGCTGTGTCGATGCGGCGCCTCGACGACCAAGCCCTTCTGCGACGGCACCCATAGCAGAATCGGCTTTCAGGCCGCCGAGGCCGCCGTGCCCGGGAGCGAAGACAAACCGGCCTGAAGGCGGGTCGATCGCGGAGGGGCGCCGCACGGCGTGCGGCACGGTCGTGCCCTGGTTATGAGGCGGCCGGAGTGTCGACCGGGGGCAGCGGCGTGCTCTCCTTGTGCGCGGGTGGCCTCGGCAGTCCCAGAAGGCTTCGCAGTTCATCGCCTTCCATGACCTCCACTTCCAGAAGACGTCGCGTCACGGTCTCGAGCTTGTCTCGATACGAGGTCAGGATCTCGCGCGCCTTGTCGTGCGCGTCGGTCAGAAGCCTCTTGATCTCGGCGTCGATGAGGCGAGCGGTGTCCTCGCCGTGCATCCCTCGCTCTTGTGGCATGGGTATGTCCAGAAACCGCGCCCGCTTGTTGCCGTCGTAGCTGATCGCGCCGAGCGCGTCGCTCATGCCGAACTCGGTCACCATCGCCCGCGCGATGTCGGTCGCCCGCTGTAGATCGTTCTGCGCGCCGGTCGAGATTTCGCCAAGGGCGATCTCCTCGGCCGTTCGGCCACCGAGGAGCACCGCGAGCTGACTGAGCAGATCGGCACGCGTCATCAGGTAGCGATCCTCCAGGGGGAGCTGCATCGTGTAGCCGAGCGCGCCGAACCCCCGCTGGACGATCGAGATCTTGTGGACGGGATCGAGATCCGGAAGGACGGTCGCCACGATCGCGTGGCCAGACTCGTGGTACGCGACGATCTTCCGCTCCTTTGTGCTCATGACCCGCTTCTTCTCGAGCCCCGCGATGAGCCGATCGATGGCCGATTCGAAGTCCTTCATCCCGACTGCCGCCTTGTCGTTCCGCGCAGCGAGCAGCGCCGCCTCGTTCACCAGATTGGCCAGATCGGCGCCGGCAAAACCTGCGGTCCGCGCCGCGACCACCTTGATGTCCACGTCGGGGGCGACCTTCACCGTACGGGAGTGGATACGCAGGATGTCCTCGCGCCCCTTGACGTCGGGTTTGTCGACGAGCACCTGTCGATCGAAACGACCGGGCCGAAGCAGCGCCGGGTCGAGCACTTCCGGCCGGTTCGTGGCCGCCATGATGATGACGCCCTTCCGCGAATCGAAGCCGTCCATCTCGGCGAGCAGCTGGTTGAGCGTCTGCTCGCGTTCTTCGTGGCTGCCGAGCGGGCTCTGCACACGGACTTTGCCGAGCGCGTCGAGCTCGTCGATGAACACGATGCACGGCGCCTTGGCCTCGGCCTGCTGGAACAGATCGCGAATCCGCGCCGCGCCCACGCCAACGAACATCTCGACGAATTCCGAGCCGCTCAGACTGAAGAACGGGACATGGGCTTCGCCCGCGACGGCCCGGGCCAGCAGCGTCTTGCCGGTGCCGGGAGGGCCCACCAGGAGCACGCCCTTCGGAATGCGTCCGCCGAGGTTGGTGTATTTCTTGGGGTTCTTGAGGAACTCGACGATTTCCTTCAACTCGTCCTCGGCTTCGTCCACACCGGCCACATCCGTGAACCTGACCTTGACTTCATCGTCGGCGTAGATCTTGGCCCGGCTGCGGGCGAACGACATGACGCCGCCCTCCGCGCCGCTCATCCGGCGGAAGAAGAAGATCCAGATGCCGACGAAGAAGATCGCAGGGATGATCCAGCTCAGAAGATCGGCAACCCACCGGTTGACCACCTCGCCCGTGTACTTGACGCTCCGCGCCTCGAGCTCCTCGGTCAGCTTCGGATCTTCAACCCGCGTGGTGGTGAACTGCCTGGATTGGTTCTCTGCCCCGGCTGGAGCGTTCTTGAGCGTTCCCCGAATCAGCTGATCGCTGATCGTCACCTCGACGACCTGATCGCTCTTCACCAGCGCCTTGAACTCGCTGTAGGGCAACGATCGTCCGGGGGGCGCCATGAAATAGAGCTGCGCCATCCCGAGCAGCAGCAGGAACGCGAGCGCGTACCACAGCGACGAGGCGGGTCGCTGCGTCGCGGGCCGCTGCCCGCGCGGATTGAGCCGAGGTCCCGGCGTTGAAGGCATGCTTGTTGACCGGAGGCAGGAGGAAGACCCTCCCGCCTCCATTGCCATTATGCGCTGACAGCCTCACGCTTTTCGAACTGAAGCCCGCCGGCGCCCCGATCGACCGCAATCGTGTCGCCCTCGCCGAAAGTGCCCTCCAGGACGCGAAGCGCGAGCGGATCCAGCACGCGACGCTGAATCGAGCGTTTGAGGGGCCGTGCCCCGTAGACCGGGTCGTAGCCCTCCCGCACCAGGTCGTCCTTGGCCGCGTCGGTCAGGATGACATGAATCTTTCGCTCCTCGAGCCGTTTGGTGAGCCCGGCCAGCTGGATGTCGATGATCTGCTTCATGTGCTCCCGGCTGAGCGGGTGGAAGAAGATGACCTCGTCCACTCGATTCAGGAACTCCGGCCGGAAGTGCTCGCGCAGGGCCAGCATCACCGCGCGGCGTGTCCCTTCGGTCAGCTGCGTATTGTCGGGATCGGCCTGAGCCGCCTCGGCGATGTACTGGCTTCCCAGATTCGAGGTCATGATCACGACAGTGTTCTTGAAATCGATCGTCCGCCCTTTGCCGTCGGTCAGGCGACCATCGTCGAGCAGCTGCAGCAGGACGTTGAGCACCTCCGGGTGCGCCTTCTCAACTTCATCGAACAGGACGACCGAGTACGGCCGGCGGCGAACCGCTTCGGTGAGCTGGCCAGCCTCTTCGTAGCCCACATATCCAGGCGGCGCACCGATCATCCGCGAGACCGTGTGCTTCTCCTGGTACTCCGACATGTCAATGCGGATCATCGCCTGCTCTTCGTCGAAGAGAAACTCGGCGAGCGCTCGCGCCAGCTCGGTCTTGCCCACCCCCGTCGCCCCGAGGAACATGAAGCTCCCGAGGGGGCGGTTGGGATCCTGCAAGCCCGCGCGGGCGCGACGCATGGCATTTGAAACCGCGTTGATCGCCTCGTCCTGCCCGACGACACGCTGGTGCAGCCGCTCCTCCATGTGAATCAGCTTCTGGACTTCGCCCTCCAGCATCCGGCTGACGGGGATGTGCGTCCACTTGCTGACCACTTCGGCGATATCATCCTCGTCGACTTCCTCTTTCAGCATCCGGCGGTCCTTCTGGAGGGCGCCGAGCTTCGCCTCTTCGTCCCGGACCTGTTTTTCGAGCTGGGGCCAGCGGCCGTACTGCAGCTCGGAGGCCTTCGTATAGTCGCCGCCTCGCTGGGCGCGCTCGATGTCGGTCCGCAAGGCTTCCTGTTCCTCCTTCAGCTTGCGGATGCGCTGAATGGCCTCCTTTTCCTGCTGCCAGTGGGCTGCCAGCCCGGCCCGCTCTTCCTTCAGATCGGCAAGCTCCTTCTCCAGCCGATCCAGCCGTTCCTTCGAGGCTTTGTCCCTTTCTTTCTTGAGGGCCTCGCGTTCGATTTCGAGTTGCATGATGCGGCGCTCGAGCTCGTCGAGCTCGGCGGGCATCGAGTCGATCTCCATGCGCAGCTTCGACGCCGCTTCGTCGACGAGATCGATGGCCTTGTCCGGGAGAAAGCGATCGGTAATGTAGCGATTCGACAGGACGGCGGCGGCCACCAGTGCGGCGTCCTTGATTTTCACGCCATGATGGATCTCGTAACGCTCTCGCAGGCCCCGCAGGATGCTGATCGTGTCGTCGACCGCCGGCTCGGTGACCATCACGGGCTGGAATCGCCGCTCGAGCGCGGCGTCTTTCTCGATGTACTTCCGGTACTCGTCGAGCGTGGTGGCGCCGATCGTATGCAGCTCGCCCCGCGCAAGCATCGGTTTCAGCATGTTCGACGCATCGATCGACCCCTCGGCTGCTCCCGCGCCGACCACGGTGTGCAGCTCGTCGATGAACAGCACGATCAGGCCTTCCGAGTCGACGATCTCCTTCAGGACCGCTTTCAGACGCTCCTCGAATTCACCGCGGTATTTCGCGCCTGCGACCAGCGCTCCCATGTCGAGCGCGACGATGCGCTTGTTCTTGAGCCCTTCGGGAACGTCGCCGCGGATGATTCGCCCGGCCAGTCCTTCCACGATGGCCGTCTTGCCGACGCCCGGCTCGCCGATGAGCACCGGGTTGTTCTTCGTCCGGCGGGACAACACCTGCACCACGCGTCGAATCTCCTCGTCCCGCCCGATGACGGGATCCAGTTTCCCGCGCCGTGCCAGTTCCGTCAGATCGCGTCCGTACCGTTCGAGCGCCTGGTAGGTGCCCTCGGGGTTCTGGGTGGTGACGCGCTGGGAGCCCCGCACGCTGGTCAGCGCTTCGAAAATCTTGTCGCGGGTGATACCGCTCTGGGCGAGCAGACGCGCGGCGGGCGATCGGCCGCTTTCCGACGCGATGCCCACGAAGAGGTGCTCCGTGCTGACATACTCGTCCTTCAGGCGCTCGGCCTCGGCTTCGGCGGCATCCGTCACTTGCTTCAAGCGCGGCGACAGCCCAGCCTGCGAACCGCCGTACGCCTGGGGCATCTTCGCGATGAGATCACGCGCAGCTCGACCGATCGCCGCCGGGTCGGTTCCCATCTTGCGCAGCAGGTCGGGAATGATCCCCTCGCGTTGCTCGATGAGCGCCACGAGCAGATGCTCTGGCTCGATCTGCGCATGGCTCATCTGTTCAGCGAGACGCTGGGCGGCGACGATGGATTCTTGGGCTTTTTCTGTGTACTTGTTGATGTTCATATCACGCTCACGAAATTTACGCCGCTAGATCGCGGTCTTCTGCAACGCTTCGAAATGCACTCGCTGCTCCGGCGTCAGCGAGCGCGGCAGCTCGACGTCGACGGTGGCGAAGAGGTCCCCATGTTCTCCTGGTTTCCCGACCGCCGGCATTCCGTGCCCCTTCAGCCGAAACATCTGGCCGTTCTGGGTGGTGGGTGGAACCTTCAGACGGAGCGGCTTGCCAGCGATCGTCATCACGTCGGCTTCGCCACCGAGCACGGCCGTCGTGAGCGGCACCGCAACATGGGTGTAGAGATCGAGGCCCTTCCGCTCGAATTTCGGGTGGGGGAGCAGGCGGATTCGAAGATACAAATCGCCCGACTGCGCGCCGCCCGTTCCTTGCTCGCCTTCACCGCCCACACGCACACGCGACCCGTCACCGACGCCCGGCGGAATACGCACGTCTACCGTTCGCGCGTGGCCATCAAGCCTCAGCGCCAGCCGGCGCGTCACTCCGTGGTACGCGTCCTCGAGGCCAAGCTCGAGCTCGTGCTCGACGTCGCGACCGGGCCGCGCCCCCCGCGCCCGGGAAGCCCGTCGTCCTGGCTCGCCGCCTCCGCCTGGACTGCCGCCGCCGAAGAACGTGTGGAAGAAATCGGAGAACGGGTCGGATTCGCCGAACATGTCGCGCATTTCTTCCGCGGTCATCGTGCGGAAGCCGCCGCCGCTGCCGCCCCCGAAATTGACATTCCAGCCCGCGCCCGGTCCCGCGCCGGCACCCGTACCGGCTCCTGCCTGTTCGTACATGCGCCAGTTGGCGCCCAGCTCGTCGTACTTCCGCCGTTTGGCGGGATCGCCCAAGACCTCGTACGCCTCGTTGATCTCCTTGAAGCGCGCCTCCGCTGCCTTGTCGCCAGGGTTCACGTCAGGATGGTGTTTCCGGGCGAGCTTCCGGTACGCCTGCTTGACTTCCTTCTCCGTGGCGGTCTTCGCGACGCCCAACGTCGAGTAGTAGTCCTTGAAATCCATATGAGGTTCGAGAGTCGATCGCGGGTCAGTCGAAGCCCAGCATCCGGATGAGCTGGTCGAACTCCTGCGTCAGCCTTCGCCGGGCGTCCCGCGTGGACAACGGCTCCTCGCGCATCAGCGGGCGGATTCGCTGCACGACCTCGGCGATCGACAGCAAGCGCTGGACTCCGGCGAGGTTGATGCCGCCATCATCCACCAGACGCTTGATGATGCGGAGCCGTTCGAGCTCGTCTCGCGAGTACAGGCGGATGCTGCCGATTGTCCGGGTCGGCTGCACCAGACCCAGTCGCTCGTATTTTCGGAGCGTCTGCGGGTGCATGCCGAGCATCCGGGCGGCAACGCTGATGAAGTACAGGTCCTGATCCACTCTTAGCGAACCACCAGCAGGCGCGACCCCGAACTTGCGCCGATCCAAGTATGGGCCTTGATACGAGCCGTGTCAACCCTTACACGGTATCCTGAAGCGAGATGATCGAAGGCTCCGATCTCGTCACCATTCTGCTCCTTGTCCTGCTCGAAGGCCTTCTCAGCGCGGACAACGCGATGGTCCTCGCGGTTCTCGTGCTCGGCCTGCCGAAATCTCAGCAGAAACAGGCGCTGCGTTACGGCATCCTGGGCGCCTTTCTGTTCCGGGGCCTGGCCACGCTGCTGGCTATCTACCTGATCGCGCTGGCCTGGGTAAAGATTCTCGGGGCCGGCTATCTGCTGTTCCTCGTCTACCGGCACTTTTTCACCGGAGAAAGCGCGGAGGGGCGGCGCAGGCCGCCTAAGGCGCAGCCGTGGATGGGAGTCAGCGCTTTCTGGGTCACGGTAGGGAAGGTCGAGATGACCGATATCGTCTTCGCCATCGACTCGATTCTGGTCGCGGTCGCGATGTCGCCGAAGATTTGGGTCGTGCTGACCGGCGGAATTCTGGGCATCGTCACCATGCGGATGGTGATCGGCAAGCTGCTGGCGCTCATCGAGCGGTACCCGGCGCTTGTCGACGGTGCCTTCGTGATCATCGCCTGGGTAGGCATCAAGCTGCTGGTCGAGTTCCTGCATGCCGAGGGCATCTTGCCCTTCGAAATTCCCAAATGGCTTTCGCTCGGCCTCATCGTCGTCATTTTCGCGGTAGCGTTCTTCTACGCCAGGAAGCAGGAGCAGCGGCACGTCCACGAAACCTCGGCTGAGGCGGCCGCCAAGCAGCTGCTGGACGAAGGAGACTCCGCCTGAGGTTGTTTCCCCCGCGGCGCGCCGCCGACTGGGCGGCGCTGTCGCTCATCGGCGCGCTCGTCGTCGCCGGCGGATGGTCGGCGATCTGGCTGTCGCGGTACTCCCTTGCCGTCCACCGTCTCACCCGCGGCGTTGGCGATACCGTGTTCTACGGCGCCGACGGACGCCCCTGGTTCCGCCTGGACGAGCAGCGTCGTGACGTGCCGCTCGGAAATATCGCGGAGAACTTTCAGCATGCTGTCGTGGCCATTGAGGATCGGCGGTTCTATCGCCATCCTGGACTGGATCCGATCGGCATCGCGCGGGCGCTGTACCGTGACGTGCGCGAAGGCGCTGCCGTCGAGGGCGGAAGCACGCTGACCCAGCAGCTGGCCCGCACGCTGTTCCTCTCGAACGCGCGCACCTACGGGCGGAAGGTCAAAGAGGCGGCGATCGCGCTGCTGATCGAGGCTCAGCTCACCAAGCCGCAGATTCTCGAGCTGTATCTGAACCGCGTGTACCTGAGCGCAGGGGTCTACGGCGTGGAGGCCATGTCTCAGCACCTGTTTCGCAAACCCGCCAGGTCGCTGACGCTGGCGGAGTCTGCGTTCATCGCGGGGCTGCTGAAGGCGCCGTCGGCGCTGTCGCCCTGGTCGAATTACGACGGCGCGCTCGGGCGCAGCCGGCTCGTGCTCGCGGCGATGCGCGAGCAGGGGTTCATTACCCCGAATCAGGAATCCGCCGCGCGCGCGGTTCGCCCCCGCGTACAGGCTTACCGTCTCCCCGTCGATATCCACGCGGCATGGGCGAAGGATTACCTGCGGCAGCAGTTCCGGAACGAATTCGGCGGCGATCACCCGCCCGACTGGCAGGTGCACACGACATTCAAACCTGACCTGCAGGATGCAGCCGAACGAGCCGTCGCTTCGGGGCTCCGACGGTTGAACCGGCGCGGTCTCGAGGCGGCCCTCGTGGCGATCGATCCGTCCACCGGAGATCTGCTCGCGCTGGTCGGTGGTGCCGACTACACGGTCAGCACATTCAACCGGGCGACGCGCGGACGCCGCCAACCGGGCTCGACCTTCAAGCCTCTGGTCTATGCGGCCGCCCTGGAGAACGGCTACTCGCCGGTCTCCGTCTTGACCGACCTCACGAAAGTGTCTGCACCCGAAGACCCTGATTGGGCTCCCGCCGCCAGCCCGTCCAGACAACCGGTCGACGCGCTCACGCTGCGTGCAGCGCTTCTCGAATCGAACAATGCCGCCGCGGTGGGACTGCAGCAGCACGTGGGATCTCGTGCGGTTCTGCGGCTGGCGGGAGACGCTGGCCTGCGGGGCCTTCCGGATGTTCCCTCGCTCGCGCTCGGGACAGGCCTCGTCACGCCACTCGATTTGGCCGCCGCCTACACGATGTTTCCCGGCGGCGGTCAGGTCGTCCGTCCGCGGGGTCTCGTCAGCGTCCTCGATGCCAATGGCGAGGAGGTGTTGAATCGCCCGATCGAGCGAGCCCGTGTCATCAGTTCGGAGTCGGCTTTTCAGATGGTCACGATGCTGAGAGATGTCGTGGACAGAGGGACAGGGTCGTCGGTACGCGCGCTCGGGGTGCAGGGGCCGCTGGGTGGCAAGACCGGCACGACCGACGAGTACCGCGATGCCTGGTTCGTCGGGTTTTCGAACGCCGTCGTGGTCGGCGTCTGGGTGGGATTCGATCAGCCGGCTCCGATCGGTCGCGACGCCTACGGAGCGCGAATTGCGCTGCCCATATGGGCCGACTTCATGAAGCGAGTCGCCCGCGAGACGCCTCCCCGCGAGTTCGCCGTACCCAGGGGGCTCGAACCGGTCGAGTTGTGCAATGTGTCGTACGCCAGGCCTGTCGATGAGTGCACCGTCTATACGGAGTACTTCAAAGAGGGTGACGTCGTACCGAGCCAACTGTGTTCGATACACCGCGGGACGCTCAAACAACGCGCGATGCGGGCCGTTGGCGGATTTCTTCGGTCTCTCGGCGCGAAGATTGGCGGTATCTTCGACTGAGATACCGAGGCGGGAAACGAGCCCTTCTATCCTGGTGACAGGCACCTTTCATGCAGATACCGGCTGATCATGGCCGGCTCATCTGTTTCGCACCCTGACGATTCGATCATAGCGAGTCGGCCTCGGCGACGACTGCCGATAGGCGCGGAGTACGTGGCCGACGGGCGAGCGCACATCCGCGTCTGGGCGCCGATCGCCCGTGAAATTGCCGTTGTGACGGAATCGATCACCCCGCTCCAGCCTGAAGGCGACGGTTACTTCAGCGGCACGATCGCCGCCGACGTCGGACAGCGTTATCGGTTGCGAATCGACGATGGGCAGGTGCTGTATCCGGACCCGGCATCACGTTTTCAACCGGACGGCCCGCATGGACCCTCCGAGCTCGTCGATCCTGCCGCGTTCGAGTGGAGTGATTCGACGTGGACCGGCGCGACCCTTGCCGGACAGGTCGTCTACGAGATGCACGTCGGCACGTTCACCAGGGCCGGGACCTGGATCGCAGCCGCACAGGAGCTGACCGAGCTGGCGCGGATCGGAATCACGATGATCGAGGTGATGCCGGTCGCGGACTTCAACGGACGCTTCGGCTGGGGGTACGACGGCGTGAACCTCTTCGCGCCCACGCGTCTTTACGGCCGCCCGGATGATTTCCGCACCTTCGTGGATACGGCGCACCGGCTGGGAATCGCCGTCATCCTCGACGTCGTCTACAACCATCTGGGTTCGGTCGGAAACTATCTCGGGGCCTTCTCGTCGTCTTACTTCACCAGCCGCTACGAGAACGAGTGGGGGCAGGCAATCAATTTCGACGGACCCGATGCCGGGCCCGTTCGGGAATATTTCATCGCCAATGCCGGCTACTGGGTCGATGAGTTCCATCTGGATGGTCTGCGGCTCGACGCGACGCAGCAGATTTTCGATGATTCGCCGGATCATGTCATTGCCGCCATCGGCCGCCGCGCACGTGAAGCAGCCGGGGGGAGAAATGTTGTGGTGGTTGCCGAAAACGAACCGCAGAATACCCGGCTCGTGCGGCCGCTCGACGAGGGCGGCTACGGCCTCGACGCGCTCTGGAACGACGATTTCCACCACAGCGCCATGGTTGCGCTCACCGGTCGCGCCGAGGCGTACTACACCGATACCCGCGGCGATCCACAGGAGCTCGTGTCGGCCGCCAAATACGGTTATCTGTTTCAAGGACAACCCTATCACTGGCAGCGCAAACGCCGGGGGACGCCGTCGTGGGGATTGGCGCCCTCGGTATTCATCCACTATCTGCAGAACCACGATCAGGTGGCGAACTCCGCGGAGGGCTTGCGCGGCCATCTGCTGACCAGCCCCGGGCGATGGCGGGCGATGACCGCGCTTCTGCTGTTGGCGCCCGCTACGCCAATGCTGTTTCAAGGTCAGGAGTTCTCCGCGTCGTCGCCCTTTCTCTACTTCGCCGATATGGGCAACGAGCTGGCGGAGATCATCCGGCGTGGGCGGGCGGAATTCCTGACGCAGTTTCCAAGCGTTGCCGAGTACGCACGCCGGGGGCAGCTGCACGATCCGGCCGACCTCGCGACGTTCGCTCGTTCGGTCCTCGATTTCAGCGAGCGCGAGTCTCACGCGGAAGCTTACAAGCTGCACCAGGATCTGGTGATGCTGCGAAAGCGGACCGCCGCATTCCGTGCGGCCCGCCCCGGCGGGCTCGACGGCGCCGTGCTGTCGAGCCGCGCCTTCCTGCTGCGATTCTTCACCGATGACCATCTCGACGACCGGCTGCTGATCGTCAATCTGGGTGGCGATCTGTTGCGTGCGTCGATCGCCGAACCGCTGCTGGCGCCTCCTTCTCCGACGCACGATTGGACGGTCTGCTGGTCGAGCGAGAATCCGGCTTACGGGGGCGGCGGGACGCCGCCCGTCTGGACCGGAGAATACGCCGACCATGCAGTGACCAACCTGTCGACGTCGGGTGGTTATCTGTTTGCCGCCGAAAGCGCGGTGGTTCTCGGTCCGAGCGCCAGAATGGGCGGTTCAGAAGCCGGCCTGCGGCGCAGGAGTGCGTGACTCGGATGTCTTCGCCGATACGCCGCATCCCCTGGCCTCCCATCGATCCGGACGATGCCGAGGCCACCGCGTCGCTGGAGTGGCTCGTGACCAACGGGATTGGCGGCTACGCCTCGGGGACGGTTTCCGGTGTCGTCACACGCCGGTACCACGGATTGCTCGTCGCGGCTCTTCCGTCGCCGCTCGGCCGGATCGTGATGCTCAGTCACCTGGCCGAGCAACTGCGGCTGGACGACGGGCGGCGATTCGACATCGGAGGGCGAGAACCGTCAGGCGACGCACCCGATGCGCGTGGAACGGGGTATCTCACGGAGTTCCGGCTCGAAGCCGGCTTACCGGTCTGGCGCTACGACGTCGCGGGCCTCAGCGTGGAGAAGCGCCTTTTTCTGCGGCACGGGCAGAACTCGGTCCAGATCTCTTATTCGCTGTCGGGAGCCGATCGCGTCGATCTCGTGCTTCGTCCGTCCGTGAATTTTCGTCGGCAAGAGGCGCCGGTCAGCGAACGATTGGCCTGGCCCTACGAGTGTCGGGCCGTGGACGACCGGTTCGAAGTCCTCCTGGACGACAGCAATCTGCCACCGCTCCGCTTCAAGGTGCACGCGCGGGACAGCAGCTTCGTGCTGAAGGGACGACGGACGGAGAACGTCCTTTATCCGGTCGAAGAGAGCCGAGGCTATCACGCGAGGGGCGACCTGTGGAGTCCTGGCTACTTCTGTTTCGCCTTGGGGAATGGAGAGCCGGCCACCCTCGTGGCATCCACGGAATCCGCCGAGACCATGGGCTTCCTCGAGTCAGACTCGGCTCTGACGGCGGAGCAGAACCGACGAGAACGGCTGCTGGCTCGAGTCCAGCCGTTGCCGCCTGGCGGGCTGATCGGCGAGCTGCTGCTGGCCGCGGATCAGTTCGTCATTACTCCGGCCGTCAGGAGGGACGAGACGGTGCAGGCCCAAGCGTCAGGCGACGAGGTCCGGACGATCGTTGCCGGCTATCACTGGTTCACCGACTGGGGGCGCGACACGATGATCAGCCTCGAAGGGCTGACGCTCGTGACAGGCCGTCACGTCGAAGCGGGGTGCATTCTTCGAACGTTCGCGAAGCACGTCCGCAACGGACTGATTCCAAACCTCTTTCCCGAGGGTGAGCGAGAAGGCTTGTATCACACAGCCGACGCCACTCTCTGGTTCTTCCACGCGATCGATCGCTACCTCGCCTACTCGGGCGACAGCGTCACGTTCGGGATGCTGTACCCGATCCTGAAAGACATCGTGCGCTGGCATCTCGCGGGGACGTTGTTCGGCATTCACGCCGACACAGACGACGGTCTTCTCGCACAGGGTGCTCCGGGCTATCAGTTGACGTGGATGGACGCGAAGGTCGATGGCTGGGTCGTGACGCCGCGGAGAGGGAAAGCCGTCGAGATCAATGCGCTCTGGTACAACGCCCTGAAGCTGATGGAGCAGTGGGCCACGGAGCAGGCCGACCCGGCGTCCGCCGAATACGGTCGCCTGGCCGAGCGGGTCTTTCGATCATTCAACGAGCGATTCTGGTATGAGGACGGCGGGCATCTATTCGACGTCGTCGACGGCGAAGATCCGGCGAGCGGCTCCCAGGACCGTCGTTGGAACGACGCGAAGTGTCGACCCAACCAGATCTTCGCCGTCGCTCTGCCGCACCCCGTTCTCGACCGCAGCCGGTGGGCAGCCGTTGTCGACACCGTGCGCGATCGATTGCTGACGCCTGTCGGCCTGCGATCGCTGGCGCCGGGCGATCCCGATTACAAGACGAGATACTTCGGGGATCTGCCGGCGCGCGACGCCGCGTACCACCAGGGGACCGTTTGGGCCTGGCTCGCCGGTCCCTTCGTCGACGCATGGCTGAGAGTTCACCCGGAGGACGCGGCCGGCGCCCGGCGGGCCGTGCATGGGTTCGCCAGGCACCTCGATCGTGCCTGCGTCGGGTCGATCAGCGAGGTGTTCGATGCCGAGGCGCCCTATACGGCCCGCGGCTGCATCGCACAGGCGTGGAGCGTGGCGGAAGTGTTGCGAGTGCTGGTCAAGCTCGAGCGCTGCGCCCAGGCCGACCCGCGGCAGACGCACGCGTCGAACAGGCGTCCCGCCGGCGAACCGGTCAGTCTTGGTGTCCCTTCATCTTCCTGAGCGCGCGACGCTGGCGTTTGTCGGGCGCGCGCGGAGGTGTGACAGCCGCGCGGTACATCCGCTCCAGTCGACGTGCTTCGATCTCCTCGAGCGTCGGAGGAGGTGTGAGGTCGTCGTAGAGCTTCCGCGCTTCGGCTTTGGCGAT
>DATLLJ010000055.1:0-97451 GCA_035537875.1 Vicinamibacterales bacterium | reverse complement strand
GATGAGATCCTGTTCGACCTGGCGCGGGTCCGGCCATGGCGTCGTTGCGGCCCACTCCTGGATATAGGCGGTGGGAATCACGCGTCGATCTCCAGCGGTACGTTCAGACTCAGCTTCCAAGCGGGCGCATCGGGCGCCTTGGCTCGCGCGAGGCTTGCCACGACGCGAACGGACGGGTCGAGCGGTTTGAATGACTTCGCCTTCACGGCGAGCGGACGCAGGCTGACCGCCTGACGAGTGTGCCTGAAGTGCTCGAGTAGATAACCGAGGCGCCGCGCGGTGGAGTTCTCGTAGAAGGTGGCGGCGCGGGCGAGCTTCCGGGGATCAGCCTTCGCGCCGAGGTCATGGACGATCTGTGCCGCGCCATTGAGACCGGCAGCCTGACGGAAGTAGCGAACGACGTCGAGCAAAAGGAGCTCGACGCCCGCCACCTTGGCGAAGCCTGCGTCGGTCTTCATCTGTTCGAGCCACGGCGCTTTGTTGACCGCAGCAAAGGCGCGAGGCAGCTGATAGACGAACTGGATTCGCTGTCGGTCGATCGCGATGGTCCGAAGCTGCTTCGGAACGATCACCTGGAAGACCTGCGCGGCCTGATGCGAAGCGCCGTGAAATGCGGCGGCGCGGAGCAGAGAGATCCGGTAGCCCAGGCCCAGATGGTCCATGAGCGGATCGATCCAGCGCGCCGGGTCTGGTCCGCCGGCGGCGCGGTCTTCCGGCCGCAGGATGAGGTAGAAACCGTGCTTCGGACTCGCGAGGCGACGCTGCCGGGCCAGACGTGCCGCGGCAGCGGCGAACGCGGTCGCCGAAAGGCGCAGGGTCTTCACGGCTTCAGCCTTGGTCAGATATCCCCGCCCCCGGCCGAGCTGCTCGTCGAGATAGCTATCCAAGGTCTTCCTCATGCCCCAAGTATATGCAACAAATCGACAAATGTGTCGATTTATGAATACGAGTGGGGCCAGTCTCCTGTGAACCCGATCCGGTGAACTCCTGGCGTCATGCTGGGCCGCGACGACGTCCCTGCATCCGCACGACATTTCCGCTCTCGCCTCTTGGAGCGACCGGGATGCGGACCTGTTGGCTTGCGGCCACGAGGTCCTCCTTCAGCAGGTGCGCGTAGTGCGCCTCGGTGACGGCGACGCTGGAGTGCCCGAGGATCTTCGACAGCTTGTAGATGTCGCCGCCGGCCTGGAGCCAGCGTGTCCCGAAAGTGTACCGCAGCGCGTGCGGTGTGATCATCGGGATCTTCGCGCGCGCCGCGCCTTCAGCCAGCACTTCACGTAGCCGCTGCGGATTCTGCTTCCACAGCTTGTCTTCGTCTTCGAGCTGTTCCTTGAGCGCGGCGCTGGCGTCCGGCTGCATCGGCACGTCGCGCTCCTTGCGGAACTTACCGATCACGTGAACCGTGCCGCGGATCCAATCGATATCCTGCTTCGAATCGATTCCGCGGATCTCGTCGAGGCGGCATCCCGTGCCGAGGGCGAAGCGGGCGAAGCGCTGGAAGCGCGGGTGGAGGCCGTCCAGCAGCTTCGTCTCTTCGTCGAGCGTCAGCACGCGCGTTCGCGGCTTGTCCTTCCCTCGCTTGATTCCGCGGAACGGGTTGCGGATGTCATAGCCCTCGTCGATCGCGCGCTCGAAGATCGACTGCAGCAGTCCGCGCTCGCGCCGGACCGTGTTCTCACAAAGACGATGCCCCCGCGAAGCTCGAATACTGACGCGTGACGCAGACGCCGGAATGGCGCGCGACGAGGACCAGAAAGCGAGCCTGGCGGTCGGTGAATCCGCGCTTCGTGATCGTGTGAATGGCCTGCTCGAAGTTCATCGCAACAGTTCCTCAGCGAGCCGCGGATCGGGGCTGCGACCACCGCTCTTGCCGGTGCTGGCGGTGATGGTGAGTCCAGAGCGGCGTCCGCGACCGCCGGCACCGCCGCCGCCACTGCGAGAGCCGACAACACGGGCGGTGGCGGCGCTGTGACGACTGAATCCAGACGATGCTTTGGAGCTGGCTTGGGCGCCGCGGTAGTGCAACGTCTCGACCTCGATGTCGAGCGTGCGGAGGTGCCCGTCGCGGTCCTCGTACTCGATACGCGCGTCCGGGAACTGCAGGTGGCCGTCGTTGTCCGGTAGCTCGTGCTCGATAGCCCAGCGATGAATCTCCTCGGGCGTTCGATTGGGCCTCCCATCGCTGTCCGACTTGCCGCGATTGCGCTCCTGTAGGAACTGCTGGTACTCGCGCTTCAACTCGTGATCGAGCAGCACTCGCCGGATGAGTGCGTTGTCTTCGCGCAGGCGTTCCGCCTCCTTGAGGTAGGCGCGGTAGACCTGCGAGTCGTGGGTCAACTCACGCGGTCGGTGCACAGCAAAACGGGTATGGCGTGCGCTTCTGACG
Source organism: Vicinamibacterales bacterium (assembly GCA_035537875.1). Taxonomy (GTDB): domain Bacteria; phylum Acidobacteriota; class Vicinamibacteria; order Vicinamibacterales; family CAVVIG01; genus DATLLJ01. The sequence continues at coordinate 95,065 of DATLLJ010000055.1, read as the reverse complement.
CCGGCGTAGAACTCTTGCTGCCGCTTCGGCTCCTGCGGCCGGTGGCGCTCATCGCCAGTCTCGCGCCGGTCGTCAAACGTCTGCTCTTCAGCCACCAGCCGCCGCAGTTCGCGCTGAACGTTGGACCAGCGGTTGCGCTCGAGGACATCCCGTCCGCGCTCGGTGAGGACGATTAGGGCACGATCTTCGCCGATGGTGGGAATCGTTTCGACCAGCCCCTGATCTCGAAGATGTCGCAGGTCACCTCGGTTCGGGTCTAGCGGGCGGTCCTGGCCGTCGCGGAGATCGCCGGCAGGGACGACTCGAAAGGCGCCGACCGTGGCGAGCGTGCGAACCTCCGAGCCGCGCAGCCGGACGTCGCTGTCTCGCGCCCAGACACGTTGGCGCTCGGGGCCGCGCGGCAGGTCGAGGTCGCGCGTGAACACATCCCGGGGTTCGAGCTGCTCGCGATCGCGCGGGTTGCTCAGCCCACCGCGACTGCCTCGGCTGAGTTCCCGACCGTCATCGTCGCGGTCGCGCGGGTCATCAGTCCAACGAGGATCGAAGTCCATATTCACCTCCGGAGGGATGCGGCGGAACTGAAGTTCCGCCCTACACCCGCGAGCAGACGATTGCCGCAAGATGCCGCACGCGGCCGTGCGACGCCGTTTCCGCCGGCGCTTCGCCAACAAGCACCTTCACTTGCATCACTTAGGTGCGGTTTGGGTGTGACCAAATTTGTGACCACTTTGCGGCGAAAACAGGCATGCCAGGGCGATTCGTGGTGAGAACGAACGAACAGAGCTCGCGCCGAGAAGCGCTGCTCGTCGTGATGCTTACGAGGATTTCTGAGAGACTTGGTCGGGGCGACTGGATTCGAACCAGCGACCCCCTGCGCCCAAGGCAGGTGCGCTACCAGGCTGCGCTACGCCCCGACTGAGGCTGATCTTACGTCATCGTGGTATCACCCGGGCAGTCCCCGCACCCGCCCGCGCCAACGCCGCGACCAGCGACGATCGCCTCCGCCACCCGCCCTCCGTGCGTCACCGGGGCTCGCCGGCTGCTGCTCAAAAGCCCACGAGAAGAGTCGAGACGATTCCGCAAGGACGGGATAAAGCAAAATTGCGGAGTCGATCGCAGTCAAGCTGCAATCGACTCCGCAATCAATCTTTCAATCAGAACTTCAGAACTTCCGAACACCAGAACCGAACACCAGAACTTCCGAACTTCTTCAATCTGCAATCCTGCAATTCTGCAATTTACTTCGTTTGTCTCTGCGCGAGCGATCGGTAGTACTCCTCGATCGCCTGGCGGAAGCTCTCCGGCACTTCGTCCGATCCCGACAGCGCCAGCGACTCGCCAGTCGTCTCGAGTCGGCGCCGCAGGGTGAACTCGAACTGCTTCAGCTTCTCGAGCGCGGCCGCCTGCAGCTTGGCCAGGGCAGCCGGATCGTCGTAGATGCTCTGCTGCTGACCGGGCCGGAGGTCCCGCATGATCGCGTCGAGGTCGGTCGGGTTGATGCCGGCCGCCTGAAGCTGCTCGCGCAGCGCCCGCGCCTCGCGATCGAGCTCCTGGAACTGGCGAGTGAACTGCCGGATGTCGTCGTTGCTGAAGCGGCCGCCGTAGGCGCCGTCGGGCCGCGCGTCGCCGTACCCGTAGTCTCCAGGTCTGAAGCCGCCGTTCGGGTTGAACTGGCCGCCGCCGGCATTGGCCTGGCCGCCTTGCTGTCCGGCCTGGCCCTGCTGCCCTTGCTGACCCTGTTGACCATTCTGGCCCTGTTGGCCTTGCTGTCCCTGTTGCCCCTGCTGGCCCTGTTGACCTTCCTGGCCTTGTTGCCCCTGCTGGCCCTGTTGTCCCTGCTGGCCGTTCTGTTGGCCGTTCTGCTGACCCTGCTGCTGGCCGTCACGGCCCTGGGAGCGGTCGCGCATGCGCTGATCCAGCGACTCCAGGTTCCGCACGAGATCGCGGGTCTGGTCGGCCGCCCGCGACAGCGCGTCCTGCTGTGATTGCTGGCCGAGCGCCTTCGCGGCCTCGCCAATCTTCTGTTCAAGCGCCTCGAGGTTGGACGAGATGTCGTCTTCCATTCCCTGGGCGGACTGGGGCACGGCGCCCTGGAGGACGCTGCGGGTATACCGAATCTTCTCGCGGACGCGCTTGTCGCGGATGCCTCCGGCTGCCTCGTCGAGCCGGCGGGCCGCTTCTTTCTCGTCCCGTCGGGAGTCGTTGGCCAACCGCTCCAGATCGGACTGGAGCTGACCGACCTGGCCGTCCATCTCGAACTTTCGGAGCGCCAGCTGTTGAGCCTTCACGCGCTGATCGACGCCACCCTGCTCGGCCAGGCTCTTCACCTGGTCTGCAATGTCGCGCTGCTCGTCAGCCAGCCGTTCGGCCTGTCGCAATGCGCCCTGGATGTCGCGCTCGGAACGGCCCGACATCTCGCGCGCCAGCTGCTTCTGCGCCTCCTGCAGCTTCTCGAGCGCAGCGTTGGCCGCCGCGCCGCCATCCTGCGTCCCGTTGGCCGCTGCCTGCCGCATCGCGTTGGCTGCTGCCTGAAGGTCCCGCGCCGCCGCCTGGAGGTCGGGCCGCTGCTGCTCACGCGACAGCTGCTCGAGCCGTCGCGCGGCTTCCTCGACTTCCTGTGCGAGCTGACGCTGGCTGCCGCCGCCGGCTCCGCCACCCTGTTGCTGCGAACCGGCCTGCTGCCCGAGGCGACGCTGCCGTTCGGCCTCCTGCTGCTGCCGTCGCGCGAGCTCCTTCAGCTTCTCGGCGAGCTGATCGACCTGACGATCGTTGGTCTGCTGTTCCGCCTGCTGACGCATCTCGTACTGGTTCGCGAGCTTGTCGAGCTCGAGCTCGAACAGATCGGCGAGATCTTCAGCCATCTGGCTCTGCTGACCGCCGCCGCCGCCACCGCCGCCCTGGTTCATGGCGATTTCGGTTTCGTACTGCTGCTCGACGACCTGCAGAATCTTCAGCGCGCGCTGCTCGGGTTCGAGCGCTGCGTCGGGCTTCATCGCCTTGAGATCGCTTTCAGCCTGGGCCATCTCCGCGGCAGCCTTCGGCAGCTGCTCCGCAATCGATCGAAACTCCGAGTCCTGGTCCAGGGCGCCGAGACGTTCTTTCAGCTTCTCGACCAGCTCTTCGACCTGCGTCCGAAGCTTTGCCTGCGCCAGGTTCAGGAAGACCACGTTTTCGCGGTACTTGTCCGGGGGCGTCTTGGCTTTGTCGCGAATCGTATTGAAAGTTGCGGCGACGATCTCGCGCTGCTGGCGCGACAGCTCGCCGACGGCGCCTGCCTGGCCGCCGCCGCCACCACCCATCTGCGCCTGGGACTGCGCCTGCCGGTAATCCTTCTTGAACGGACGAATCTGGACGAAGTAGATGTCGCTCGACGCAGTCTGAGACGTGCCGTTGTCGGTGGCCTTCGCGAAGTACGACACGAAGTCGCCAGGCTGCAGCCCGAGCTCCTCGAGGTAGAACGTGTGAGCCGCACTCACTTCGGTGAGCGTCTTGCCGCCACCGAACAGCGAGAGGGTCTTCTGCGGCCCGCCGTTGACCGAATACACCATCTGCAGCTGGCGGATCCCGAAGTCGTCGTCGGCCCGCACCTCGGTGAAGACTTCCTCGACGGCCGTCGCCCCGGTATCGCGCCCCGGCTTGCTGAACACAACCGTCGGAGGTTCGTCGGTCAGCACGTCAATCGTGTACTGCGGCGACGCCTCGACTTTCTCTCCCTTGGGTCCAATCAGCTCGATTCGATAGAACCCCGGCTCCTGCAGCTTGAAGGTGCCGGCCAGCGTTCCGTCGGCGTTGACGGTGAGCGGCGACGAGCCGCCGTCCTTGAACAGAATCTGCCCGCCTTGCGTCGCCATCGTCGGCACGACGTGCAGCAGGACATCGGTTCCACGCAGTGCCACGAGGTCGCCGCCGTTTTCCTCCTTGCGCGGTGGAAGGTTCGTATAAGCGGGGTAGCGGTATTCGACGTCGAGCCGCTGAACGGTGGGCAATTCGACCACCTTCAGGGTGAAGGTGTCCGATTCCACGCCGTTCGATTCGACGTAGTATTCCGTCTCCTTGTCGAGCCGGAACATCATGCCTTCGAACGATGCCGGTTCGGTGGTCGCGATGAGCGGCAGGCGCTGATACTCCGCGCCGGGCGCGCGCATCATCAACGTGACGTCGGTCGACGCAAACCCGAGCAGCTTGGCCCGGACGGTCAGATCGCTGCCGCGGGGCACGCTCGTGTTCCCAGGCGTCACCTCAATCTTGTAGGGGCTGGCCGCTTCGGCACTGCTGAACGGGATCAGCAGCGCGGAAAGCCCGCTGCGGATGTACGCCGGGCCGAGCGCGATGAACAGGGCAGCCGCGCCTGCGAAAGCGGCCAGGGTCAGCGCGTGACGCTGCACGCGCGGGCGATCGATGGCCATCCCGTCACCGACCGCCGCGCTCTGTTCGATGGCCTGCTGGACGAGCCGCTCCACCAGACGGGGCGAGTGCCAGTCGGCGGGCACGTCCGTCGAGGAGGCCTCGACGGCGCTCAGAATCGCCGCTTCGAGCGACGGGTTGTGTTCTTCGAGGTAAAGCGCCACCTGCGTGTCGGTTACCCGACGCCGCAGCGGGGCGATCGCGTAGACGACCAGCGACGCGAAGACGACCAGCAGCAGAATGCGGAACGTGATGATCGCCGGCACGCTGAACCTGAACGTCTCCAGGCTCGACGCCGACAGCAGTAGCATCAGCATTGTGCCGACGAAGACGACGACCGCTCCCCGAGCCGCCAGACGCAGCCGCCAACGGTTACGGATGCGATGGATGACGTCGACGAGCTCAGATCGGTGCTCCATGCCGCGATCTCCCTTCGAACGTAGTGGCTGGCGTCAGCCGGCCCTTGGGTCCCTGTGGAAGCGGACGCTACAGATGAAGCCTCGGTCCACCTGTGTCAGATGGACGTTACACAGAAAGATTACCACCTGGACGGCCGAAAATCGGCTCTGCTACAGAAATTTCTCTTTTCGCGACAGGCGGTTGGAGATGACCGTTTCGGCCGCCAGCAGCAGCATGCCGGCCACCAGCAGATACCACCAGAGAGCCTGCCGTCGCTCGTTGTCTTCGGGCGTCATCGGCTCGGCCACGGCGGTCGCGGCTTCTACCTGCGTCGCCCGCCCCGTCACCGACGCCACCAACTCCGCCGGGTCGAGCGGCGTCAGGTCCGCCTCGGCCGGGTCGATGTTCACGGCGACGGCCATCGGCCGCCCCGTCGTCGTTCCTCCGGCGCGGATTTCATAGACACCCTGCTCACTCAGTTCCACCAGCCCCGGCGAGCCCGCCGCCTGGGTCGTCCGCTGACCCGACGGGCTGACGACGACGCGCTCGCCCCGGATCGTGGCGGCCGTGGAGGCGAGATCGACGACCTGCCCGACCGTCAGCCAGTTGGGAGTCTGCTCGTAGCGGGCGAGGTAGCGAACCAACTGGTGCACCAGCGGGAGATACACCGGCTTGACGACGAGATCGGTCCAGGTGTCGTCCAGCGTGGACGTCCAGACGATCAGGCGGCCTGCGCCTGTCCGGCGCTCGGCGGCTGCGACGGCGCCATCGTCGAATCGCGAGATGACGCGCGCCTCCGGGCCGGGCGTCAGCACCCGATAGCGGAAGACGTGGGCGGAGGTGAAGTCGCCGCTGCGGGGCGCCTGGAAGAGCTCGAACACCGGGTGGCTGTAGTCGCGGAACCCGATGGTGGCGCTGCGGCCCGCGATGCGATCGACCGGCGCGCCGATCTGCCCGGGCAAAAGGTCCTCGGCGTCGGTCAGCCAGGAGGTGCGGTCGCCGGTGACGACGAGCACGCCGCCGCCGCGCTCGATGAACCGCCTCAACGCGCCACCCCCCGCCGCGGATGGCAGCGGCGTGTCGTTGAAGATCAGCACCGACCGCCCCTCGAAGGTCGCCGGCGTCACGCGGTTGACGGCCACGACGTCGGCGCGGAAGGCCGGGGTCGAGCCGATCGAGAGCGCCTTGCTCAGATACAAGCTCGCATCGCGGTTGCCGTTCTCGATGATGGCCACCGAGACGGGAGCGCTCGGCGATACGACGAAGTGAAACGTGTTGTCTGCGGGCAGCGGATCGGAGCCGGCGCGGACCGTTCCGCGGACGTTGGCGTCGGCGACCGTGAAGGGGGCGAAGGTCACCGACCCTGAGGCGCGAGCGCCGATCGTCGCCGTCTTGGTTTCGAGCTCGAGGCCATCGACCGACAACACCACGGGGACATTTGCCGGCTCGTCGCTGCGGTTGGCGATACCGGCCGTGACGGCGACCCGCTCCTGCCCCGAGAACTCGGATCGCGCGAAGGTGACCGACGGCACGGAGACGTTGGAGGTGTCGGCCGCCACCGTTTCGGTCGTCAACGTGAAGCCTTCCGGGAAACGCGCATCTTCGACGCTGCCCCAGCCGCCCTTCTGGAAATCGCTGATCACCACCGCCTCGCGGCGCTTCAACGACGACTGGCTCAGGATGCTCTCCGCCAGCTTCAGCGCCGGTCCGAAGCGCGTGGAGTCGGAGGTGACCTTCGCCGCATCGATGGCGGCGTCGAGCCGCGCGCGATCGGAGGTCGCGCGCATGTTCTCTTCGGCGTTGCGGCTGAAGAGCACGAGCGTCGCCCGGTCGTCGGCGCTCAACCCGGCCACCACCCGGTGCGCAGCCTCCTGCGCGCGCTGCCAGTGATCGCCGTAGCCCATACTCGCCGACTGATCGAGCAGGATGACCACCTCGCGCGCGCCAGCCGCGGCCGCCGCGGCGAGCGCGCCCTGCTGGAAGAAGGGGCGCGCGAAGGCCAGCACCAGCAGCGCGATGGCGCTGATCCGCATCGCCAGCAGCAGCCAGTGTCGAATGCGCCGCCGGCGGACGGATTGATACGGGATGCGCTGGAGGAACATCAGCGACGGAAACTGGACCACCCGGTTGCGCTCGCGCTGGATCAGGTGCACGAGGATCGGGATGGCGACAGCGCCGAGAGCGGCGAAGACGAGAGGGGTTAGAAAAGACATATCGGCTTAGGACCTAAGGCCTAGGGCTCATGGGGCTCCGCGGCTTGAGCCTTAAGCCCTAAGCCCTGAGCCGTAATGATCACCTGACTCTCATCAACCTCTCCCGGCTCGACAGATAGCTGAAGAGCGCATGATCGAGTGGTTTTGCCGTGTTGAGCAGCGTGTAGTCGATGCGATGCTCGGCGAACTTGGTGGCCAGCGCGTTGGAGTGCTCGGCAATCAGCCGGCGGTATTCGTCGCCGAACGATTCCGGTACGACGGGCAGCTGTTCACCGCTTTCGAGATCCTCGAAGCTCGAGGCGTCCTCGAACGTGAAGTCGATCTCGGCCGGGTCGAGCACGTGGAACACGATCAGCTCGTTGCCGAGGAAGCGCAGCGGCTTGATGGCGTCGAGCACGAGGTTCGGGTCCTCGTAGAAATCCGAGATCAACACCAGCACGCTGCGCCGCTTGAAGTGCTCCGCCAGCTTGTTGAGCGGGCCGACGAGATTTCCCGGCCGCTGCGCCTTCGCCCGGTCGAGCGTGTGCAGCAGGACGTTGAAGTGCTTCGCCGACGGCGGCACGTGCGTGACGATGTCGCTGTCGAAGGTGATGATGCCGACGCGGTCGCGCTGGCGATGCGCGAGGTAGGCCAGGCAGGCGGCAAGGTAGCTGCCGTACTCCAGCTTCGATACCGCTCCGCTCTTGAACCCCATCGATTTCGAGATGTCGAAGAGCACGCTGAAGTTCGTGTTCGTGTCGGCCTCGTACTGTTTGACGTAGAAACGATCCGTACGGGCGAACAGCCGCCAGTCGACGCGGCGGATGTCGTCGCCGGCCACGTACCCGCGGTGCTCGGCGAAGTCGATCGACGCCCCGAAATAGGGCGCGCGGTGCAGGCCGTTGATGAACCCGTCCACCACCGTCCGCGCCAGCAGATCGAGGTTGCCAATCCGCGCGAGCACCGTCGGATCGACGAAGCGCGCGCCGGCCATTTGTCCGTGTTCGCCTATGGGCATCTTTTCCTAGGCTTAAGGCTTAAGGCTTAAGGCTCATGGCTTAAGGCTCATGGCTTAAGGCTTGGGCTTGAGCCGCTTGAGCCCTAAGCCTTGAGCCGTGAGTCGTCCTCCTACATTCCACTCTTCGGCGTCGCCACCGTGCTGAGCAGCTCGTCGATGATCGTGTCGGTGCTGACCCCTTCCGATTCGGCGCGGAAGTTGGTCAGCACGCGGTGGCGCAGCACGGGATGCGCCATGGCGCGAATGTCCTCGAAGCTCACGTGATAACGGCCGAGCGTGAGCGCCCGCGCCTTGGCGCCCAGCACGAGGAACTGCGCCGCGCGCACGCTGGCGCCGAAGGCCACCCACTTCTTGACCGACTCCGGCGCGCCAGGGGCCTTGGGCCGGCTGGTGCGCACCAGCGACAACGCATAGCGCATGACCGGGTCGGCCACCGGGACGCGGCGGACCAGGCGCTGGAACGCGACCAGGTCGGCGCCGGTCACGGTCCGGTTGAAATGGGGATCGATAATGGCGGTCGTGGCCTTCACGACGCTGAACTCCTCGTCCTCCGGAGGATGTTCGATGACGATGTGGAACATGAAGCGGTCGAGCTGCGCTTCGGGCAGCGGATACGTTCCCTCGAGCTCGATGGGGTTCTGGGTCGCGAACACGTAGAAGGGCTCGTCGAGATCGTAGGTCCGGCCCTGGATGGTGACGCGGTGCTCCTGCATGGCCTCGAGCAGCGCCGACTGGGTCTTGGGCGGCGTGCGGTTGATTTCGTCCGCCAGCACGATGTTGCTGAAGATGGGACCGGGCGCGAACACCATGCCGCGCCGGCCGGTCGCCGGGTCTTCCTGAATGATGTCGGTGCCGGTGATGTCGGAGGGCATCAGGTCCGGGGTGAACTGGATACGCGTGAACTTCAGGTCGAGGACCCTGGCGAGCGTGGCGATCAGCAGCGTCTTCGCCAGGCCCGGCACGCCCACGATGAGGCTGTTGCCGCCGACGAAGAGCGAGAGCAGCACGAGCTCGATGACGTCGCGCTGGCCGATGATGCGCTTGCCAAGCTCCTCGACAATCGTCTGGCGCCCGACCTTCATCTTGTCCGCGAGCGCGACGTCGTCGGTCGATTCGAAATCCACGGTATCAACGTTTGCCACAGTACCCTCTCTCGCAAATTGCAGGATTGCAGAATTGCAGGATTGCAGGAAGGTTAAGGGAAGGGAAGGGAAGGGAAGGAGAGAAGCCCTTCTAACCTTCCTCCTTTAACCTTCCTGCAATTCTGCAATCCTGCAATTCTGCAATCTGTCAGTGCGTCATGCCGTAAATAATGTAGTTCACGCCGAACTTGTACGCCTCGTTCGTATCGTCGATCGGGTTCAGCCCCGTCTCGGAATACTCCCAGTACTCGGAGATATCGTTGTTGTAGTTGGCGATCGCGATGAGCCGCTTTTCCGGGTCGTTGTCCTCGAACAACCCGTAGAACACCGGCCGCAGACCGCGATCATACGGCGGCAGAAAGTCGTGCGGCGAGGGAATCTCGAAAAACGAGTGGAAGATGGGGTGCGATCCGTCCAGCTCCACCCATCGAAGGTCCGGCATGACCTGCGCCATCTGGTATTCGAAGTACGTCCACCCGCCGCGGTTCTCGGCGAAGTCGTCGAAGATGACGAACCCCCCCTTCTGCAAGTACGCGCGAAAGGCCAGCGCCTCTTCCTCGGTGAGCCTCCAGAAGCCTGGCTCCGCCATGTACGAGATCGGATATCTCCCCAGTTCCGGATCGTCGAGCCCCAGGATGCTCGTCTCGAAGATGTGCGGCCCGACGTTCGACACCTCGTTCACGATCTGCATGAAGTGCTGCTCGCCCCCGGGGTAATCGTGCGACCAGGGAATCTGCTGCCCAACGTACGAGGTGCGCGGCCCGTACCGCAACCGTACGAACGTAAACCGGCCGTCGTACTTCGGATTCGGCAATACTTCCGAATACCCGCGCAGCCGGCCGCCACCGAATCCGCCGCCGATCTGCGCGGATGTTGTGGCGAGACCCGCCACGAGCAATACGAAGGTCAGCAGCCTCACGGCTTGGTGGCTTTCTTCGCCGTCTCGGCTTCCAGCTCGCGAATCTCCCGCGTTTTCAACGCGAGGTTCGTCAGCAGCCGTTCCAAATCCTGTTCGTAACGCGCCGGATCGGCCTCGTCCTTCTTCAGACGCAGCGCGTCGATCTCCTTCTGAATCGCCTCGCGCTCCGCCACCAGCGCCCGCATGGCCGGATCGCTCGTATCGACCTTCAGGCCGCCGTCCGAAGGACGGGCGGTCAGAAACTGCGTGCCCGCCAGCTTGCCTTCACCGCCGTCGTCGAGCATGGCGTGCTCGGTCCGCAGCAGCCCTCCCTGCTTGTATACCTGGGCGACTTTGTTGTCGGCGTAATTGAAGGCCTCGAGAACCGACACGTGACCGTTCCGATCGGAGTCGGCGGCGGCGTCACCGAAAGCCGCGACGATGAACTCGCCAAACCGCGGCTCGTTGCGTTCGCCGCCGGTCTTCGTAGCCGTTACGATCGTGCGGCCCGGCGCCGCGATCGCGGGCAGGAACGCACCGCTCGAGGCTGACGTGTTGATGAAGGCAACCTTCTGCGCCGAGAGCGTCTTGAGAAGCGCCGCCCAGTCTTCGGCCGACAGGTCGGGGCCAGGGAGGTTGAAGCGGGCCGACGAGCCGTCGAAGGTACCGTGGCCGATCAACAGAATCACCACCTGATCGCCCGGCCGGCTCTTCGCGGCGATGTCGGCGACGGCCTTTTCGACGTTCTCGCGGGCCGATCGGCCGCGCATCAAAGAGGGATTCGATTCGGGTTTCTCGCCAAGATACGTGATGTTCGCGTCGGGGACGTTGTCCCTCGTGCGCGCCGCATCGATGAACGTGGTCGCCCACCCGTGAAACAGCTTGGCGTGCTCTTCGTCGCCCGAGGCGCCGGTGATGACCAGGATGTGGGAGTCCTGCGCGACGGCGGGCGCCGCACTCCCCAGCGCCAGGGTGGCGACGAGTACAAGGAGCCCGGGACGCAGCGGGGACCACGGACCAGGGACTCGGGACGGACCAGGGACCAAGGCCCAGGAACCAGGGACCCTCGTCATGCCAGCCCCTTCGTCCGCCGGAAGGCCCATTCGGCGCCCATGAGGCCCAGCAACAGAATCAGCAGCGCCGGCATATCCCAGAGCTCGCGCTCCTCGACCACCGTCACGCCGCGCCCGCTATAGCTGATGGCCTCGGGCAAGGACGCCGCGTTGGCTGGGGTGAAGAACGCCCCACCCGTTTCTTCCGCGATGCGGCGCAGCAGCGGCGCGCGCATCTCGGCGTCGTAGAACTCGGCGTCGCCCGCGGAAACCCGCAAGTGCATGACGTTCGTGCCGAGATCTTTCGAGTCACGCGTCGCCGTCACCCGGATCTCGTACAGTCCCGACTCGTCCGGGGTGAACACGGCGCCGTACTCGCCGTCCTGCTCGACGGTCCATTCCATCGGCACGGCGGAGACCTTGCCCGACGGCGACGTGATGGAGGCCTCGACGTGGGCGTCGTTCACCTCCACGTAAGCGGTATCGAGCACTTCGGCCGTGAAACGGACGGTCTCGCCCGGTTCCACGCGATCGTTGCCGGTCGACAGGTTGACCTGATCGGGCACGCCGTCGGCCAGCCAGCGAATCATCCGGCGCCAGAACAGCTCGTGCGTCATGTCTTCAACGGAAACCTTCGCGTCCATCTGCCAGACCCACGAATCCTGGATCGGCATCGCAATGGTCTTGCCGCGGCCATATCGCTGGTAGGCCAGCACGATCTGGTCTCCGCGCCCGAGATTCGACGCGCTCAACAGCGTCGTGGCGCCCGGCTTGACCTCGCTGATGGGATTCACGGTCGAGACAACCGGCATTTCGTCCCATTTGGTGCTTGAGGCGGCTTCGGTGTCGCCGATCTGGACCACAGGGAAGACCGAGCCGGCGCGCGTGGGCCGGACCTGCAGCTCCTCGAAGAACGACGGCTGCTTGGCGCTGTCGATGACGACGGGGAGGACATCGCCGACGGGCGTGCCGGCCCAGCCGCCTTCTGCAAAGGCGCGCCGTCCTCCGAGCATCATCAGGCCGCCGCCGCGCTTGTTGGCGAAATCGGCAATCATCCGCAACTGCTCGGGCGAAAACGCCGCCGCCTCGATGCTGCCGAGAATCAACGCGCGGTACGAGAAGAGCTCCTCGCGCGTCTTCGGGAAACCAGTGACGAGCTCGTCGGCAGCGGTCACGCCGAAGCGGTAGTACTTGTTCTCAGCCGTCCGCTGCAGCACGACCAGCTCGATGTTCTGATCGTCCTCCATCGCGCGGTTGATGAACTTCATCTCAAATCGCGGCTCGCCCTCGAAGTACAGCACCTTCTCCTTGCGGTCGCGGACTTCGATGAGCGCGTCGCGCTGGTTGTTGGCCGTGACCTGTTCGCCTTCCTGCGGCGCGACCTTGAATCGGAACAGCCGGGGACCGGCCGTCGAGGCGGTGAAACGGACGCGCGTCGTCGCCGATTCGCCATCGGCAGGGAGCGTGACGCTCTGCGTGGTGGCGATCTGGCCATCGTCTTCGACAGTCAGCGTCACGTTCTGACCGCTGTACCCGGTCTGCGACAGCATGACGTCGACGACGAGAGACGTGCCTTTCAGGACAGCGCGGGGCGTTTCGACGCGTGTGACCTGGATGTCGCGCGAAAAACGCTCCTGCCCGACGCCCACGGTAAACACCGGAATCGAACGGGCTTTGAGGCTGGCCAGCGGTTCGTCGAGCGCGGTATCCGACGTGTCCGCGCCGTCGGTGACCATGACCAGCCCGGCGAGCGGCAGGCCCGACAGTTCATCCCGGGCGCGCTCGAGCGCGGGCCCGAGACGGGTGGCCGTTCCGTCATAGGCCAGCCCGTTGAGGGCCGGGACGCGATCGACCGCCGATCCGAACTTGAAGAAGCGCAGAACGAACTTGTCCGACAGTGCCTGGAGCAGCGCCCCATTCGGCTGGGACGACAGCTGTTCCCGGACGAAGGCGCTCCGCGCTTGCCCGTCGGTGTCGGCAATCGTCATGCTGCGCGAGTCGTCCACCAGAACAGCCACGAAGTTCTGCTGCGGCACCGAGGCCCGGAGAATGAGCGTCGGCCGGAACAGACAGATGGCCAGAACCGCCAGGGCCGCGAGCCGCAGGCCCATTGGGACCAGGCGCTCGCGCAACGGCTGATCGCCCCCCGTCGTGCGATACGTCAGCAGCGCGACGACGCCGACGGCAGCGAGGGCAATAACGGCCAGCATGACCGGACGGGACACGCCCCACCCGAGGTCGCCCTGCTGGAAGACGAGCGGCGGATATTTGAACAGGAAGCGGAAAATTGATTCGAACACGGAAGGCCCATTCTACTGGACCCGGAGTTCCCCAGTGCAAGACGAAATGGTATCGGCCTGCCTTTCCAGTTTAGACGCTTCGGGCACGAATTGAGCCTCACGGGCGAGGGATGCCCGTGCCGGCCGATACCATCGGCTCGCTCGACGCCTCCGTCATCAATGGTGTCGTTCTTCGGGGCGGGCGCGCAACCCGGTGCCCACCGTCGGGGTGAACGACGGCGCATCGCTCGCCGGGAACGACTCGTCCGACGCGGCCTGCACGAGGTCCGTCGGGTGAAGGCGTCGCTCCAGAACGTCGGCTAACCACAGGCGAGCCCTGGTCAGGTCACCTTGGCCGGTCAACGCCCACCACACGAGCGTGCCACCCAGTCCGGCGAAAAACGATCCGCTTTGTCCGCGGCGTCTGAGCCCCTCGATGGCGAGCGCACCGCCGCCGATGCCGACGAGCCAGCGCGTGACCGCGAGCTCGGTCGAGCCGTCCCACCCGGGCCGATTCCATACGCTGGCCCCGGAGGCTCGGTGTGTCGTCAGATTCAGTTCGGGCGCCAAGGTGTCATTGATGTGCTGATTCATGGTCGCTCCGCATGCAAGATCCGGGCAGCGGTAGAGCCCTGACAGGATTCCCTACAGCGGCCGTCAAAACCCGCGACGTCCGCCGAACCAGCGGGACCGTTGGTCGAACGGCTCAGGTCATTCGATGCCCCGAATCACCGTGGCTTCCTGCAAGAAGAGGTCAACTGCGCCGCCGCGATAGTTCGTGGCACACGCGTTGCTCCGCTTTCCGCGACCAAAAGGAGTCACCTCCGGAGGACGTGCATGCCGCAATCGGTCCGTTCAATCGAAGAGGTGTTGAGGCGCGTTCAGGGAGAATTCATGGAAATGCCTGGGCTTCGCCTGACCGAAGCCCAGGCATGCCGGCTATGGGGACTCGATGAGGCGTCGTGCGGGGCGCTTCTCGGGGCTCTTGTCGATGCAAAGTTTCTGTTTCGTACTCCTGGCGGCGCGTTCATGCGTTTCGAGCACGCCGCGCCCAGGAAGGCCGGCGCGACGTCGCCGTCGAAAATAGCTGCTGCCTAACTCCCCCCGTCCGGCTGGGCAAAGCGTCACACCTGAGCCGTCAGCCAGCCGGTGAATACCTTCCAAGCCAAACCCGGGCGGCAGGACCTAGGGGTCGCCGCCCGCGGCCACTCCGCGAACCGGCAGAGCCATAATGCGGCGCGGCACATCCCGCGCGCCCCTTGGACATGCCGAGACTTCTCGTCGCAACCACCAACCGTGGCAAGCTTGCTGAGATCGCCGGACTGCTCGAGGGCATTCCCTTCGAGCTCCGAACGCTCGCTGACTTCCCGGATCTTCCGGCTCCCGAAGAGTCGGGCCGGACCTTCGAAGACAATGCGCGGGCCAAGGCTCTTTACTACAGCGCGGCCACCGGGGAGCTCACTGTGGCGGAAGATTCCGGACTGGAAGTCGACGCGCTGGATGGAGCGCCCGGCGTCGAATCAGCGCGGTACGGCGGAGCGGACTCGTCCTACCCGGAGAAGTTTGCCAGACTCTACGCCGCGCTTCGCGCCCGCCGCGGCCTCGACAGTCCCGCGCGATTCGTTTGCGCGCTCGCCCTCGCCGGAGAGGGGCGCGTGCTGTTCGAGGCACGGGGCGTCATCGAAGGCAGAATTGCCGACGAGCCGCGCGGGGCGGGCGGATTTGGGTACGACCCCATCTTCTTCTATCCGCCGTTTGGGATGACGCTTGCGGAAGCCGCCGACCGGAAATCACTGGTCAGCCATCGCGCCCAGGCGTTCCGGGCGCTCAAGGACTTCGTCGGTCGAGATCAGGCTTTCGGTCCGGCCAGTTTGACGCCGAACTCCTGAACCTTGAAGCCGGATCCGTGACCGTCCAGCCCGGGAACGATGTGCCCGACGATGGCCTTCTGCTTCTCGATGAGCTGACTGATGCCGCGATCGGCGAGAGCGAGCAGCGAGAGCAGCCGTTCTTGTCCGAACGGCGTCGCCTCGGCCGTTCCCTGAATCTCGATGAATCGACCGTCGCCGGTCTTGACAATGTTCATGTCGACGTCGGCGCGCGAGTCGTCCTCGTAGGCCAGATCGAGCAGCGGTTCGCCGTCGACGATGCCGACGCTGATGGCGGCGACGTAGTCGGCGAGCGGGATGGTCCGCAGGACGTCGCGCTGGCGGAGCGTGTCGAGCGCCAACGCCAGCGCGACGAAGGCGCCGGTGATGGATGCGGTCCTCGTTCCGCCATCTGCCTGAATGACGTCGCAGTCGATCCAGATCGTCCGTTCGCCCAGCGCCGGGAGGTTGGTCACAGACCGGAGCGACCGGCCAATCAGGCGCTGTATCTCCTGCGTGCGGCCGCCGACCTTGCCGGCCGCCGCTTCGCGCTGCGTCCTGGTGCTCGTCGCGCGCGGGATCATGCCGTATTCGGCCGTCACCCAACCCTTGCCCGTATTGCGGAGGAACGGCGGAACGCGGTCCTCGACGCTGGCCGTACAGATGACCTTGGTCCGGCCCGCTTCGATCAGAACGGAGCCTTCCGCATGCGGAAGAAAGTTTGGAGTCAGCGTCGTGGCGCGCAGTTGGTCGGCGGGTCGATGGTCAGAGTGCATGTTTGAAGGTCATTGTACTAGGCCCGGATTCGCGGCGAGCGGCTGGCGCAGATCCACATGCCCGGCCAGGGTCTGAACCTCTCGGCCGTCGATCAGAATCTGGACGGCGCGCACGGCCGGCAGGTTGATCGTGAGCGCGCTGACGATCGTGTAGACCGTCAGCAGCTCGTTCAACGTTCCGCCGGGATGCGCGGTGGCCGCCTCGCGGCTCAGATCGACATACGCATCACCTTGCTCGGTAATGAACAGAGTGCGAAGCGTCGTGCCGGCCGGTACGGCGGATACGAGGGGCGCCGCAGGCGGAGCGAGCTGTGCGTTGATGATCTCCCGGGCCTGTTCCACCCCTTCGCCAAACGGCACGTCGTGTTCCACGCTCGTCAGCCTCATGCCATCGTCGGATACGTAAAACAGCCGTGCCTTGATCGTGCGCCCGGCAGCCGCGCTCCCTGCCGGCGCGGTCGCCGGCGAGCCCGGACCAATCGCCGTCTTTGGGCCGCGCACCGTCAGCATGAGCACCAGGCTGAGGGTCGCGACGACCAGAGCCAGCGCAGCAAGAAGGATCGCGTTTCTGGACGTCACTGCGCCGTCCGAGCGGCCAGCGCGTCCCGAAACCTGACGACGGCGTCGGTCATCGCCTGCGCTAGATCGTTCTGGAATTCGTTGCCCGCGAGCAGCTTCTCCTGGGCAGGATTGGTGAGGAATCCGATGTCGACGAGCACGGCCGGCATGTTGGCTGACTCGAT
Organism: Vicinamibacterales bacterium; assembly: GCA_035537875.1. Taxonomy (GTDB): domain Bacteria; phylum Acidobacteriota; class Vicinamibacteria; order Vicinamibacterales; family CAVVIG01; genus DATLLJ01. Next base: position 78,294 of record DATLLJ010000055.1, on the reverse strand, counting down.
GACGGCGAGCGGCGCACTCTCGACCGGCTGCAGCGCCAGCGGCACGCGGTCGCGCAAGCGTTCCTCCAGGATGGTCGCGAACATTCTGGACTGATCGACGTGGTGCGTCTGGGCCAGATCCCAGGCGACGAGCTCGAGATCCCGCATCGCTCCGCTGAAGGTGGGCACCCGATCGACGCCGCCGGGCCCGGCCGACGCGATGCTGTTGTCGAACGCAGCGTAGTAGATCGACGCGCCGGCTGTCTCCGGCCGGAACGACGAGTTGGCGTGGAGGCTGATGAACAGATCCGCCTTGTTGTTGTTCGCGACGGCCGTGCGGTCCTCGAGCGGGACATCGCGATCTCCGTCCCGAGTCAGCAGCACGCGAATGCCTAAACGCGCCTCGATGGCAGCTTTCGCGAGGCGCGCGACCGCCAGCGTCAGGTCCTTTTCTTTCACGCCCGCCATCCCCTGCGTCCCGATGTCGTCGCCGCCGTGCCCGGGATCGATCGTGATGGTCTGAATGGGCGACGCAGGCGGACCGAGCGGCAACCGCACGCCCGCTACCTCGCCTGGCGGATCGCCGGCGACAGCCGGGGCCGAAGGCGCGGCTTCGGTGCCGGCGGCCAGGATATCGATCATCACTCGCAGAGTGGTGTCCGCGGGCAGCGTGGTCGAGCGAATCCCCGCAACGCGCGGCCCGAGGTCCACGCCGAGCGTCGTCGCGTCGAGAATGCGCACCGCCTGGACCAGACCTTGAGGCGCCGGCGGCGGCAGCGGAGGCGTATCGACGTCGAGCGCGTCGGCGTCGAACTTGATCGAGAGCAGATCGTTGTCCTGCGTGACGGTGCTCTCGGCGCGCGGCGTCGCATCGATCGTCAGCCGTCCGCCCGTGGCCAGCAGATCGTAGCGGACCGTCACCCGCGGGACCCGCACGTCGCCAACGAGCAGCAGGTGAGCAGGTTTCCGCAGCTCCAGGCGACTCTCGTAGACGAGCCCCAGGGCGCGGTTGATGAACTCAACCGGAACGAGCCATCGCGCCCCCGCGCGAGACGCCGGTGACGGCAGCGACACCAACCGGCCGGCTACCGAGGCCAGGGCCTGATTGGTGAGCACGATCGTCTTGTCTTTGTATGTGACCGTGAGCGCGCCGAGCGCGTCTTCCCGGACGCTGAGCTGAAAAGGGCCCGCAAGATCGTCGATGGCCACGAACTCCTGCTTGTTGACGAGCACGAGCGGGATGGTGCGGCGTCCCTCCCGCGACAGCATGGTGAGAGGAATGGGCGCGGGAGTCTGTGGAGTGAGGACGATATTCAGCGGACCCGCCAGCACGGCGATCGCGAAGATGGCAAGGAGCCTGCGATGGAATCTCGCGTTCAATGGAGGATCCCCCGTTTCCGAGGGTCCTCCCATTCTATCTAAACGTCAATCGAGGATCTTGCGCGTCGCCGCCATGGCCAGGATGAGAAACACGAGGAACAGCACCAGGAACAACCCTGCCAGGACCTTGGCAATCGCAAACGACGCACCAGCGATGGTGGTGAAGCCGAGCAGCGCCGACAGGATGCCGATGACGAGGAACACCAGGGCCATTTGCAACATCGCGTCACACCTCCTCGCGTTTCGAGTGCGAAAGGCGTGCCGGAGGATACAGCCGAGGCTCGCCTAGGCCGCCGAATCGTCGAAGCCGAGGTGCTGGGCGACCAGCCTCTCGAGCAGTGGCGCCGGAGTCCAACGCTCGCCCCAGTACTTCCGGACCTGCTCGAGCATGTGGGGAAGGCCGACGACCGACGCGTAGAACATCGGACCGCCTCGATACCGCGGGAAGCCGAAGCCGTAACAATAAATGACGTCGATATCACTGGCGCGAGTGGCAAATCCTTCGCCCAGTACATGCGCGCCCTCGTTCACGAGCGCTGTCGTGAGGCGATCAAGAATCTCCTCGTCACTCATCGCCTGTCTTTGCAGCCCGTCGCGTGCCGCCGCTTCCTCGGCAAGCAAGTCCACCAGTGGATCGACCATCGGGTGGCGGCTGCCGGCCTCGTACCGGTACCAACCGGCGCCGGACTTCTGGCCATAGCGGCCCATGGCCACGAGCCGGTCCGCGACTTCTGCGTGCGGCCAGAAGGGCTGCGCGGAACTGGAGTGCAGATGCTGGCGGATGCGGGCGCCTACGTCCAGGCCGGCGATGTCCTCCATTCCGAATGGGCCGACGGGCATGCCGAACTCGATCATGACGCGATCGATGCGCGGAACGGTCGCGCCTTCTTGGAGCATCGCGTACGCCTCGCCGAGGTACCGGATGAGCATCCGATTGGCCACGAACCCGAAGCAGTTGCCGACGACGACGCCCACTTTGCCGAGCCGCTTGACGAGCTTCTGCGACGTGGCGATCGTTTCGGGGGTCGTCTCCCGGCCGCGGACGATCTCGACGAGCTTCATGACGTTCGCGGGGCTGAAGAAATGGTGGCCGACGACCTGCGTGGCGCGGCCGCTCGCGCCTCCGAGCGCGTCGATGTCGAGCGTCGAGCTGTTCGAGGCCAGCACGCAATCCGATCGGGTCACCCGGCCAAGCTCCGCGAAGATCGCCAGCTTGAGGGACAGGTCCTCGAACACGGCTTCGACGACGACGTCGACCCGGTCGAATCGATCGTAGGTGAGCGTCGGCGTGATGAGCGCCATCGCTCGTTCGAGCGCTGCGGGCGACAGCCGGCCCCTGGACACCGACGATTCGTACTGGCTGCGGATGGTTGCCATGCCGCGCTCGAGTGTGCGCTCGTCGAGGTCTTTGATCAGCACCGGCACCCCGGCGTTGGCGTAGGCCATCGCGATGCCGACCCCCATCGTGCCAGCGCCCACGATGGCGGCACGTTGCACCTCTTTCGCGAGGGTGCTTTTCGGTACGCCGGGGACCCGGGAAACTTCGCGCTCGGCGAAAAAAAGATGGACGAGCGCGCGCGACTCGCTGGAGACGAGACACTCGGCAAACTTCTGGCGCTCGACGGCCGAGCCGGCGTCGAACGAACCGGTGCAGGCCGCTTCGATCGCGTCCACCGCGGCGTACGGTGCGCGAACGGGCGTCTTTGACTGCGTGAGCCGGTCGCGGCGCTCGCGACAGAGCGCGACGGCTGCAGCGGTATTCGGGCTGGCGACGTCGAGGTCGCGTGTGCGCCGGAGTTCGCCGGCATTCGCGCGCGCGCGGGCGAGGGCCACAGCGGCGGCGATCAGGCTCTCGCGGACCGGGACGCCCTCGGTGGGTTGGACCAGCTCGTCGACGAGGCCGGCGGCGTGCGCGTCAGCCGCTGCGATCGGCGTCCCCCCGACGCACATGTCGAGCGCGAGTGCGGCACCGACGAGTCGCGGGAGCCGTTGGGTTCCGCCCGCGCCCGGAATCAGCCCGAGCAGGACCTCCGGCTGTCCGACCCTCGCGCTCGCGGCCGCGAGGCGGTAATGACACGCCATCGCGAGCTCGAGGCCGCCGCCGAGGGCATTCCCGTGGATGGCCGCCACGACCGGCTTCGTGGCGCTTTCGATCTGACGCAGGCTGCGGTGGAAGTATTCCGACCGCGCCAGCGCCTCGGCCTCGGTTCGAATCGCCCGGAACAGGTTGATGTCCGCCCCGGCCACGAACGTGTCGCGTGCGCCGACGAGCACGACTGCCTCGACAGAAGCCTCGCCGACTGAGCGGGCCACGGCCTCTTCGATTGCTTCCAGCACGCCAGCGCCGAGCGCGTTGACTGGTGGGTTGTCGATGGTGACGACGGCGACGCCGTCGCGTGTTTCGTAGTGGACCGATCCCGTCAAGGTCGGGTCACTCGCTCGCTTTGAAGTGGGGATCGTGGGTTGACAGGAATCTGGGGAGATCCGTGTTGGAGGGGAAGTCCTTCGCCAGCTCGCGTGCGACGACGACCGCCTCGGAGTAGTTCTTCTCGCGCGCGAGCATGTCCCAGAGCCCGAAACGGGCTTCGGCGCGAGCGAACGTCTCGGCGTCGGCCATCGCGGCCTCGCGAAGCGTCGCGAGCGCCTTCTTCCGGCTGCCGCCGCCAAACGCCCAGCGCACGGCCCAGGGGATGCGTGTGTCCACGATGTAGTCCATCCAGGCGCGCGCGACCCTGGCGCGCACATGATGGGGATTGATCTTGAGGACCGCGTCGAGCGCCCGTCGCGCTTCCCAGTACTGATCCCAGCCCGTCTTGCGGCCCAGCGTGCCCGCCTGCAGCCAGACGTAATTCAGATCGAGCTTGCCGAGGAAGAACAGCGCGGTCGCGTCCATCGCGCTTTCGTTCAGGATCTCGCGGGCCAGCATCTGCCCTTTCGCCGTGTCAGCCAGAAATGCTTCGAGCAGGGCCGGGCACTTTCCGCACCCCTTGAAGGCCTGGTCCCTGTTCTTCGCGGGTTCGATGACCCGCTTGAGCTCGAAGAGGAGCGCGGAGCTGCGGAGCTCGCACGACTCGAGATCCCCGGCCGCGCACGCTTTCAGCGTCAGCGCGGCCGCGTCCTCGTAGCGCGCGGTGTAGAAGGCTGTCTGAGCGTCTGGCGAAGGCTGAGCGGAGGCGGCCGTCGGCCGCAGCTCAATCGCCAGGGCGGCGGCGGCGACCACCAACGGGCTGAGCCGGCAGGCGCGGATCACTCGGAGCACCTGCTTTCGAGTTTACGACCTTCCCATCGAAAAAGTGTATACTTGCGCATCCTTTCGGAACCTCAAACTGCTGCCGCTTCCTCAGACCTTCCTCACCAGCGTGCGCAATCTCAGTGATGCCGATGCCCGCGCGTAAGGGCAAGAAAGGCTCCGGATCGTCGCCCCAGCAGCCGCGCCGCGCTCTGGCGGCCAAAGGCTCGGACCGGGAAATGTGCCCGAGGTGCGGTCGGGCGACCGCGCGGATCATCGGGCGTTCCGAGAGCTTTCCCGTGCTCTACCTGCGATGCGACGACTGCCAGCACACGTCGGTGGCCCCGGCCTGACGAGAATTCGACCGACGCCAAACCGTTCGTTACTTGATGAAGGTGCCGTTGCGCAACTCGGTAATCGCCTGCTGCAGCTGCGACTGGGTATTCATCACGATCGGACCCCACCAGGCGACCGGCTCCTCGAGTGGCTTCCCGGACACCAGCAGGAAACGGATGCCTTCGTCGCCCGCCTGGACCACGATTTCGTCGCCGCTGTCGAACAGCACGAGGGAGCGGTTGCCCGTCTCGTTCTTGTCGACCGCCTGATCGGTGTCGCCGACGTAGTCGGTGCGCACGCCTCGAGGAATTGAGGCATCACGGAAACTCCCCGAGCCCCCAAATACGTAGGCAAATGCGTTGCGCGAGGCTTCGACGGGCAGGCGCTTGCGGGTTCCCGGGGGCACGATCACGTCAAGGTAGCGCGGGTCGGCGGCGACCCCGTCGATCGGCCCCTTCTTCCCCCAGAACTCGCCGCAGATCACGCGCACGCGCGTCCCATCGTCGTCCACCACTTCGGGGATGTCGTTCGAGGTGACGTCCTGGTAGCGCGGCGTGGTCATCTTCAGCGAGGCGGGCAGGTTGGCCCACAGCTGGAACCCGTGCATCCGGCCGTGGGGATCGCCTTTGGGCATTTCCTGGTGCAGGATGCCGCTGCCCGCCGTCATCCACTGCACGTCGCCCGCGCCCAGGTTGCCTCGATTGCCGAGGCTATCCCCGTGTTCGACGTGACCCGCAAGGACGTAGGTGATGGTCTCGATCCCGCGGTGAGGATGCCACGGAAATCCCGCCCGGTAATCGTCGGGGTTCTCGTTGCGGAAATCGTCGAAGAGCAGGAACGGATCGAATTCCGAAGTGTTGCCAAAGCCGAACGCACGCTGAAGCTTGACGCCGGCACCCTCGAGGTGCGGTCTGGTATGGAGCAGCTGTCTGACGGGCCTTATAGACATAAAAGTTCCTTTATCTTTTAACTATAGCTGGCCCGTCCAGAGCTGGCGCTTCCGGAGACAGCCGGCGCCCGTCGATCATCGGTCTGATCGGTCGGCGAGCGGCGGCTGTTCGAGCGTTTCGCGATTGAGCGGTTCGTCGGCAGGGCGTGCGTCATCGCGGCCTTTCGGGTCGAGTCGGTCCCGCCGCTCGCGATCGCGATGATGCTCGGCAATATCGCGGAAGTCCTCGCCGATCGGTCGAGAATCGTTTCGCATCGGTACCTCCTGAACCGCTGGGGAGCGCCATGGATCTTGGCAAGAGCCGTGCCGGCTCGAATTTCGTTTCGCTTTACGGAAGGGGTTGATAGCATCGGCCGATGAGCCCGTGGCGGGCCCTCGCAATTGGTTTCATGAGCGTCGTGACGGCGGCGATGCCTGCATCCGCCCAAACGCCCATCGACGATGCTCGGGAGCCGGAGCCGCGGGCCCTGGAGGAGGGCGAGTTCGAGGCGGTGCGGCTCCAGAAAGTCGTCACGGCGGTTCGGCTGACCGAGAACGAGAGCATCACCCTTGACGGGCAGTTCGACGAGGCCGCCTGGAGTCGAGCGGTCCCCGGCTCCGATTTCTACCAGCGGCTGCCTCGAACGGGGGCGCCCGCGACAGACCGCACCGAAGTGCGCGTCCTGTACGACGACGACACGCTCTATGTCGGGATAATGTGCTTCGATCCGGAGCCGGAGCGCATCGTCATCAAGGAGCTGAAGGAAGACTTCGACATCAACGGCACCGACATGGTGCAGCTCATCATCGACAGCCTGCACGACCGACGGTCGGCGTTTGCGTTGTCGGTCAATGCCGCGGGGGCTCGTCGCGATACCCAGGTGTCGGAAACGGGCGCTTCGAACAACGATTGGGACGGCGTGTGGGACGTGAAGACGGGGCGGACGCCCGAGGGCTGGACGCTCGAGTATGCGGTGCCCTTCAAGACGCTGCGCTTCAGCAATGAGGCGGTGCAGGAGTGGGGTTTGCAGATCGCCCGTCGCGTGCCGCGTCGGAACGAGGAAAGCGAATGGGCGCCGGTGCCCTTCCGGTACACCTCCCTGCGAACGCAGTTCGCCGGCACGCTTCGCGGGCTCGAGAACGTCAGCCCCGGGCGCAATTTGAAGGTGAAGCCGTACGTCCTCGGCCAATCGACCGAGACGCTGGTGGCAGGCAGTCTCCAGAGCGTGAGGTCGCTCTCACGCTTCAAGGATTACAACGGGGGATTCGACCTCAAGTACAGCGTGACACGATCGTTGACGCTCGACACCACCTACCGGACCGACTTCGCCCAGGTCGAAGTCGATCAGCAGCAGACGAACCTGACCCGTTTCAACGTGTTCTTCCCGGAAAAACGCGATTTCTTTCTGGAAAACTCCGGTATCTTCAATTTCGGCCCGGGGGGCAACCTGGTCCCGTTCTTCAGCCGGCGCATCGGATTGAGCCCGGCCGGTGCGGTGGTGCCAATCATCGGCGGCGGCCGCGTGTCGGGACAGCTGCGTGAATACAACGTGGGGTTCCTGGCGATGAAGACCGAGGACGCCGGCCCGACGCCTTCCAACAACTACGTGGTGGGACGGGTCCGGCGAAACCTCCTGAGGAACTCGTGGGTTGGCGCGCTGGGGACCAGCCGTGATTCGACCCTGGACGGGAACTTCAACCGTGTCTACGGCGCCGACGCGCACTTTCAGTTCTGGGATCGCCTGGAATTCGATTCCTATCTGCTGCGCAGCGATACGCCGGCCCGCCCTGGGAACAATCTGGCCCGCCGCTTTCAGACCGGGTGGAGGGATGATGAGCTGACCGCCTCGGTCGAGTACAACGAGGTGCAGCCGAACTTCAATCCCGAGGTCGGGTTCGTGCGCCGCGGCGAGATGTCTCAATACAACGGTGAGTTTGGCTGGGCGCCGCTAATCGACCACCCGACGATCCAGAACCTGAACTTCGGGACGACTGTGGACTATTATCGGAGCGAAATCACCGACAACATCGAAACCCGCGTTCAGGAAGCGACGACCGGTCTTCGACTTCGAAACAACGGATCGGCCAATTTCGTCGTGACACGAACCTTCGAGCGGCTCGTGGAGCCTTTCGACATTCATTCGGACGTCACGATCCCGGTCGGTGACTACGACTACCAGAACTACACGGCGAACTTCAATGCCGGCAGCAACCGGCGGACGACCGGCAGCGGCAGCATCACCTGGGGCGAATTCTGGGATGGTGAGAGCACGTCGTTCACGGGCACGCTGGGGCTGAGGCCGAATTACCACTGGAGCCTCGATCTCAACTACACCCGGAACGACGTGAGCCTCGTCGACGGCGACTTCACCACCAACCTGATCGGAGCCCGCTTTCTCTACGCGTTCACCCCGCGCGCGATTTTCAACTCGTTCCTGCAGTACAACACCGACACACGCCAGGTGAGCTCCAATATCCGGTTCAACTGGACCCATCACCCCTTGAGCGACATCTACATCGTGTACAACCATGCGCAGGACACGGGCAGGGGACAGACGGTGGGGCGCACGTTCATCGTCAAGGTCACCAACCTTTTCAACTTCTGACCGCATGAGGCCCTGTCGACTGCGACGTCTGTGCTGTGTGGCTGGAGCGGCGCTCCTCGGCAGTGGTGTGGGCGCCAGCGCCCAGTCCCCGTCGGGCAACAGCCAGGCGGGCAGTGGCCAGAGCGGCAACGGCCAGGCCGCAGTGCACCGCCTGAGGACCGAATCCGAGTTCGAGGCGGTCCGGGCGACCCGGATCCTGACCGCGGTGCGCATCACGGACGGGATTGTGCTCGACGGCCGTCTCGACGAGCCCTCCTGGGCGCTCGCGTCGCCGGCGACCGATTTCATCGTCCGCGTGCCAGACAACGGCGCGCCGGCGGGCGAACGCACGGAAGTCCGGGTCCTGTACGACCAGAACAATCTCTACGTCGGCGTGATGGCGTACGACTCCCAGCCTTCCCGGATATTCGTCAAGGAGCTCAAGAGAGACTTCGATCTCAACGGGACCGACGTGATTCAGGTCATCATCGACAGCCTTCACGATGGCCTTGGTGGCTACTCTTTGTCCGTCAACCCGGCCGGCGCCCGCCGGGACAACCATCTGTCTCTCAACGGCGGCAACGTCGACTGGGATGCGGTCTGGGACGTGGCCACGCGACGCACGGAAGAAGGCTGGATCGCCGAGTATGCCGTTCCGTTCAAGACGCTGCGGTTCAGCAACGCGCAAAGCCAGGAGTGGGGCATACAGTTTTCCCGGCGTGTCGTCCGCCTGAACGAAGAGAGTGTCTGGTCACCGCTCCCGTTCAGGTTTTCTACCGCGCGGATGAACCTCGCTGGGACGTTACGAGGTCTGGAAAACATCAGCCCCAGCCGGAACCTGAAAGTGAAGCCGTACTTCCTCGGCCAGGTGACCCAGACGCGGATCGCAGGGGACATGGTGACCACCGAGTCGTTCGATAACTGGGATGACTATGGCAAAGGGCTCGATGTCAAGTACAGCCTGACACCTGCATTGACGCTCGACGCGACCTACCGCACCGACTTCGCGCAGGTCGAAGCCGACCAGCAGCAGGTCAACCTGACGCGCTTCAACCTCTTCTTCCCTGAGAAGCGCGAGTTCTTCCTCGAGAACACGAACATGTTCACCTTCGGGCCGGGGGGGAACCTGGTGCCGTTCTTCAGCCGCCGCATCGGCTTGAGCCCGGCGGGTGTTCCGGTTCCCGTGCTGGCCGGCGCCCGGACCTCGGGGCAGGCGGGCAAGTCGTACAACGTCGGCGTGCTGGCGATGCGTACGGACGCCTTCGGCCTCACGCCCGCGAACAACTACCTCGTCGGCCGGATGAGGCGAAACCTCATGCCGAACTCATGGGTCGGCGCGCTCGGCACCCATCGCGACTCGACCGTCCCTGGCGACTACAATCGCGTGTACGGCGCGGACACGCACTTCCAGTTCTACGACGATCGGCTGGAGTTCGAAGGCTACCTGCTCAGAAGCGACACGCCCGGAAAGTCAGGTGAGAACCTGGCTCGGCGTTTCCAGACAGGGTGGAGAGACGACGAGCTGACGATCAACGCCGAATACAACGCCGTGCTGCCAAACTTCAACCCGGAAGTGGGATTCGTGCGTCGAGGCGACATCTCACATTACGCGGGCGAGCTGACGTGGGCCCCGCGCGTCGACCATCCAACCATCCAGAACTACACCTTCGGCACGAACGTCGACTACTACGAGCGCGCGTCGCTCGACGCGATGGAAACGCGTGTCCAGGAAGCGACGGCGGGCATCCGGTTCCGGAACAACGGGTCGACCAACTTCACGGTCGCCCGCACGTTCGACCGGCTGTTCGCCCCGTTCAACATCCGCAGCAATATTACGATTCCAGCCGGCGACTACGAGTACACGAACTACGCCGGCAGCTTCAACATCGGCAACGGCCGCCAGATCACCGGCAACGCGAGCGTGAACTGGGGCGAGTTCTGGGACGGGAAGAACAAGGCCGTGTCAGGCGCAATCGGGTGGCGGCCCGACTACCATTTCAGCTTCGACGGCACCTACAGCAGGAATGCCGTCACGCTGCCCGGCGGACCGTTCACGACGAACCTGATTGGAACGAGGTTCCTGTATGCGTTCACGCCGCGCGCCTTCTTCAACGCCTTCCTTCAGTACAACAAGGACACAAAGCAGCTGAGCTCGAACGTCCGGTTCAACATCACCTACCGTCCGCTGAGCGATGTGTACGTCGTGTACAACGACACGCGGGACACCGTCCGCGATCAGAGCGTGGGGCGCTCGTTCACGATCAAAATCACCAGGATGTTCGATTTCTGACGTTGGACCTCCTCCGTCGGCTGTCAACGAACGGCGGGTTCAGCTGCTGCAGCACTCCCACTGACCGCGCCATTCCGACACGACAATCCGGCCGTTCCCATCCGAGAAGAAGATGCGGTAGATCGGCCAGGAGTTCTTCATGTCCGCGTCGTACACGCGCGCCGTCGCGGCCGCGCGCAGCTGCTCGCTGACGTCGGGTCTTCTCGTAGTCCCCGGCGACGGGTTGGGCACATACACGACGACATGGCCGCCTCTGCCGTCGCTGTACATGTAATTGGGGGATCCCCAGGTTCGAAACAATTCCTCGATCGAATGGCCGCGCCAGGATTGCATCAGCGCATCGAACCGCCGTCCGGCACAGCCTGAGACGGCCACTGCCGCGCAGATGCACAGGGCCGTTGCGATCGAAACCGCCCTGCGGGCCGCCAGATCTCTCCGGTAAGCTTGGGCCATGCCGACTATCGTAGCCATTTCCGGAAGCTTGCGGCGCAAGTCATTCAACACCATGCTCCTCAATGCCGTCGCTGTGGCAACGCCTTCGGGAACGACGATTGAAATCGCATCGATCAGGGACATCCCGCTCTACGACGGCGATCTCGACCCCGCCTCTGCGGCGCTCGCGCCGGTGCGCGATTTGAAGGAACGAATCGCGTCGGCCGATGGGCTGCTGCTCGCAACACCGGAGTACAACCACTCGATACCTGGCGTGCTCAAGAACGTAATCGACTGGGTCTCGCGCCCCGCGACCGACATCGGGCGCATCTTCGGCGGCAAGCCGGCCGCCATCGTCGGCGCGACAACCGGGGGCGGGGGAACCATTCTCGCGCAGGCCGCGTGGCTGCCGGTGCTGCGGGCGCTGGGCACGCTGCCGTTTTTCGGCAAGCGGGTCATCGTGTCGAATGCGGCGAAAGTGTTCAGTGCCGATGGCCGGCTCGAGGACGCGGTCGTCCGCACGCAGGTGGAAGCCTTCAGCGTCGGGTTCGCCGAGTTCGTGGCGCGCCACCGGCTGGAGGCCGATCGTTCCTGAGCGCCAGCTTCGCCGAGTTTTCGTCGTTCCGCTGTCAGGATGGGGCGTAGTTCGGGTCGGGGTATCCTTAATAGCTCATGCATCGCCAACTGACGACGACATTAGCGCTCGTACTGAGCGTTTCCGGCACCCCGACTGCCCAGCAGCCGGCGCCGCCGCCTTCTCAGACTCAAACCCCGGCCGCCCGCGCGGAGGCATCGAGCGGGCGTCGAACCATGGTCGCTCTGCGAATCGCCGACGACGAGGAGATCCTGCTCGATGGGAAGCTGGACGAGGCTCCCTGGAAGCGGGCGATTCCGGCAGACGGCTTCATCCAACAGGATCCCGACAACGGCAAGCCGGCGACCGAGCCGACCGAGGTCCGGATCATCTACAACAACCGATCGTTCTACATGGGCGTGACCTGTTTCGATTCCGAGCCGGACAAGTGGCTTGGCTATCAGCGCCGCCGGGACGAGTTTCTCCCCGCCGACGATCGCTTCATGTGGAACATCGACACGTTCAACAACGAACAATCCGGCTACTTCTTCGAGATGAACCCATCGGGGCTGATGGGCGACGCGCTGCGCGGTCCGGGATTCAACAACCGGCAGTGGGACGGCATCTGGAATGCGAAGGTGCTCCGAAGCGAAGTCGGCTGGACCATCGAGATCGAAATTCCGTTTCGGACGCTCAACTTCGACCCGGACGCCGACGAGTGGGGTATCAATTTCCAGCGGACCGTGCGGCGGAAGAACGAGGAGAGTCTCTGGACCGGCTGGCTGCGCAACCAGGGCTTGAACCGGCTGTCGAACGCCGGCCTCGTCAGCGGACTCGGCGGCCTCAACCCGACGCTCGGGCTCGATATCAAGCCGTACGTGGTCGCGTTCTCGGAGTCATTTCCGGGCCGTGGCAATCCCAAAGTGACCAACGATGCGGATGCCGGCGTGGACCTCTTCTACAGTCCGACTCCCGGCCTGCGGACCAACCTGACCGTCAACACCGACTTCGCCCAGACCGAGGTCGATCAGCGGCTGGTGAACCTGACGCGCTTTCCGACCTTTTTTCAGGAGCGTCGCGACTTCTTCCTGGATGGAGCCACGTTCTTCGATTTCCAGAGCGGCTCCGGGGCTGGCAACAGCCTGTTGCCGTTTTTCAGCCGGCGCGTCGGTCTGGATGGGAGCGGCAACCCGCAGCAGATCAACGTGGGGGGCAAGCTGGCCGGTCAGATGGGCGCCAATGACGTCGGCGCGCTGTACGTGCGGACCGGCGAAGAAGAGAACGTGCTGGGCGAAGACTTCGCGGTCTTCCGCGGCAAGCACCGGATGCTGCGCCAGTCCTACGTCGGCGGTCTGTACACCGGACGCCGGCCGCGCGACTCGGCGGTGGCTGCCCGGCACACGCTGGGCACCGATTTCCTGCTGGCCACCTCGACCTTCCGCGGCTCAGACAACTTGAGCCTGGGCGGGTTTTTCGTGAACACGTCCAACCCGGCGAACACGGGCCGGTCCAATGCGTTCGGCGCGCAGCTGGATTTTCCAAACGATCCCTGGAGCACGAACTTCCTCTACCGGGAAATTCAGGAGAACTACAACGCGGTCGTCGGTTTCACGCCGCGCAACGGGATTCGGCGCATGGACACCGGTCTGAGCTACACCGCCCGCCCGGATGGCCACCAGTGGATTCGAAGCGTGCAATACGGCGGAAACGTCACGTTTCTGCGAAGCAGCGTGGACAATGTGCTGCTCAATCGCGACGTCGATTTCACGCTGGTGAACGTGTCCGCGCATTCCCAGGACAACTTCAACGTCCACCTGCTCCCCACGTACGAGTTCCTCGAAGAGGATTTCACCATCAGCCCCGGCGTGACGCTTCCGGCCAACACCGAATACACCTACACGAGAGTGCTCTTCTCGGGGCAGACGGCGCAGCGTCGTGTGGTCGCGGTGAATCCCACGTTCGAGTTCGGCAATTTCTACAGCGGAACCCGCCGCCGCACGGCCATCAACCTCAACCTGCGGCTGAGGCCCGGCGTGATCATCTATACGACCGGCGAATGGAACAGAGTGGAACTCGCGGAGGGAAGCTTCGACACCCGCTTGTACAGAATCGTGCCAGAGCTGCAGTTCAGCCCCTGGATCGCGTGGGTGAACAACATCCAGTACGACACGCAGAGCGCGGTGATTGGCTGGCAGTCCCGGTTCCGATGGATTCTCAAGCCGGGTAACGATCTCTACATCGTGTACACGCACAACTGGATCGACGATCCCCTTCAGAGCCGCATCTACACGCTGGATCGCCGGACCGCGTCGAAATTCATGTACACCTATCAGTTCGGAGGCTGATGCGGCCGGGCATCATGTAATTATTACTGACGCGATTGCGGACATTGCCTGTGCGCGCGCCCCGCGGAGGCGAACAACTTCGGCGAAATATGCGATGAACCTCTGGCACCGGATCTTGCGACACGCGTCGCCCGTGACTCGCGCGCTTGCGCCAAGGGGCGTGTGGCGTCATCCGATCCGGTCGGGAGGCTGGGGAGTCGAGCCGACCGGATCGGCCGTTTAGTCCAACGACGCGACGAGCGCCGGTTTCAGTAGCCGACAATCCGCAGGTTGGTCGGAGCGTTGGGGACCACGTCCGGGATGTATCCCAGGCGGACGATCTCGAAGTCGTTCGCCGTCAGCGAGTGGAACGCTGGATTCAGGATGCTGTTGTCCCATCGTGTGTCGTAGGCGCCGCTGACGTAAAGGTCTGATCCGTTGTCCGCGACAATCAGGCCGTAGCGTTTCATTGCGCGGAAGATCTTCTGAATTTCCGGGCGGAAGCTGGAAATGTCGCGGCTCGCCTTGAGTCGAAGGCGTGCGCCCATCGGCAGCGCTCCGAGCGTGGAGCCCGCGCGGTGCGAGGCGGGGTACACGTAGCCGTTGGTCTGACGAACGGTCACGCGGAATGCATGCTGGATTTCGCCGGACCCGAACACTTCGTCGTACCGCACGAGCCCTGGCAGAATCGCGAGCCCGGCCGCATCGGCGGACGTCCATCCGTCAGGGCGGCGGCCGCTCGTGTTCATGTCGAAGAACGCTCCAGAGCCCGCGTACCACTGCCCGCCAGTGTGAAAAACGTTGTACAGCTCGTACAAGTGACGGCGATCGCGGTCCACGATCAGCATGTGCCGATCGGCGCTGCTGCGCAGATCGACGTTTCCCGGTTCGCCGCCCTCAATCCAATGGGCCTGCGTGATGGCCTCGTCCGGAATCGGATAGAAGGGATAGCTGGTGCCGGTCGCATGGTCGACGCCGTCGCTTTCCCTGTGGTACTGAAAGATGACCGATCGCTTGGCCAGCGTGCCGTCCACGACGATGTAGGGGAAGCCGTAGATCTGAACGCTGCCCGGTGAGACGTTCCCGCCGAAGTCGGGATGCGCCGTGCGGGTGCCCCCGTTGTTGATGAAGGCAATGTAGCCGCTCGACCCCGGATCGATCGGGGCTGTCGAGATGTCGAGGTTCCACCAGTTGTCGGCCGGAAACAGCGGGAGAGGGCCCGGGAGCGGCCCGCCCAGCGAGGTCGCCCCGGCCAACACGACTCCCAGGGCCCCCGCGACGGCCAATCCTGCCAGCGGTCCAGACACACGAGTGATCCGAGGCATCCGGCCTTGGAGCGCAACCTTCGGGCCACGCGCAAACAGGCCAATTTGCGTGGTCGTGGGGACGCCGCGCGTGCGATTGCGCGACACCGATTTCCGTTCTGTCGCGCGGAAAACGGTTCTGCTTCGCCACGTTCGAAGACGATTCGGGCAGGTGCGACACGAACGTTGCCTGGCGGGACTATGATCGCGCGCGTGAGGCTCGCCTGTTTCGTTTGCTTCAGGCCGCAGGCGGGGGCGCTGCTGGCCGCTATCCTCGTCGGATGCACCTCACCCGAACCGCGACGCCACCTGTTGATCGTCGTCGACGGCCTCAGGCCTGACTACGTGACAGACGCGGTGATGCCAAACCTCACCGCGCTTGGAAGGCGCGGCGTTGTCTTCAACCGGCACCACTCCGTCTATCCGACGGTGACGCGCGTCAACGCCTCCTCGATTTCGACCGGGGCCTACCCGGAGACGCACGGCCTGCTCGGAAACACGGTGTTCTTTGCGAGCGTTGATCCCATGAAGTTCCTTGATACCTCCGACCGCAGCAACCTGCTGAAGATCGCGGCTGCCGAAGGACAACTGCTCACCGCTCCCACGCTCGGGGAGCTGCTGCAGTCGGGCGGGCGCAGGATGCTCGTGGTCAGCTCCGGATCGACCGGGTCCGCGTTCCTGAACAACCACACGGTGTCGGGCGGCGCGATTCTGCACTACCAGTACGCGGTGCCGGAGGAACTCAGCGAGGAGATGAAAGCCCTCGGCCCTCCGCCGGCGGAGGGTGCGCCTGCCGGGGAGCTGGATCGATACGCGGTCGACGCGTTCCTGCAGGTGGGTCTGCCGCGGGTGGATCCGTCGGTGACGGTGATGTGGCTGGGCGAGCTCGACTCCACCGCCCACGAAAAAGGTCTGGGTGTCTCCGAGACGGTAGAGGTGCTGAGACGCGTCGATGGAGAGATCAAACGGGTGCAGGACGGTCTCGAAGCGGCGGACCTCCTGGACCGCTATGACATCTGGGTGACTTCGGACCACGGCTTTTCGACGCACACCGGTGGCATCGATCTCGCGGCCGTGCTGAAGCCGTTCGATCGCCTCCTTCCCGATGGCCTGCCGCGCCTCGTCACGAGCGGCGGCGCGATCTACGTGCGCGACGGCGACGTCACGGCCGTATCGGCGATTGTGAGCTCACTGCAGAAAACGCCGGGCGTGGGCGCGATCTTCACGCAGGCTGCAGCGCCGGGTTCGCTGGACGGGAACGTCCGTGGCACGCTGTCGTTCGAGGCCGGGCGATGGAGTCACGCGCGATCGGCGCAGATTCTGTTCTCGCCGGACTGGACCGACGCGGCGAACGAGCAAGGGATCCGCGGGACGGCAGCGTCGGGCGGAACGGCAGGGCACGGCAGCACGAGCCCGTGGGATATTCACAACACGTTGATTGCCGCCGGGCCGGATCTGAAGCAAGGCCTGATCACGGAGGCGCCGAGCGGGAACGTTGACTTCGCGCCGACCTTTCTGAGGCTGCTTGGCATCGCGATTCCCCCGGCAATGCAGGGACGCCCCCTCGAGGAAGCCCTCGTCAACGGTGAGGCTCTCGGGGCCGGCGCCGTGCGGACGATGGAGCATGAAGCCGGCACCGTCGACGGCACGTATACCGTGACCGGCACGTTCTCGATCGTCCGCGTCGACGGACGCGAATATCGGTACCTCGATGGGACTCGCGTAGCCCGGACGCAGGTCAGAGATTGACGTAGCCTGGGGATTTTCGCCCTCAGTGTCTTCAGGTCGAGCATACAATGCCCGCGGAGGGATTCATGAGACGGACACCTCGTGCGGTGGGCTCAGCCTTGCTCGTCGGTGCCCTGGCTCTATTCTTCGGGATTTCCCGCTCATCGGCCCAGGAGGACAACAACGGCCAAAGCGAGATTCACGTGCCGCGGTTGGCATCGGCGTGCGACAGCCTGACGACGCTTTCGTTGAAAGACGCCAGGATCACCGGAGCGCATCTCGTACCGCCCGGCCAGTTCTCCGCCCCTGGGCAGGTCGGGGGAGGAAGTCCTTACAAAAATCTTCAGGAGTTCTGCCGGGTGTCGGCCACGCTGACGCCCTCGAGCGACTCAGATATCAAAGTGGAAGTCTGGCTGCCTGTTGCTGGCTGGAACGGCAAGTTCCAGGCGGTCGGCAACGGGGGCTGGGCCGGAGTGATCAGCTATTCCGCATTGGCCGACGCCGTCCGCGCCGGCTATGCCAGCGCGTCAACCGATACCGGGCACGTGGGCGGCGGAGGCGCGTTCGCGCTCGGTCATCCTGAAAAGCTGATCGACTTCTCCTGGCGCTCCGAACACGAAATGACCGTCAAGGCCAAGGCCATCGTCCAGGCGTTTTACGGTAGCGGGCCGAAGTTGTCCTACTGGAACGGCTGCTCGACAGGAGGCAGGCAAGGCCTCAAGGAAGCGCAGATGTTCCCGGATGATTATGACGGCATTATTGCCGGTGCCCCGGCCAACCGGACCGCAGTGTCCCTGTGGATCGCGCACGCCGTCCTGAAGGACCCGGCGAGCTACATCCCGCCGAGCAAATATCCGGTGATTCACCAGGCTGCTCTGGCCGCCTGCGATGCGCGGGACGGGCTCAAGGACGGCCTCATCGACGATCCAACCAAGTGCAGCTTCGATCCCGCGGTGCTGCTCTGTAAGGAGGGGGATAGTCCGTCATGCCTGACTCAGCCCCAGGTGACGGCGGCGAAGAAGATCTATTCTCCCGCCGTCAACCCGCGTACCGGCAACGAGCTGTTCTCATCGCTCGTGCCGGGAACGGAACTGGGCTGGGGCGTGCAGGCGCTCGGCCCGGAGCCGTCCGCCAACATCTACGATCAGTACCGCTACGTGGTGTTCAAGGACCCGAACTGGGACTGGAAGACGTTCAACTTTGACAGCGATGTCGTGCGCGGCGACCGCCCGGAAAACCTGATCATGAACGCGACCGATCCGAACATGAAGCCATTCTTTGCGCGCGGTGGAAAACTGCTGCTCTACCACGGCTGGAGCGATCCGAACGTTCCGACGGTGAACACGATCAAGTACTACGAGAGCGTCGTTGACAACTTGGGCGGCGCAGTGAGCGCATCCAAAAGCGTGCGGTTGTTCCTCGCACCTGGAATGGGCCATTGCGGTGGCGGGGAAGGCCCGAATGTGTTCGACAGAGTTGGCGCGCTGGAGCGATGGGTGGAAAAAGGCGAGGCGCCGGGCAGGGTGATCGCGTCACACGCAGCTGACGGGAAGGTCGATCGCACGCGTCCGCTGTGCCCGTATCCTCAGGTCGCCAAATACACGGGCGCCGGCAGCACTGACGATGCGGCCAATTTCGTGTGCGCTGCGCCATAGGCGCCGCGTCGGATTCGCCGACAAGGGGCGCGGGGCCTGTCTGTATGCGAGTCGTCGACGTTCGCGTCTCCGTTGCAGAATCCGTTCCTGTGAAGCCATCGCGGGGCAAACTGTGTCTGCTCCGTTGACGAAGCCGGTTGCAGAATCCTCCACCATCTTCCCACGGCCGTCAGCGCCGCATAGCTACCGTCTAGCCAAGAATGTCGCCGGGAGGGATTCATGAAACGGACAACTCGTGCGATGGGCTCAGCCTTGCTCGCTACTGATTGAGGGCCTATTCGCGACGAACCTCGGCGGCCGGCTTGTCGTCGCGGATTCCGACGAACACCGGATGTCGTAACAATCCGTCACGAGTCCATTCGACGAACGACACCTCGGCGGTGAGCGAGGGCTTCACCCAGCGGAGGGCCGTCATGTCTTGCGCCGTGATACCCTCGCCCCATCGGCCGCGTCCGATGCTGTTCGGCAGATTCACGAAGGGACACGAGGATATCGCGAGCGCGTCGAGCCGCGAGAGCAGCTCCGTCCTCATGTGCGGCGTCAGTCCGGCGCGAACCTTCCCGACGAAATAGAGCCGACGGTTTTTGTAGTACCCGACGAGAATGGATTCCAGCGTTGCACTGTTCGGTTTGAGCCCCCCGATCACCAGCTCTTGCCGCCGATTGAACTTCACCTTGACCCAGGCATCGCTGCGCTGGCCAGTGATGTACGTTGAGTCCTTCCGTTTAGCCACGACGCCTTCCAGGCCAAGCCGGCGAATCTCGCGCTCGATACGCTCGGGCGATCCGGGCAGCGGCTCGGAGAGGAGCACGCTCGATCCGAGCGTGAGCAGCTTGAGACGCTGTCGACGGGCTGCCAGCGGCTGGCTGAGGAGCGACTCTTTTCCGACGCTGAGCAGGTCGAAGGCGTAGTACACGACGGTCAGTCCAGCCGTTGTTCGATGTTGTAAGGCCTGAAAGGAGGGGCGGCCGCTTTCATCCACGGCAACGATCTCGCCGTCGAACACCGCATCCGGGGAACGGATGGTCTTGAGCGCTGCCACCACGCCAGGGTAGTCGTGCGTGAGGTCCTTCTGGTTGCGGGACAGCAGTTGGACGCGCGAGCCGTGCTTGACGGCGAGGGCGCGGTACCCGTCCCACTTCACCTCGTAGGTCCACAGCAGCCCCTCAGGCAGCGTCGTCGCCGAGCTGGCCAACATGGGCCGCAGCCGTCTGGTGTCGCTACCTGGCGGAACCATCAGACTCAGAGAGTAGCGCACCAGGCACGGACCCCCGGACCCTCGGATGAAGGACGGACCAGGAACGAGGGACAGAGGACCGGCGTGCGTGCCGGTCCTCGCGTACTACAGCAAAGTGAGAAACGCCCTCTAGGGTTCGATGACCCGAACGAAGGCTCCCGCGATCACCGCGTAGCCGATGGCGTTGGGATGGATGTCCGGACCGCGCGGAGGCGGAAGGCTCATCCAGGTCCAAGCCAGCGTCAGCAGCACATTCAGCGGGACGTTGAACGCCGACACCGGCGTCGTGTTGGTGATGCGGAACGCCCGGGCGACGTCGGCCACCGGCACGAGCGCCTGGGCGTAAATGCTGCCAAGCAGCTGGTTGAAGAACTTCGTGATTTCGAGCGACTGGTCCGCCAGCGCCTTGCCTGAGGGTCCGTAGATCCACAGTCCGAGAAACGGATCGTAGTAGTTCATCGCGACGATCGGCACACCGGGTCCCGCGGCCGCGCGCAGACGGGCCAGGATGTAGGGCAGGTTCGCCGCTGCCATCCCGATGCCGTTGGTGACGCAGGTCTGGTCGATCCCCTGGACGCTCAGACAGTGGAGTATGTTGTCGCCCCCGATCGAGATCGTGACGAGCGCAACGGTGTGGGTCTCCAGAAACTGGACAGCCTGTTCGAGCTGGCTGACCAGCGGGTATTGACAAACGCCGCCCACGATCATCGTTGAAGTCGTCTCGCCGGAACATCCGAGCTTTGCCAGTCGCAGACCCGGCCGGCGAAGTCGCAGGTGCGGGTACAGGTCATCCACGTACCCCTGTGTGGTCTCGAAGAGCGCCCCAGTGGCGGGGTTCGGTTGGACTCCTCGTGAAAGGGAATCGCCAAGGGCAAGATAGTAGACAGGCGGGGAGTCGGCGTATGCGTTCTGGCCACCCAGGACGGTCAGGACGGCAAGAACGGCGAGCACTTTGCGCATCGGGATCTCCAAAGTCAGGCGGTCAGTATACGGCGGAGCCACAGAGGTCCGGGCACATTTCGCCTGGTGGCCCGCGTCGCAGATGCCATCGCGAGCCGGGCGTCGTCCAGCGGGGTGTCATTCGCCCCAGCGCGTGCTAATCTGCCCCTCTCGGGGACCGATGCTCGGACGCACGATTTCGCACTACCGCATTACGAGCCAGCTGGGCGCCGGCGGGATGGCCGTGGTCTATGCCGGGGAAGACATCCGCCTGGGCCGCCCCGTCGCGCTCAAGTTCGTTCCGGAGGAACTCGGAGACCCCGTCGCGCTCGAGCGGCTCCGAGCGGAGGCCCGGGCCGCGTCGGCGCTGAACCACCCGAACATCTGCACTATCTACGATATCGGCGATCACGACGGGCGCCCTTATATCGTCATGGAGCTCTTGAAGGGCCACACGCTGCGCGATGTGCTGGCTGCGGGGCCTCTCAAGATTCACCAGATTGTGGACATCGGCATTCAGGTGGCCGATGCGCTGGACGCTGCTCACAGCCACGGCATTCTCCATCGCGATATCAAGCCCGCGAACTTGTTCCTCGTCGATCGCGGCGCGGTGAAGATTCTGGACTTCGGTCTGGCGAAACAGCTGCAGCCGCGAAGCCCTTCGGGCACGGTTGAGGCGACGATGGCGCCCGAGCTGCTCACCGCGGAGGGAGTCACGGTCGGAACAGTGTCGTACATGTCGCCGGAGCAGGTGACCGGCGAACAACTCGACGGCCGGACCGACCTGTTTTCTCTCGGCATTGTGTTGTACGAATGCGTGACCGGGCGGCGGCCGTTCACGGGGAAAACGTCGGCCGTGATTCTCGCTGCGATTCTGAACGAATCGCCCGTCGCGCCCGTCATTTTCAATCCGCATATTCCCGCGCGGCTCCAGGACGTCATCAACAACTGCCTCGAGAAGGATCCGGAGCTGCGCTATCAGGACGCAGCGGGACTTCGCGCGGATCTCAAACGCATCAGACGGGATCTGGAATCGGGCCACTCGGCCGCGATGAAAGCCGCGTCCGTCGCCACGCGCGCGGAGAGCCGCATCTCGGGAAGGGGAAGCCGATCGACTCCGGTGGCGTCCGAGGACGCACCGGTTTCGCACCGCAGGGGCGCGGTGACCTGGGGCGCTGCGTTGACGGCGTCGGGCGTCGCCGCGCTCACTTCGTACTGGTTCTGGCTCAAGCCGCCGACGCCCCAATCGACGCCGGCACCCGAATCCGAAGTGAGCTCATCGGATACAGCGGGACAGAACCGGATAGGCCTGGCCACCAGCAGTCTGCAAGCCGGCGCCTATCGTGACGCGCTCACGTACGCAGAGGACGTGCTCCGCCTTTTCCCAAACAATACCGAGGCCCAGCGGGTCCGCGCCGAAGCCCGCGCGGCGCTCGACCGTTTCGACGAGGCAATTGCCAGAGGCAAGAAGCTGCTCGCCTCTGGTGATGCCGACGGGGCGTCGGCCGCGCTGACGACAGCGCGGACGATCGATCCAAGCTCGAGTGCCGTCGCGGCCTTGTCGGAGGCGATAGTCGCTCAGTACAAGAATCAAGCCAGCCTCGCCCGTCAGCGCACTGAACCGCCCGTCGCGCCCCCGTCACTGACGTCCCGACAACCCTCGAACCAGACGCCTCCCCCCGATCGGGTTTCACCGCCGCCGGCCCCCCAAGAGACGCGCCCGGTCGCCGCGGCCCCATCGCCAGTCTTACCTCCGCCGGCCGCGGAACCGAGCCAGCCGGGGCCGCGGCCTTCGCCGACTCCGCCGGTTGCCGAGACGTTGCCAGCGGCTCCGCCTCCTGCCGAACCGCAAGCGCCTCCCGAGCCCGTCGCACCGCGAACCGAGGCTCCGGCTCCGAACCGGAGCGCGGAAGCCGCCGCAAGCCCGCCGGTCGAAGACGACGACGCCCAGATTCGACGCAGCGTGGAGGCGTGGGCACGGGCCATCGAAGAGAAAGACCTGGCCGCGTACCGCGCCCTCAAGCCGAACATGACCCCGGCCGAACAGCGCCGCATCGAGGAAGGGTTCCGCGCCGTTTCGTCCCAGCGAGTGGCCGTCACGATTCTGGGCATTGAACGTCAGGCGCAGCGGGCCGTGGTCCGCCTCAGACGCCGCGACACGATTGTGGCGGGCGGCCGGCAGCAGACACAGGACACCCAGCAGACGATGACCTTCATCCGGTCCGGCTCGGGCTGGGTCATCAGCGACATCGGACGCTAACCACCAAGGTGCCGACATGATCAAACGGCTCGTGATGACTCTCTGCTTCTTGGCGGCGGGCACCACCGCCAGCGCTCAGGACCCCTACAATCTCGCCTCACCCGTGCGGAACCTGTCGACGCTCTTCCACGATCTGTTCGGCCCGCGGGGCCTGATCGTCGACAGCGAAGCGACGCTGCCGGGCGAGCAGCCGCACTCGGCCCACTTCACCAGCAACTTCCAGTTCAATTTCAACCAGTTCAACACCGCGCTGGTGAACCAGCTCGTGACCGTGCCGCTCCCGTCGCCCGCTTCCGGCTTCACGTACGAGTTCGACGCCAGCGTCGGCGTCTTCCGCCGCACCACTCAGAGCTTCGGCCCGATCCTCTCCGAACGTGCCGAAACGATCGGTGCGCGCCGAGTGTCGTTCGGGTTCGCCGCCCAGCATTTTGACTTCGACGCCGTCGAAGGACTCGACATGGGGTCGGTGCCCGCGGTCTTCACGCACGATAACGCTCAGCTCCTCGGCGGGCGTCAGGACGTCGTGACGACGACGAATTCCATTCAGGCCAAGGTGAACCAGGCGGTCGCCTATGTGACCCTGGGCGTGACCGATCGTCTGGACATTTCGCTGGCGGCGCCGGTCGTGTCGACGGATCTGACGGTCGTGTCGGACGCGACCATTCAACGCCTGGGTACGACCAATCCCTTGACGCACTTCTATCGCCAGTCGGACGGCTCCATTGGCACGCGGCGGCTGTTCACGGCGGCGGCAAGCGCCAGCGGGATCGGCGACTTCATCATCCGCATGAAGGGTTCGGTCGTGAACAAACCGGCAGCTTCGTTCGCGGTGGGATTCGACGTCAGGGTGCCGTCCGGGGATGCGCTGAACCTGCTCGGCACCGGCGCCCCCGGCCTTCAGCCTTTCTTGATCCTGTCGAGCACGATTGAACGGGTGTCCCCGCACCTCAACGTCGGATACCAGTGGAACGGGTCAAGCATCCTGGCGGGAGACCCGGCAACAGGGCAGTCGGGCGATTTCCCCGACCAGGTCGCCTATGCGGCGGGTGTCGATCTGAGCGCGGGGCGGCTGACGCTCGTGCTCGACCTGCTTGGCCGCTACTCGATCGACGCGGAGCGCGTGAGAACCGAGGACTTCCACGCGCTTGACGGGCAGTCGGTTTTTCCCAATGTCGTGTTCTCGACCGAGTCGTTCAACCAGTTGAGCGGCGCGACCGGGTTCAAGGTCAACCCGTTCGGGCGCGTGCTCGTGGACGTGAACATCCTCTTCGCGCTCGACGATAACGGCGTCCGTGACAGGGTGACGCCGCTCATCGGCTTCGAGTACGCGTTTTGAGCGCCTGATTCCGGCCGACGATCATGCCGCCGATCACTCCCACGACGCGACACGATGCGCACTGCCACTTCTTCTCGGACCGGTTCTTCGAGACGCTCGGTCGCGAGAAGTACCGCGATGCCTCGGTTACCGCCAAACGCGTTGCGGGGGAGCTCGGCTGGGAGGCCAGCGGCGATCCGGAGGCGTTGGCCGATCGCTGGGTCAGGGAGCTCGATCATCACAAGGTGTCTCGCGCCGCTCTGATGGCCAGCGTGGCTGGCGATGAAGAGTCGGTGGCCGCAGCCGTGGCGCGTTATGCGAATCGATTCGTCGGGTTCTTCGCGCTGAACCCGGCGGCTCCGGATGCCCAGGAACGCGCCACGCGAGGGTTCGCGTCGCTGGGTCTCAAGTGCGCCTGCCTGTTCCCGGCGATGCACCAGTATTCGTTTCGGGATCCCTGCGTCCTGAAGGTCTTCGAGGCGGCCGCGCAGCACGGCGCGGTGATTTTCGGCCACTGCGGCTTCCTGACGATCGAAGCGCGCACTCGGCTCGGGCTGCCGAGCCTGTTCGACCTGCGATTTGGCGATCCGCTCGCCCTGGCGGCGACGGCCGTTCATTTTCCGACCGTTCCGGTCATCGTGCCGCATTTCGGCGCCGGGTTTCTTCGCGAAGCGTTGATGGCGGCCGAGATGTGCCCGACGATTCATTTCGACACGTCGAGCTCCAACGCGTGGCTGCGGTACTTTCCGGGCCTGACCCTCTCGGAAGTCTTCCGACGATCGCTCGCCCTTCTTGGCCCGGACCGGCTGCTGTTTGGCACCGACTCGTCGTCGTTTCCCCGCGGTTGGCGCGAAGTGATCTATGGCGCGCAGCGAACGGCTCTCGATGAGGTGGGCGTCGAGCCTGAGGTGACCCGGAAGATCTTCGCGACGAACTTCGAACGCATCTTTCCGCTCTGATCGCGCGCGTCGGGCCTTCCTTCCTGGCAACACTTACGAATCCGTCACAGCGCCGCGGACCCACTGCTGAATTCTCGATACGCGTGCGACGAAAGGAGCGCGGATCGAGGACTTCAGGTTGCACACGATGACCACGCGAGCCGCAAACGCTCGTCGCTGACCGGTTTAGTCACCCGCCGAACGTCACGAACTACAGGCACATTGATTGCCCTCTGACACGACGCCACTCCGGCTCGTGTTGCGGTTTTGCACCGGGGAGGACAAACGCGGGCCGATGAAACGGCCCAAGAGACGTAGGTCTCGTGTGTCGGGAGACGTGTCTTTCAGGAGTAACAGCTTTGAGGAATTTGATCCGCAGGCGGCGAGTCGCGTTCGGGTTGACGATCACGGCGGCCGTCTGCGCAGCTGGTCTCCTGCTGCGCGCCGAACCGCTGCAGCCGGTCGGCGCGTGGATGTCGATCGGCCCGGTCGCGCAGAGCCGAAGCGGCGCGGCCGCAGTGACGCTTGTCGATGGCCGAACGCTGATTGCCGGCGGCAACGGTCTCGACGATTCGGCGACCGACGGCATTGTTGCCTACGATCCGACGTCGAACTCATTTGAAAATGTCGGTCGAATGATCGTCCCGCGGGTGGGCCACACGGCCACGCTCCTTAAGGACAACCGGGTGCTGTTCACGGGCGGCCTCGTCGACGGCGTGGTGAGCTCGGATGTCGAATTGTACGATCCTGCCACGCGGACATCGACCCTTGTCGGGCTGCTCGTGCAACCTCGCGTGGGGCACGCCGCGGCGCGACTCGCTGACGACACGGTGCTGATCGTCGGGGGCACGACGATTGACGGCGTGATCCTGCGGTCCGCGGAAATCGCCGATCCCTTAACGGGGAACGTCATGCCGGCGCTGGCGAGCCTGCAGCAGCCGCGCACGGGCGCGACGGCGACCGCGCTGGCTCACGGCCACGTGCTGGTGGCAGGTGGCAACGATGGCAGCAGCGATCTTCGGACCGCCGAGTTGTACGACGGTTACCAGCAGGGGTTTATCGCTGTCGAGACTCAGTTGAGCGCAGCACGGTCGGGCCACACGGCGGTTCTGCTGCCACACAACAACAGCGTGCTGATTGCGGGCGGCACCTCGGCGGCCGCGGCTGTCGATGCCGCGGATCTGTTCCTGCCCGCTGAGTTCCCCGATCCGTTTTCGTTCGGGGTAGGGCGGTTTACCGCGACCGGCTCGATGACAGCGCCCCGAACGCGTGCGATCGGCGGTGCGACCAGCGTCGACGGTTACGCGTTCGTGGCGGGCGGCGGTTCGGCTGATGCCGAGGTGTACCGGTTTCCAACCATCAAGACGGACAAGGACGACTACGTGCCAGGCGAGCGCGCGGTCATTACCGGCACGGGATGGCAGCCGGGTAAGGCTGTAAAGCTGGTGTTCCAGGAGGACCCGGCCGTTCACGACGATTACGTCATCGACCGCGACAGCAGCGGCGCTCCGATAATCGTCGCGGACGGGAACGGCGATATCTACTACGACCAGTGGGCGCCTGAGGCGCACGACCTGGGCATCCGGTTCTACCTGATGGCAACTGGCGAGGCGTCACTGCGGCGGGCGCAGACGACGTTTACGGATGGGGGCATCCGTGCGCGCGCGCAGGTGAGTGGCAGCCACATCGTGGTGGCGTTTCCGGCGGCGGCCATGACCCTGTTTACGAGTACGACGTGTACGGGAACTCCAGGTACCACTTCGTCAGCCTTTACGACTATTTCGGGTGGCAATGGCTATACAGACACTGGACTGAGCGCCTCAAGCGGCTCCTTCAGCATCGCAGCGCCCTCGCCGGTCACGATCGGTGGAACGACGTACGCGTTCTCTGGTTGGGTGTCTGATACCAACAATGAAGCGCTTAGCTCGACGACGGGCACGACCGGGTGCTTCAATAGCCTTGGCAACGGCC
This sequence comes from Vicinamibacterales bacterium, assembly GCA_035537875.1. Classification (GTDB taxonomy): domain Bacteria; phylum Acidobacteriota; class Vicinamibacteria; order Vicinamibacterales; family CAVVIG01; genus DATLLJ01. Next base: position 50,890 of record DATLLJ010000055.1, on the reverse strand, counting down.
AGATCTCGGTGACAGCCAACTACACCGCCGCCGCTTCGACAACGACGACTGTCGCTTCCGGCAACAACCCGTCCAGCTATGGCCAGTCGGTAGCCTTCACAACCACTGTGTCTGCCACTTCAACGCCGACGGGTAGCGTGAACTTCGTCATCGATGGCGGTAGCCCAATCGCAGGCACGGCGGGAGCTACCACAGCCACGACCGCCACCTGGACGTACACGACGTCAGCGCTGAACGCGACGAACGGAACGCCTCACGCGGTCTCGGCCTCGTATGTCGCTACCGGCTCGTTCGGGAACAGCAGCGGCTCGTTGTCCGGCGGCCAGGTGGTGAACAAGGCGACGCCGACGGCGACTCTGGCGGTGAGCAACTCGCCGCAGACCTATACGGGCACCGGACTGGCGGCCACGGTCGGCATCTCGGCCAGCTCCGTGCCTGGGACGGTGACAACCATTCTGACCGGCGGGGCGGCCACTCAGACGCAGGTGGGGACATACGCGGTCACTGCGAGCTTTGTGCCCGACGACCAGGCCAACTACAACAGCCTGCTCGCCGTCTCGGCGGGGAACTTCGTGATCGACAGGGCGAACGCGACGGTCGTGGTCACCCCGTACGACGTGATGTACGACGGCCAGCCGCACACGGCAACCGTGGTGTCGATCACCGGCGTGAACGGGGAGATGGGGGCGACGGTCGGCACCGTCGACGTGAGCAACACGACACACACGAACGCCGGCACGTATGCCAGCGACTCCTGGAGCTTCACGGGCACGGCCAACTACAACGATATCGCCCCGACGACGATCACCGACGAGATCGACAAGGCGACCGCGGTGGTCGTGGTGACGCCCTATGACGTGACGTACGACGGCCAGCCGCACACGGCAACCGTGGTGTCGATCACCGGCGTGAACGGGGAGACGGGGGCGACGGTCGGCACGGTCGACGTGAGCAACACGACGCACACGAACGCCGACACGTATGCCACCGACTCCTGGAGCTTCACGGGCACGGCCAACTACAACGACATCGCCCCGACGACAATCACCGACGAGATCGACAAGGCGACCGCCGTGGTCGTGGTGACGCCCTACGACGTGATGTACGACGGCCAGCCGCACACGGCAACCGTGATGTCGATCACCGGCGTGAACGGGGAGACGGGAGCCACGGTCGGCACTGTAAACGTGAGCAACACGGTGCACACGAACGCCGGCACGTATGCCACCGACTCCTGGAGCTTCACGGGCACGGCCAACTACAAGAGCATCGGCAGCACTGCGATCACCGATGCCATCCAGAAAGCGAACGCGTCGTTCACGGTCACGCCGTACAACGTGCAGTGGGACGGCAATCCGCACACCGCGGCTGTCTCAACGATCACCGGTGTAAATGGCGAAACGGGGGCCACCGTCGGCACCGTCAACGTGAGCCACACGGCCCACACGAACATCGGCACCTATACCAGCGATTACTGGTTCTTCACGGGTACCGCCAACTACAACAACATCGGCAACACGACGATCACCGATGTCATCACGACGGCCTACTGCTTCAACGGCTTCCTGTCGCCCATTGGTGGTTCGGTTGAAGCCGGGAATGGCGGCAGTTTCGCGGATCCCGTAAGGGCCTTCAAGTTGGGAAGTACGATTCCGGTGAAGTTCATACTCAATTCATGGAATGGCAGCACCTGCGGAGCGGTGGTCACAACCGGAATCCATACACTGCAGGCTCTCAAGTACAGCAACGCTACTGATGCGGATGCTCCGATTAATGCCACCCCGACCGACGCGGCCACGACGGGGAATGAGTTCCGCCTGTCCGGTACAGAGTGGCACTTCAACCTGAGCACAAAGGGCGGATTCACGACAGGCACGTGGCTGCTGAAAGCCACGCTTCTGGACGGCAGCGAAAAGACAGCGTGGGTCACGATGAAGAAGTAGTTAATGGTATCGAATCGAGCTCATTGACGGCTCGACGATGTACTTCAACATGATGACCCCGTAGTCACCACCGGGTCACCGAGTTGGCTGACCGTTGTCGGTCACGCCGAGGACGCTCTGCGAGCGAGGTACTCCACAGCTCCGTCCAGCGTCGAAAGCTTCGCATAGTCGTTTTCGGGAACGTCGATCCCGAGCCGGCCGTGCAGGGCGATGACGAAGTTCAGGAAATCCATCGAGTCGAGATCGAACTCCTGGCGCAGGACCTGGTCGCCCGTCAGCGCCCCGGAGTCGATTTCTGGGGCGATGCTGGTGAGGGCTTCGATCACGGCCGCCCGAATCTCGTCCCGTGTCATAACGTCTCCGGCGCCTGGATCGCTCCGCTCAGGGCAGTGAGGAAGGCGCCCGCACCTCGCCCGTCGACGGCCCGATGGTCGGCAGAGATGCTGACGGTGACCACCGACCGTGGCTCGATTCGGCCGTCGACGACCCAGGGACGCTCGACGATCCGCCCCACCGCAACGATGGCCACCTGCGGCGGGTAGATGATCGCGTACGCCGACTCGACGCCAAGCTCGCCCAGATTCGTCAGGGTGATAGTGGCGTCGCTCATCTCCGAGCTGCGAAGCGTCCCGGCTCTGGTGCGCTTGACCAGGTCTCCGAACTCGCGTCCGAGAATGGCCAGGCTCTTCCTCGTGACGTCATGGAGCGCGGGAGCCACGAGTCCGCCTCCGCGAAGCGCAATGGCACAGCCGACGTGCACGCCGCGTCCGGCCGCAAATCCCTGGTCCGTCCAGAACCCATTCACCGCAGGCACCTCGGCGCACGCGCGGCCGACCGCTTTGACGAACAACACGACCGGCAGAAGGCGGTCGGCCACACCAAGGCGCTCGTTCTCGGCCTTCAGCCACGTCAGCGTCCGCGTGACATCGATGGTCGTCGAAAGGTAGAGGTGCGGAATCTCGCGTTTCGCATGGGCCATCGCCGCCGCCATGGCCGCCCGCATGCCTGTCAGCCGATCGGACGCGGCAGCCGGGGCCTTGCCGCCTGAGGCCGATCGCTCGACGTCGGCGACGGTAATCGATCCCCCGGGACCGTGCCCGTCGACGGCGTCGAGATTGACGTGCAGCTGCTCCGCCGCCTTGCGGGCGGCTGGCGACACGCGGGCGCGGACGGCCGTCGGCGGAGGGGGCGCCTGGGCCGGCGCGTGGAACGCGGCCGACGGCTCGGTGCCCGCCGCTTCTTCAGGTTGTCGGATCAGGGCGAGCACCGTGCCCACCGGCGTCTTCTGGCCCGGATCGACCAGGAGTCGATCGATCACGCCCGGGTCGAACACCTCAATCTCGATCGCGCCTTTTTCGGTATCGACCACCGCGACGATGTCGCCGCGGGCGACGGCGTCGCCGGGCTTCTTCAGCCACTCGACCAGCGTGCCCGCCTCCATGTCAGCGCCGAGCGCCGGCATACGGAACTCGATCATCGCGAGACGGGCGCCGGCATCAGCGCACGAACGGCACTCACGATCGCCTGGGGCTGGGGGAGGGCGGCATCTTCGAGATGCTTCGGGTACGGAATCGGCACCTCCGCCGAGCAAATCCTCGCGGGTGGGGCATCGAGGTCGTAGAACGACGACTCGGTGATCCGGGAGACGATCTCCGCAGAGAGGCTGCCGCTCCGCCAGCCCTCGTCGATCACGACGACGCGCCGCGTCTTGCGGACCGACTCGAGAATGGTGTGCATATCGAGAGGGCGGAGCGACCGCAGGTCGATCACCTCTCCCTCGATGTGGTCCTGCGCGAGCGTTTCGGCTGCGGCGAGGGTCTTGAACAACGTCGCGCCGTACGTGATGAGCGTGACGTCTCGGCCCTGGCGCCGAACAGCAGCCCGATCGATATCCACCGGCCCGGCGTCGGGCGGTAATTCCCCCTCCATGTTGTAGAGCGTCTGGGGCTCGAACATCAGAACAGGGTCAGGATCCTCGAGCGCCGTCCAGAGCATCCCGCGGGCATCCTCCAGCGTCGCCGGGACGACAATACGAAGGCCCGGCACGTGGGCGAGCCAGCCCTCCAGGCTGTGCGCGTGCTGTGCCGCGAGCTGCCGGCCGGCCCCGGTTGCCATCCGGATCACCAGCGGCACGCTGAACTGCCCGCCGGACATGTGTCGAAGCGTCGCGGCGTTGTTGACGATCTGGTCGAGAGCCAACAGACTGAAATTGACCGTCATGACTTCGACAATCGGCCGAGCACCACCAAGGGCGGCGCCGATGCCCGCGCCGACGAACGCCGATTCGGAGAGGGGAGTATCGCGAATTCGTTCGGGACCGAACTCAGCGAGCAGGCCCTTGCTCACGGCGTACGCGCCGCCGTATCTCCCGACGTCCTCGCCCATCAGGAAGACCCGCGGATCACGGCGGAGCGCATCTCGAATGGCTTCGCGCACCGCTTCACGGTACGTGGTCCGCTCAGCCGACGCTGGGCTCATGGGTTTCCTCCTGCACGCGGGTGTAGACGTCGCGCGTGAGCTCGTCGATCGGCTCCCACGTGCCTGATTCGGCAAATGCCGTCGCCGCCACCATTTCGCGCACCACCTCTGCATCGAGCGACGCGAACTCCGCATCGTCGATGCCCGCCAGCCGACGGAGCAGGCCGATCGGATCGCGCGTTTTCCACTCTTCGACCTCGCGCTTGTCACGGTAGAGCTCGGCGTCGAACATCGAGTGCGCGCGAAAGCGGTACGTTCGAGCCTCCAGAAAATACGGACTCCTGGATGTCCTGACGTGGGCAACGGCCTTTCGGGCCGCCGCCTCCACCGCGAGGACATCCATCCCATCGACCGATTCCGCCGTCATCCCGTACGTGCGGGCTTTGGCGGGCAGGTCGACGTCGGCCAGCGCTCGGTTGATGTGCGTGCCCATGGCGTACAGGTTGTTCTCGCACAGAAAAAGCACCGGAAGCTCCCACAACGCCGCGAGATTCATCGATTCGTGGAACTCGCCTTCAGCGACGGCGCCATCGCCGAAAAAACAGGCCGTGACCCGCGGGCGGTCGAGATATTTGTCCGCAAGCCCCAGGCCCACGGCGACGGGAAGGCCTCCGGCCACGATGGCATTCCCGCCGTAGAATCGCGTGGCGGCGTCGAAGACGTGCATCGACCCGCCGCGTCCCCGACTGCAGCCCTGCTGCTTCCCAAACATCTCGGCCATGAGCCGATCGGATTGGATTCCGCGGGCCAGCGCATGCCCGTGCTCACGGTAGGTCGCGACGACGGCATCTTGCGGCGTGAGCGTCTGCATCACCCCGACGGCCACGGCTTCTTCACCGATATACAGGTGGAGGAAGCCTCGGATCTTGCCGGCACTGTACAGCTCGGCGCACTTCTCCTCGAAGCGCCGGATGCGCAGCATCTCGCGCAGCAGATGCCGATGGTGAACCATATCGTCGTGAGGGATCATGACGGCTCCAGCGTCGAAGTGTCACCTTCGGGCAGGCCGAGCTCGCGGGCTTTGAGGAGTCGTCGCATGATCTTCCCTGATCGTGTCAGCGGGATCGAAGAAACGAAGGCGATCTCCTTCGGCGCGACGACGGCACCCAGACGCGAACGCGCATGAGCCTGAATCGATCGCCGCAGTGACTCGGACGGCTCGTGGCCTGGCTTCAGCGTGACAAACGCTTTCACGATCTCGCCGGCGACCGGGTCGGGCTTGCCGATGACTCCGGCCCCGGCCACGGCCTCGTGCTCCAGCAACGCGCTCTCCACTTCGAACGGGCCGATCAAGTGCCCCGAGGACTTGATCACGTCGTCGGCGCGGCCGATGAACCAATAGTAACCATCCGCGTCGCGGCGTGCGAGATCGCCCGTCAGGTAGAAGCCACCGGCGAAGCATTTCCGGTACCGGTCCTCTTCGCCGAGGTATCCACGGAACATCGATGGCCACCCGGGTCGCAGGGCCAGCTCGCCCTGGATGCCGGGTTCGGCGATCGCCTCGACCCCATCCGGCGTCCGCCGAACGATCGCCGCTTCGACGCCGGGCAAAGGGCGTCCCATCGAGCCGGGTCGGATGTCCATCGAAGCGAAGTTCGCGATCATGATGCCGCCGGTCTCGGTCTGCCACCAGTTGTCGTGGAAGGGCCTGTCGAAGGCATCGACTCCCCAGACGACGCCCTCCGGATTCAGCGGCTCGCCGACGCTGCCCAAGAATCGAAGACACCGCAGATCGTGCTGGCGCGCCAGCGGCGTGCCGGCCTTCATCAGCATCCGGATGGCCGTCGGGGCCGTGTACCAGACGCTGACCCGTTCGTCCCGAAGCGTGCGATACCAGCGCTCGGCGTCGAAGTCGGCTTCATCCACGATCATGGTCAGGCCGTGCGTGAGCGGGGCGATGATGCCGTACGAGGTTCCGGTGACCCACCCCGGGTCCGCGGTGCACCAGAAGCGGTCGTCCGGATGAAAATCGAGGGCCATCCGTGCGGTCGCATGATGTGCCACGACCGCCTCGTGGACGTGCATCGCACCCTTCGGCTTTCCCGTCGTGCCGCTGGTGAAGTGCAGCAACGCGAGGTCCTGTGGGTCGGTCACGGGGATCGTGAACTCGTCACTCGCGTCGTCCATGAGATCGGTGAAATCCCGTGTCGCCGGTGGAAGGGCGTCGGTCTCACGGATCAAGACGACGTGCTCGAGCGCAGGCATGTGCGCCCGCACGGACTCCACTTTCTTGCGATAGAGGACGTCGGTGGTCACGAGGACCCTGGCGCGCGCGATGCTCAGGCGAGACACGATGGGGTCCGGTCCAAACGCTGAGTAAAGCGGCGTGTACACGCTGCCGTTTTTCAGGGCGCCAAGCGCGGCGATGTACAACTCGGGAACGCGGCCCGCGAGCGTCGCGACGACATCACCCTTGCCGACGCCCAGCCGGCGGAGAACGTTGGCGAAGCGATTCGTGGCGCGGCAGAGGTCGACATACGTGAAATCGCGCCGCACGTCGGTCCTGCTGATCCACCGAATGGCGACGCGACTGCTGAGCGAACCGGCGGCATGCCGGTCGACCGCCTCGTGGGCGATGTTCAGACCGCGCCCGCCTGGGAGGCCCTCGAGCGACCGGCGGGCCTGATTCCATGAAAACCCGGCGCAGGCCCGATCGTAGTCGCTCATGTTCGGCTCGGCGCCGCCGGCCGCGCCCCGTTTCGTGATGACGGCCCAACGTGCGCGATTCGCCGGGATGAGAACGTCGGGGTGGTCGGTCATGAGCCCGGCCGCGTCACGCGGCTGCGATCGACGGCGTGGGATGGTGGTGGGCGCAGATGGACTGCAGCGCGTTCACCACTTCGGTGTCGCGAACCGGTTTCTTCGCGCCTGCGGCCAGCACGAGGTCATTCACCGAAACGATGCCCAGAACAGTGCCTCCGAATCCCTCGACCGGAAGCCGGCGGACACGATGCTGTTTCATGGTGTCCAGAGCCGTCTGCACGTCGTCGTCGGGACCGCAGGTGTAGACAGGCGTCTGCAGGACCTCGCCGACCGTAATCTCTGATGCCCGCTTGTCGCGCGTGGCGAGGGCGATATACATGTCGCGATCGGTGACGACACCGATCAGCTTGCCGTCGGCCGTGACCGGCAGGATCCCGCAATCGCCGTCCAGCAGCAGCGTCGCTGCCGCGGCCACGGTCGTTTCCCGGGAGCAGGTTCGAGGCCCGCTCGTCATGAGCTCCTTGATCTTCATAGCCACCCCTTGGCGCTCTCCGCGCTCTTCGGTCCGTCGAAGTTCACTTTCTCGGCCAATGCCAATCTAGTTGGGTTGCGCAACATCCATGCCCGGGCAGCGTCTGGATCTGGCTACCGGCACCTGGTTTGTTCAGGCGTTAGACGACAAGGGGGGCTTCGCCGGCGTCGTGCAAGCCTGGGAAATACTTCCGACAGGTGAGGAGTTTTTCTCGTCTCTAACCAGGGACCTTCTCGCCCCGTTTCGCACGTGTCCACGAGATTCCGTCGGAGCGGTCGACGGCACATCGATTGCCGCTTCAACTCCTCGACGGTTTCCGGCGGGGGCAGCTAGGTGCCCAACCGGCAACCTCGACAGTTGTCCTAAGTTGCTGTCGAGCCAGCTGCTGCGGAGCCATCCAGGAGTGACACCATGATTCGGCCGGTTCAAGTGACGTTTCGCAATATGGACCCGTCTGCGGCATTGGAAGAAGCGATCCGTGCACGTGCCGCGTGGCTCGAGACGTTCTATCCTGCTCTCGTAGGCTGTCACGTCACCGTGGACATTCCGCATCGGCATCGAAAACATGGGTGGCCGCTTCACGTTCGGATTGAACTATCGCTGCCGGGAGAGGACGTGATCGTCAATCACGAGCCGGCTCTCCACGGAACGCTGGGAGAAGCCGCTCACAAGCGTGACGAGCTGGATGGTGCGCACAAGGATGCGCTCGTGACCATCCACGACGCCTTTGACGTCGCGCGCCGCCGATTGGAAGACGCCGCAAGGCGCCAACGCGGGGACGTCAAGAAGAGCTCGGTGGGAACGTAGTCAGCTCGAGCTGGCCATCAGGGAAGACTGAGCGCGACGTGCTGCGCACTTCCTTCTTCGCGACTCCCTACTGCCACGACGATGTATTGCTTACCTTCGAACATGTAGGTCATCGGCGCGCCGGTTGTTCCGGCGGGCAACTCCGTTTCCCACAGCACGACGCCGGTTGCCTTGTCGTACGCGCGAAATTTCCGACCGCCGGCGCCGGGCGCGATGGATGCGGGCATCTCGGGAAGCAGGCGCGATCCGAGGTTCGACATGATCGGATCGCCTTCGCCCACGAACAACAGCGTCTTGGTGACGAGCGGTGAGCTGCGGCCGGGAGATCCGAGCGGCGGCAGGCTCAATGGCTTCAACAGCGGATGGTCCCGGGGGCCGTCGCCGTTCGGGACCATCCACACGTGCTCGCCCCGGTTCAAGTCGATCGCGGTGATGCGGCCATACGGCGGCTTGAACAGAGGCAGCCCCTGCGGGCCAGGCGTCCACGCGCGTAAGCCAGGGACATAGTTGAGGTTGGTGTTCTTGGGATCGCCCTTGAGCAGATCGGCCGTGAAGGGCCCGGTAATCGACGGCACGTACAGGATCCCCGTTTCCGGATCGAAAGCGCCGCCCTGCCAATCGGCCCCCCCAACCGAGCCGGGCAACTGAACAGTCCCCTTGGTGGCTCCGGGGCCGTCTCCCCGGATGGACGGCGGGGTGAACAGCGGTCCCATCCGCCACTGTCTGGTCAGCTCGATCGCCTCGGCGCGCAGCGCCGGCGTGAAGTCGATGAGGTTGTCGATCGTGGCTCCCTGCCGGTCGAACGGCGGAGGCTTAGTTGGGAACGGCTGCGTGGGTGACGTGCGTTCGCCCGGTGTATCGGACGGCGGAACCGGCCGCTCTTCGATCGGCCATACCGGCCTTCCCGTCGTGCGATTGAAGACGAACGCGAACGCCTGCTTCGTCAGCTGAACGACTGCCTGGATTCGGGTGCCGTCGACAGTGATGTCCGCGAGAATGGGCGCGGCCGGCAGATCGTAGTCCCAGAGATCGTGGTGGACGATCTGATAGTGCCAGACCCGCGCACCAGTGAGACAGCTGACGCAGACCAGCGTGTTGGCGAACACGTTGTCGCCGAGGCGATGGCCGCCGTACATGTCGTTGGTTGCGCTCGTCAGCGGGAGGTACGCGAGTCCCAGCTCTTCGTCCGCGCTGATTAACGACCAGAGGTTCGCGGCGCCGGTGTACGCCCAGGAGTCCTTCTCCCAGGTCTCGCCGCCGACCTCGCCAGGCTCGGGGATGACCTTGAAGGTCCAGCGCGGCCTGCCCGTGCGCACGTCGAATGCCTGGACGTTTCCGGGCGCCTGCTCCTTGTTCTCCGGCCTGTCCGCCATCGCGGCGAGCCCGACACCCACGATGACGACGTCGCGGCAGACCTGCGGGGCGCCTGTCCAGGAGTACAGCGCGGCCCGAGGACCGAGGCCCGGGCGGAGGTTGACGCGGCCTTTCTCGCCGAACGACGGGATCGGCTGTCCGCTGCGCGGGTCGAGCGCGATGAGATACTCGCCGCGCACCACGTACAGGCGACGGTCTTTGCCGTCCGTCCAGTACGTGACGCCGCGGGTGCTGTCGCCGCGCAGACCCTGCGCAGGTTCGTCGGGAAACGGCTCCTGAACCCAGACTGTCTTTCCTGTCGCGGGGTGGAACGCCTCGACCAGGCCGATGCCATTCGGGCTGTACAGCACGCCGTCGATCATCAGCGGCGTGGATCGGAAGTTGTTCGAATAGGAAAACTGCGGTACTCGTGAGGAGATGCCGGGATCGACGGCCGGGCGCTGCCAGGCGATGCGGAGCTGCGACACGTTGCTCTTGTCGATCTGATCCAGCGGGGCGTATTTCGTGCTGCCGGGATCGCCGCCGTACCGAGTCCATCCGCCCCCGCTGGCGCCTTGCTGAGCGTCTCCGATAGCGGTCGCCGCCAGAATCACGAGCAGTGCCAGGGCGGTGCGCACAGACATGATGGCCCCCTTCCACCACACCGAGTCCAGGCCGACGATTCGGCGTTCCCCTTCGAAACAGGCGAGCGGCCTCTGGCGCGGTCGCTGGCGCGCCAGGGGCGCCTCGGCCGGTCATTCTACTACCTGGTCGTCAGATGGTTCGGGATGTTCGAGAAGCGGTAAACGAAGTTGGTCGCGGCGCGGGGGGTCTCGCGTGGCACGCCACTCATGTGGCGTGCCACGGAGGAGAAGGAGGAGGGTGCTACGTCGTCTTCCTGACCCGCACGCGGCCCACCTTGTTGACACCGCTGTACGCCAGCAGGAGGTCGCCGTTCGGCGCGGTAACCATGTGTCTCACGACACCCCCGCCGTTCGGAATCGTCCATTTCTGGAAAGCGGTTGTCTGCGTGTCGAACCGCACGAGCGTGTTCGGTTCGATCCCCGACTCGCTGTACCACACAGCCCCGTCATCGGTGAGCGTGATGCCGTACGGTTGTGACTTGGGTCCCGCGGGCGAAGCCCATTCCTTGACTTCCTTCGTCTTCAGATCGAGCCGACCGAGGTAGCCGCGGGCGTAGTCCGTGTACCAGACGATGTCGTTCTTGTCGATGGCGATGCGCCGCGGCCGAGCGCCTTCCGGTAGGACGTACTCCGTAATCACCATCGTCTTGGGGTCGATCGTGCCGATCTTGTTGGTTCCGAACAGGTCGAACACCGGTGTGCCGTTCGAGCTGATGACGATCCCGTACGGTCGGCTGCTCGGCGGCGCCGGGGCGAGGATGGCCTCGCCGTTCTTCGGATCCATGCGGCCGACGAAGCCACCGCCCTGTACGGTGAACCACAGCGTGCCGTTCTTGTCAAAAATCGGCGTATGCGGGTCGCGCGCGGCCGCGACGGGCATCTTGTACTCGGTCACCTTGCCGGTCTTCGGATCCAGCTTGCCAACCAGGCCGGCGCTGTTGCCGGTGTACCAGATGTTGCCGTCGCGATCTGAAACGAGACCGTGCGGGCCTGAGTTGGGCGTCGGCAGCGTCCACTCGCGAATCTGGCCGGTGGCCATGTCAACGCGACCGAGATTGTTCGCGCGCTGTCCGGTGTACCAGAGGCCGCCGTCGCTGCCGAAGGCGGGATCGTGTGGATGACCGTTCGGCGTTGGCACGGTCCAATCGGTGAACTCCACCTCGACGGTGCCGGCGCCCTGCCCCTGCAGGGTGGAGGCAGCCGTGATGCACAGTCCCGTCACTATCGCCAAGACTAGAGAAGAGCGTGAACGAACCATGAGCCCTCCTTCTGAATATACTGCGTCGATGAGCATCGCCCGAGCTCGCGTGATCCTGATGGTCGCCGCTACCTTCACAGTCTCGCTGGTTGGACTGGCCTTCATGCCGTTTGTCGAAGGACCCGTTCCGGCGAGGACCGGTGGCTTTGGCGAGATGACGTGCCTCGAGTGTCACTGGGACAACCCGCTCAACGACCCACAAGGGCGACTGGCATTGTCGGGCACGCCAACTGCGTATATGCCCGGGGCACGATATTCGATTATCGTCGATCTCACGCGGCCGGGACTGGTTTTCGGGGGTTTTCAGCTGTCGGCGCGCTTCGACGGCGGTTCGAGCGCGGGGACGAACGCGGGAGTGCTGCGTCCGGTCGACGAGCTGACCGAGCGTGTGGCCGACGAGACGGGACGTATCACGTACGTGCAACACACCAAGGCTGGGTCCACCGGTGTCAAGCCTGGCGCCGCGCGATGGACGGTGGAATGGACCGCGCCGGCCGGGGATGCCCCTGTCATCTTTCATGCTGCCGGCAACGCCGCCAACGGCGACGCTTCGCCGCTCGGCGACTTCATCTATACGACGACCGCTTCATCTCGCGCGACGGGGGAGGCGGTGAAGTAGCGAGGCGCGGGGTCACGCGTCATCGGTAGTAGGCGCCGAGCAAGGCGCCGACGACAGCCAGCATCGAAGCCACCTGGATGCCGACCAGCCAGGTGAAGTGTCGATCGAGCTTGGCGTCGAGCGTATCGATACGTCCGTTGACCTGCTCGAACCGCCTGTCCACCTGCTCGAACCGCTGGTTCACGTCCGCGAACTGACGGTTCATGTCGCTCCGCAACTCCAGGAACTGTCCGTTCACGTCGGTCCGCAGGTCCGTGATCCCGGTCCCCAAATCGGCCATTGCGTCCACCCTCGCCTCGAGCGAGGCAAGCCGTTCTTCCACACTTGACATGTCAGCCCTTCTTCGTCGGGCTCCTGGCCCGATTCTACATCGTCGTCCACGGCACGTTGCGTGCCGAGACGTATCGCGGAATGAGGGCTTGAAACTGGCGGCCGGCCGGGGATCGTTGCAGATTCTGCGTCTAGGACGCCCTGCAGGGCGGGCACTGATTGCGACGTCATGAGACCTGTCCCGAAGACCGCGTCGCACGGCCCATCACGGTGGTCACCAACTGGCCGTCGTTGGTTCGTCAGTAGCCGTACCGCGGGTACCACGACGGGCACGGCTCATCGTCACTGTGGGTCGTGGCTCTCAGCGGAGCTCAGTTGCCCGCCGTTCTCGGCCCGTATGTCTTGCTGAAACCGTTCCGTGCGTTGGCGACGCTGAAGCTTCCGTCCTCACGGGCGGAGATCTTGAACCAGTACGCCGTGCCGTTGTGCTCGGGCGCCGGCGGGGCCTGTTGCCCCTGCGGCGGCGCCACGAAGGGCGCCACCGGCAGGGTCTCTGGCTGACTGTCGTAGAGGTTCGCGGTGAAGAGGCCGGGGACGGCGTACTCCTGGCCCGCCAGCTGAGAAAAATGAATCTGCCAGATATCTTCCACTCCGGGCGAGCTGTAGAAAATCTTCATCGCCTCGGGTTGTCCTCCCTTCCGCGTGCCATTGTTGGTGACGATCGCGCGCGGCCGAAGGGGATGGACGAGAAACGCGGCGTTCACGTTGCCGTGGCGCGCCGCCAACAGCAGATCCACCGTCCCGATGCGATTGCCGGGGCACATCAGCTCGAATTGTCGGTTGAGCGTGAGATCGCCCAGATGAATCGTGCGGAATCTCCCGAACGTGATGACGCTGCCGACGGACTGGTCGTCTTCGGTGACGTTCGCCGTGGCCGGCGTGTATCCCGCGCAGTCGGAGTTCGCTGAAGCTCCGCCCGCGAGCGGCGCCTGAACGACCTGGGCGGCCGACGTCACGATTCGCCACTCGACTCCCGAGAGAGGGAGCCGGTCGCCCGGCTTCGCGACCGTGTGCTTCGCCTTGGTGTACAGCTCGCGATACTCGCCCTGAAGAAACGCATCCGTGTTCGGATTGGGTTGGACGTTGGGCCCGTGATCGACGAAGTGCGCGATCGGAATCCTCTTGGCGAGCTCGCTCAGACCGCCGATGTGGTCGCCGTGGTAGTGCGTGGTGACCAGATGGTCGATTCTGGTCAGCCCGGCGCTCTTGGCCGCAGCGACGATGCGATCGGCGTCGCGCATCGCTCCGGCGCCGCCATTTCCGGAATCGATCAGCACCGATTCGCCTGAAGGGGTGACGAAGAGCACGGCATTGCCCCCCTCGACATCCACGACGTAGATGTCCAATGCGGGACGTGCCGTCTGGGCCACGACCGGGGCGGCAAAAAGCATCAGGACCACTGCCAGGAGCGTGCTGGTTCGCATGTCAGTCCTCTTTCTGGAATGCCCGATGGCCCTCAATGTTGCCACGATCGCGATCGATTGTCGGGGGCAAACTTCGGCCCCTGAGCAAGCGGAATGTTCAGCAATTCTTCAGGATCCGGTCAGGCGCGTCTTGATTATATTTTCAGGGTTTGGCGCCTTCACCGCGATTGGTTGTCTGAATGGCCATCAGGTTCCTCATCGCTGTTCACCGTTGGCTTGGCGTCGCGCTCTGCGCGCTCTTCCTCCTGTGGTTCCCGTCCGGCATCGGGATGATGTATTGGAGCATGCCGGCCATGAGGGCCAGCGATCGGCTCGAGCGGTGGCCGTCACTGGAGCCCGCTCAGATCGTCCTCTCGCCACAGGAAGCCGCCGATCGCATCTCGGTGCCCCCCCCTGGCCCAGATCCGACTCAACACGTTCGATGGGCGCCCGGCTTACAGATTCGGCGACCGCGTCGTGTATGCCGATACAGGCGAGGAGCAGGGAACGGCCACCCTGTCGCAGCGAGACCGCGCGGCGGCCTCCTGGACAGGCCAGCCGGCGAGCGCCGCGGTCGTCCAGGCGGTCACCGAGATCGATCAGTGGATGGTCGGTACCCGGCTGATGAATCTGCGGCCGCTGTGGAAGTACTCGTGGTCGAACGGCGAGCAGCTCTACATCGGGGATTCCGGAGAGGTTCTGCAGTACACGACGCGCTCGTCGCGGCTGGCCGCGTACGCCAGCGCGATTCCGCACTGGCTGTACTTCACCCCGCTGCGGAAGCATCAGCCGGTCTGGATCAGATTGACGACCTACGCGGCCATGATCGGGACCGTCGGCGCAATCGTCGGCGTCGTGCTCGGCGTGTGGCTGTACTCCCCGTCCAGGAAGTACCGGTTCGCCGGCGAACCGTCGCGGATTCCCTTTCGCGGTCAGAAGCGCTGGCACACGATTCTCGGACTGATCTTCGGCGTGGCCACCGTGACCTGGACGTTCAGCGGATCGCTGGCGTTTCTGCCGTTCCCGACGCCTCAACGGGCCCCAACCTTGTCCACGCAGGCGCGTCCCCCACAGGGGCGCGGTGGCGGCGGCGCGAGGCTGGCCGCGGCGCTCCGCGGCCGCGCTCGGCTCGACGATTTCGCCCCGCTTCATCCCCGCGATCTGTTGGCGAGGCACGCCGGTCTGAACGTGAAAGAGCTTCAATTCACATCCTTCGCTGGCCAGCCCTTGTATGCGGCACAGCTCGGCGACGGCACCGAGCGCCTGATCTCGCTCGACGGCGCGCTGATCGACGAGCTCGACCGAACAAGAATCGTCGACATCGTGAAGAATGCGGCGGCGGACCAGGAGGTGGAGATCAGGGTTCTCGACCGGTATGACCGGTACTATCTCGATCGCACGGGCCAACAGCCGCTGCCGGTCATATTGGCGCTGATACACGATGCAGAGGAGACGCGGCACTATATCGACCCGAAGACGGCCACGATCGTCCGCAGTTACGGCAATCGCAATGCGGCCCGCCGCTGGCTGTACAACGGCCTCCACTCGTTGAACTTCCCTTGGCTGTACAACTACCGGCCGCTCTGGGACATCGTCGTGATCGCCTTCATGATCGGCGGGACCGCGCTGTGCGTCACGGGACTCGTGCTGGCCTGGCGCGCGGTCGGCAAGAAACTACGTCGGTTGGTCCGCACCCCTAAGACCCAGGGCCGACGGCGGATCGGACCTGACGTCGCTGTTTGAGAAGCCGATCGACCCCAATCAGCCCGGCGGCGAACGGCAAGGGAACCAACCAGACCGTCCAGTGGATCGGCGCCGTGCCGAAGGCGGTGTTCCCCCAGACTGTGTAGTCGATAACGGCAATGAGTCCCAGCTCGACCACGATGCCGGCAACGATGACGCGATTGCCGAGCCAGCCGCGTAGCGGAGTCGGCGCGGTTTCGCTCCGGCAGACGTACACGTTTGCCACCTGCATGATGACGATCGCCGTCAGGCAGGCGGTCGTCGCCTGTCGATAAAGCAGGCTCGACGTCGGCAGCGACATGCCCCAGCGCCACCCGCCTGTGGTGAGCACGAACGCGTAGGCGGCCATCGCGGCCGCGGCTTCCACCACGCCCAGCACGAGATAGGCACGTGCGAGGATCCGTCGATCGATGATGCGGTCGGTCCGCTTTCTCGGGGGCCGCGACATGACGTCCGATTCGGGTCGCTCGGCCCCCAGACCGAGAGCCGGGAGGATGTCCGTGCCCAGGTCCACGGCGAGAATCTGGATGATCGTCAGCGGGAGCGGAATGCGGAGCAGCACAAACGCGAGGTAGGGGACGAGCTCGGGGATATTGGACGTCAGGACGTAGGTCGTGAACTTCCGGATGCTGTCGAAGACGCCGCGCCCCTCTTCGATGGCGGCGACGATGCTCGCGAAGTTGTCGTCGAGGACGATGACGTCCGCGGCTTCGCGGGCCACGTCGGTGCCGCTGATGCCCATGGCGACGCCGATATCGGCCGCCTTGAGCGCCGGCGCGTCGTTCACGCCGTCGCCGGTGACCGCGACGATCGCGCCTGTCTGCTGAAGCGCCCGGACGATGCGCAGCTTCTGTTCGGCTGACACGCGCGCGAAAACGAGTTCCGGTTCGTCGAGCACGAACCGGAGCTGGGCGGCGGACAGATTCTCGAGCTGGCGTCCGTCGACGACCTTCGGATGCGGCCCGCGAACCAGAGAGATCGTTCTGGCGATGGCCAGGCCGGTCTGCGGATGGTCGCCGGTGACCATGATGACCTTGATGCCGGCGGCGTGGCAGCTGGCGATCGCCGAAGGCACTTCGCGGCGCGGCGGGTCGTGAAGCCCCACGAGCCCGGCAAACGTCAACGCCTCCTCGAGATGGTCGTGCGCCGGCAGCGCATCGGCCTCCCGATATGCAAATGCGAGAACGCGGAGGCCGTCGGACGCGAGCGCAGCTTCGGCCGCGACGATTTCTTCACGCAGGGGCTCGGTCAACGGCTCGACGCCGACCGGACCAACACACGAGGCGCAGCGGGGAAGGATCGTTTCGAGCGCGCCCTTGGCGAAGATCAGGACCCGGGAGCCGTCCGCGTAGACCGTGGCCATGCGCCGGCGATCGGCACTGAACGGGACGAGGTCGATGCGCTCGAGGCCGCGCAAATCGTGCGGCAGTGCGGCCCGCGCCATCTCGACGAGCGCCACCTCCATCGGGTCGCCTCGCGCGCTGCCCGTCTCGCTCGACCGCACCGTCTCGCACAGCGCAGCCGCTTCGAACAGGCGCCGATGGCCGGCGACGAACGCCGGTCGCGACCCGACCGAGGCGACGTCGCAGAACTCGTTCAAGACGAACAGCCGACGCGCGACCATTCGGTTTTCGGTCAGGGTCCCTGTCTTGTCGGTGCAGATGACCGTCGCAGACCCGAGCGTCTGTACGGCAGGAAGATGTCGAACGAGGGTCCGCCGCGCGGCCATCCGCTGGGCCGCCATCGCCATCGACAGCGTCAGGGTGGGCAGCAGGCCCTCGGGGACGTTCGCCACGATGACGCCGATCGCGAAGACGAAATTATCCCAGAAGGGGAGCCCGATGAACCGGCCAACCACGAACAGGCCGAGACCAAGCAGGATCGAAAGGGCCGCCACGATCCGGCTGAGGCGCACGATCTCGATCTGCAGCGGGGCGGGCGTCTCGGGCGCGGTCTGCGTCAGGTGCGCGATGCGGCCGAACTCCGTCCGCATGCCGGTCGCGACGACGAGCGCGACGGCCTGGCCGGACGTTACGGATGTGCCCGCGAGCACCATGTTCCGCTGCTGCGCCGGCGCTTCGTCGGACGACTGCGCGTCGATGTCGGCGCTGCGTGCCTGAGGGATCGACTCGCCCGTGAGCGTAGCGTTGTCGATCGTGACGTCGAACGCTTCGATGAGCCGGCAGTCGGCGGGGACGTGATCGCCTTCGGCCAGCTCGATTACGTCTCCGGGAACGAGATCCGCGCTGGGGAGCTCCGACGGCTGGCCGTTGCGGCGCACGCGCACGGTCCGGGGAAGAAGTCGCTGCAGCGCCGCGATGGCCCGGTGCGCGCGGCTCTCCTGCCAGAAGGAGAACGCGGCGTTGACGAGGATGACGGCGACGATGGCACGGCCCAGCGTGCCCATGCCAGCGCCTGGGCTCCGGGACTCCGCGAACATCGCCAGCGCGGCAGCCGCCCAGAGAATGAGCGCGAAGAAGTGCGTGAGCTGCGTGAGCAGGCGCACGAACGCCGGCCGTTCGCGGACGCGAACGAGCCGGTTTGGTCCGAACTCGCGCAGCCGGGCGGCGGCTGTCGCGTCGGTCAGCCCGCTGAGTGCCGAGCGCAGGCTGGCGAGTGCGTCAGATGGGCTCAGACGGTGGACGGCGCCTGTCAACTCCGGCGTGTCTCCTCGGTCTGCCGCGCATCACTCAACGTGCGTGTGCACGAGCCCTTCGGTCGGCAGGTCCGGCTTGAACTGCTTATGGCACGCTTCACAGGACTCCACGAGTCGTCCGTTGGCCATCACGAGCGCCTGCTGATCCTTCTTCTGCGCCGCATTCAGGATGGCCAGGCCAGCATCGGTCATGTTTTGAGCGTACTTCTGCCAGTCGGGCGATTGCGCCCACATGGCGTCCATCGGTCCGGTCCCACCGAGCGCAACCAGCGCACCGGACGCCGCCAGCTGGATCGCGTGGTGTTCGATCTCGGTCCACTGCGCCGGGGTTTTGGGCGCGGAGGCTTCGCGTTCGGCGTCCCATACGACATGGCCTGCGTGGTCCACGAGCGCCACCATTTCGGCGTTGATACTCACGGCCGGTTTCACGGTCGCCGTCGCGGCTGGACCTGGCGCGCCCGTCGGTTCGGCGGTTCGCTGGGTCTCCTGGGGACCACAGCCCCACAGCAGCAACGCAACTGTCCCGAGAACACTGCCCAGCCGGGTTCCGCGTGCGTCCTTCATCATCACAACCTCCAGGTCTTTCAGCAGTTGCCCCACAGGGCGCACACGCATCGAACGCGGCGCCCGTTACCGGTGCGATGGGCACGGTCGAGCAAGCGACGTGCCGCCGGGTCGCGGAAAATCTGACCGACTTTCCGTCGCTGCTGGCAGCCACGGAGTGAAATTTCGCAGGATAAGCGGAAAATCTCAAGTGCCGCGCGGATCGCTCGGCCCTCACAAGCTCGACCGCCAGCCGCAGCGGATTCAGCCGGGAAGGGCTTACGACGGAACGCGAATCGGACGTCGTGCTCTTCGATGGGCTTCTTGGATGACACTCGATTTCATGTGTGTCGGCGCCAGCGGATCGTCCGGGTCTGTCAACTCTTCTCGAGAAACTCTTCGATCTCAGCCGCGACGCGCTCTGGGAATTCCCAGTTGGGGCAATGTCCCGTAGCCGCGTAAACCTTGAGCCTGGCCCCTCGGATGGCCGCGACGAGGCGATCCTGATCTGCCCTCGGAAACAGCGCATCGTGCTCGCCCCAGATTAAAAGCGTCGGCGCGTTGATCCGCTCCACTTCCGCAGCATCGTCGTACGCAACGATCTCGTCGAATATTGCGCGCCAGAGCCGCGATGGCAGCTTCATGCTCTCGGCAACGATTCGTTCGAAAAAGGCCTCAGGGATCGCCGCGTACGCCGTGCTTGCCTGAAACTCCCGCGCGAACTCGACCGGTATCGGATCTTCGAGACCGCGCATGGTCGCGCCGGCTTCCTGCAGAACCGGGTTGCCCCTGGTGACGCCGGTGCCGATCAACACCAGACGCGCAACGCGTTCCGGGTAAGCGATGGCGATTCGTCGCGCGACAAGACTTCCGAATGAATGCCCGACGAAGATCGCCCGAGGGAGGGCGACGGCATCCAGAAAGGCGACGGCGTCGGCTGCGAAATCATCGACCCGATAGCCTGCGTCAGGACGCTCCGAGTCGCCGAACCCACGCTGATCGAGCACGAACGCATGAAACCGCGGGGACAGCAGGGGAAGGACACGGCTGAACGAAAACCACGAGTCCGGCCAGCCGTGCAGGAAAACGACTGCCTTGCCGTCCGCGTCGCCCTGCTCCGCGTAGTGCAGCCGGGGCCCGGTGCCCACGTGTGCATGCGCGAATCGCAAACCTGGCAGCCCTGGCAGCATCGACCTGCGGCAGTGTACTTCGGGCCGCTATTCCGAACGGAGTGCGATCACCGGATCCACGCGGGCGGCGCGCCGGGCAGGCAGCCATACGCCAACGAGTGCGACGCCCGTCAGCAGCAGCGGCACGGTGACGAACACGACCGGGTCGCGCGCGGCGACGCCAAACAGAAAGCTGGCGAGCAGCCGCGTCAATCCGAACGACGCCGCCAGTCCAACCACGACGCCCACCAGCGCCAGCCTCATGCCCTGCCCGATGACCATGTTGCGCACTCGCCGCGCATCGGCGCCAAGGGCCAGTCGGATGCCTATCTCCTGGGTCCGTTGTTGAACGGAGTACGCCATCAGGCCGTAGATACCGATGGCGGCAAGCAACAGCGCCGAGGCGGCGAAGATCGTGAGCAGCAGCATATTGAAATCCGAACGCGCCGTCGACTGCGTGACGATGGCACCCATCGTCCGCGGGCGTGAGACGGGAAGGCCGCCGCTCGCGAGACGCAGCTCGTTCTGAACGGCGCCGATCATCGCGGTCGGCTCGCCACGCGTGCGCACGATCCACGACAAGGAAACGATGCCCACGAGGTTGGCGTTGTGCGCATCCGGCAGCTGCGCCCACGGCAGGTACATGACAGGCTGCGGCTCCCGGTTGAGGCCGAAGGTCCTGACGTCGCCCACGATCCCGACGATTTGCCGCGTCGGGTCCGCGAGCTCCGGCAGACCCTTCGCGATGGTGATGCGATCGGCGAGCGGATCGCCGTTCGGCCAGAACTGTCTGGCCATGGCCTGGTTGATGATTACCACGTTCGGCGCTCCCGTCGTATCGGCATCCGTGAAGGCGCGGCCGCGAAGCATGGGAATCTTGAACGCGCTGAAGTACCCGGGCGAGATCGGCGTGAATCCGCCGCCTCCGTGAAACCGACCTTCGAGCGGGCGCCCCTCGATGACGAAGGGCAGGCCGAGGCCGCCTTGCAGCGGCACGCAGCAGGTGGCGCCGGCCACCTCCACGCCGGGAAGGGCGTTCAGACGTTCCGCCCCTTCACGCATCAGCTGTCCGACGGCGGAGGCCCTAGTGAAACGCCCGCCGGTCAGCGCCATCTGCATCGTCAGCACCTGACGGGCGTCGAATCCGGGCTCGACGGCGCGCAACGCGACGAACGTTCGAACGAGCAGAGCCGCTCCGACGAGCAGCACGAGAGCGAGACTCATTTCGCTGGCCACGAGCACCGCGCGCGCCTTGTTCTGACGGAAGCCGCCACTCGATTGCGCGCCCGCCTCCTTGAGCGTCGTGCTGAGATCCGTTCGTGAGGCGCGCAGCGCCGGAAACAGCCCGAACAGCAGACCGGTCGCGATCGAGACGACCGCCGTGAACAGCAGCACCCGCCAGTCCACCGTCACGCCGGAGCCATCCACTCCGACGCGTGGAATGTTGCCGGGATTGAGCGACAGAAGCGCGCGAATGCCGACCAGGCCAAGCCCCAGGCCAACGGCGCCGCCGATTCCCGACAACAGGACGCTCTCTGTGAGGAGCTGCCGGACGATGCGTCCGCGACCGGCGCCGATGGCCGAGCGGATCGCGATTTCGCGTCGTCGGGCCGTGGCGCGAACCATCAGCAGGTTGGCGACGTTCGCACAAGCGATGAGCAGCACGAAGCTGACCGCGCCCGCGAGCAACAGCAGCGACGAGCGCATGTTGCCGACGACGATCTCGTTCAGCTTCTGCGCGCCGAACCCACCCTGCGGGGGAAGTGCGCCTGGGAATTGCTCCGCGAACTCGCCGGCCGCGATCTTGAGCTGCGCGTCGGCGACGGCCGCGGTGACGCCCGGCTTGAAACGTCCGGCCGCCATGAAGAAGTGCCCCTGCATCGCGCTGTTTGGATCGATCTGGAACGGCAGCCACACGTCCGGCGGCCCGCCTGGTCCGTGGATCGTCTGCGTGTCGAACGGACCCAGGACACCGACCACGACGTAGGAATCGTCGTTCAGCGAGATGGTCCGGCCGACGACGGTGGGATCGCTCCCGAACTTGCGCTTCCAGAAACCCTCGCTGAGCACTGCGACGTGTCCGCCGTTGGGCAGATCCTCGGCGGCCGAGAATGTCCGCCCGGCCGCCACCGGAGCGCCGAACAAGCGGAAGAAGTCGGCGCTGACCTGACCGGCCGCGATCTGCTCGGGATCGCTGCTGCCCGTCAGGTTGACCGTGTTGAATCGGTAGCCCGAGACATCCTGGAATGCACTCGTCTGTTGCTTCCACACGTTGAACTTGGTGGGCGACGCGCCGGGGCCCGATCCCTGCGGCGAGGTGTTCGTGAAAACCATCAGGCGATCGGGATCGGGGTAGGTGAGTGGCTTCAAGAGGACTGTGTTGACGACCGAGAAGATGGCCGTGTTTGCGCCGATGCCCAGGGCGAGCGCGGCGACGACGGCAAAGGTGAAGCCCGGACTGCGCCGAAGCATGCGCAGCGAGTGTCGCAGGTCGTTCATACGACCCTGTTCTGCTGACTCAGTTCGGCGCGCAGCGTCCGTACGAGCGCCGGCCGAAACCAGTAACGTTAGACACCGTTCGATGGGTTGTGGTCACCGCCGAACGGCTGACCCAATTCTTTGAGCAGTTGGGGGAGCTCGACGGTGCGTGCCCGCTCGGCAATGGCAGGCAGGTATTGAGCCTGCATCCCTTTCGCTTCTTCCAGCAGGCTCGTGTAGGTGTCCTTCAACACCTGCGCGGAGAAGGTGCGACCGCTCGCGTAGTGACGGATCGCGAGGCGACCGAGCGCGTAGGTCGTCGCAAAGGAGAACCCCGAGCTCACCGACTGGCTGGCCGCTCCGCGGAGGAGACCGCCAAGCAGGCCCTTGCCGAACACGTGCCCAACGAGCTTTACGCCGATCTGTTCGATGTACTGCGAGGCCATCCCGACGCCAGCGGTCGCCAGGAACTCCTTGACGTGGGTCCGGTCCAGCTCGAAGCCGTAAGAGCGGCCGATGCGATAGACCATCTTCATCTGCAGCGGGATGATGGCCATCGAGGCGAGTGAATCGGGCAGAAGCTCGAGGGCGCCGTTGAGGATCGCGTAATTCAGGATCACCTGCTCCTGTTCCTCCGCGCGCATCGTGCTGCTGAGCTGCGAAGGTTCGGCGGCGGTTACCGTCGAGAGCGGCGCCACGGCCAGCGCCTCGGCATTGGCCGTGAAGGCGTTCGCCGACGCGGCTTCGGCGGTATCGAAGCCCAGCGCGGCCTGGAGAGTCGACAGGAAAGCGCGTTCTGACGCATCCTGCGCTCCATCGGCATCGCATACGCCGACGCACAGTTCGTACGCGAGACGCCGGGTCTCCGGCGAAGTCAAGGCGGAGGCTGCCTCCTTCAGCGACACCCGTTTCAGGAGAACGTCCTGGTAGACGGCCGCGACATTGGTGGGGCTGCCCTGAGACAGCGCCTCGGCGACCCGCGTCACCTCCGCGCGTTCGGCCGCGTGGTTCGTGCCGTCGGCGAATGCGGCCATGAGAACGAGCGTCGTAATGGCCTTCTGTTCCTGATCGGTCATGCCCGGCTCCTTCGATTGCGCGAGTCGCCAGTGTACGTCAGTGCTGGCGGCTAAGAGGGAGGGAACGGATTTCACACACCTGTAACGCCGCGACGACTCGTGACACATTCAGGTATCGGCCCAGTCGCACGAAGCCAGGGGGCGCCCGGGAGACCGCAACCGAGCGTCCCTCGGGCGGCGCGGCACGGCGTCGAAGGCCTTTGGTCGAATGAACGAGACATCGCAGGAGGAACCACATGGTCAAGGCGTATGCGGCAACACCAGATATCGACGTCATCACATCGAGCTTCCCGATTCCAGGCTACGGATTGGTGCCGATCAACGCGTTCGTCTTGAAGGGCTCGGAACCAATGCTCGTCGAAACCGGCGCAGCCATCGAGCGCGCCGACTTCATGGAGGCCCTTCGGTCGGCGATCGATCCCGCGGATCTGCGCTGGATCTGGCTCAGCCATACCGATTTCGACCACATTGGCAGTCTGCATCAGCTGCTCGAGGAAAATCCCCGGTTGCGTGTAATCACGACGTTTCTCGGCATGGGCATCATGGGGCTGACAGCGCCCCTGCCACTGGATCGGGTTCATTTCGTCAACCCCGGGGAGACGATCACGATCGGCGATCGCACGTTGACCGCCATCAAGCCGCCCGTGTTCGACAATCCGTGCACTACGGCGTTCCACGACAGCCGGTCCGGGGCGTTCTTCAGCTCCGACTGTTTCGGCGCTCTCCTCCAGACGGTGCCGCAAAATGCCGCCGAGCTCTCCGAGCGGGACCTGTTCGAGGGACAGGTGCTCTGGGCGACGATCGATTCGCCGTGGCTGGCCAAAGTCGACAAAGAACGGTTCCTCGGCGAGCTCGATGTCATCCGCCGGATCGCGCCGACCATGATCTTCAGCAACCACCTGCCGCCGGCGCCCGGCCACATGATGAACCGGCTGCTCACGTCGTTGGCAGCGGCTCCCGGAGCGCATCCCTTCGTCGGACCGAATCAGGCGGCCTTCGAGGACATGCTGAAGCAGATGGCGGCTCCCGCTTAGGGACGGCTGGAGGTTCCGCAGGTGATTTTCGGGGTAAGTACAATGATGGGCGATGCAGGCCGAGCTGAGCGATGCCGACCTCGCCGAGCGCGTCGCCGCCGGCCACCCGGACGCCGAGACCGAAGTCTGCCGGCGCATGGGACGCCGGATTCGTCTGTATGGCCTGCGGCACCTCCGTTCGACCGCGGCCGCCGACGATCTCGTCCAGCAGGTCCTGCTGAAGACGCTCGAAGCGCTGCGGGCAGGGCGCTTACGGTCCCCGGACAAGCTGGCGCCGTTCGTCTTGGGCACCTGCCGCATGACGGTCCTCGGCCTGCGCCGCAGCGCCCGCCGCCAGGAAGAGCTGTTGACGAAGTTTGGCGCGGACCTGGTGCCAGACACGCCGTTCATGCCGCGCCTCGACGACGATCGACTGGCACGTTGCGTCCAGGCGCTCAACGAACGTGAACGCAGCGTCGTGGTCCTGACCTTTTATGATGAACAGACCGCCGCGGAGATCGCGTCGTTCCTGGGGATTTCGGAGGCCAACGTCCGCGTGATCCGCCACCGCGCGATCGAACGGCTCCGCGACTGCATGGGGGCGGCGTCATGACGATGTCAGCCAGCGACGTGCGCCCGGAATGTCCGAATCCGCTCGACGCGGCCGTTCTGGTCGACTACTGGCTTGCACTGCTGCCAGCGGGAGACGAACAGGAGGTCGAGGAACACCTGATGGCGTGCGACCGCTGCGGCGATCGGCTCCGGGAGGTGATTGAACTCTCCGACAGCCTCCGCAGGCTGGCGCGATCGGGGTCGCTGCGCGTGGTGGTCAGCGATCGGCTTCTCCAGCGCGCTGAAGAGACCGGTCAGCGCGTGCGCAAGTACGCGGCTCTTCCGGGAGCCAGCGTCCAGTGCACGGTCGCGGCGGACGACGACCTGCTCGTGGCGCGTCTCGCAGCGAATCTGAGCGGGGCGAAGCGCGTGGACCTCAGGTTCTGCGATGCTGAGGGAGTCGAGCGACACCGCATGACCGACATTCCCATTCGAGGCGAAGCGGGGGGTGTGATCTATCAGGAGTCCATCGACTTCGCCAAGGCGTCACCGACCACGACCATGCTCATGCGTCTCGTTGCGGTCGATGCGGAAGGGAGCGAGAAGCTCCTGGGCGAGTACGCCTTCCATCACACGAGAACGCTCCCTGGTCCAGGAGAATACCGATTCTGACACGCCGCTCGATGTCGGCCAGCCGCTCCGGTGCTACGTCCGTCGCGTAGACCTGCCAGGCATTGCCCTTGCCACTTTCAATTTATGCTGGCTGCCGCGGTGAGGGGCCCATCGCAGAAAACGTTCCTCTCGCAACAGCTTAAGACGATTGGTCCGCCAACCGACCAGGCGTGACACCCGCGACCTTTCGTGGGAATCACGGCCTTTTGTGCCACGCCCGTCAAAACGCGAGGAGCTCCTGCATGGCAAAACCCGACAAGCCCAACATCCTGGTGATCTGAGGAGACGACATCGGCATCGCGAATCTGAGTTGCTACAGCCACGGCCTCACGACATCACGTCCAACAGCTACTACGAGTGGTTCATCTATCACGATTACATCGCGCTCGCGGCGTCGATCATCATCGTGCCGTTCCTCGAGTCGTTCAAGGAGTTCCCGCCGCGTCAGAAACCGGGCTCGTTCTCGCTGGACCAGGCGCTTCAGAGGATGCAGGAGGTCAGCAGCGGCGCGGCCCACTGAAGCAGGCCGCCGTCACGCCGACTGACGTTGAACTGGCGGCCCCGGAATCGCCAGGAGCCATCAAATCAGTGTGAACGGGCTCGTTCTTAATCAATTGCCTGGTTTCCTCGGTGTTCCGAACGGTGATTAGGACGATGCGTTGGCGGCAGGAGCGCCGGTGAATCTGTTGGGCGGGCGTCTCATGAGGCGTCAGGGGACGATTCGAAAGTTTGTGGGCGCCGACGGACGGCCGTCATAAACAGCCGTGTAGGTTCTGTTTACGCTTGGTGTCGCCACCGAGTGCGTCGCCGCGCCGCCGTCGGACCAGGACACGAACTGATAGGTGGTCGGACCCGATGATTGCGGCGATACCACGCCCAGCGTGCGCACGATCCCGACGACGCTGGTGACGCTGAGTGGTGTCGCGACTGGCTGACCATCGAGCGTGACCTGGAGCCCTGCCGGCATGGTCGTCAGCGTCAGCGTCGCCGTATTGGGACGTACATCGACGAAGGCGGTCGTTGAGAGTCCGCTCGAGTCCGTTGCCGTCAAATACACCCGATACCAGACGTTGGCCGAGGTTTCTCCGCTGCTGGGGATCGCAAAAGTGCCGCTCGCCACGCCCGTCGTGTCGGGCATGGCCGGATGTGTGTGCGTGTCGTGGTGGAAGTCGATGCGCCATCTGAGAGCTCCGGGCGCAAGCGCACCGTCTTCAGGGTCAGTTCCGCTGCCGGAGAACGACAGCGTCGTTCCCGCAGAATAGCGCGACCCGCTCGCTGGCGTCAGGATGGTCACGGTCGGAGCCAGATTGTTGAGAACCGTGAGCGTCGCGGAGTTACTGGTCACGGCGCCCGCCGAATTCGACACGCGGCATCGATAGGTGCCGTTATGGTCGGCGAGCGCGGCGGGTGGCGTCGTGTACGACGCCGACGTTGCTCCGGCGATGTCCACGCCATTTTTCTCCCACTGATACGAAAGAGGTGTCGTCCCGCTTGCGCCCACGGTGAAGGTCGCCGTCCCGCCAACTGGCACCGTGCTGTTCGTCGGCTGAAGGGTGATCGTGGGAGCGCTGCCCGCGGAGGGCATGATCTTGCCGACGCTTCCTGCGCCGCGTGCAAGATAGTAAAGGGCACCGTCCGGGCCGAGTGTCAGATCGACAGGGGCGGAAATCGCCGCGGCAAACTGTGTAGCCGTCGTCGGGTTGGCTGGATTGATGTAGTAGATCCATCCCGAACAGTAGTCGGCGAAGAAGAACTTGCCGATGTACGACGCGGGAAACGTCGGGGCCAACGGGTTATAGAACGCGCCGCCCGTGATGGCGCATCCGGTCGGCGTGCCACCGCTGTGCTGGTAGCTGTAAACAGGATTCGTGAACTGCGGAAACGCCGAACCATTGAACGGACCTTCAGTGGTCGGCCAGCCGAAATTTCGACCCGCGCGCGCGTCGTTGATCTCCTCGCGCGTGGCCTCTCCAACGTCGTTCACGTAGGTCAGGCCAGTGCCCGGTTGAACGTTGAAGGTGAATGGATTCCGCAATCCCATCACCCAGATGAGGCGGTTCTTGCCGGACGCTGTGGAGAAGAAAGGATTGTCCGTTGGAATCTGTGCGGTCGGGTCCGCCACAGGGTTCATGCGGATGATCTTGCCGAGCAGGTTGCTCAGGCTCTGAGCGTTGCTGCCATTCGCATTGTCGCCGTGCGCGGCATAAAGCTTTCCGTCGAGGCCGAAGTGCATGGCCCCGCCATTGTGGTTGGTGGCGCTGCTCAGGTTGTCGAAGTCGAGCAGCACCACCTCCGCCACCGTCGTGTCAACGACATCGCCGTTGGCCTTGAAGCGGCTGATTCGATTGTGGATGGCGGGGCTCGTTGCCGTGTAGTAAACGTACACGAACTGGTTGCTCGCGAAATTAGGGTCGAAAGCAAGGCCGAGCAGACCGCGCTCGCCGGAAGAGTTCACCGAGAGCGTGAGGAACGGTGTGGTGAGAAGCACACCGTTCTTGATGACCCGCAACTGCCCGCCCTGTTGCGCCACGAACAAGCGGCCATCCGGCGAAAACTGCATCGCCGTGGGATTCGAGAGACCGCTCACCACGAGCACGTCCTGAAACCCCGGGGGCAGCCCGGTCGCGGAACGTACGGAACTCACCGGACTGCACCAGACGAGCGCGGCCGCGATGACCAGACGACCCCACGGCCGCCGGTGTGAGGCCGGGCGGCCGAGGGACGCGGGCAGACGCTCGGCCGATGTGTTTTTGTGCATGGCGCGCATGGACGGACGTTTTGAGGTCAGCCCATGGCAAGATCCGTTCCTCCCGAAAATATCACAGAGGCCACGGTGCAGGTGGTCAGGCGAGAACGGAACCGACTTTCAGTAATGTGTGAGCTTTGACACTTAAGAGGTGGCCTGATGAGCGGAGCTGGTGAGATAGTCGCCGACGATCATGCCCCCGGCATTCATACCGTAGGCATTGGTGAAGATCGTGGTCGAGTCCACGAAATCCAGGGTCGAGTAGACACCATCGGAGAGCACGAAACCGACCGGGGCGATATCGTCGGGTTCTACATGGACTCGGGGAATCGCTTTCACGGCCCGTCAAGGTATGGGGTGGTGTCGTTGCGCGCCATGGCGTATCTCATGGTCGGGAGAGCGAGTCACTCGATGGCCCCTCGTTCTCGCAATAACGCGATCGTTCTGCGGACCTGTCAGCCCGAACCGTTGTAAAATGACCGACTGAAAGGAGGGCCTGTACATGAGAGTCGTCGACGATCGTATGTGGGACAGGTCCGCCTGCCTGAGCTGACGCGTTAGCCCTCCGGACGCGGACCTTCTTTTCACGAACAATTCATTTCGTTTCACGAAGGAGCTCGACGTGTCTTCATTGGAGCGTCTCGGCTGGAGTCGTTTCTTTCAAGACCAGGTCATCGCTGAATTCGCGCCGTTTCGAATGGCGCGAGTGATCGAGGAGCAACGCGGGTTGTGTCGGGTCGCGGGTGACTTCGACGGATG
The DNA here is from genome assembly GCA_035537875.1 of Vicinamibacterales bacterium. Lineage (GTDB taxonomy): Bacteria > Acidobacteriota > Vicinamibacteria > Vicinamibacterales > CAVVIG01 > DATLLJ01. Next base: position 21,413 of record DATLLJ010000055.1, on the reverse strand, counting down.
GGCGGAAGTCAGTGGTCGCTTTCGCCACGAAGCGACGTCTGCGGCCGATTTTCCGGCGGTCGGGGATTGGGTGGGTGTCGCGGCGGAGCCAGGAACGGAGCGCGCGGTCATTCACCGCCGCCTGAATCGGCGCAGTACCGTGTCGCGCAAAGCGGCGGGGCGGGCTGTCGACGAACAGGTGCTGGCCGCGAACGTCGACACGATCTTCCTGGTGACGGCGCTCACGGGCGATCTCAATCCACGTCGCATCGAGCGGTACCTGACGATGGTGTGGGAGGCCGGCGCAGTGCCGGTCGTGGTGCTCAACAAGGCCGACCTCTGCGAGGAGCCATTTGCGGCGGCAGAAGCCACAAGGGCGCGGCTGCCCTTTGTGGACGTGCTCTCTCTGAGCGCGCTGAACGCCGACGGGCTCGACCAACTCAGTCCGTACCTCACGCGGGCGACGACAATTGCGCTGCTCGGGTCTTCGGGTGTCGGAAAATCAACCCTGGTGAATCGGCTGCTGGGCCACGATCTGCAGAAGGTGGCCGCCGTCAGCAATGTCGACGGAAGAGGGCGGCACACCACGACCTCGCGGCAGCTCGTGGAGCTGGCGAGCGGCGCGTTGCTCATCGATACACCCGGCATGCGAGAACTGCAGCCGTGGGTCGACGAGTCCGCGATCGATGGAGCGTTCGAGGACATCGCGCAACTTGCGCGGGCGTGCAGGTTCTCCGACTGTGCCCATGCTGACGAGCCAGACTGTGCGGTGCTCGAAGCGGTCACCTCCGGCACGCTCGACGCGAGTCGGCTTGAGCATTACCGTCGGCTGCTGCGGGAGGCGGCGTTTGAGGAGCGGAAGCGAGACAAGTCTGCCGCGGCCGAAGAAAAGCGACGGTGGAAGCGGATTAACCAGGCGATGAAGGTGTTGTATCGCCATAAGGACCGGTAGATGGGTCGCTTTGTTTGGCAGGGAGGGCGTGCAACCAGCGGGGCTCAGTCCGTCGGCGGGGGAATAGGTGTGGCGGCACGGTAGATCTGAGCAAGCCAATTGGCGTCCGGATAGTGCGCCGCGGAAAGCCAGCGTATCTCCTCTTCAACGTCGTACTCGACCCGGCGGATGATGATCTCGTCCCCATCGATCAGAAGGTACGCGGCGCGAGGATCCCCGTCATAAGAGAAGCTGAGGCTTCCCGAGTTTGCCACCGTGAACCTGGACAGGCGCCGGACGAAAGCATGATGGATGTGTCCGTACACGACGGTTCGACACCCGAGCGGACCATACAAGCCTTCCAAGGCCTCGTCCGAGGCATTCGCCCATGGCGAATGCCACACATCGTCTGGACCGGCGTGCATAACGGTGACGTCGTCCCGAGCCCAACGCCCCGGAAGACTTCTCAACCAGGCGAGCCGTTCTTCACCGATGGCCTGGCATATGAAAGGGATCGTTTCAGTCAACACCACGTTCCGCATCCGACGGAACTGCGGGCCTCGGACGTTTCGTGTGACCTGTTCAGGCATCCAGAGCATCTCCTCGGCGTTGCCGTACACTCCGGGCCAACTGCGCTCGCGAACCAGATCGATAACCTCCGCGTTTCTCGAGCCTCCGACCAGGTCGCCGCCCTGCACAATGACGTCGGCACCCACTCTCTTCAGATCAGCGATGACCGCCTCGAGTGCTGTCAGATTGCCGTGGATGTCAGAGACAATTGCCATGCGCATAGAGCATCACCGCCTGAGTTCTATGATCTGGTCGGGATCGCGTAGGTGACGGCATCAAGATGTCCTGGCGCGACTCACCGTTGAACGGCGTTGAACATCTCACGAACGAAAAGCGGTTCAAGGGGTTCTGGCTGCATGGTCAAGCCCTTGGCCAGCATCCAGCGATGCAACCACGACAGACCGCGCGCGGCGAGCACCTCGGGCAGCCGGTACGCCGGATCCTCCAGTGCCTGGTCCAGAGAGACGAACGTGTACGTCCTTGAGCGCAGCATGAGGACGAGATCGGGCAGGAGGTCGGCGTTGAGCTCGTTGGCGTGCAACAGGAGCACCTGCGGGAGCTCGTAGCCGAGGAACTGCCGTGACAAGCCCTCGAAGTGCGCGAACACGGTTTCCATGTAGGGCACATACGCGGCGGCCACTCGCACCATCGTGTCGCGGTCGCCGCGTGTGCGCGCGCGTCCGTAGACGTCGGCGAAGACGAAGTCATTGTTGTCAACGGTGACTGGCGCGACGCGATAGCCACGCTCCGACAGCAACCCATCGAGCGCGGCCTTGTACTCAGGAGTCGGACCCGTCCGGAGTTGCGGATGGCGGAAGTAACGCAGGCGTCGGCCCCGCGCCTCGAGCAGCCGTTGCGTCACGGCCTCGCCCCTGATCAGGTCGGCTTTGTACGTCTCGAGCGGCACATCGTCGATCGAGAAGTGTGAGTACGTGTGATTGCCCAGATCGAATCCCGCGTCCAGCCAGGCGGCCAGAAGAGCGGAGCCCTCGACTTCGCCTGTCACTGCGAGTTTCGACTCATTGACGAATCCTGTGGCAGGGATGCGCTCAGTCGCGAGGGTTCGCAGCAGCTTGGTCGTGGTCTCGCGCATGGTCGCGAGGTCCCCTCGCGCGGGCAGATCGTCGAACGTGACCGCGACCGCACGACCGCCGCGCCCACCCGATGCCGGTTGCTGTCGGTCCGCAGCCAGGGCGAAACCGGTGATTGACGCCGCCAGGAGGAAAGCGAACTTGAAGTGGCGCACGATGACCTGCCTGTTGGCATTGCTAGCGTCGCACGAAATCGACTGTTGCACTCTGCTGAAGTTGTACTAAGGGGCCGCGACGCCCCGCGTCCACAGCCTCGCGCGCCTATGGAAGCGACGGAGCGCAAGGATTGGACGTATTAGGTACATGGAAAAGGCCTGACTCATTCCGATCAATGAAATCACGCCTCAAAATGTGGTGGAGGCGGCGGGAACCATCGGCTCGATCGGTCATGACATGGCGGTTATGCCAAGCGGCGGCCAGACGTAGTGGCCGGCGCGAGTAGCGGCCGGAATTGCTCCAAGATCGGGCGGCTCGGAGTTGAGGGCGATAACCGATTGGCGCTACGCCACCTCAATCAGCGCACGTGGGTTCTTGCCGGCAATCATCAACAGCGTGCGTGCGGCTCCAGAAGGCGCGCGTCGTCCCTGTTCCCACTCCTGAAGCGTGCGCACCGAGACACCGAGGAGTTCAGCGAATCGCGGCTGCGACAGGCCGGTGCCCTCGCGAATCGTCGCCACCGACGGCACGTTCGTGACGCGGCCGTGTTCGCCTCGCTTGAGCTGTCGAAGCCCTTCCAGAATCTCCGCTCCGATATTCCGCCGCTTAGGCGCTGCCATCGATTTCCTCCTTGATCTTCTTCAGAACATGGCCTGGGATGCTCTCCGCCTCGTTCTTGGCGTACAGAGTGAGCCTCCAGATTTCTCCCTGGCGCGATCGGAGGTAGTAGATCACCCGGATCCCACCTCGTTTCCCGCGTACGGAGATGCCCCATCGGAGCTTCCGGACGCCACCCGAGCCGCGGATCACATCTCCAGCGTCCGGATTGTCGGCGAGGGCCTGCTGCAATGCCGCGTACTCATCGTCCGACAGATATCGATGGACGAGGGACGTGAATAGCCGGGTTTCGACGAACGTCAGCACTTCATGTAGAGTATACGTCTTAGACGTATGTCCGTCAAAGACGGATATCCTGGGAGGCCGGCCACACCTTCATGCGTAACCACGATGCCGCCAAACGCGCGATGCAGAGGGCGACGCCGTTGAAAGGCCTTCCCCTCGTTAGACCGTATGCGACGCTCGATACACGGGAGTTACCGACTTCGCGTATTTACCGCGGAAGAGCGCAGGGCGAGGTATACTCGATACCTCGCGAGCTTTCCTGAGCCCTGCGGCCATCCCGGCCTCCAGCCCTCACTGAAGCACAACCTTGGAGGGCTCCTGATGAGAGAACTCTCGCCCCCTTCGGCATCGACCGCCTACGTCGCACCGGTCACCTGCCCCTCGTGCCAGTCGTCGTCGATCCTGACGACGGCAAAGAAACACGATGCCGACAGCTATTGGCGGTGCAGGAACTGCGGCGAGGTGTGGAATGCGGCGCGGATGCACCACAACAGGTATCGATGGCAATGAGGAACGACGCTTATCCGGCGTGACCTGTTAAGTTGACGTGCGGCGAACGTTCTCTGCGCGAGGACCTTTCGGCCCCTGGCCGACCTCGAACTCCACGCTGTCACCCTCGTGCAAATTTTCAAGCCCTTCCCCGTACACGGCGGTCCGATGGAAAAAGTAGTCGGCGCCTTCGCCGCTCTTGATAAACCCAAATCCCTTTTCCGTCTGCAGTCTCGCGATAGTTCCTGTCATGTGTCTCCTTCGATGTAGTGGCCGCCCTAAGTGTAGGTAGTCGGGTCGGTTGAAGGTGTTCAGAACAGGACACCCGGCGCGCTCACGCGCTCTGAGGCCTGGAATTGAGCAACTGCCGCATCGGTGTGAGCCCTGACTATGGCGATTCAAGACGTCTCGTTCGCAGTGTACCCCGCGCCGCCGTGGGCTCCCGACTCGGAAGTCGGCGTCATCGGCATGCCGATCCTGATCCACGCCGGAAGCATCACGTGGTCGAAGGATGGCAGTGTCGAGCTCGGCGGAACGTTTCCTCGAGCTTCGACGCCGAATCTCGTGTTCAGCGAGAACCGTTTGCTGCTGCGGACAGACTTCCAGGGCAGAAGCGGGCTGGCCATCCTCGACACCGGAGCGACAACGACAGATTTCAACGCAAACTTCGCGTCGCTCTTTGCAGATCTCCTCGAGCGGAGCGGCAAGAAGGGCACGCAGGAGATCAGCGGAATCGGCGGCACTCAGGTCTTCGAATCGGTGACGCTCCCCGAGTTCACGCTGACGATCGGCTCCACAGCGGTAGCACTACGCCCCGCGAATGTCACGCTTCAGCGGAACACGTTGATCGGGGGCAATTGTTGTCTCGCCAACGTCGGTCGCGACGTGCTCACACAGGCGCAGCGTGTGTCGATCGACTTCGCAGCGATGACCCTGCTGCTACAGGAAACGAAATAGTTATTGCGGCGCCTGCGTCGTGGAAGGAGCCGGCAACCCTTCCTTCAACTCCATTCCGTTCGTAGACATTCGCCGTGTCAGAGGCGTGAGACGTCTGGGCGTCCGGCTTGGGAACTGGCTGACGCCGGAACAGGGACGGAGGTTGCTCGAACGCTCGACGCCTCCAACAGCGCGCGCCCTGTTCGCACCTCTCGATGCGCGGCGCGCCGGCCCGCGCGATTCAAGAGCTCGCCGGGCATCAGGACTTGGGCACGACACAGCGGTACATGCACCTCAGTCCGTCGGCGATTGAGAACGCGATTCGGTTGCTCGACAAGCCTCGACGGTCGGAAATTTCGGAGACATCGTGGAGGCGGGCTCTATCCAAAATACAAACTCCTTTGGATAGAGCAGATTAAGTGGTGGAGGCGGCGGGAGTCGAACCACGCAGGACCCCTCACCCTCAACAACTTGGCCGAAAATGAATCGGTCAAGACTGCCAGAATCGCTCAAAACCTCGGGTCCAGGTACATAACAGGTACACAGAACACGGTTCGCTTTCCCAACTGGTGTCACCCGTCCTCACATCCCAACGGCGTCGTGATCAGCGTCGAGCGACGGCGCGATGGCGGATCGCCATTGCGACCTCGCGGGCTGAGTCGAACGCTCCGTTCATCCACGAGCTCATGTTCGTCATGTAATCGCCGGCGAAGTGAACCCGACCATCGGGTTGCCGGAGCGCCGCGGCCGTTTCCGACCTCCATGAGCCGCGGCTCCACGGCACGCGAGGCCACGAGACCACGAGACCGAGAACGCCGTCTCGAACTCGGTGGTGTACTGGGGGTGTATGGGGGCACCTTGCTCGAGCGCAAGCCGTTGACGTTCGGCAGGGGGGCGCTCGCGCATGGTTCGCTGGAAGTCCAGATAGTAGCCCACGAGTACGCCTTTACGTCCCTTGAATCCGTGTGATGGATAGATGATCTGTCCAATCTCCTGACAGTCAACGAGCGGCCGCCGTAGATGTCGTCGTCTTCGTCCCAAAAGCGGCGCTTGAACTGTAAGCCGATCTTGCCCGCGCCATTGTAGCGGGCCGCGGCAATCGTCGACTGCACCGGCTGCGAAAAGTCCTTCTGAATCTCACTCAGAACGGGTAGGGGAATCGTGCAGACACAGTAATCGGCATCGACGCGTCTGAGCCGTCCATCCGCGTCGGCGTAAATCACGCACACGCCCCGTTCGCCCTGCCGGATCTCGCGCACGGCTGCGCGATACACAATCCGGTTCCCCAGTCGCGCGGCGAGGGCCGCGGGCAAGCGGTCCATCCCTCCGGCGACCTGCATCATGGTCGGCTGAGAATCCCAATCGATCCCCACATAGAAGTCGAAATCCGCGCCGAGCAAATCACGCAATGACAGCGGCGCAGTTCGCTGTTCGTAACCGCTGCGGCGCGGTGAGCCGCGGTACTGCCGCTGCTGGTCGAGTGCGCCGAGCCGACGGAGGTAGGCAAGCAGTCTCTCGCGATCCTCGGTTGTCAGGGGGCTGATCGAGCTGCGCCTGCGACAGCGACTTGCTCAGCAGCTCGGCGATGTAGCCGTCGAAATCCGCCCGGGCCTCGCGCAGACGAATCCGCCGTCCGGTGAGCGTGGACGATCTCGTCTGATACAGATACGCACTCTCAGAGTCCGCCACGAACACTTCCACACGCACCTGCAGCTCCTGGCAGTACGCCAACGTCGTGTGGTGATGGTGCGAGATCCGCATCGGTCCGGCATTGAAGTAGAGGCCCTCGTCGAATGCGGCCGTCTGACTCGGGCCGCGTAGTGTCCCACTTTTCGGCCGAATCCTTGGAGACGAGAGGTGAGTCGCTGATGTAGACTCCCGCGGACGTGGATGTCGCTGCGGTTCGACTGTTTGTGATGGCGGTGGCCGGCTGGTGGGCCGACCAGCGGCAGGAGGCTCGTCACGTATCTGGTCGAAGAGAACCGCATCCTCCGCGCGCACTTGCGCGGCCGGATGCGTCTCATCGATGAAGAACGCCGTCGGTTAGCCGTCCACGGGCATCGGTTAGGCCGTCGTCGCCTCGGTCAGGTCGCGACGATCGTCACGCCCGACACGATTCTGCGCTGGCATCGGCAGCTCCTCACGCGAAAATGGACGTACGCCACTCGTCCTGGACGTCGCGGCGTCCTCGCGGAGATCCAACGGTTCGTCATCCGGATGGCGGAGGAGAATCCCACCTGGGGCTACACACGGATCCAAGGTGCGTTGAACAACGTCGGGCATCGCGTGGGCCGTTCGACGATTGCGCGGATCCTGAAGGCGCACGGGCTGCCGCCGGTGCCGGAGCGGCCGACCTCGTGGCAGACGTTTTCTTCGCGCGCGTTGGGGCGCGATCGCCGGCGTCGATTTCCTCACAACGGAAGTGTGGACGTGGCGCGGCTTGGTGACGTACTACACGGTGTTTTGTTATCGATCTCGCGTCACGCCGCGTCCAGATTGTCGGATCGACGCCGCATCCCGGTGGTCTGTTCATGCGCCAAGTCGGTCGCACGCTGACAGCCGCGGAGGATGGGCTGCTGCGCGACCACCGCGTGCTGATCTGGGATCGGGATCGGAGGTGGAGTGGGGAGGTGCGACGGCTGTTGGATGAGGCTGGTCTTCGCGTTGCGCAGACACCGTTCCAGGTGCCGAATGCGTATGCGGAACGCTTCGTACGATCGATCAAAGAGGAATGCCTCAATCGGATGGTCCCGCTCGGCGAGCGGCACTTCCGACGGGCGCTCACGGAATTCGTCGACCACTATCATCGTGAGCGGAATCATCAAGGGTTGGACAAGGCGCTCATCGATCACAACAGCTACCAGCCGAGCGGGAGGCGGATTCGGCGTCGGCCGCGGCTCGCGGGACTGCTCAATTACTACGAACGGGCCGCGTGATGTGCGCTGGTGCTTCGCTTTTCGGTCGGGGCCCGATTGTGGGACATTGCGGGCTGAACCGCCGATCTGGCTTTGCCAGATATGTCAGACGGCCGACGCGGCCGACATACGCTGGGAATTTGATAGTTCTTTGCGTCGCAGTCCGGTTAAGATTTCCGCGCGGGTTCGCCCGCGAAAACACATGAAGAGAAAACGACGTATCGGTACCGGGGTGGCTGTGCTGATGCTGTTGGCGGGTCCACAGGACCCGCCCTACATGGCGTCGGTCATGGCGGCAGCCGACAACCCGCTGGTGCGAGCCGCGGCGGCTGGCGATGGCGCGGCCGTTCGCCGGCTGCTCAAGCAGGGCGTGGACGTCAATGCCGCCGGTGCGGATGGCACCACGGCGCTCCATTGGATGGTCCGTGCCGACGACCTGGAAGCCACGGACCTGCTGCTGCGTGCGGGCGCCAAGCCGTCCACACCGAATGCACTGGGCCTAACCCCGGTATACATCTCAGCCGAAAACGGCAACACCGCACTGCTGCGACGTCTGCTGGACGCCGGAGCGGACGTGGCGACCCGCGACGCGTCGGGAGACACGCTGCTGATGGCGGCGGTCCGATCGGGTAGCGCCGACGCCGTGCAACTCCTGCTCGATCGCGGCGCGCCCGTCGATGCGACCGATCCGCAGTTCGGCCACACCGCGCTGATGTGGGCCGCGCGTCGCAACGATGCCACGATCATGAAGTCGCTGCTCGCGAAGGGCGCGGCGATCGAGGCGAAGACGCGGGTCGGCGAGCTCCCAGCGGGGCGGCCACCGGGAACCGGCGGCGGCTCACACGGCGTGGGGATTGTCCGCAGCGGCGTGCCGCCGCAAGGTGAACAGCAGCCGGCACCGGGCGGGATGACGCCCCTCCTCTTCGCGGCGCGCGACGGTCTGCTCGATGCCGCGCGGCTGCTCGTCGAAGCCGGTGCCGATGTGAACCGCACCGATCCCAACGGCATCACCCCGCTGATTATGGCCATCACCAACGGCCAGATCGACGTGGCCGCATTCCTGTTGAACCACGACGGCGAGGCGAAGACTGCCGACTGGTGGGGGCGCACCCCGCTCTGGTCGGCGGTGGATGTCCGGAACCTCGCCGTCCGCAGCGGCGCGCCGACCAACGAGAACGGCGTTGACCGCGAGGCGGCGCTGAAGCTGATCGCGACGCTCCTCGATCGCGGCGCCGATCCCAACGCGCGCGTCAAGGAATTCCCGCCGATGCGGCGCTACCTGCTGCCGCTCGCCTCGCTCGAGTGGGTGGACGTCACCGGTCAGACCGCGTTCATCCGCGCCGCGCAGTCAGGTGATCTGCCGGTGATGCGACTGCTGCTGTCCAGGGGCGCCGATCCGAAAATCACCACGTTCAACGGGACGACGGCGCTGATGGCGGCCGCGGGCGTGAATTGGGTCGTCGGTGAAACGTTCAGCGAATCGCCGGCCGTGTGGATCCAGTCGGTGCAGCTCTGTCTCGAGCTCGGGCTCGACGTCAACGCCGTCAACCAGATGGGACTGCAGGCCGTGCACGGCGCGGCCAATCGCGGCTCCGACGACATTATCGAGCTGCTGGCATCGAAAGGCGCCGCGCTCAACCAGGCGGACAAGGAAGGCCGCACGCCGTACGTGTGGGCGCAGGGAGTGTTTCTCGCCACCAACTCGCCGGTGGCGAAGCCCTCGACGATGGCGCTGCTCGATCGCCTGACGAGCGGTGCCGCGTCGGCCACCGTGAAGAAAGCCGAAGTCAAGAAGACCGACGGGGGCGCGCAATGACCGGGGTGAAGGCGCGCCTCGCCGCCGCCGGCGCGCTGGTGGGGATTTCGGCGTCGACGATGATCGGCGGTGCACAGGGCAGGCCGGCGGCGCCGGCGCGTGCGGCTGTCGATCCCGTTTCTGCCCCGGATGCGGCGTTCCTGAAGCAGTACTGTCTCGGCTGCCACAACGAGCGAAGCAAGATTGGCAACCTGGCACTCGATGTACTCGATTCGGCGAAGGTGGACGGCGACGTCGACGTCTGGGAGAAGGTCGTTCGCAAGCTGCGCACCGGCATGATGCCGCCCGAGGGCGCGCCGAAGCCGGCCGACGCCGTGCGCGCGACGTTTGTCAGCGCACTCGAGGGACAGCTCGATCGCGTGGCGCTGGCGCATCCTGACCCGGGCTCGCCAGCGCTTCATCGACTCAATCGTGCCGAGTATGCGAATGCGATTCGCGACCTGCTCTCGGTGGACGTCGACGTCAGCGCGATGCTTCCCCCGGATGACTCCGCAGCCGGGTTCGACAACAACGCCGATGTGCTCGGTATTTCTCCGGCGCTGATCGAAAGCTACGCATCGGCCGCGGCGAAGATCAGCCGCATCGCCGTCGGTGATCCGAGCATCGGCCTGGACCGGGTTACCTATCGCGTCCCGGGTGACTTCGAACAGGACGTCCACATCGACGGCCTGCCGCTCGGCACCCGCGGCGGCATCGTCCTCCGCCACACCTTTCCGCTCGACGCCGAGTACGATCTCGAGATTGGCAGTGGCGGCGCGGCGCCTCTGGGGGGACCGCGCGGTGGCGACGCGCCGCCGGTCGACGACCGTTACGTGACGCTGGATGAGGAGCGGGTCACGCTGCAGCCGAGAGGCGCCACGCGGATTCGCGTCGCCGCCGGGCCGCACACCGTCGCGGCGGCGATGATGGTGCGCACGCGAGTCGTCGGCGCCGACAGCGTCTTCCACGCGGAGACGCGCGTGCCCGGCATCTCGCAGATCACGATCGTGGGGCCGTTCAATCCCACCGGACCCGGCAATTCAGCGAGCCGGCGTCAGCTGTTGTCCTGCTCGCCGGCGTCCGTCGCCGGGGAGACAACGTGCGCGCGGACGATCCTGCACGCGCTCGCCGGTCGCGCGTACCGTCGTCCCGTGCCGGCCACCGGGGCGGACATGGAGACGCTGATGTCGTTCTTCCGGGCCGGCCGCGAGCGCGGCACGTTCGAGAGCGGCATCCAGCGCGCGGTGGCGCGCGTGCTCGTCGATCCGCAGTTTCTCTTCCGGTTCGAACGTGAACCGGCGAGCGTCGCGCCGGGGTCGCCGTTTCAACTGGGCGACTACGAGCTCGCGTCGCGGCTGTCGTTCTTCCTCTGGAGCAGCATTCCCGATGCGGAGCTGCTGACCGGGGCGGAACGCGGCACGCTGAAGGATCCGGCGGCCCGCGAGCGGCAGGTGCGCCGGATGCTGGCCGATCCCAAGGCCGATGCACTGGTCGACAACTTTGCCGGCCAGTGGCTCCTGCTGCGCGCATTGCGCAACGTGCGGCCCGATTCGTCCGAGTGGGACGGTAACCTCCGGCAGTCGTTCCAGCGCGAAACCGAACTGCTGGTCCGAACGATCATTCGCGAGGACCGCAGCGTGATCGATCTCCTCGATGCCGACTTCACGTTCGTCGACGAGCGCCTGGCGCGGCACTACGGCATTCCCGGTGTTCGCGGCTCGCGGATGCGTCGCGTCGCTCTCAAGCCGGACGACCCGCGGCGCGGTCTCCTTGGCCAGGGCAGCATCCTCACCGTCACGTCGGCGGCGAATCGAACGTCCCCGGTCACCCGCGGCAAGTGGGTCCTCGAGAACGTGCTCGGTGCGCCGCCGCCAGCGCCGCCGCCCGGCGTGGAAACGAACCTTGAGAAGGACGCGGCGCAGGTCAAGGTGACGTCGCTCCGTCAGCGGATGGAGCTGCACCGCGCGAACCCGGCGTGTGCCTCGTGCCACAAGCTGATGGATCCGATCGGGTTCTCCCTCGAGAACTTCGACAACACCGGCAAGTGGCGAACGGTTGACGGCACCGCGACGATCGACGCGTCGGGACGCCTTGCGGACGGGACAGAGCTGAACGGTCCGGTGACGCTCCGGCAGGCGCTGCTCGCGAGGACCGACGTCTTCGCCGGGGTCTTCGCGGAGCGCCTCCTGACCTATGCCACCGGGCGCGCCATGCGACCGCAGGACATGCCGGCAGTGCGCGCGATCGCGCGCGCCGCGGCACAGAACGGCTACCGCTTCTCGTCGTTCGTCGTGGCGGCCGTGAAGAGCGCGCCGTTCCAGTCGAAGACCAAGAGCCTCGACCAACCGCAGCCGGAGCAATGACGATGTTCATCACGAAATCACATCTCTCGCGGCGGACGTTTTTTCGGGGGGTCGGCGCCACCATCGCCCTGCCGTTCCTCGACTCGATGGTCGGCGCGCAGACGCCGCTGCGGCAGAGTGCCGCAGCACCGCGCACGCGGTTCGTGGCGTTCTACGTGCCGCACGGCGCGACGATGGACAAGTGGACGCCGGCGGCGGAAGGGACTGGCTGGGCGTTCACCGAGATCCTGAAACCGCTCGAGCCGCTCCGCGATCACATCAACATCGTCAGCGGTCTCGCGCATCCGTACGTGGCGGGGGCAGGCGGCGGCGACGTCTCGGCGGGCGCGAACCACACGCGCGCGGCGGCCGTGTTTCTGACGGGAGCGGTCCCGGAGCGCGGGCCGCAGGCACACCTCGGCGTCTCGGCCGACCAGGTCGCCGCGCAGTTGATCGGTCAAGACACGCCGCTACCGTCACTGGAGCTCTCGATCGAAGAGGCCGTGCTCGCGTGCGAGGCGGCGTTCAGCTGCGCCTACCGCAATTCGATTTCGTGGAAAGGCCCAACCCAACCGCTGCCGATGGCCAACAACCCGCGGCAGGTGTTCGAGAAGTTGTTCGGCGTCGGTGCGACTGACGCGGAGCGGCACGCGCGGCGTGAGGAGTCGCGCAGCCTGCTCGACTCGGTGATCGGGCAGGTATCGTCGCTCCAGAAGGATCTGCCCGCGGGCGATCGCCGGCGGCTGACACAGTACCTGGACGACGTGCGCGAGATCGAGCGACGGATTCAACGCGCCGAAGCGGCGGCGGGCCAGGACATCACGCTGCCGGACGTGCCGACCGGTGTGCCGCCGACGTTCCAGGAACACCTCAAGCTGCTCATGGATCTGCAGATCATCGCGCTGCAGGCGGACATCACGCGCGTCTCGACGCTGATGTTCGCCCGGGAACTGAGCGGCGCCGTCTTCCCGGAAACCAGTATCCGCGATCCGTTCCACAACCTGTCGCACCACTCGAACGACCGGTCGAACATGGATCGGTTCGCGCTGCTGAACGCCTACCATATGGCCAAGTTCGCCTACTTCGTGGACAAGCTGAAGGGGGTGGCAGACGGCGACGGCACCCTGCTGGATCATTCGCTCGTCCTCTACGGCAGTTCGTTGAGCGACGGCAATCAGCACAACTTCAGTCCGCTGCCGATCGTGCTCGCGGGCGGCGCGTCCGCGAACGTCAAAGGCGGACGCCATCTGGTGTTCCCGAAGGACACGCACATGTCGAATCTGCTGCTGGCGATGCTCGACAAGATGGGGGCGCGCATCGACACGTTTGGCGACAGCACCGGCGCGGTCACGATCTAGAGCGATGACCACACGGATGCCGCTGGTTGTTGCGCTGTGCGCCGCGCTGCTGGGCGCGGGTGCCTGGGCTCAGTCCGCCACTCCGCTCAAGCTGCCGCTCGACAACCTCGGTCTCGAGCATCTCGACATCGTCGTGCCCGACACCGCAGCGGCGGCGCAGTTCTATGCGCGGATCTTCCGGACCCAGCTGCATCAGCAGCCGGTGCGCGATACGCTCCGGTACTTCGTCGTGCTCGGTGACGTCCCCGTGGATCGCCAGGTCGGGTACATCGCGATTGGCGCAGCCGCGGGCCGGCCGCCGGCGATCGGGCATTACTGCGTGCTCGCCAGGACGTACTCGCGTGACGCCTTCGCCAGCGCTCTCGAGGCCGCAGGCCTGCCGGCAAAGCCCACGGGCCCCGGCGCCATTGGCATGTGGCCGGATCCGGATGGTCTCGAGCTCCAGCTGTTTCAACCGCCCGCAGGTCTCGTCACCGCCGCCGTCGAGTCGCCGCTGCCCGTGGAGGCCGAGGGGCTGCTCACGCCGCGCGGCGTCGATCATGTGATGCTGAGCGTCTCGAGTTTCGACAAGGCGCTGCCGTACTACCGCGCGCTATACGGGAGTGCTGCAGAGACTCCACGCGACGCCAACGGTCGCATCTGGTACCGCCTCGAGCGCGGGACCCGTCTCGGGCTGCAGCCGGCGACGGATGGCAAGACGACGATCAGCCATTTCACGATCAAGGTCGCGCCATTCGATCGGCAGGCATTGGCCGCCAGGCTTCGCGAGCTACACGCCGAGGTGTTGCCGTCGCCGGACGAACCGGATGTCGTGCGGTTCCGGGACAACAACGGGATCACGGTGGAAGTGCAGGTGGCGGAATGATGAGCGGGTCGCAGATCATAAGTCCGAGGAGAGTCCAGATGCTGAAGGTCATGACATGCGCGCTGGTCGTGCTGACGTTCGCGATCGCGGCGCAGACCCAGTCGACGTTCACGCTCAAGGTGCACACCGGCCGCGGCCAGACGGGTTACGACGTCAACTCGACAATGATTATCGGCGAGCGGGACATGCTGGTGATCGACCCGCAGTTCTCGCTCAGCGAAGCACACAAGCTCGCGGCGGAGATCCTGGAGTCGAAAAAGAACCTCGCGCTGATCTACTCGACCCACGCGCACCCGGATCACCTGTTCGGACTCGCGGTGCTGAAACAGGCATTTCCGAACGCGAAGATCGTGGCGCTTCCCGCGACGGTGGCGGCGGCGAAGACCGGGTGGCCGGCGCGTCAGAAGTTCTGGTTTGCCACTTACGGCAACAACATTCCCGGCCCGGACCCGGTGTTGCCCGAGGAGCTGGTGACGCCGGTACTCACGCTCGAGGGGCAAGAGTTCCCGGTGACCGGCGGCGTGCAGGGCGCCGACGGTCCCGGCAACAGCTTCGTGTGGATTCCATCCCTCAAGGCCGTCGTCACGGGCGACATCGTCTTCGACCACGTCTACTTCGGCGTGCCGCGCGATGCTGCCCGGGAAAACTGGCGGAAGACCATCGACCAGATCGTCGCGCTGAAGCCGGCGGTGATCGTCCCGGGCCATGAGGGCCCTGGTGCGACGCGCGATCTGCAATCGATCGAGTTCATGAAGAAATACATCGTCGACTGGGACGCCAACGTCGCGGGCTCGAAGAACGCGGCCGAGATGCGCGCCAACGTCCTGCGGCAGTATCCCGGGTTGGGCATGGAGTTCACGTTGAACGACCGCGTGGCCACCTACTTCCCGGCACCACCCACCGCCTCGAAGTAAGCGGACCTGCTCGCCTGGGATCACGAGCTGTGTGGCGCCGTCGACGGCGTCGCACTACGGGTGGTGCTCGGGTTTCTACGACGATCCGCCGAAGCTTTAGCGGAGGCCGTTACGTGTTGGACGTTCCGCGCGGTGACAACTCTAGTCGACGCCGAAAGCCAAGAGAACATTTCCGGGCCGTCCGACCAAGCCGCCATTTCCTGAACTGACGTACAGCATCCCCCCCGCAACCACCACGCCAGGGCCATCCATGGATCCACCATTGGCCTTGACGCCATTGACGGTTTCGAAGCCGCGGTTGGTGTCGAATTCCCAGACGATCGAACCATCTTTTGTGGAAAACGCCCGGAGGCCGCCGTCGGCTGAGCCCGAGAAGACGACTCCCGGAATCACTGTGAGTGCTGCCGATTGCGCCGCGCTGCATCCCGGGCCGCTTCCGCACAATGCCGGGCGCGGCGGCGTGTACCAGACGCGCTCGCCGTTATCGAGCCGAACGCCGTGGATTCCACCGGGTGCCGGCGTCAAATAATCCGCGGCGGAAAAATAGGCCTGCTGCTGATCGACCGCAGCGCCCCAGACTCCGCCGATCCCGCTTCCACGGCCGAACCGGTATTGCCACAGGATTGCGCCCTGTTTGTCGGGATCGAGTCCATAGCCGACGCCTGATTTTTGCGGAACGACAATGAGATCGCGCCCGCCTGGCAGAGTGGCGACGATCGGCGAAGCGGCGAAGTCATAATCGGGACCGATGCTTTCGGGGCAATTGGGATTTGGCGCCAGGCCTTTGCCTCCGCATCCGAGGATCCAGACATCATTGGGCGTGACCTGGCTTGCCCACTTCATCTTTCCGGTCTTGAGATCAAAAGCGAGGACGGCATCGCTCGTCAGCTGCGGCGGATCGCTATAACCATTACCGGTGGCGACATAGATCGAGCCGCGTTTGGTGTCGATTGTCGGGGCGCTCCAGACTCCGGCGCCTGCCGGACCCCAGAGCTGGGCCCCGGTCGTGCTTTTGCCCCGAGGCGTTGGAGGCTCGGTAATCGTGTACGCCTTCCAGATGACTTCACCGGTATTCGCATCCAATGCCGAAAGGCTGCCGCGGAACGTGCAGCACTCGTATTGAGGCTGTGCTGCCGCGTTTTCTTCGGACACGCCCGCGACGGGAGCGTACAGCCGGCCCTCGTGCAGTATCGGAGCTCCGGTCGACCGCGCGGCGGCATGATCGTCCAGTTTTCGCGTCCAGATTTGCTTGCCCGTCATCGCATCGACCGCGTATGCGTTGGCGCTGGCGTCAGCAAAGTAGACGGCATTACCCGCAGTCCCTCCTGCGCCTTTGTATGGCCCAACAGAGATTGCAGTTCGCACTCCAGCCTGTGCTTTGAATGTCCAGTACGTGCATCCGGTCTTCGCGTCGAGCGAATACACGATGCCGGGCGCACTGCCGAAAAACATCCGGCCTTCCGCGATGGCAGGCTGAGCGCGAGATTGAGTCGCGTCGGGTATGCCGAAGGCCCATTTCAGTTTGAGTGTAGGAACGTTCGCGTCTGTGAGCCCGGCTTGCTGCGCCGTTTGAGAACGGGTGTTCGAAAGATCCGCACCCCATCCATTCCAACGCGCACCTGCGGAGGGATTCGACATCCGCGGTGTTGCCGCACAAACACCGGGATTTGGCGTTTGGGCGCCGGCCCGCGCCGCGAACAAGACGAGCATGAAAACCGCCCACTTCATGGAGACTCCTTCATTCTGGCGCGGGCCCACCGTCCGGATTCGGCTATGTGAGGGGACGGCTGAGAACGAGCGCTATGCTAACCGCGAGCCTTAGTGTTTCCTAGGGCTCAAGTCCTCGGAGACGGGCAGCCCGCCGTCGATCCAGCCGACGATCAGTTGTCGTCCGGTAAGCCCCGGCGCGGGGGCAGCCCTCGCCACCGGCCATTCGATAGAGCACGACGGTCCCCCGGCGAGTCAGGGCCCATTTTGCCATCCGGCGGTACCGCAGCCGCAGCGCCGTCCCCCAACCGCACCGCTGGAGAACCGCTCGTGCTGCGGAGGTGGGCCGGGATAGAATGCCCGGATGTCGCCGCGACACGTTTTCGCCGTAGCAGTCCTGATCGGATGGCTGCTGCCGGCCGTCGCTGTAGCGGCCGGCGTTCCGCTGGCCGATGCCGCGGAGCGGGGAGATCTCGCGGCCGTCCGATCCCTCATCGGGCAGGGGAGCGACGTCAACGCCACACGTGTCGATGGGACCGCCGCTCTGCACGCCGCCGTGCATGCGGACCACATGGAGATTGCGGATCTGCTGCTGCGGGCCGGTGCGAACGCGGGCGCCCGCGATCGCTACGGCGTGACACCGCTCTTCCTCGCCTGTGTTAACGGCAATGCCGAGATGATCCGGCGGCTCCTCGACGCGGGAGTCGATCCCAATACCACTGATCCCGGCGGCGAAACGGCGTTGATGACCGCCGCGCGCACTGGCGCGGTGGCCGCCTTGCGCCTGCTCATCGAGCGTGGCGCCGCCGTGGACGCACGCGAGCCGGAATTCCAACAGACGGCGCTGATGATCGCGGTCCGTGAGGATCACGGAGCTGCCGTTGAACTGCTCGTCAAGGCCGGCGCCGCGGTGAACGGTCAGACGCGCAAGGGGCCGACGCCGGCGTTCGTGCCGCCGTGCAAGGGCACGGGCTGCGGATCGGAAGGGGTTGGCATCAACAAGGGCGGTCTGCCGGACCGCGGCCGGCGTGCCGAAGTGAAAGGCGGCATGACGCCGCTTCTGTATGCCGCTCGCGACGGGCGGCTGGAGGCGGCACGGGTGCTCGTCGCCGCCGGAGCCGAGCTCGAACTGGGTGATGGCAACGGAATTCGTCCGCTGCTGATGGCCGCGCTCAACGGCCAGATCGACGTCGCCAGATTCCTCGCCGAGAGGGGCGCGAACGTGAACGCCGACGACTTCTGGGGCCGGTCGCCGCTCTGGGCGGCGGTCGAATACCGCAACCTGGACATGAACAACAACGACCAGGACAGCCCGAAGGAAAACGGCGTCGACCGCGCGCCCGTTCTGGACCTGATTCGCCTTTTTCTCGACAAGGGCGCCGACGTCAACGTACGCACCCGCGAGGTGCCGCCCTCACGGCGTTGGCTCTATGCGCTCAACGACATATCGTGGGTGGACTTCACCGGGCAGACGCCATTCCTGCGCGCGGCGCTCTCGGGCGATACGACGACGATGCGGCTGCTGGTGCAGCGCGGCGCCGATCCGAACCTTGCGACCCTGGCCGGAACCACGCCGCTCATGGCCGCGGCGGGCGTGAACTGGGCGGTGGGTCAGACATATACCGAGTCGCCTCAGGCCTCGCTCGACGCGGTGTCGCTCTGCCTGGACCTGGGCGCCGACGTGAACGCCGCCAACTCGATGGGGCTGACAGCGCTGCTCGGCGCCGTGAACCGCGGCTCGAACGCCATCATCGAGCTGCTCGTCAAGCGCGGCGCGCGTCTCGATATCAAGGACAAGGAAGGACGGACGCCGCTCCGCTGGGCAGAGGGCGTTTTTCTCGCCGCCGTCGGTGCGGAGCGCAAGCCGGCGACGATCGCCCTGCTCGAAAAGCTGATGGCTGAGTCGGGCAAGCCATGAAGGCGCGCAGGCTCACCGCCGCCGCGCTGTTCATGTTCGCACTCGTGAGCGTCGAGACCCAGACCGAGCGGCGCGTGCCACCAACCCGCCAACCCTTGGCCGCGGCTCAGGGCACGCCAGCGGCTTCTGGAGCGCAGGCGGTTGTCAATCGCTACTGTGTCACCTGTCACAACGCGCGGATGCGTACAGGAGGCCTTGCGCTCGAGGGACTCGATGTTGCGCAGGCGGGAAACCAGGCGCCGACGTGGGAGAAGGTGGTGCGGAAGGTCCGCACCGGCATGATGCCGCCCGCCAACGCGCCGCGGCCGGACCGGGCTACGCTCGACGGGTTCGCTGCGGCAGTGGAGGCCGCGATCGATCGCGCCGCCGCCGCGGCTCCGAACCCGGGCGCGCCGGTGCTCCATCGGCTGAATCGCACGGAATACGCCAACGCCGTCCGCGATCTCATCGATCTGCCGATCGATGCCGCGGCGCTGCTTCCGGGAGACGACTCGAGCGAAGGATTCGACAACATGGCCAGCGTGCTTGGCGTCTCGCCGGCGCTGATGCAGGCCTACATCTCCGCGGCGGCGAAGATCAGCCGTCTCGCGGTGGGCGATCCGACGCTCAGCGCCGACGTCACCACCTATCTGCCGCCACGTGGGTTGTCACAGGCCGAGCATCGCGAAGGGCTGCCGCTCGGCACGCGCGGCGGCCTTCTGGTGCAGCACGTGTTTCCGCTCGACGCCGAATACGAGTTCAGAGTCGGCCGGGCCGGCGTCGGGTTGTTCGGACTGCCACCCGTCGGCGTCGACGACGAGTTCGAGATCACGCTGAACGGAGAGCGGGTGCAGTTGCTCGGACGGAGCGCGCCGCGGGGCGGCATCCGGCTCAAGATTCCCGCCGGCCCGCAGACGATCGGCGTCGCCGTCGTCCGCCGCGCCAATGCGCGTGGCGTTGACGACCTGTTCTCCGAGCTCGCCAATACTGCGGGCGTGCAGAGCCTGGCGATCAACGGACCGCTGAACCCGACCGGGCCTGGCGATACGCCGAGCCGTCGCAGGATCTTCAGTTGTCGACCGGCGACGCCGGCTGAAGAAGTGCCGTGCGCGCGGGAAATCCTGTCCGCGCTCGCCACGCGCGCGCTGCGAAAGCCGGTGAACGAGAACGACCCGATGATCGAGACGTTCCTGGGGTTCTTCGAGTCGGGCCGCACGCTTCGTGGTTTTGAGTCCGGGATCCAGTACGCCCTCGCGCGCGTGCTCGTCGATCCGCAGTTCATCTACCGGTTCGAGCGGGCGCCAACGGGCCTGCGCGCCGGCGAGGTCTACCGGATCAGCGATCTCGAGCTGGCGTCGAGGTTGTCCTTCTTCCTGTGGAGCAGTATCCCGGACGAGGAGCTGCTGGGACTGGCGGCAAAGGGCCGTCTCGCCGATCCCACGGTGCTCGAGCAGCAGACGCGCCGCATGCTGTCGAATGCCCGTGCCCGCGCCCTCATCGACAATCTGGCTGGACAGTGGCTCCAACTGCGGCAGCTCGACGACGTGGCGCCGGGAACGAAGGAGTTCGACGGCAGTCTTCGTTACGCCTTCCGGCGCGAGACGGAACTGCTGTTCGAGACCGTCGTCCGCGACGATCGCAGCATCGTGGACCTGATCGACGCTGATTTCACGTACGTCGATGAGCGGCTCGCACGGCACTACGGGATCCCCAACATCCGCGGGAGCCGCTTCAGGCGCGTCGCGCTGGCCGACGGCGCCCGCCGTGGGCTGCTCGGTCACGGGAGTCTCTTGACCGTCACGTCGGCCGGCAACCGCACGTCGCCGGTGAAGCGCGGCAAGTGGATTCTGGAGAACCTCCTCGGCGCGCCGGTGCCGTCGCCGCCGCCCGGGGTCGAGACCAATCTGGCGGAGTCAGCCGAGCCCGGCGCTCAGGCGACGTCGGTTCGCCAGCGCCTCGAGCGGCACCGCGCCAACCCGAGTTGCGCGTCGTGCCATTCGGTCATGGATCCGATCGGCTTCTCCCTCGAGAACTACGACCTGATCGGCAAGTGGCGCGATGCCGACAATGGGACGCCGGTCAATGCCGCGGGCCGGCTCGTGGACGGAACGACGCTGGACGGCCCGGCCAGCCTCCGGCAGGCGCTGCTCGACCGCCGCGGGGCGGTCGTCGCGACGGCGGCCGAGAAGCTGCTCACCTACGCGCTGGGCAGGCGTGTGGAGTATTTCGACATGCCGGCCGTGCGGGTCATCGTTCGCGACGCGTCTCGCAACGACTACCGGTTCTCCTCGCTCATCGCCGGCGTCGTGAAGAGCCTACCGTTCCAAATGAAACGATACGAGGGAGGCACCGAGCCATGACGTTCATCACGAAAAAGCACCTGTCGCGGCGGACGTTTCTGCGCGGTACCGGCGTGACGCTGGCGCTGCCGCTGCTCGAATCGATGGTGCCGGCAGGGACGTTGCTGGCGCAGACGGCGGCGGCGCCCAGGAGCCGTCTCGGATGCATCTACATCCCACACGGCGCGACGATGGACAAGTGGACGCCGGTGGGTGAGGGGACGGC